>JADKGZ010000007.1 GCA_016722025.1 Acidimicrobiaceae bacterium
GGGCATTCTTCTCCGGGTGTTGTCGCTTCGTTCAAAGACGGTCCCTGCGGCCTGCGCCGGAAGTTGTCCTCGCGGCTCTGGCAGTCCAGTGCGTGTGGCGACGAGCGGCGACAACTGGCGCGGTCGTCAGTCCCGATCTCAGAGGCGGCGAACGCGGCGGAACGGCTCAACCGACTTTGATCCTGCGAGGTCCCGGTGAGGCTGTCGGACATCGCTGACGAAGCCGTCGCGCGGCCGTTCGCCAACCCACAACGCCGGTCATTAATTGCCGGTCGATGCGACCACGGAGCAGTGGAGGTTGACGTGGCGCGTGCTCATCGTCGTCGCCGCGCCCGACGCTCCGACGGTGGGTTACCGAGCGGATTCGAGTGTTCTACGGGCCGTTCTTCGAAAACGGGTCCGGTGACACCTCAGACCGCTCCTGATGTAACCAACTGGAACACCATATCTGAATATTTCCGGTGATCGAGTGAGGCTGGCGGGGCTTCTCGTCGAGGGTCTGCTTGTGGCTGATCGGAGATCGGGATGTCGTCGTTGGAGGTCGTGTTGGAGGGTCCGCGGGGCGGGGCGGAGCTGCTGGACCCGCTATGTCGAGTTCGTGGCGGCGAGGTGCCGGCGGAACACGGTGATCGCGACGGTGTCGGACTTTGCGGGTGTTCTTGCGGTGATCGACAAGGACCCGGCGGCGGTGACGCCGGCGGACGTGTTCGAGTTCATCACTACTCAACGTCGAGGTGATGGCGACGGGCGTGTGGTGCGTCTCGTCGACGGCGGGCCGGGGATGGCAGCGCACGATCCGTCGCCGGTTGGCGGTGATGTCGGGGTTGTTCAACTGGCTGGTGTTGTGCGGTGAGATGGGCGGCGAACCCGGTGCCGCGTGGGATGGCGACACGGCGCACCGGTGCCGGCGGTCAGCCGTCGGGGTCGCCGTTGATCCGCACGCGCGGACGTTGCCGAAGGTGTTGGACCCGGCCGACGTGATCATGCTGTTAAGCGCTGCCCGTCATTGGCGGGATCGGGCGATGTTGGAAGCGATGGTGCTCGGCGGGCTGCGCTGTTGCGAGGTGATCGGGCTCAGGTTGGAGGATCTGCAGCCGACGAATCGGCGGGTGTTCATCGCTGATGGCAAGGGCGGTCATCAGCGTCTGATCCCGATGTCGGGCCAGTTCTTCCAGAGCTTGTCGACCGTACCTGTCGCTGGAACGGCCGGCCGACGCGACGACTGACGCCGTATTCATGGCGTTGAAGAGCGCCCGCCGGGGAGCCGTTGTCGATCGACGGGCTCCAGAGCAGATCGTGCGCCTGGCGAAGGTTCCAGGCCGGGTTGGAACGCGCGACATGTCACCAGTTGCGCCACACCTGTTTGACCCGGCTGCGTGAGGCAGGGATGGCGTTGGAAGCGATCCAAGCCCAGGCCGGTCACCGCTCGATCGAGTCGACCCGCGTCTATCTGCATCTCACCGACAGCTGGCTCGCCGGCGAGTATCAACGCGCCAGCGACCTGATCGAGCGCGTCGGTCAGGTCCTCAAGTGAGCGCTGCGTTGCGCTCAACGAGCCTGCCGATGGTCAGTGCTGGCGCTCACCCGAGTAGGATCTCGTGTCGCGCACGTGCCGGTTTGCGGTCACTGCCTGGCGTTATCTGGATCAGCTGGCGGTGTCGATGCGCCCGGCGACGGTCGACGCGGCGGACAACACGCTGCGCTGCTTCGCCGGGTTCCTCGTTCGAACACCTGACCTGGTCGGGTTCGTCGACGTCAAGCGCGTCCATGTCGAAGGGTTCAAGTTGTTCTTCGTCGCGCCATCTGACTGCCGCCGGCAAGCCTCGGCGCGGAACACGATCCGCCAGCGGTTCGGGATGCTGCGATCGTTCTTCGATCGGATCATCGAGTGGGACTGGGACGACGCACCGCAACGGATCCCGATCTTCTCCGTCGATGTCCCCGTCGCCGATGACCCGCTGCCACGGTTCCTCGATGACGTCAAGCCGCCCGTCTCACCGCCGCAGCCGCGGTCGCCGCGCCGTTCGACCGGCTGGTGATCGAGCTGTTATCGCGCACCGGGATGCGCGCCAGCGAGCTGTGCACCCTCGGCGCGACGCTGTGGTCGAAGCTCGCGGCGCACCCTGGCTGCGGGTCCCGGTCGGCAAACTGCACAACGACCGCTACGTGCCGTTGCACCAACGCCGCCCGTCTGCTCGCCGACTGGACCACCCTGCATCCGCCGTGAACGGCCGTCTGTTGCACGACGGACAACTGTTGGATCAACACCGCGTCCGGACGCATCATCGCCCGTGTCGCCGCCGCCAGCCTCCGGACACGTCCACCCGCACCAGTTGCGCCACACGTTGGCGACGCAGGCGATCAACCGTGGCGCGCGCCTGGAAGCGATCGCGACGATGCTCAGCCATCGCAGCCTGCGCATGACGCTCACTCGCGCGGATCGCGAACAAGACCGTCGCCGACGAATGCGCGACAGCGTCGGCGAAGATCGGCGCGCTCTACACCGCTACCGACGGAAACGCGCCTCCAACAGCTCGCCAGCGAGCACCGCCGGATGCTCGCCAACGGCTGGTGCCCAACGGCCCGTTGCGACTGACTGCGCGTACGAGACGATCTGCGAAGGCTGCGGCTACTCCAGACCACCATCGGGTTCCCCCCCACCCTGCAGGCCCAGGCCGAGCATGCGAACCGCAACCAGCAGACCGACCGGGCAGCCATCTTCAACCGGCTCCTCGACGGCCTCCCAGCCGAGACCGGCTGACCACCGATCACCGGAATAACCCGATCACCCTTGACAGATCACCGGAATAACTGCCGCTCTGCTCGCTGGACACCGCCGCCCGCTTCGGGCACTGGGCGCTAGTTGGTCGACTCATGGAGTTCGCCCGAGCACTCCGGTCGACGAACTTGATTGATCGTCTCCACTGCGAGGCCTGCGTCGGAATTGCCTTCATCGTCCTCAGTGAAGGTCCCGTCCGCCACGATGGGGCCGTGAACTCATCGAGCAGGGCGGGTTCATCTCCTGATCAGGAACTACATAGGGCTCGATGGCGCTGGAATTACGCACTCGCGACAACGACCTCTTGAGCTCATCGCGAAAAATGAGAAAAAAGAGGGAGAAGGCTGCGGCCGCCAGGAGTTGATGGCCCTCACTGCCCAGCAGAACTCCTGGTAGAGGGCGTCTGGCGCAAACCCGCTTCCTGGCTGGCTCGCTGTCCCGGAGGCGTCCTGCGCACCGAAGTATGGAGCGGGCTGCTCCACCGCCTCCCCGTCAACGCGGCGACGAAGAATCTCGGGTCGATCTCGTCAGGCTCTGAGAGGTCATCAGATCCACCCGAGGCTGGTTCGGCCAATGACATTGTCGAGATAGATGAGTTGAGCCGCGAGGAACCAACTTTGAGTCCTGCTGAGACGGTACCGCCAATATCCACCAGCGCAACATCGCAAACCTATCGGACCACCGCGCGACGCTGGCACCTACCTGCCCGCTCTGCTCGCTGGACAACGCCGGCCACTTCCGGGCATGATGCTGTCAGTCGCACGACAGCCAACGGGCGCCGCCAGAACGGAAGTCATGCTCGCTGATCATCTCGGAAGTGGCGACTACGCCATCACTCGGGCGGCGTTCGATGCGGTGCTGATCTTGGCGATTGCGTCGCCGCTGCGTATCGATTGTCGTGAAAGCAAAGTTGGGCTCAGGCGATCCAACTTGTGTGATCGCTGGCGACCCGAGTGTTCGCCGCCGTGCGGATCACTATCGGTGGGAGCAGGTGACCGGCGCGCTGACCTCATCGGGTCCCGCTGGCGGCGAGTTCCGGCTCAGACGAGCTGGATGATGTCGCACGAGCCGTCTTCGGTGCGGTCCCTATTGGTCCTCTGGGTGGCTCCTGGTAATGCTGACCTGCAATCGCCGAAGTCCAAAGCCGCCGGCAGCTCGCCTCATCTCAGCGATCCCCAACGCTGCCTGAGCGTGCTCTCACGGGTCGCCTGCCCGCTGACCCGCGCCTAACCGCCGTGGGCGTGAGCCGTCGCCCGCGCAGCGACGCTCTCGCGGTTGTGAGACCCAAGGAAGAACGCCGCGGAACTCATGGACGCTCGGGAGCAGATCTCAGCCAGCGGCCTGGCGTCCCGTCGTCGGTCGTGCGCGCACGTTGCTCGAGAGCGCACGCAGGATGCGGCGGCGTTCGGCGTGATCTCGATTCCGAACTCGGTGCCGCGTGGTGCCGCTACACGCAGTAGTACGCCAGCTGGTGGCAGTCATCCCGATGTCGACAAGGCGGTCCGTCGGACGGTAGTCGTGCGCGTCGACTCGTGGGCGCACCTCGCTGATCTTCTCGATCCCGAAGCCAAGGTACCTCCAGGATCTGCTGTTGCCGCACCTCGTCGGGCCGCCCCTGACGATGTGCTGCCGAGTGTGGCCGCTCGATTCGTCCGAGGACTACGTGGGATGGGGAGAGTGCCTCGCGTGGGTGGAGCAGCAGTGCGCTGCCCAGCGGGCCGGTTCACGACGCACCCTGACGCATGCCTGGTTGTGGTCTCCGACATGTCCGGGTGTCCTCGTTCGCCAGATTGGAAGCGGCAGCCCGCGTTCCGCTCAGAATCCAGAACAGAACACCGCAGCGACAACGAGTCGAACGAATGGGCGCAGATCTGCCGCTCTGGGCGGGGCGCCGTCAAAGCGAAGAGACCGTAATCCCCGGATCGAGTCGAAGTGCTTGCGGTTTCTCGTGACCAGACCGAGATACGTGTTCAATCGCGGTCGCGGCGACGAGGGCGTCCAGGAAGTCGGACTCGAACTCCTCGCGATCCAGACCCGGCGGCTCGGGCCGGCCCGAGTCGACGCCAAGGTTCTCTGAAGGCGCGAGCAGTTGAATGGAGGTTCGTTGCGGTGTTGCCGGCGAAAGAGTTCCGCGGGTAACCACCGAGTAAGTGGAGCCAGTGGCGACCGGGTACGAGCTGTTGCTCCTCGAGGTGGTCGATGAAGATGTCGGGTGTCGACGAGGAGATCAGCCACGCTGCCACTCGTCGCGACGAGGGCGTGGTGCGCGGCCGGTGAGGCGCCAAACGTGGCCGTGGCGGTGGTGGCGTCGGCGTCGTCAGTCAAGTAGTCGTCGAGCCGGCGAATGATCACGGCCATTGGAACGCCTTCTCGAAGTCAGCCAGTTGGTCGACCTTCCTGCGCTGCTCGTCGGTGGGTAGACCTGCGTCGTGTTGCTGACATACAGCAAGTCCAATACAGCATGTCCGTTGCCGGCAAGGCTCGCGGGGATACCGTCGCGTGAGCCAGATCTGCCGCTCTGGGCGGGGCGCCGTCAAAGCGAACGAAGCCGTAATCCCCGGATCGGGTCAAGTGCTTGCGGTTTCTCGTGACCAGACCGAGATCGTGTTCAATCGCAGTCGCGGCGACGGGGGCGTCAGGAAGTCGGACTCCGAACTCTCGCGCGATCCGACCGGCGCGCTCGGCCCTGGCGGTCGACGCCAAGTTCTCTGAAAGGCGCGAGCAGTTGAATGGAGAGGTTCGTTGCGGTGTTGCCGGCGAAGGGTTCTGCGCGGCTAACCACCGAGTAGTGGAACCGGTGGCGACCGGGTACGAAGCTATTGCTCCTCGGAGGTGGTCGATGAAGATGTCGGTGTCGACGAGGAGATCAACCACGCTGCCACTCGTCGCGAGGGCGTGGTCGCGGCCGGCGGGCGCCAAACGTGGCCGTGAGCGGTGGTGGCGTCGGCGTCGTCGGTCAAGTAGTCGTCGAGCTCGGCGGATGATCGGCCATTGGAACGCCTTCAGGTCGGCCAATTGGTCGACCTTCCTGCCGCTGCTCGTCAGTGGGTAGACCTGCGTCCGTGTTGCTGACATACAGCAAGTCTATACAGCATGTCCGTTGCCGGCAAAGAGCTCACGGGGATACCCCTCGTCCTGCCCGTCCAGCTGCAGATCTGCCGAAGTGAGCGGCTCAGCTGAACCACTTTGTCACCTGGATGGGTGGAGTCGAGCTGCCGCTGGGTGATACGAGTCAGCGTTGTGCCGCTGACTAACGGGCGGGCGATAGCGCAGCGCGTCCGCGGACGCGTGAGCGACCTCATGCATTGCTGTCACCTCAAGGAGTTCGAACTCTGGGTCAATCGGACCAACCGTGTGTTCTCGATCGCGCTCGCGCGATCAGCCTGATGAAGGGGTGTCACGGGGTTCCGGTGAGGTAGCTCCACGCGTCCGCGGACGCGTGGAGGTAGCGCAGAGCTGCCGGTGTTTGCCGGTGGATGTGTCGATGCCGTCGACACGCACGACTCACTTGTCGCGCTGCTGACGCACCATCGGCTGGCCGGTTGCCTTCGCACGACATGGGTCACCTCCGTGCAGTTTGCGACCGGAGATTGATACATCGCTGATACATGCGTCGGCCGACGAGTGTTGGCCGCTCTATCAGACCTGGTCAGAATGGTCGGGGAGAGGAGACTCGAACTCCCGGCCTCCTGCTCCCAAAGCAGGTGCGCTACCAACTGCGCTACTCCCCGGCGATGCAGGATGCTATCGGCGGCACCAGCCGAGCCAGGCCTGCGCGCCGGCTGACGGTGTCAGTCGACCGGACGGATCACTGCCACCGGGCGAGGCGAGTGCTGCAGCACGGTGCGGCTGACCGAGCCGAGCATCAGTGCTGCGAAGCCACCATGGCCGCGGGACCCCACGACCACCAGGTCTGCTTCGGCGGCGGCGTCGATGAGCGCCTTGGCGGGGCTCTCCTCGGTGATGATGGAGTGGCAACGCACCGACGATGCCACCTCGTGCGCCTTCAGTGCGCTCGCTTCCAGCGTGCGCATCGCGTCGAGCCGCATGTCGTCGCGCGGCTCGGAGACACCGGTGCGAGCGCCGACGTAGGGGTAGACCCAACCGTGCACCAGCACCAGTTCGGCGCCACAGCGCAGCGCTTCCTCGGCGGCCCACAGCAGCGCTTCGTCACTGCCGGCAGAACCATCGACGCCGACCACGATGCGACTGATGACATCGTCGCGACGATCACTGCCGTGCACGACCACGACGGGGCCCTTGGCCCGGTGGGCGACGACCGTGGAGACCGAACCGAGCACATCGGCCAGCCGGCCAGGATGGCTGGTGGCGCCGACCACCACGAGGTCTTCCTCGTGCGAAGCGCTCACCAATGCGTACCCCGCTGCACCCAGCACCGTCTCTCCGCTGACCTCGAGGCCGAGGCCGAAGGAGCGGGCGAGATCGACAGCGCGCTGGTTGATGTGCTCTTGCTCGAGGACGATGGCGTCCATCGTGGAGCCGGCGAACGCGCCCGCTCCCACCATGCCGGCCTCCACGCTCACCGGCAACTGAGTGCACGTCATCACGTGCACCGGCCAGTGGCGGCGGGCCGCCTCGTGAGCGGCCCACCGCAGTGCCTCGATCGACCCTTCGGAGCCATCGACCCCGACGATCACTCGCGCCTGCCGGACGTTCATCACGTCACCGGGTCACGATCAACGCGGTCACCATGTACTTCATCCCGGTGGGAGTCTCGGCGTGCGTGAGGATGTGGCAGTGCCATGCCCACACGCCGGGCTCCATGCCCATGTAGAGCACGGTGTAGCGCTCACCGGGGGAGACCCAGATCGTGTCTTGCGGGGTGGGCTCGTCCAGCGGGATGCCGTCCTTGGCAGTGACCCAACCCATCGGCTGGTGCAGGTGCATCGGGTGACCGAGCAGGCCCTCGTTCATGTAGTTGACCTCCATGACCTCGCCGACCCTGAGCGTGTACGGCTCGGTGGCCGGGAAGCTCTTGCCGTTGAGGCTGAGGCCGATGACGCCGGCGTCGTTGAGCACCATGTTGACCCGCTTGTCGATCCTTGGTGTAGCCCTTGTCGATCAGCTTCTGCGGGATCGGCATGTTGTCGATCGTGAACGCACCGAACATGCCGTCGGGGATCTGCTCCTGTGCGTTGTGGTGGGAGTGGTAGATGCCGACAGCCGGCCCCTTGGCCACGAAGTCGTAGACGTGTTCGCCGCCGGGGGTGGTGGGCGACTCGGTGTACGGGTCGACGCCGTCCATCACGTTGGGCACCTGGATGCCGTGGAAGTGCAGCGACGTGCTGTCGGGCAGTTCGTTCTTGAGCACGATGCGCACCTTGTCACCCGAGTTGACGTGGATCTCCGGTGCCGGCACGACGCCGTTGTACGTCCAGGCCTTGACGATCTTGCCCGGCTCGACTTCCCAGTCGACCACCTTCGACGTGATCACGAACTCCTTGGTGCCGTCGTCGAGGATGGTGGGCTCCATCATCTGGCCGCCCTTGCCGACCGTTGTGGCCGGGTACTGCTGGGCCACCTTCAGCATCAGTGCGTCCATCTGCGACCACGTCATCTCGGCGCTGCCGCCGGTCGTCATGCCGTCGGTGCCCGAGGCGCCGCCTGCGCTGTCGCTGACCACCAGGGTGCCGACCATGCCGGCGCCCTCGTGACCCGGCTGCGGGCAGATGACCTTGTAGGAGCCCAGCGACTGAGCGCCGACCTCCAGGGCATAGGTCTCGCCGGCCAGCACGTCGGGGCTCTTGATGCCCAGATCGGCAACCTGCAGGTTGTGCGTCGCGGCTCCGTTGTTGACCAACTTGAGCGTGGCGCCCCCAGCAGGGATGGTGATGTTGGCGGGCGAGAAGGAGAAGTCGTTCATCACCACTTCGATGGTGGGCTTCGCAGCTCCACCGCTGCCGGAAGCACTCTCCGACGAACCGTCGCTGCGCACCCCAACGATTGCCACGACGAGCGCAGCGATCGCGGCAGCGAACGCGAACCAACTGATGAGTGACCGGTCATCCCTATTCATGGAGCCATCGTGCGGGCAGGCTGTAGGGGCCAGTAGGGCAGGAAGCACACCGGGGTAGGGACCAAAGTCCCACCCGGCGGGTCGCCTCAGCGAGTAGCGAGCCGTTCGACCACCGACAGCAAACGAGCCACGTCATCGGGCTCGAGGTAGCGCGAGATGCCGGCACGCACCACACCGCCCGAGTCCGCCAGGCCGAGCTGACCGACGACTTCGACTGCGTAGTTGTGGCCGTCCCACACGGCGATCCTCTCCGCAGCCATCGCCTGTGAGACCGCTGCGGGGGTGCGCCCGGCCACGGTGAACGCCGCGGTGGGGGTGCGACCTTCCATCCCGTGCACCCCCACACCGTGACGTGCTCCATTGCCAGCAGCCCGGCGAGCAGTGGCGCGAACAGGTCGTTCTCTGCCGCCTGGATGCTGCTCATGCCTTCTTCGAGCAGGAACCGCGCAGCAGCCTCCACTCCGGCGATGCCTTCGAAGTTGGGCATCCCCGTCTCGAACCGGCTCGGCCCCGAATCGTTCGACGGCCGCACCTTGAACACGGGCAGCGCCGCGAGCAGCTCGGGCTGCATCCACAACATGCCCGAGTGCGGCGCATACCACTTGTACGGAGACGTCACCATGGCATCGCAACCGAGCGCCGTGATGTCGATGGGGTGGTGCGGGGCGAGCGCGACGGCATCGACGAACACGCGGGCCCCGGCCGCATGCGCGGCATCGATGATGGGGCGCAGGTCGGGTGCCGTGCCCAGCAGGTTGCTGGCTCCCGGCAACGTGACCCACTTGGTGCGTTCGTCGATGAGGTCGATGACGTTCTGCGGTGGCAGCGTGCCGGTGAGCGGATCGAACGGTGCCAGCACGTGGTGGGCGCCGGCACCGTCGGCAGCCAGCCGCCACGGAGTGACGTTGGCGTCGTGATCCATGCGTGTGCCGACGATGCGGTCACCTGGTTGCAGCGTGGCGCCGATCGCGCGCGACAGCGCGAACGTGATCGACGTCATGTTGGCGCCGAACGCGATCCCCGCCGGGTCGGCGTTGAACAGGCGCCCCACGGTTGCCCGCGCCCGCTCCATCAGCTCGTCGGCCTTGAGCGCGGCAGCGAAGTAGCCGCCGCCGCAGCCGTTGGAGCCGTCGGAGAGCCAGTTGGTCATGGCGGTGATCGCGGAATCGACCACTTGCGTACCGGCCGGCCCGTCGAAACGGGCCCAGCCATCGCGCGCGCCGGGGAAGCGGTGACGGAGGGAACTCATGGTGGGAGACACTGCCACACCGATGAGTTTTCAGCCGCGCTTGGCGGCCTTGGCCAGGCGCTTCGACGTGCGGCCGGTGGGCTCGATGTTGCGTTGGTCGAGGTCGCCGAGCTCGGCACCGTTGACGAACAGCACTCGGTAGCGCTGCCAGTTGAACCCGTTCGCGAGGATGACCTTGCCTTCGGTGCCGGTTGGCACGCCCTGCAGTTCGACAGTGCTCACGACCCGGTCGCCGATGCGCAGGTCGAGCTGGTCGGCGTGCGGCGTGGCGAGTGCATGCGGCTTCCAGATCGTCATGGGGCCATTCTGCCCGATACGACCAGCCGGTGGGCCATTCGGGAGGAATTCGGACGGCCACGGTAGAGTCGTCGGCCTGTGAAAAGCACGATCGAACCCGCCGAAGACACCCGCGAAACCGCTCTCTCCGCCGAGGGCGCAGGCGACGGTGCAGCACCAACTCCTCGCCAGCTGGTGAAGCTGTCCGTCGTCATCGACGAGGCCGAGTTCGACCGCGACATCGACCAGGCGTTCCGCAAGATCGCCCGCGAGGCCACCTTCCGGGCTTCCGCGCCGGCAAGGTGCCGCGCAAGGTGCTCGAGGCTCGCATCGGCCTCGCTGCCGCTCGCGACGAAGCGTTGCGTGACGCGGTGCCCGTGTACCTGGCACAGGCCGTGCGCGAGCACGACGTCGACCTCATCGCCACCCCCGAGGTGGAGATCACCGGCGGGGTCGAGGATGGCCCGGTGTCGTTCGATGCCGTGTGCGAGGTTCGCCCGGTCGTCACCGTGCCCGGCTACGGCGGCCTGCGCGTCGAGCTGCCCAGCCCGTCGGCCAGCGAGCAGGAGATCGACGAAGCCGTCGACACCGAGCGTCGCCGCCAGGGTTCACTGGTCGACGCTGCCCGTGCCATCCAAACGGGCGACCACGTCACGCTCACGTTGGCCGGCACCCGCGATGGCGAGCCGGTTCCGGGCCTCAACACCGAAGACTGGCTGTACGAAGTCGGCAAGGGTTGGGTCGCGGAAGGGTTCGACGATCATCTCGTCGGGGCCGAGGTCGGCGCGCTGCTCACGTTCAGCGCCAACCCGTCGGGCACCACCGAGCCGGCCGACTTCACCGTCACGGTCAGCAGTGTCCAGCAGCTCGTGCTGCCCGAGGTCACCGACGAGTGGGTCAGCGACAACCTCGGCGAGTTCGACACCGTCGCAGCCTGGCGTGCCTCCATCGCCGAGCGCATCGGCGGTCAGAAGCTGACCCAAGCGCGCAACCTGCTGGTGGAACGAACCACGTCGGCACTCGCCGAACTGGTCGACACGCCGGCACCCGACAGCATGGTCAGCGGCGACCTGCAGTCGCGGGTGCAGAACACCGTGCAGCAGTTCCAGGCGCAGGGCATCAGCATCGATCAGTGGTTGTCGGCCACCGGGCAGTCGGCCGATTCGTTCATCGAGGCGCTCAAGCAGCAGTCGGTGAAGGCCGTCAAGGTCGACCTCGCACTGCGCGCGGTTGCCGCTGCCGAAGCCATCGAGGTCGACGCCGACGACCTGAACGCAGAGTACGCCCGCATCGCGATGCAGGTGCGCCAGAAGGCCAGCGAAGTGCGCAAGGCCTACGAGAAGAACGACGCGGTCACCGATCTGTTGGCGCAGATGCGCAAGACGAAGGCGCTCGACTGGTTGCTCGACCACGCGGAGGTGGTCGACGACACCGGCGCGGTGCTCGACACCGAGCTGCTGCTGGGCAAGAACCACGATCACGATCACGATCACGATCACGATCACGATCACGATCACGATCACGATCACGACAAGGGGCACTGAACATGGACAACCGCTTCCAGATGTCGGGCTACACCATCCCCAGCGTGGTCGAGCAGACCGCCCGCGGCGAGCGCGGCTACGACCTGTACAGCCGGCTGCTGCGCGACAACATCATCTGGCTCGACACGCCCATCGATGACAGCTCGGCCAGCCTCACCTGCGCCAAGCTGGTGTACCTCGAGTCGGAGAACCCCGACAAGGACATCAGCATCTACATCAACAGCCCCGGTGGCGACATCACCGCGCTGTTCGCGATCTACGACACGATGCAGTTCATCAAGAACGACGTCGCCACCATCTGCCTCGGCCAGGCCGCCTCAGCGGCCGCCGTGCTGCTCGCCGCGGGTACCAAGGGCAAGCGCATGGCGCTGCCGCACAGCCGCATCATGCTGCACCAGCCATCGGGCCAGACCGGCTACGGCCAGGTCACCGATCTGGAGCTGGCAGCCAAGGAAATCCTGCGCATGCGCGACCTGCTGGAAGAGATGTTGGCCCAGCACACGGGCCAGACGCTCGAGCGCATCCACACCGACACCGACCGCGACTTCGTGATGGAAGCAAATGAGGCCCTCGCGTATGGCATCATCGACGATGTCATCACGTCGCGTGATGTGGTGGACCGCACCGGTCCCATCCGCTGATCGCTCTGCGACGACACACGTTCAACAGATCGACGCCGAGAGAAGGCGTCGATGAGAAGGGGATGCTGCTGTGGCGAAATTCGGTGACACGGGTGAGCTGCTGAAGTGCTCGTTCTGCGGCAAGTCGCAGAAGCAGGTCAAGAAGCTCATCGCCGGTCCCGGCGTGTACATCTGCGACGAGTGCATCGACCTCTGCAACGAGATCATCGAGGAAGAGCTCACCGAGACCGGTGAGCTGCACTTCGACCAGTTGCCCACGCCGCGCGAGATCCGCACGTTCCTCGACGACTACGTCGTCGGGCAGGACGACGCGAAGAAGATCCTCTCGGTGGCCGTCTACAACCACTACCGCCGCATCCAGTACCAGCAGAACGCCAGCGTCGGGCGCCGCGACGACGTCGAACTGCAGAAGAGCAACATCCTGCTGCTCGGCCCCACCGGCTGCGGCAAGACGCACCTTGCGCAGACCCTGGCCCGCCTGCTCAACGTGCCGTTCGCCGTTGCCGACGCGACAGCGCTCACCGAGGCCGGGTACGTGGGCGAAGACGTCGAGAACATCCTGCTCAAGCTCATCCAGGCCGCCGACTTCGACGTGAAGAAGGCCGAGACGGGCATCATCTACATCGACGAGATCGACAAGATCGCCCGCAAGAGCGAGAACCCGTCGATCACCCGCGACGTCTCGGGCGAGGGCGTGCAGCAGGCGCTGCTGAAGATCCTCGAGGGCACGGTCGCGTCGGTGCCGCCGCAAGGCGGTCGCAAGCACCCTCACCAGGAGTTCATCCAGATCGACACCACCAACGTGCTGTTCATCTGCGGCGGCGCCTTCGCAGGGCTCGACACCATCATCGAGAACCGCGTCGGGCAGCGCGGCATGGGCTTCAACAGCATCGTGCGCAGCAAGGCCGATCGCGACCCTGGTGCGCTCTTCGCCACCGTGCAGCCCGAAGACCTGCTGAAGTTCGGCATGATCCCCGAGTTCATCGGTCGCCTCCCGATGATCGGTGCCGGGAAGTCGAACTCGACTTCACCCGCGAGGCGATGGAAGCCATCGCCGATCAGGCGCTGCTGCGCGGCACCGGCGCGCGTGGGTTGCGAGCCATTCTCGAAGAGGTGCTGTTGAACACGATGTACGAACTGCCCGGCCGCAGTGATGTCGGCAGCGTGGTCATCGATGCCGACACCGTGCAGACCAAGGTGAACCCCACGCTGGTCCCGCGCGAGCCCGTCAGCAAGCGACCGCGCCGCCAAGCCAGCTGACCCGTGCCCAGCCAGCCGCGATGACCACTTCCCGATGAGCTACGCCGACGCACTCGCGTACCTGGAGACGCACTCCAACTACGACACCACCGGGCGCATCACCTCCCCGACGCTCGATCGCATGCGTGCCCTGATGGCAGCGATGGGCGACCCGCAGCTGGCCTACCCCGTCATCCACGTCACCGGCACCAACGGCAAGGGCTCCACCACGCAGATGATCACCAGGTTGCTGATGGCGCACGGTCTGTCGGTGGGTACCTACACCAGCCCTCACCTCGAACGCCTCAACGAGCGCATCAGCCGCAACTGCGAGCCGATCAGCGACGACGAGTTCGCCGAGCAGGTGGCGGCAGTCGCCGATCTGGAGGCGATCACCGGCGTGCACCCCAGCTACTTCGAAGCCGTCAGTGCCGCCGCGTTCCGTTGGTTCGCCGACGTCGCCATCGATGTGGCTGTGGTCGAGGTGGGTTTGCTCGGGCGCTGGGATGCCACCAACGTGTGCGAGTCGCAGGTGGCGGTGGTCACCAACATCGGCGTCGATCACACCGAATATGCCGGCCCGACCACCTTGCACATCGCGACGGAGAAGGCCGGCATCGTGAAGCCCGGCAGCGCGGTGGTGATCGGCGAGACCGACCCCGAGCTGGCGCACGCGTTCATGGCTGCCGGCGGCGCCAGCAACTTCTTGCGTGGCCCAGACTTCGATGTCGACGAGAACCAGTTGGCGCTGGGTGGCCGGATGGTCGACCTGCGCACACCCACCACGGTCTACCCCGATGTGTTCGTGCCGCTGCACGGTCGCCACCAGGGCGACAACGCAGCGGTCGCGCTCACCGCGGTGGAGGCGTTCTTCGCCTCACCCGTGCCCGGCGAACTGGTTGCGGAGGGCTTCGCGCAGGTCGTGATGCCCGGCCGCTTCGAGGTCGTCGGTCACCAGCCGTTGGTCATCATCGACGGCGCGCACAACCCGGCCGGCGCCGACACGTGCGCGTCGGTGTTCTTCGACGACTTCGATCCTGCCGGCCGGCGCCTGCTCGTCGTCGGCTGCCTGCAAGGTCGCGATCCACGCGAGATGCTGTCGGCGCTGCGCGCCGACGAGTTCGATGTGGTGCTCACCTGCACCGCTCCCTCGGCGCGCGGCATGCCCGCGACCGAGCTCACGTCAGCCGCACGTTCGATGGGTTGCGAGCAGGTGCTCGAACACGCCACCATCGAGCAGGCGATCGATCGAGCCCTCGCATTGGCCGAGAGCGATGATGCCGTGCTGATCACGGGCTCGCTCTACGTCGTGGGTGGCGCCCGCCCCTACCTCCGCAAAGTCCTCTGACCCGCCTCTACGTAAAGCGGGGGAGGGTCGGTAGTGTTGGGGGCCATGTCTGATCGCACTCTCGTTCTCCTCAAGCCCGATGCCGTCGAGCGTGGCCTCGTCGGCCAGATCCTCGGTCGCTTCGAGGCCAAGAACCTCAAGGTCGTTGCGCTCGATCTGCGCACGCTCGACGCCGACACGCTCGCTCGCCACTACGAGGAGCACGTGGGCAAAGGCTTCTACGCCGATCTCGTCGAGTTCATGAGCCGCGGCCCGGTCGTGGCGCTGGTCGTGGAAGGCCCGGAAGACACGTGGGAGGTGGTCCGCGGCCTGATGGGCGCGACCAATCCGCGCAAGGCCGCGCCGGGCACCATCCGTGGCGATCTGGGCATCCTGTTCACCGAGAACCTGGTGCATGGCAGCGATTCCCTGGCCTCCGCCGCACGCGAAATCGGCATATTCTTCCCGAATCTGTAACAAACCGCGTAGCAGCTAGACTGCGGGCGTTACGCCGGCGAACAGAAGGAGGATGGTGATGGCGAGAAGCAATCCGCTCGCGCTCGGTCGTGATCTCGCCATCGACCTGGGCACGGCGAACACACTCATCTACGCCCGCGGGCAGGGTGTGGTGCTCAACGAACCGTCGGTGGTCGCGATCGACATCACCGACGGCCGTCCGGTCGCGGTGGGCATCGAAGCCAAGCGCATGATGGGCCGCACCCCCGGCCGCATCAAGACCATCCGGCCACTGAAGGACGGCGTCATCGCCGACTTCGAGGTGTGCGAGAAGATGCTCCGCTTCTTCATCCAGAAGGTGCACGCCAGCCGGTGGAGCAAGCCGCGCATGGTCATCTGCGTGCCATCCGGCATCACCGGTGTCGAGCAGCGCGCGGTGCAAGACGCGGCCGAGTACGCGGGCGCCCGCAAGCCGGTGCACATCATCGAAGAACCGATGGCCGCCGCCATCGGTGCCGACATGCCCATCCACGAGCCCAGCGGCAACATGATCGTCGACATCGGCGGTGGCACCACCGAGGTGGCGGTCATCTCGCTCGGCGGCATCGTCACCGCCCAGTCGGTGCGGGTCGCGGGCGACGAGCTCGACGACGCCGTGATGCAGTGGGTGAAGAAGGAATTCTCACTCGCCATCGGCGACCGCACCGCCGAGGAGATCAAGATCCACATGGGTTCTGCGTGGCCGCTCGACGAGGAGCTCACCGCCGACATCCGCGGGCGCGACCTCATCAGCGGTCTGCCGCGCACCATTCCGATGACCACCGAGCAAGTGCGTGAAGCCCTTGCCGAGCCGGTCTCGGCAATCGTCGACGCAGTGAAGACCACGCTCGACCGCACCCCACCCGAGCTCGCCGCCGACATCATGGAGCAAGGCATCATGATCACCGGTGGTGGGGCCTTGCTGGCCGGGCTCGACCGGCGGCTGTCGCACGAGACGGGCATGCCCATCAACATCGCCCACAACCCGCTGTTCAGCGTCGTCATCGGCTCCGGCCGAGCGTTGGAGAACATCGATGCGATGCGAGGGCTGATGTCGCTCGGTGGCGACGATTAGCCGCTCGGCGGTCCCAACATGTTCTCAGCCCTGAGCCGTCGTCGTGTCATAGCCCTGGTCGTGCTGACCTGCCTGCTGTTCATCACGCTCGACAAGCACGGCAACCCGGTGATCGACAGAGTGCGTGGAGTGCTGGCCACCGTGCTGCAACCGATCGACACATCGTTGAAGGCCATCGCCCTGCCCATCGAGCGCACTTGGTACGGCATCACCAACTACGACGATCTGGAGCGTGAGAACGAAGCGCTGCGCGACCAGATCGAGCACCAGAAGGGCAACGACGTGGAGGCCCGCTCGGCGGTGCTGGAGTACCGGTTGCTGTTGAAGGTGCTGCAGCTCACCTCCAAGTTCAACTACCCCACGGTGGAAGCGCAGGTGATCGGCGAGTCACCCGGCAACTTCCAGAACACCATCGAGATCAACGTGGGCTCCGTCGACGGCATCCGCCAGGGAATGCCGGTCACGAACGGTGCCGGTCTCATCGGTCGTATCACGCGGGTCTATCCCACGCACAGCCTCGTGCGGCTCATCACCGACCCGGCGTACTCGGTGCCGGCGCAGGTGCTCTCCTCCAGCGACGACGCCGACAGCGGTGGGCGGGTACCAGGGGTACCCGTGGCAGGCACGACCACGACCACCACCACCACCTCACCGGGTACCACCACCACCGCCCCGTCGGCGGCCGGCGGCACCACCACGACCACCGCAGCCACCACCACCACCTCGGCATTGGCGGTGGTGCGCGAGACGGGCTTGCTGCAGGGCCAGGGCGGCAACAAGCCGTTGCTGCTGCGCTTCGTGGACAGCAGCTCGTCGCTCACCAACGTGAAGGTGGGGGCCATCGTCGACACCGCCGGCGGCATCCGCGGTCTTGCGCCGCAGGGCATTCCCATCGGTGTCATCACCCGCATCGTGGCGCAGTCGGCCGACAGCAGCGAGATCGTCGAGGTCACTCCCAATGCCAGCCTGCAGCAGCTCAACTTCGTCGCCGTGGTGCTCTACGTCCCCACCGACGACGCGGTAGGGCCCTGAGCCGTGCGCGGCATCTTCGTCGCCCCGCTCCTTCGAATCCTGCCCGTCGGCCTGCTGGCCCTGTCGCTGCAGCGAGTGGTCTTTGCGAACCACCCCATCCACGACGTCCGGCTGCAGCTGGTGCTCGCGCTGGTCGTCGCTGCCGGTGCCGGCGGCGGGGCCGATCGGGGGGCCGTCGCAGGTTTCGTTCTCGGCTTGCTCTCCGACGCCAGTGGCGACACGCCGTTGGGTGTGCTGGCGTTGGCCTTCGGCGTGGGCGGCATGACGGCCGGTTACCTTCATCGCTTCACACCCGACCCGCAGTGGTGGCTGGCGGCCATGTTCGCCACCGCCGGTGCTGCGGTGGGGGAGATGGCGATTCCGTTGGTGAAGGCGATCACTGGCGACAGCGGCTGGCTCAACTCGGACTTGCTGATCACGGTGCCCATCGTCGCGGTGTCGTCGGGCCTGATGTGCCCGCTGCTGATGCCCGTCGGTCGCTGGATGATGGGCGTGAAGCGCAAGAAGTGGAAGGCGATGGCGGAATGAGCAGCCGTTGCCCCGACTCTCGTGATGCCCGGGCGCGGCCCATTCGGTCGCTGAACGAACAAGAATGTCGCAATGGCTGTTGACAAGCGCGCAGCGCGCCTTGGTGTTCTCGCCACCGTGTCGTTGATCCTCATCGGGCTGCTCGGTGCCCGCCTGTGGTTCCTGCAGGGCGTGCAGAGCGACGAGTACCAGGCAAAGGTGACGGCGTCGAAGAACGCCACCGTGTACATCGCTCCAGAGCGCGGCCGCATCTTCGATGCCGACGGTCGCGTGCTGGCCGACAACAAGCGCATCCTCACGGTCACCGTCGATTGGGCGGTGGTGAAGAAGGAGAAGGATCGCAGGGAGCTGTTCGAGCGTTTGTCGGGCCCGTTGGAGACGCCCGTCGATGATCTGATGCGGCGCTACGACCCGTGCTACCTCGAGCCCAAGCCGTGCAAGAAGGCCCAGCAGTTCGACCGGCTGCTGCCGCTTCCGTTGAAGGAAGGTGTCGACGAGGACAAGGTGGCGTTCATCAAGGAACGTGGCGAGGACTATCCCGGAGTGGATGTCACCGTGCAGTACAAGCGCGTGTACCTGTATGCACCGCTGGCCTCGCACGTCGTTGGCTACATGGGCGCCATCACCAAGGAGAACCTCGACACCTACCTCGCACAGGGGTACAAGCGCAACGAACGCGTCGGTCAGTTCGGCGTGGAGTTGAGCCTCGAGCGCGAGCTGCACGGCCGCTGGGGCAAGAAGGTGTTCGAGGTGGATGCCTCCGGCAGCATCGTGCGCGAGCTGGTGGAGCAGCGCGTGGAGCCTGTGGCCGGCTTCGATGTGCAGCTGAGCATCGACCTCGACTACCAGCAGTACGCCGAGCAGGCGCTGGAGACCGAGCTGCGCTCGCGGCGCGATCTGCCGTTCGAACCAACGGGCGACCACGCGCCGCGCAACCCGCTCGACCCGCTCACCCAGCTCAAGACGCGGGTGTTCTACCAAACGCTCCCCGACGGCACGAAGGTCGACTACCCCGAGTACGTCAACCACAAGGCGCCCGCCGGATCGGTGGTCGTGCTCGACAACACCACCGGCCAGGTGGTCGCAATGGCCAGCTACCCCACGTTCGACAACCGGTGGATGGAAGCGGGCATCAGCGGCACGAAGTACAAGCAGCTGTTCCCCAGCACCAACCCCGACGGCAGCAAGATCGACCCCGACCAATCCATCCTGGTCAACCGAGCGGTGCAGGGCAACTACAACCTGGGTTCCACCATCAAGCCGTTCGTGGCGTGGGCGGGCATGCACGCCGGCCTCATCGACGCCAACTACGTGTACGACGACAAGGGCACCTACACGCTCAGCCAGATCCCGCCGGAGGACTGCCAGAACAACGGCGGCAACTACAAGTGCGTGTTCAAGAACGCCGTCTGCGGCAACGGCGCGCCGTGCAAGTACGGCCCCGTCAACGTGGAGAGCGCGCTCGCGGTCTCCAGCGACTCGTTCTTCTACCGGCTCGGCGAGCTGTTCTTCTACGCCAGCGAAGACCTGCCCAAGGGCGACCCCAACCTGCTGAAGGTGAACCTGCAACGGTTCGGCTTCGGCGCCAAGACCGGTGTGCAGCTGCCGTACGAGTGGGCAGGGCGCATTCCCGACGACGCGGTCAAGGCGGCGCTCGTCGAGGCTGGTGTGCTGGCGCCAGGCGAGGTGCCGCGCCTGCTCGTCGGCGACGAGGTGCAGGTGGCCATCGGGCAGGGCCTGATGGCGGCCACTCCGCTGCAGATCGCCGTCGCGTACTCCACGCTGGCGACGGATGGCTTCCGGCAACAGCCCACCGTGGTGAAGGCCATCTACGCGCCGCTCACTCCCGACATCTCGCCGGGTGTTGCCGACCTCTCCCAGGGCACCGTCGTGAAGTCGTACGACACACCGGTGATCGTCGACCAACTCGAAGACAACGGGTCGCTCGACGCCATCACACGCGGTCTGCGGCGAGTGATCACCGGTCCTGGTGTCGACTCCGACATCTACCACAAGACCACCGGCGAGTCGCTCTTCAAGGGCTTCCCGCTCGACATCGCGGGAAAGACCGGCACCGCCCAGGGCGCCGCCAACCTGCCGTGGAACGACTCGTCGGCGTTCGGTGCGTACGGTCTCACCGATGATGTTCCGTACACCGTGGTCGCCTACCTGGAGAAGAGCGGGTACGGGGCGAAGGCGGCGGCACCCGTCACGAAGTGCATGTTCCAGGCACTCACCGACCCCACCATGCTCACCCCGGTACTGGTGAGCGACACGCTCGACGTGCAGTCGACTGAGCCGGCACCGTCGAACCTGCTGGCCAACGCCACCTGCCTTGCGCGAGTGGCCGATGGGCAGAAGGGGTAGCTGCGCCGATGGCGATGACCTTCCTGCAGCGAAAGCCCGACTCGGGCCTCGGCAACATCCGCTCCAGCCCCAGCGCACCCTCACGCAACATCGACTGGGTGCTGCTGCTGGGGCAGAGCGCGTTGTCGGTGATCGGGCTGGCAGTCATCTACTCGGCGTCGTACTCCAAGTTCTCCGACCCGTTCCTGTTCGTCACCCGCCAAGAGGTGTTCCTCATCGGCGCCGTCGTCGCGATGGTGGTGGTGATGAGCTTCGACTACGACTGGTGGAAGGACCGATCGCGGTTCCTCTACGGCGTCACCATCATGCTGCTGGTACTGGTCATCCTGGTCGGGGCGGTCAGCGGCGGTGCCTCGCTCAACTTCGACGTGGGGCCGCTGCGGCTGCAACCCGCCGAGTTCGCCAAGTTCACGGTGCTGCTCACTGTGGCCGCATACCTCGGCGACGATCGCAGCGATGTGCTGCCGTACCACCGGTTCATCATCGGCCTGCTGCTGGTGGGGGCGCCCGCTTCGTTGATCATCATCCAACCCGACCTGGGGTCGGCCTCGGTGCTGATCACCATGGCGATGGGCATCATGCTGGTCGCCGGTGCCAAGACGCGGTACATGTTCCTCATCACGGCAGTGTCGATCGGCACAGTGGGCGCGGCGGTGGCCACCGGTCTCGTGAACGACTACCAGTTGCTGCGGTTCACCGCCTTCTTCGACCAGGACAGCAACGACCCGAAGCTACGTGATGTCATCTACCAGGGCCGCAACGCCATCCGAGCGCTCGCGACGGGCGGCATCGACGGCAAGGGATGGCTGCAGGGCCCCATCACCAACGCAAAGAACGACATCCCGGTGCAGTGGGCGGACTTCCCGTTCTCTGCGATCGGCGAGCAGTTCGGTCTCATCGGTTGTGCGGTAGTCATCGGCCTCTACGTGCTGGTGCTGGTGCGCATCTGGCGCATCGCTCACCTCTCTCGCGACCTGCTCGGCACCTACTTGTGCGTCGGCGTGTTCTCCATGCTGCTCTGGCAGGTGTTCCAGAACGTGGCGATGACCGTCGGCCTGATGCCCATCACCGGGCTTCCGCTGCCGTTCATCTCCTATGGAGGATCCGGCCTGGTCACCTTCTTCGCCCTGATGGGGCTGGTGCAGAACGTGCACATGCGCAGGTATCGATAGTGCTGTCGCCGCCATCACTGCGTGCTTTGGGTAGGGGCGGTAGGCTCCTCACGACATGATTTCCCTCTGGGCACGGGTCGAACCGCTCCTGGCTCGGGTAACACAGCCTGCCCGTCACATCGGGTGCGAGGAAGGCGCGGCGACCCCCCGGCACGCGTCGGGCCCGGTTTCCCTGCTGCTCGCACAGCCCGACACGTACGAGATCGGCGTGCCCAACCAGAGGCTGCAGATCCTCTACGACATCTTGAACAGACGCGACGCTGCAGTCGCCGAGGGTGCCTGCGCGCACCCGAGTTCTCGCGCTCGGGTCGGTCGCTGCGACCGATCGAGTGCTGCAAGTTCATCAACGGATCGAGCGCGACGGCGTGCGCAGGGAGTTCTCCTGCGCGCCCGGTCGCGACGCGCGCACTTCTCGAGTGCGCCTGAGAAGGGATTACCAACATGGACCACAACGAACTCGACCCGGGCGCCGCACCTGGCCAGGAGCTAGACGCCCCGCCCGCCGCGCCGCCGCAGGATGTCGGCGGCGGACCGCTCGGTCGCCGTCAGGCGTCCGACGACGCATCGCAGGACGACGAACAAGACGACGAACAGCACGGCGAACAGGACGACGACTCGGAGCAGGACGACTCGGAGCAGGACGGGACCGAGGATCTGGACGATCCCGGTGTACGTCCGGCGTCGCGCAAGCGTCGGCGCGGTTCGCGCGGCGGCCGCAACCGCAAGAAGCCCGGTGCGACCGGCGATCAGAGCGACTCCGATGACGATGCCGATGACGAGTTCGATGACGACGATGCCACCGACGATGCCGGCGACGGGGCCGGCGATGGTGCCGGCGATGGTGCTGCCGGCAATCTCGTCGTCGACCGCTCGGAGGCCCCGGAGCCGACAGCGGGCGTGCGCGAGCTGTCGGTGGTGACAGCGGAGCAGCCGGAGCTGCCCGACCGGATGAGCGAGAATCGCCCGTCCGTCGACGCGGCCGACAAGGCGCTGGTCCGTCGGCCGCAGATCGGCGACACTCGCCCAGCGCCCGCCGGTGCAACTGCCGCGGCGCCGGCCGCTGCGCAGCCAGGTGCGGCCGGTGCCGCTGGCAAGGCCGGGCGCGCCAGAGCACCGAAGGTGGCCGGCTCCTCGCCGAAGGCGCCGGCGCGAGCCCAGCAGGCCGAGCCCAGGGGCGCGGCGGCGAGCGCCGGCGACGAGGCCACACGCACCGGCGACGACGCCGACAGCGACGCGGCGAAGAAGAAGCGGCGGCGTGGCGGAAAGGGCCGCGGAACGGGTGCCACCGGGAGCGGCCCTGGTGCTCGCGGCGTGCAGCCACTGCCCGAGCTCGACGCCGACGTGCTCGATCGTCGGCGCGGCCGCGAGCGCAATGGGCGCCCCGTGGGTCGCTATCTGATGTGCGTGCAGGTACGCCCCACGCTCACGCAGGTCGCCGTGTTGGAAGGCCGCACCCTGATCGAGCACTACGTCAGCCGGCCGGCCGACGACGTCAGCCAGATCCACGGCAACATCTACGTGGGCAAGGTGCAGAACGTGCTGCCCGGCATGGAGGCCGCCTTCGTCGACATCGGCACCCCCAAGAACGCCGTGCTGTACCGCGGCGACGTGCAGTACGACCAGGAAGACATCGTCGAGAAGACGAAGGATCCGCGCATCGAGCAGATGCTGCGCTCCAAGCAGCTCATCGTCTGCCAGGTCACCAAGAACCCGATTGGCGCCAAGGGCGCCCGCCTCACCCAAGAGGTGTCGCTGCCCGGCCGCTTCGTGGTGCTGATCCCCAACAGCAAGACCTACGGCATCTCCAAGCGCCTGCCCGACGACGTGCGCAAGCGCCTGCGCAACATCCTCGACCGGGTGAAGCCGGCCGAGCACGGCCTCATCGTGCGCACCGCTGCCGAGCATGCCACCGAGCACGAGCTGCGCGCCGACATGACCCGCTTGCTCGATCAGTGGAACATCATCGAGGCCAAGGCCAAGAAGGCGGGTGGCCCGGCGCTGCTCTACCGCGAGCCGGAGCTGGCAGTGCGAGTCATCCGCGAAGAGTTCAACTCCGAGTACCGAGGTGTGGTCATCGACGATCAACGCCTGTTCGACGACGTGCACGACTACGTCGGTGCCTTCAACCCCGAGCTGGCCGACCGTGTGGAGCCCTACGATGCCGCCGAGGAGGGCCTGCCCATCTTCGAGCGCTTCCACATCCACGAGCAGTTGCACAAGGCGCTCGATCGCAAGGTGTGGCTGCCCAGCGGCGGCTCGCTGATCATCGAACACACCGAGGCCCTCACCGTCATCGACGTGAACACCGGCAAGAACGTGGGCACCTCCAACCTCGAGGAGACGGTGTTCCGCAACAACCTCGAGGCCGCTGAAGAAGTGGCGAAGCAGCTCCGCCTGCGCGACATCGGCGGCATCGTCGTCATCGACTTCATCGACATGGAGATCCGCGACAACCGCCGCAAGGTGGTCGACTCCTTCCGTTCGGCGCTGGCCCGCGACAAGACCCGCACCCAGGTGTTCGACATCTCCGAGCTGGGCCTGGTGGAGATGACCCGCAAGCGCATCGGCGAAGGCCTGCTGGTCAACTTCGCGGATCAGTGCCCGAACTGTGAGGGTCGCGGCGTGGTCATCGATGCTGCGTCGTTGGAATGAGCCAGCAAGTTCGCCCTCGCCCGGTTGGTCCGGGTCTCTTCCCCGCTAGGATCGTAGAGCTATGTACGCAGTGATCGCATCTGGCGGGAAACAAGCCCGCGTCGCCGAGGGCCAACAGGTCCACGTCGAACTGCTCGACGCCGAGCAGGGCTCTGAAGTGTCCCTCACCCCCGTGTTGGTGGTGGATGGCGAGATCGTTCTCGCCACCCCCGACCAGCTCAAGGGTGCTTCTGTCACCGCCAAGGTGGTGGGCTGGGCGAAGGGTCCGAAGATCGACGGCTTCACCTACAAGCGCCGCACCAACCAGCGCCGGCGCTACGGGCACCGTCAGCAGTACCACGTCATCGAAATCACCTCGATCAAGAAGGGCTGAGCCTCCATGTCAAAGACAAAGGGCGGCGGGTCAACCCGCAACGGTCGCGACAGCAACGCTCAGCGCCTCGGCGTGAAGGTGTTCGGCGGCAGCAAGGTCAACGCCGGCACCATCATCGTTCGCCAGCGTGGCACCAAGTTCCACCCCGGCAACAACGTCGGCATCGGTGGCGACGACACGCTGTTCTCGCTGGCCGAAGGCACCGTGCAGTTCGGCGAGCGCAAGGGCCGCAAGGTCGTCGACGTCCTCCCCGTCGCCTGACCACCACTCAATCCCACCTTTTACGTAAAGGCTGTGGGGCCGTGGGCTGGGGCTGTGAGTTCCCGGGCTTGACACAAACATGGGCGCCGGGTCATCACGGCACGGCGACCACCACCTTGCCGGCTTGCACCACCCACCGGATGCGGCTGCGCAGGTCGGCCAGCTCGAAGGGCAATCCGCGGGCGATCACCACGTCGGCCCGCTTGCCGGGCTCGAGCGAACCCCGATCGTCGGCCAACCCCATCAAGTGAGCCGCCGTGCGCGTGGTCGCGATCACCGCCTGTGCAGGACTCATGCCGCAGGCCACCATCTGCTCCAGTTCGCGGAGGTTCTGACCGTGCGGAGTGATTCCTGAGTCGGTGCCCATGGCCACCTTCACCCCGGCGGCGATGGCTCTGCTGGTGCTGTCGCGGTGAGTCTCGATGACCATCTTCGTCTTGTCGATCGCATACTGCGGCACGTTGACCCCCCGGTCGACCGCCCAGCCACCCATGGCGATCAGCGTAGGGACGAGGTAGGTGCCGTGTTCGATCATCATCTCGATCGCCTGGTCGTCGAGATAGATGCCGTGTTCGATCGAGCGGATCCCTGCTCGGATGGCCGACTTGATGCCGTCGTGGCCGCGCAGGGCCATCACCACTTGCCGCGCGGGCCTCGGCCCAGTCGTCGAGCCGTCGTCGCGAAGTGCCGGCGGGGCGTCGCGCGGAGCACACCTCCGCTGGTGCACACCTTGATCACGTCGGCCCCGGCGCGGACGAGTTCGCGCACTTTCTTGCGCATCTCCTCGGGGCCATCGACGATGTTGTGCGGCTTGCCCGGGTGGCTGATCCCGATCGGCCCGGGCATGTGCGCGCCGCACGGCTGCCACGAGTCGCCGTGACCACCGGTCTGGCTGAGAATGGTGATCGAGATCTGCATGTCGGGGCCGGCCGCAAGGCCACGCTGCTGCGTGCTTCACCCAGGTCGCTGCCGCCGGCCGCACGTGACGCGGTGGAGCGCGCCAGCGCTCGGCGGCGAGGAAGAAGTTCAACGAGAACGGGGTCTGCACGCTCAGCATCGGATCGAGGTTGCCGTCGACCATGAAGTGCACGTGGCAGTCGATGAAGCCGGGGTACACCGTGTGGCCGGAGGCGTCGATCTCGGTGTCGCCGTCGAGCCCAGGGCCGACGGCCACGATGCGCCCGTTCCAGCACGACATCGGCGGGGTGCGGTTCGTGGCCGATGCCGTCGACAACGATGCCGCCACGAATCAGGAGACGAGTCATTGCCCGATCGTACGCCTCGCGCGCACGGAGCTCAGACGGACGTGTCGATGCCCCGAGGGAGTTGGTCGAGCGGCCAATCGAGCAGCGCCACGGCCTGACGGCACGCGAATCGATCGGTCATGCCACCCACATATGTGACGGCAGCGTGCAGCGCGTCATCGCTGCCGGCTGGGAAGTCGTTCGTGTCGGGGAGCAACCGAGGCTCGCCGGCGTAGTGCTCGACGAGCGCGCGGAGCAGGTTGATGACCGCGGTGGCCTGTGCGGTGGAAGCCGGGCGCAGGTAGATGTTGTCGTAGTTGAACCGGCGGAAGGCTGCGAGTGCCTCCGCCAGCGGCGCCACCATGCCGATGCGGCCGGCGTGCTTGGCGGCGTCGATCATGCCGTAGACGAACGCGCCCAATTGCTCGCGCCGCACCACGCCGCAACGGTCGCGCACGAGTGCCGGCAGCATCTCGGGTGTCACCACCCCAGTGGCGACCGCATCTTCGAAGTCGTGGCACACGTAGGCGATGCGATCGGCCCAACTGACGACCTCACCCTCCGGCGTGCCCGGCGCCGGGCGGCTCCAGCTGTGGTTGCGCACCCCGTCGAGCGTCTCTGCGCACAGGTTGAGCGATACCAGCGTGACGTCGGCACCCCACGTGGCATGGTCGAAGCCGCCCGGAACGTAGGGGCTGAGAGCGTCCTCGCTGGCATGGCCACCCGGACCGTGGCCACAGTCGTGCCCGAGCGCGATCGCCTCCGCGAGTGCCACGTTGAGGCCCAATGCTCGTGCCACCGACGATGCCACCTGTGCCACCTCCAGCGCGTGAGTGAGGCGTGTGCGCTGGTGGTCGTCGGGGAACACGAACACCTGCGTCTTGCCTGCCAGGCGGCGGAACGCGTTGGCATGCAGGATGCGGTCGCGATCGCGCTCGAAGCAGGTGCGCCACTGATCGGGCTCTTCCTCCAGCCGGCGGTTGCCGGCACCAGCGGCCTTGGTGGCCAGCGTCGACAGCGCAGTGTGCTCCCTCTCCTCGCGTGCCACGCGGGGGATCAGCACCGTGCTGCCGCTGCCCGCCCAGGAGTCGGCGTGGGCGAGGCGCACGCCTTCGACCTGGTGGCCAGCCATCGTGGATGCCCACCGTTCGGAGCGCTCGTCGATTCCGGTCACGTTTCGAAGGGTACCCGCGGGCATCGGCGGAAGCGGCGACGCAATCGTTCCGGACCGCACGACGGCCTGCCCGGTAGCCTCAAGGGGTCCTATGAGCGGATTTGTCGATGAAGCCCAACTGAACGTGCGCGGTGGCGATGGTGGCGCGGGCTGCGTCTCGTTCCGTCGGGAAGGCCCCGTCGCCTTCGGTGGCCCCAACGGTGGCGATGGCGGCAAGGGCGGCGACGTGTGGCTGGTTGCCAACCGCAACGTCGCCTCGCTGCTGGCGTTTCGCGACCACCCGCACCGCCGGGCGCTCGATGGCGTGCACGGCTCGGGCAAGGATCAGCACGGCAAGCGTGGCGCCGATCTGGAGGTGTTCGTGCCCGAGGGCACCGTGGTGTCCGACATGTACACCGGCGAGCTGATGGCCGACCTGGCCAACCACGGTGACCGTTGGCTTGCGGGCGCCGGCGGCCGCGGCGGCCGCGGCAACGCCAAGTTCGCATCCAACCGCCGCCGTGCTCCGTCGTTCGCCGAGCAAGGCGAGGAAGGCGACGACCAGTGGTTGAAGCTGGAGCTGAAGCTGATGGCCGACGTGGCGCTGGTCGGCTTCCCCAACGTGGGCAAGAGCACGCTCATCAGCGTCATCAGCGCGGCCAAGCCGAAGATCGCCGACTACCCGTTCACCACGCTGGAACCCAACCTCGGCGTGGTCCGGTACAACGACACCGAGTACGTGGTCGCCGACATTCCTGGTCTCATCGAGGGCGCCAGCGAAGGCAAGGGCCTCGGCCATCGCTTCCTGCGGCACATCGAACGTGCGCGAGTGCTGTGCGTGATGGTCGACCTGTCGGCGATCGACGGCGTCGATCCGCACGAGCAGGAGCGCGTGCTGCTGCACGAGCTGGAGGCCTACCGGCCCGAGCTGCTCGATCGCCCGCGCCTGGTGGTGGGTACCAAGAGCGACTCGGCGGTGTACGACTGGGACGGCGAGGAGATCTCGGCCATCACCAACCAAGGCGTCCGCGAGCTGGTCGGCCGCATGGCCGCCCTGGTGCACGGCGCCAGGGCCGAGCAGCCCGAGACCGAGGGCATCGTCATCATCCGGCCCAACGCCGACGGCGCACGCGTGGATCGGTTGGGCGACCACGAGTTCCGCCTGGTCGGCCGACAGGTCGAGCGGCTGGTCGCACTCAACGATGTCACCACACCCGAAGCCCTGTCGTACATCGATCATCAGCTGAAGCGCATCGGTGTACCCCGGTTGCTCACCAGGGCCGGCGCCTCCGACGGCGACATCATCTGGATCGCCAAGTTCAGCTTCGAGTACCACGAGGAAGTCTGACCGTGAGGGTCGTCGCCAAGATCGGCACCTCCTCGCTCACCGACGGCCTCGGTGTCATCGACGCATCCATCATCGACGCCGTCTGCGACCAGCTCGCCCAGCTGCGTGCCGCCGGCCATGAAGTCATCCTCGTCAGCTCCGGTGCCGTCTCCGCTGGCGTCGCGGCATTGGGGCTGGCCACCCGCCCCACCGACGTCGTCACGCTGCAGGCCATCTCCGCCGCTGGGCAGAGCAGGTTGATGGAGCACTACAACCGGTCATTGGGCCGCCACTCCCTGGTGGCGGCGCAGGTGCTGCTGGTGCCGCACGACTTCGTCGACCGCCGGCAGTACCTGCACGCCCGGCAGACGCTGGTGCGGCTGCTCGAGCTGGGTTGCATCCCGATCGTCAACGAGAACGACGCAATCGCCAGTGACGAGATCCGCTACGGCGACAACGATCGCATCGCGGCGCTGGTGGCGCACAACGTCGCCGCCGACGTGTTGGTGCTGCTCACCGACACTCCCGGGCTGTACACGGCCGACCCCCGAGCCGACCTCAGTGCCCGGTTGGTGGAGGTCGTGGCCGCCGACGACCCACTGCTGTCGGTCGCAGCCACCGCGTCGGGCAGCAGCCGTGGCAGTGGCGGGATGGCATCGAAGCTGTCGGCCGCCCGTATGGCGTCGTGGTCGGGCGTGCGCGCGGTCATCGCCAAGGCGGCCCAGCCGGGCGTGCTGGTCGATGCGGTCAACGGCGTCGGTGTGGGTACCACGTTCCTGCCCAGCAGTCGCAACCTGCCGGCGCGCAAGCTGTGGATCGGCTTCGCCACCAATGTGGAAGGTGCGTTGGTGGTCGACGACGGCGCCCGCCGGGCGTTGGTCGAGCGGGGCACGTCGCTGCTGCCCGCTGGCATCACCGAGGTGCTGGGCGAGTTCGTCGAAGGCGACGTGGTGGAAGTTCGCGATGCGTCAGGCCTGGTGGTGGCCCGCGGCATCGCGCTGTGCGATGCCGATGTGCTGCGTGCGGTACGTGGCAAGCGCACCACCGACCTGCCGGCCGATGTCGCCCACGAGGCCATCCATCGCGACGATCTGCTGGTGCTGATCTAGCCGCTCGGGCCGCTCTTCGGCCGGTGCGCGCAACTCCGCCCGCACCGGGAACGAGATGGTCAGCCCTCGGCGGGCTTGGGCTGCTCGACGGCAGGTGCTGCGGTGGCGCTCTCGAGGCCGAGCTCCGAACGCAACTGGCTGAGCCGGCTCTGCGCCTCCACGTTGGCGGTTGCGTGCTCGATCTCGAGGATGCTGCTCTCCACGGACACGCCGGCCAGCTCGCTGTGGGCCTTGGCCTTCGCGTAGCGCGCCTCGATCTTCTGCTGCACCTCGTTGAGCGTGGGCACGTCGTCGCCCACCGTCTCTTGCAGTTGCGCCATGGCCGAGTTCATCTGCTCTTGCATCTTGGCCTGGTCGAGCTGCGACAGCAGCTTCTGCTTCTCGGAGAGCTTCTGCTGCAGCAGACGACCGTTCTGCTGCACGGCGGCCTTGGCCTGATCGGCCGCCTGGGTGGAGTCGATGACCATCGCCTTCAGGCCTTCCACGTCGCGCTCGACCTGGATGAGCTGGTTGGCGATGCCCTCGGCCGCGGTGTTGTACTGAGTGGCCTTGGCGGCGTCGCCGCCCTTGTCTGCGTCGGCGGCCATGATGAGCGCCTGGCGCGCCGTGGCGTTGAGCTTCTCCAGCTCGGTCATCTTGGCGTTGAGGCGCAGCTCGGCCTGCTTCTGGCCGGCGATCACGTTGGCCGCCTGCTCCTTGAGCCGTCGGTGCTGGTCTTGAGCCTCACGCAGCGCTTGCTCGAGCTGCACTGCCGGATCCGCGTTCTTGTCGAAGTCGCTGTTGAACTTCGCGCCGAGGTACTTCCACCACTTCTTGAACAACTTGAACATGCGAGGCAGCTTACTGCCCCGCCGTCGCCTGTCCTGACGGCAACGGCGGCGATGGCCGGAACCGTGTGCGCAGTTCTTCGATCTCGGGTGCCTGCAGGATGAGCAGCACGCTCAGGTACACCCCGACGCCCACGACGCCCCCGACCACCACCCTCAATGCCGCGCCGGCACCGGCGTTGTCGCCCATCAACTGTGTGACAGCCCAGACGGCCTCCGCCATCACGACGGCGGCGAGCACGATGCGCAAGATGCCGGTCAGCGTGCCTCGCAGCGCGAACCCGGGCACCTTGTAGGACAGGATCTGCAGCGCCCACAACGCCGAGACGGTGTACGCGATGGCGAAGGAGGCGCTGATGCCGATGACCCCGAACTGGTCGTAGAGCACGAACGCGAGCGCGATGTTGAGAGCGTTCTCGACGACGTTGACGAGGCATGGCGTGCGGGCGTCCTGGTGCGCGTAGAACGCGCGCAGCACGAACAGGTAGACGGAGAAGGCGCCGAGCCCGAGCGCGAAGCCGGCGAGGGCGCGACTGGCCAGCAGGGCGTCGTCGGCGGTGAACTCGCCGTGCTGCAGCGCGAGGCCGATGACCGGTCGGCGGAGCACGAACAAGCCGAACCCTGCGGGCACGGTGAGCAACGCCACCAATCGGATGCCGAGGCTCGAGCGGGCGATGAACCGTGGCCGGTCCTTGTCGGTCACCGCGCGCGACATCTCCGGCAGGAAGGTGGTGGCGATCGACATGGCCAGCAGGCCATGCGGCAGCACGAAGAACGTGTATGCGTTGAAGTACGACGTCTGGTTGCCTTCACCACTGCGCACCAGCAGGTTCTGCACGACGACGATGGCGACCTGGTTGGCCAGCACGTAGCCGAGTGCCCAACCGCTGAGCCGGCGCAGCTGGCGCACGGCGGGGTGTCGGAAGTCGGGACGGAAGGCCAGCGGAACCTTGGCACGCCGCAACGGTGGCAACAGCGTGAGTGCCATGACCGCGATGCCGATGGTGGCGCCGAGCCCGAGCGTGAGGCGCAGCGACGAGTTGGTGAGCACGTCGCCCAGCTCGGCCGGTTGGTCGTCAGTGATGCCGGGAACCAGCAGCAACGTGCCGATGACGACCACGTTGGAGAGCGCCGGGGCCCAGGCGGCCACGAAGAAGCGGTTGCGTGCCTGCAGTTCGGCGGCGGCGAGCGCGTTGAGGCCGTAGAAGAAGATCTGCACGAGGAAGACGCGGCGAGGGTTGCCCCGACTTCCAGGTACAGGTCGTAGTCGACATCGCTCGAGATCCCCGAGGCATAGAGACGGAACACGAGTGGCGCGGCCGCGACCGCGATCACCGTGAGCGCGGCCAGCACGACGATGGCGACGGACCGCACTGCGACCTCGCCCTCCTCGTCGCGCTCGTGGTGCAGGCGCGTGATCAGCGGTACCAGCGTGGCCGAGAGCACGCCACCCAGCGCCAGTTCGTAGATCAGGTTGGGGCTGGCGTTGGCCTGGTTGTAGGCATCGGTGAGCGACGACTTGCCCAAGACGTACCCGAAGGCCATCACCCGCAGCAGGCCGGTGAGCCGTGACATCGCAGTGCCCGACGCAACTGCGACGTTCGATTTCAGCAGGCTGCTCACGGCGAGGTGGCGGGCCGACCCGTGCTGTTGATGTCGTTGAGCGCCAGCCGCAACGCCTCCAGCTGGGTCACCACGTCGTCGACGCCGGTGCCGAGCTGGTCGGTGGAATCGGTGCCGACGCTCACCTCCGCTGCTTGCGCAACCAGCTCGCCCATGCGAGTGGTGAGCAGGCGCAGGCGCGAATCCGTGTCGTCGCGTGTGGCGCGTATGCGGGCCGCGGACTGCAGCTGGGCCTGCACAGAGGTGCGCGTGGCCTCGTCGGCGGCGCTGGCGAGCTGACGGTTCAACGAGCCGGTGTCGAACCGAGCGAGCGCGTCATCGAGCGCGTCGCCGCGGCGCGCGATGCCGAAGCACTCCTCGACTGCATGCTGCACCTGCGCACCGATCTCGCGGAGGCGATCGCGCAGCGGGCCGTCGGCGGCGCTGCCGGCGATCTGCAGGTAGCGGCGCTGCGTGGTCTGTGCGGCCGCCACATGGCGGCGCCACGGCTCGCTGAGGGTGAACGGGTCGATGGACATCGGTCGTGGTGCGCGGTGCCGCAGGCGAGCGCGAACCAGGAACGCGGCCACGGCGCCGGCGAGCACCACCAGGCCGACGACGATGGGAGTCATGAGCGAGAGGGTACCTCAGGGCTACGCGTCGACGGGGGCGATGTCGTCGGCTGTCAGCGTGACGAGGTGCTCGTCGCTGGGGTCGCCGAGTGGTGCCAGGCGCATCGCCTGGTGCGCGATCGCGGTCTCGAACAGGTTGCGCACGAAGCGGGCGTTGCCGAAACCTCTGGTGCGTGGCTCGGCAGTGATGTAGTGCCGCACGCGCAGCAGGGCGTCGTCGGTGAGCTGGTACCGGTGCCTGTCGCCGAGCTGCAGGAAGATGTGCACCAGCTCGTCCTCGGTGTAGTCCGGAAAGCTGATGGTGCGGGTGAACCGGCTCTTCAGGCCGGGGTTGGTGTCGATGAAGTCGGCCATCTCCGTGGGGTAGCCGGCAGCGACGATGGCGATGTCGTCGCGGTGGTCTTCCATGAACTTGACGAGCGTGTCGATCGCTTCCAGACCGAAGTCGTTCTCGCCGCCGCGTGCCAGCGCGTAGGCCTCGTCGACCAGCAGCATCCCGCCCAGCGACGACTCCAGTGCCGTCTGCGTCTTCAGCGCGGTCTGGCCGACGAAACCGGCGACCAGCTTGCTGCGATCGGTCTCGACCAGGTGGCCCTTCGAGACCACGCCGACGGCGTGGTAGATCTGCGAGAGCAGCCGGGCGACGGTGGTCTTGCCGGTGCCGGGGTTGCCGGTGAAGACGAGGTGGTGACTGGTCTCGATCACCGGCATTCCGCGTTCGGTGCGAAGCTGCTGCACCTGCAACAAGCTGCTGAGGCGTCGCACCTCGGCCTTCACGTTGGCCAGGCCGACGAGTCGGTCGAGCTCGGCCAGCAAATCGGTGAGTGAGCGAGCCGGTGCCGGTGCCGGTGCAGGTGTCGGTGTCGGTGTCGGGGCGACCGACGATGCTGCAGGGGTGGTGGACGACGGGAGTGGCGCCGCCGTGACAGCCGGCCAGCCGGGCCGAGCGATGCCGAAGGAGTCGAGGTGCTGCAGCATCGCAGACCGAAAGCCGTCGATGGCGGTGAGCTCGCTGGCCGACGGCACGAGGTCGAGCGCGGCAGCGACGTGCGCGAGCCGCAACGCATGCTCGTAGTAGAGGTGGCTGCGCTGCGAGCCCTGTTGCGCATCGGCGCGGCACAACAGGTCGAACAGCACGCTCGGGCGCGACAGCTGCTCGGTCGTGTCGCCGAACAGCTGCAGCTCGCGGGCGGCCATGTTGGACACCACCAGCGGGGGCTGCAGCAACGGCCCGATGACGTCGAGGTACGCGTCGAGCTCGCCGTCGGTGCAGCGGCCGTCGGCAGCGAGCACGCCGCCGACGATGTTGGAGGCTTCGTTTGCAACATCGGCAAGGAAGCCGACCGCGGGCTTGTTGCTGAGCGCGGCCAGCTGCTCGCCGATCTGTGCGCAGAACGTGCCGACCGCGTCGGCCAGCAGCGCCGCGGGGGGGCCGGCCGGGGGCGGGCCGAGGGCGCGGCGGGGGGCGGGGGCGGGGGCCCGGCGGGCGCCGGGGCCCCCGCCCCGGGGGGGGGGAGGGGGCGCGCGCCCGCGGCGAGGCGGCGGGGGGGCGCCGGCGCCCCCGGCGCCGCAGCAGTCATCGAAGCGCCTGCTGCTGCCTGCCGTCGACCGGTCGTCGCCTCATGGCGTGCGAGCCTAACGGTGCCATGGTGGCTCGCCGGTGGCGTGGCTCATCCGTCGGTGCGATTCGTTCCGGCGGCCGATTTCTCCTCTGATTGACCGGGCGGTCAAGGTCGTCAGTAGGGTGCTGGTATGGCACATCGTTTCGAGAGCGTTCAGGAGGTCCGTGACGGCCTCAAGAGCGTCAACTACCTGGCCGACGACGGCATCGCCGGTGTCGCATTCCTGGCCGACCGCCTCGGCAAGCCCGTGCTGGTGGAAGGGCCCGCCGGTACCGGCAAGACCCAGCTGGCGAAGAGCATCGCCGACATGACCAATGCGCGGCTCATCCGCCTGCAGTGCTACGAGGGTCTCGACGAGAGCAAAGCCCTCTACGAGTGGAACTACAAGAAGCAGTTGCTGCGCATCCAGGCCGACCGCAACAGCGACTCGTGGAGCGACATCCACGACGACATCTTCGGCACCGACTTCCTGCTCACCCGACCGCTGCTCGAGGCCATCACCGCCGAGGATCCCGTCGTGTTGCTGATCGACGAGGTCGACCGTGTCGAGGTGGAGACCGAAGCACTGCTGCTCGAGATCCTCTCCGAGTACCAGGTGTCCATCCCTGAGCTGGGCACCATCACCGCCAAGCAGATCCCGCTGGTGTTCCTCACCTCCAACAACACCCGCGAGCTCAGCGAGGCGCTCAAGCGTCGCTGCCTCTTCCTCCACGTCGACTACCCCGACATGGAACGCGAGAAGGAGATCGTGCTCACCAAGGTTCCGGGCGTGTCCGAGAACCTGGCCGATCAGATCGCCCGCATCGTGCGCAGCATCCGTCAGCTCGACCTGAAGAAGTCGCCCAGCGTCAGCGAGACCATCGACTGGGCGCGCACGCTGGTGTTGCTGGGCATCGAGAGCATCGATGCACAGCAGGCGAAGGACACGCTGCACATCCTGCTCAAGTACCAGACCGACATCGCCAAGGCAGCCAAAGAGCTGTCGATCGACAAGTAGCCCGTAAGGCTTGGCGGCGGGTTCTTGCAAGCGGAAGGGCGCGTTCCGATGCTTGATCTGCTGGCCGGGTTCGTCGTCGAACTGCGCAACGCCGGGTTGCCGGTGAGCCTCACCGAGAACCTCGACGCGATGGAGGCGGTGCAGCACATCCCCATCGAGGATCGCGACGCGTTCAAGTATGCGTTGGCGGCCACGATGGTGAAGAACAACGCTCACTGGCGGGCCTTCGAGACCGTGTTCGAGGTGTACTTCAGCATGCGCGGGCCGGAGTACAAGATCGCTGACGGCGACACGGATCTCGATGAGATGTGGCGCGAGATGCAAGAGCAGATGCGCCAAGGTGACGGCAAGGGCACCCAGGGCGGCAGCATGGACAACCTGACGCCGGAAGAGATCGCGCAGATGCTGATGGCTGCGCTGATGAACGGCGACCAGGCGATGATGCGGGCACTGGCCAAGCAGGCGGTGCAGCGCTTCGCAGGCATGGAGCCCGGCCGCCCGGTCGGCGGCACGTACTACCTCTATCGCACGCTGCGCAACCTCGACCTCGAAGGCATGCTCGAGAAGCTGATGGAAGCCAGCCGCGACCAGGTGGGTGGCGAGCTCACCCCGCTGGAAGAGCGGCTCGAGCACGACGAGTACAACGATCGCATCGAGCAGTTCAAGAAGGAGATCGAGGCCGAGATCCGCCGACGGCTCGTCGCCGACCGTGGCGCCGAGGCGATGGCGAAGACGTTGCGCAAGCCGTTGCCCGAAGACGTCGAGTTCATGCACGCCTCGCGCGACGAGATGCAGAACTTGAAGAAGGCGCTGCAGCCCCTCACGCGCAAGCTGGCGGCCCGTCTTGCGCGCAAGCGTCGCCACGGGCGCAAGGGCCCGCTCGACTTCCGCAACACCGTTCGGCACAGCCTCAGCTACGGCGGTGTGCCCGCCGAACCGAAGTTCAAGTACCCCAGGCCCGCCAAGCCCGAGTTGATGGTGGTCGCCGACATCTCAGGGTCGGTCGCTGCGTTCGCCCGCTTCACGTTGATGCTGGTGTACGCGATGCAGGGCCAGTTCTCGAAGGTTCGGTCGTTCGTGTTCATCGACGGCATCGACGAGGTCACGGAGTACTTCAAGGGCGAGGAAGACATCGCGAACGCCATCCATCGCGTGAACACAGAGGCCGATGTGGTGTGGGTGGATGGTCACAGCGACTACGGCCACGCGTTCGAGGTGTTCTTCGAGCGCTACGGCAAGGACATCAACTCCAAGACCACGGTGCTGCTGCTGGGCGATGCGCGCAACAACTACCACGCCAGCCAAGCGTGGGTGGTGAAGGAGATTCGCCAGAAGGCCCGCAAGGTGTTCTGGCTGAACCCCGAACCACGCAGCTACTGGAACACCGGCGACTCCATCGTCGGCGACTACGGCACCCACACCGACGGCGTGTTCGAGTGCCGCAACCTTCGCCAGCTGGAAGCGTTCGTCGAGAAGCTTGCGTAGCTGCGAGCACGCTGCCCGAACCGGCGCGCGCTGACGGCTACCATGTCGCCCCATGGCCAATCGGGGTGTGTACGTCGAGCATTTGCGCAGAGTTGCCCTGTTCGCAGGGTTGACGAAGAAGGAGCTCGAGCAAGTCGCCTCTGCCGGGTCGGAGGTGGACGTTGCCGCGGGCAAGGTACTGATGGAGCAAGGCCACAGCGGGTCCGATGCGTTCATCGTGTTGAAAGGCACCTTCGTCGTTCGTCGCAATGGTCGCAAGGTTGCCGAGCTCAACGCTGGCGACATCGCCGGCGAGTTGGCGCTGCTCGACGACGGGCCGCGTTCGGCAACGGTGGAGTGCATCAGCGACGGCAGCGTGCTGGTGATCGGGCGCGGGCAGTTCCGGGCTGTGCTCGACGACATCCCCACGCTGACCCACAAGCTGCTCGCCGCGCTGGCCGGCCGCATTCGCAACCTCGACCAGTCGGTGCTCGGCTAGTCATCGGTTCGTCAGCTGCGCTGGTAGTTGGGCGCTTCCTTGGTGATCGTGACGTCGTGTGGGTGGCTCTCGTTGCGACCGGCCGTGGTGACTCGCATGAAGCGGGCCGAGCTCCGTAGCGCGTCGAGCGTGCCCGCGCCGGCGTAGCCCATGCCGCTGCGCAGACCGCCGGCCAGCTGATACACCACGTCGCCCAGGGTGCCGGCATATGGCACTCGACCCTCGATGCCCTCCGGCACCAGCTTGCGCGACTGGCCGGCCACCTGGCTCTTGTCGGTCTGGCCGCTGGCGTAACGGTCGGCCCCGAGACCCTGCATCGCCCCCATCGAACCCATGCCGCGGTAGCTCTTGTAGCGGCGGCCTTCGAACAGTTCGAGTTCGCCGGGCGCTTCGTCGGTGCCTGCCAGGATGGAGCCGAGCATCACGCAGTCGGCCCCCGCGGCGATGGCCTTGACGATGTCGCCGGAGTACGTGATGCCGCCGTCGGCGATGACGGGAATGCCGTGGCGCCGGGCGTACTGGGTGGTGAAGTAGATGGCGGAGAGCTGCGGCATGCCCGCGCCGCTGACGACGCGTGTGGTGCAGATCGAGCCGGCGCCGACGCCGACCTTCACCGCGTCGGCGCCGGCCTGCGACAGCGCCTCCACGCCTTCCTCGGTGACGACGTTGCCGGCAACGACGGGCAAGTGCGGCCAGTTGGCCTTGATGCGCTCGATCGCCTTGATCACGCCCGCCGAGTGCCCATGAGCGGTGTCGAGGGCGACGGCGTCGACGCCTTGGGTGACGAGCGCTTCCACGCGCTCCTCGAGGTCGTTGCCGACACCGACGGCGGCGGCGCAGCGCAGCCGACCCGAGGGGTCGCTGGTGGCGTTGGGGAACTCCTGGTTCTTGAGGATGTCCTTCACCGTGATCAAGCCCACCAACTTGCGGTTTGCATCGACCAAGGGGAGCTTCTCGATGCGGTGGCGTTGCAGGATGCTGCGCGCCTCATCGAGGGTGGTGCCCACCTTCGCGGTGACGAGCCCCTCGCTGGTCATGAAGTCGGTGACCGAGCGGCGGTAGTCGGCCTGCTCGCAGAAGCGGGTGTCGCGGTTGGTGAGGATGCCCACCAGTCGGCCCTGCGGGTCGGTGATGGGCACGCCGCTGATCTTGAACTGATGCATCAGCGCTTCCGCATCGGCGAGCGTGGCGCTGGGAGGCAGCGTGATCGGATCGCTGATCATCCCGCTCTGGCTGCGCTTCACCTTCTGCACTTCGGCCGCCTGGTCGGCGATGGTCATGTTGCGGTGGATCACGCCGATGCCGCCTTCACGGGCGAGTGCAATGGCCATGCGACCTTCGGTGACCTTGTCCATCGCTGCGCTCACGATGGGCACGGCCAGCGTGATGTCGGCAGCGAAGACGGCGGCGGTGTCGACGGTGTCGGGCAGCACGTCGCTGTAGCCGGGAATGATGACCACGTCGTCGAAGGTGAGTGCCTGAAACGGTCGAACAGATCGTCGTTGATCATGTGATGACTCCATTGGTGAGTGAACGCGTGCACAGGCGGCGAAGTGTGTCGACGAGCAGTTGGTGCTCGGCCGCATGCATACGCTGTGCGAGTTGGTCGAGCGTGTCGTCCGGCAAGATGGCCACCTCCGCGGTGGCGAGCACCGGCCCGACATCGACACCTTCGTCGGGTACGAGGTGCACCATCACGCCGGTACCTGAGCGGCGGCCGGCGCGGGCTTCCTCGTAGGCACGCTCGATGGCGTGCAGCCCGGGCAGTTGGCCGGGCAGCGCCGGGTGCAGGTTGACGACCATGCCGGGGAACCAGCCGAGGAAGCTCAACGTGAGGACGCGCATCCAGCCGGCGAGCACGACCCAGTCGGGGTCGAAGCCGGTGACGATGTCGGCCAGCCGCGCGTCGTAGTCGGCCCGCGTCTCGCCCGCCCGGCGACCGATGTGCACGGCCGGGAGACCAGCCGCGTCGGCGCGATGCCAACGCCATTGCCTCGCCGTGATCGCTGACGACGGCCATCACCTCCGCAGGGAGCTCACCGCTGGCGCACGCATCGATGATGGCCTGCGCGTTCGAGCCGTTGCCGCTGGCCAGGATGACCAGGCGGCGCTTCACAGCAGCACCACCGTTCGGCCTGCGTCGGCGGCGGTGATCAACTCGCCGATCACCCACGTCTGCTCGGTGATCGACGCCTGCACCTCGCTGAGATCGCCCGCGGCGCAGACGACCACCATGCCGACACCCATGTTCAGCGTTCGGTACAACTCGTGCGTGGCCATCCCCACCGCGACTTCGCGTACGAGCTGGAACAGTGGTGGAACCGGCCACGAACCGAGGTGGATACGAGCGTTGATCCCGTCGGGCAGCACTCGCGGCAGGTTCTCGGGAAGGCCCCCGCCCGTGATGTGCGCCAGCGCCTTCACCTTGCCGCCATCGATGGCGGCTCCGAGCACCGGCACGTAGTTGCGGTGCGACTTGAGCAGTGCGTCGCCGAGGGTGCAGTCGAATCCGGTGGGCACGGCATCCATCGGCAGCCACTCGAACAGCTTGCGCAGCAGCGAGTAGCCGTTGGTGTGCGGGCCGTTGGAGGCGACGCCGAGCAGCACGTCGCCGGCGACGAGTGGGGCATTGGGCAGCAGCTTGGCCCGGTCGACCGCGCCGACCAGCGTGCCGGCGATGTCGAACGCGCCGGGCGCGTACACACCGGGCATCTCGGCGGTCTCGCCGCCCAGCAGCGCGCAGCCGGCCACCTCGCAGGCCTCGGCCATTCCGGTGACGACCTCGGCCACCTGGTCGGCGTCGAGCTTGCTGCTGGCGATGTAGTCGAGGAAGAACAGCGGCCGGGCGCCCTGCACCAGCACGTCGTCGATGCAGTGGTTGACGATGTCGGCGCCCACACCGCGGTAGCGGCCGAGGCGAGCGGCCAGCTCCACCTTCGTGCCGACGCCATCCGTGCTGGCCACGAGCAGTGGCTCGTCCATCTCCTTCAAGATGGCCCCGCTGAACACCCCGCCGAAGCTGCCGACGCCCTTGAGCACGGCGGCGCCGTGGGTGCGCTCGACGGCGGCCTTCATCTGGTCGACAGCGCGGGTGCCTTCATCGATGTCGACACCTGCAGCGGCGTACGAGCTGAGGCCGGCGCCGATGGCGCGCCAGCCGATGTCGCGGCGCACCTGCATGCCGTCGAACTGGATCGTCGCGATGCGACCGTAGGCGTGGTTGCGGGCCTCGGCCAGGTTGGCTCCCAGCCCGGTGACCGCCAGGACGCGCCCGCCGGTGACCTCGACGCCATCCGTGCCGGCATGGAAGAGCAGGGCGTCGGTGGTTTCGTCGCCGAAGTCGATGACCGCCCCGGCCTCCACGGCGGCGGGATAGCCGGCCGCCGCGGCCACGATGGTGCAGGCCGCACCCTGGGAGTTGATGCGTCGATCGCCCAGCTCGCCGTTGCAGCAGGCGAGTGCGAGCGCTGCCAGGTCGTCGGTGAGCAGCGGCAGCACGGCCTGCGCCTCCGGATCGCCGAAGCGGCAGTTGTACTCCAGCAGCTTGGGGCCGTCGGGTGTCAGCATGAGGCCCGCGTAGAGCACACCGATGTAGGGCGCACCTTCGTCCATCAGGAAGTCGATGACCGGCTGGATGAACATGGCGGTGAGGTCATCGGGGTCGTACGGAATCGGCGCGGGAGCGTAGGCGCCCATGCCGCCGGTGTTGGCGCCGGTGTCGCCTTCGCCGATGCGCTTGTGATCCTGCGCCACAGGGAGCGGACGAGCGACTGTGCCGTCGCACAACGCCATCAGGCTGCACTCTGGGCCACTGAGCCGCTCCTCGAGCACGATCGGCCCCTGTGCCACCAGTTCGCGAATGGCGGCTTCGGTCGCGGCGTGGAGATCTGGGCCTTCGGGCACGATGACGCCCTTGCCGGCTGCCAGGCCGTCGAGCTTGACGACCACCGGCTTGCCGAACTCGCGCCACCAGGCGATGGCCTCCTCGGCATCGGATGAGAGGTGGTAGGCAGGTGACGGCAAGCCCAATCGACCCGCCAGCATGCGCGTGAAGCCCTTCGAGCTCTCCAGTTTCGCGAGGCTGGCGGTGGGGCCGAAGCAGGGGATGTGCATCGCTGCGCAACGGTCGGCGACGCCTGCCACCAGCGCGGCCTCGGGGCCGACGATGACGAGGTCGGGCCGGGTGTGCTCGTCGAACTCGGCGGGCAACGACGCGGCGGAGTCGACGTGGTGACCATGGTGGCGGCAGGCCCAGGTGATGGCTGCCTCGCGCCCACCGTTGCCGATGACGAGCACCTTCACAGGGCCCCCCGGTGAACCCCGGCGTGCTGGTTCCGGGCGGAAGTCGTCTCCGGTTCCGAGACGAATGCCGCCCAGAGGGGTGTGTGGGACGAATAGCGCCCGGAAGCGGCGGCGGCGATGGGCGTCACGACAGCGCGCCTTCGAAGCTGAGCTTGGGCTGCGCTTCGTCGACCGGCATCGGGTAGTGCCCCGTGTAGCACGCGTTGCAGTAGCCCTGCTCGCTGCCTTCGTTCTCCGGCTCGATCGCCCGCATCATCCCCTCCAGCGAGAGGAAGGCCAGCGAGTCGGCGCCGATGAGGTCGCGCATCTCGTCCACGGTGTGTCGTGCCGCCATCAGGTCGCCGTCGTGGCCCATGTCGACGCCGAAGTGACACGCGTGGGTGATGGGTGGGCACGTGATGCGCACGTGCACTTCGGTGGCGCCGGCGTCGCGCAGCAACTTCACCAATGGCCCGGCAGTGGTGCCGCGGACCAGCGAATCGTCGATCATCACCACTCGCTTGCCGGCGAGGTTCTCCGAGAGTGCGTTGAACTTGAGTGCCACGCCGCGCTCGCGGAGGTCTTGGGTGGGCTCGATGAACGTTCGGCCGATGTAGCGGTTCTTGATGAGGCCGTCGTTGTGCTCGATGCCTGCCGCTCGGCTGTACCCGATGGCCGCAGGGATGGAGCTGTCGGGCACGGGGATCACGACATCGGCGTCGACGCCGGACTCGATGGCCAGTTGCTCACCCAGTCGTTGGCGGACGTGGTGCACGTTGCGGCCGGCCCACACGCTGTCGGGGCGACTGAAGTAGACGAACTCGAACGTGCAGCGAGCGGGCGTGGCGCTGGGTGTGAGCGCTTGGCGGCGAGTGAGCTCGGCGCCCTGCAACGTGACGATCTCGCCGGGCTGCACCTCGTCGATCTCGATGCACCCGAGCGTGTTGAGGGCACAGGTCTCGGAGGCGACCGCATAGCCACCATGCGGCAGGCGGCCCACGCTCATCGGGCGGAAGCCCCACGGGTCGCGAACGGCGATGACCCGGTCGTTGACGACGAGGACCAAGGAGTACGCACCCTTCCACGCCGGCAGCGTGCGTTCGATGCGATCCTCCCACGTCTTGCCGCCGGCCGCGGCGAGCATCAGGGTGAGCACCTCGGTGTCGCTGGTGGCCGTGAGTCCGAAGCCCTTGGCCAGCAGTTCTTCGCGCAGTGCGCCGGCGTTCACCAGGTTGCCGTTGTGTGCAACCGCCAGCGGGCCGTGCATCGTCTCCACCAGGAACGGCTGATGGTTGCGGTGTGCGTTGGCCCCGGTGGTGCTGTAGCGGGTGTGACCGATCGCGTGGTACCCGGTGAGCGTGGCCATGGTGGCCGGCGTGAACACGTTGGCGACGAGGCCGGTGTCCTTGTGGCAGCGCACCCGGCTGCCGTCGCTGACGGCGATGCCGGCTGCCTCTTGGCCCCGATGCTGCAGCGCGAACAAGCCGAAGAAGGCCAGCTGAGCGATGCCTTCACCGTGTGGCGTGGAGACACCGAAGACACCACACTCCTCCTTCGGGCCGTCGTCGCGCAGGCCAGGTTGCTGATCGTGCTGGCTGCGCACGTGCACGGGAGTGTCAGGAAACATGAAGGTGCTCCAGGATGCGAGGGCCGACGGGGTAGGCGCCAGGCTGGAAGGGGGTACCGGTGAGTCGTTCGTAGGCGTCGATGTAGCGGGCGCTGGTCTGCTGCCAGACCTCGTCGGGCAGTGCCGGTGGCTCACCGTCACCGCGGTAGCCGGTGGCCAGCAGTGCGCGGCGCACGACTTCCTTGTCGAGGCTCTCGGGCTCCTCGCCGGCGGTGAGCCGCTGGTGGTAGCTGTCGGCCACCCAGTAGCGCGACGAGTCGGGGGTGTGCATCTCGTCGATCAGCAACAGCGAGCCGTGCTGGTCGATGCCGAACTCGTACTTGGTGTCGGCGAGGATGAGGCCCGCCTCGGCCGCGACCTGCTGGCCGCGCCGGAAGAGCTGCAACGCAGCTTCCACCGTCTGCCCCCACATCTTCGGTTCGACCAGCCCGTGCTCGACGACTTCAGCCACGGTGATGGGCTCGTCGTGGCCTCCGTGCTCGGCCTTGGTCGTGGGTGTGACGAGCGCGTAGGGAAGTGCGGTGTTCTTGCGCAGGCCATCGGGGAACGGGTGCCCGTAGATGGTGCGGGCACCGTCGGCGTACTGCTGCCACAACGAGGTGGACGTGACACCGGTGATGTAGCCGCGCACGACCACTTCCACCGGGAGCGGGTGCGCACTGCGGGCCACGAGCACGTTGGGGTCGGGGATCTCGAGCACGTGGTTGGGCACGATGTCGGCCGTCTGGGCGAACCACCACGCCGCCAGCTGGTTCAGCACCTGCCCCTTGTACGGCACGCCGGCGATGACGCGATCGAAGGCGCTCAGCCGATCGGTGGTGACGAACAGCCGCCGGCCGCCGCCGGCGTCGGCCGGCAGGGCGAAGCTGACGCGCACCTTGCCGTCGCGTCGGTCGGGCAGCGGCAGGTCGAGGTCGAGGAACGGATCCATCACGCGCCTCCCAGGCCTGCCGCATACTTGACACCCTGCTCGAACAGCGCCAAGCCCAGCCCGGCAGCGGTGCCACGCACGTGGCGCGGGTGCTGGCGGGCGACGACGTGGTTCTCCGGATGCGGCATCAGGCCCAGCACGACGCCCGTCTCGTCGCACACGCCGGCGATGCCTGCCGCCGAGCCGTTGGGGTTACCGCTGCGCTCGGTGTCGGCGTAGCGCAGGGCCACCTGGCCATTGGCGGCCAGCGCTGCGACGTCGGGGTGCACGTAGCGCCCCTCACCGTGCGCGATGGGGCACTCGATGGGCTCGAGCGCCGTGGTCCAGACGCTCTTGCTGGCCGGTGCTTCCATTCGCACCCACTCGCACTGGAAGTGACCGCTGGCGTTGTGGCCGAGCGCGCCGGGCAGCAGGCCGGTGCGGGTGAGCACCTGGAAGCCGTTGCAGATGCCGATGACCGGGCGGCCGAGGGCGACGAAACGGGGCAGCACGTCGCCGAGGCGGTGGGTGACCGCGAGCGACCACATGCGGCCGGCGCCGAGCGCATCGGCGTAGCTGAAACCGCCGGCGAGCACCAACAACTGCGTGTCGCGCAGCAAGACGGCGGGGTTGGCCAGCAGTTCCTCGAGCAACGTGATGTGCGGGTCGGCGCCGGCCAACTGCAGGGCGAACGCAACGTCGTGGTCGCGGTTGGTGCCGGGCGCGGCCAGCACCATCGCGCGCGGCCGGCTCATCGTGGGTCTCCGCGGAAGGCGGCTCGCAGCGCATCGACGGGCGTGTCGCTGCCCGCCAGGCGCAGCAGCGGCTCGGCGGTGACGGTGCCCAGCACGGTTGCGGGCTCGCCGAGGCCGGCGAGGAACCACTGCACGTCGTCGGGTGCCACTTCGCACACGAAGCGACCGTTCGATCCGCTGAACAAGCGAAGTCGTCGTGTCGGGGTGGGGCAGTGCGACGATGTCGGCATCCAACCGCCCGCCGATGCACATCTCGGCGAGTGCCACCGCCAGGCCGCCTTCGCTGAGGTCGTGACAGCTGCGCACGCGACCGGTTCGCAACAGGCGGTGCAACGCGCGATAGCGGCTCGGTGCGTGTGGGTCGGGTGCGGGCACCATGCCGCGAGCACCGTCGCCGAAGGAGAGCGTGCCGTCGACCATGAAGAAGTGGCTGCCGCCGAACTCGGTACGAGTGCTGCCGACGAGCACCAGCACACTGCCCGCCTGTTTGAGATCTGGAGTGACGGCCAGGTCGGGGTTGGGGTGATGGGCGATGGCCGTGATGACCAAGGTCGGGGGTACGGCGTGCCGGGCGCCGTCGCTGCCCAGGTACTCGTTGTTCAGCGAGTCCTTGCCGCTGACGAACGGTGCCCGGTGGGCAGTGGCTGCGGCGCAGCAGCCCTGCACCGCAGCGACCAGCTCACCGAGCGTGGACGGGCGGCGAGGGTCGCCCCAGCTGAAGTTGTCGAGCAACGCCACCGAGCTGGGGTCGGCGCCGACGGCGACGACGTTGCGGATGGCCTCGTCGACGACGGCGTGCGCCATGTGCTCGGGATCGGTGATGCCGAACCACGGGTTGACCCCGATGCCGATGGCCAGCCCGTGCGAGTGCGCAGGCTCGGCCAGCACCACGCCATCGGCGTGACTGTCGTGCCCTTCGCCGACGAGCGGGCGGACCACCGTCGCGCCACGGATCTCGTGGTCGTAGCGACGGATGATGTGCTCCTTGGACGCGATGTTGGGGTGCGCGAGCAGCGCCAGCAGAGTGGCGGCGGGGTCGGCGCAGTCGGGTGCCGCTGCCGGGTCGCGCACTGGTGCTGGCATCACGGCGTTCATCGTGCGCTGAGGGCGGCCGTCGTGCAGGAAGTGGGTGTCGAGTTCGAGCACCGTGAGATCCCCGGCGCGCACGCGCAGCCAGCCGTCGCCGGTGAAGGCACCGAGCGAGACGGCTTCGACACCGTGGCGAGTGCACAGGTCGACCACCGCTGACAGGTGCATCGGCGGTACTGCGAACACCATGCGCTCTTGTGCCTCACTGAGCCACACCTCCCACGGCCGCAGGCCCGGGTACTTCAGCGGGGCCAGGGCCACATCCACGTCGGCACCCACGCCCTCGGCCATCTCACCGACCGCACTGGAGAGGCCCCCGGCGCCACAGTCGGTGACGGCCGTGTAGAGGCCGATGCACTCGCGCATCACATCGATGAGCAGCTTCTCGGTGATGGGGTCGCCGATCTGCACGCTGGCGCCGGCGACGTCGCCGGTGGTGGCATCCATGGTGGCGCTGCTGAACGTGGCCCCGCGCAAGCCGTCGCGGCCGGTTCGGCCACCCATCACCACCACCAGGTCGCCCGGCTGGGGGCCGGGCAGCTGCCACGCACCCTCGTGGGCCACGCCGATGCAGCCGGCATACACCAGTGGGTTGGCGAGGTAGCCGGGGTCGTACAGCACAGCGCCCGCCACGGTGGGGAGGCCGATCTTGTTGCCGTAGTCGGCCACGCCCGCCACCACGCCACTCTCGATCAGGCGCGGGTGCAGCACGCCGTCGGGCAGCTGGTCGGCCGGGAAGTCGGTGGGGCCGAAGCAGAGGATGTCGGTGATGGCAATGGGGTGGTGGGCGGCGCCCATCACGTCGCGGATCACGCCACCGACACCGGTGTTCGAACCACCGAACGGCTCGATCGCCGACGGGTGGTTGTGCGTCTCTGCCTTCACCGCCACGGTGACGCCCGGGGTGTAGCCGAGGATGCCTGCGTTGCCGACGAACGAACTCCGCACGAACGGTGCATCGATGGCGTCGGTGCACCCACGCAGCTGCCGCATCAGCGGCTCGACCTCGCTGCCGTCGGCGAGTGTGATGCGCGCTCGAAACGTCTTGTGGGCGCAGTGCTCGCTCCACGTCTGGGCCAACGTCTCCAGCTCCACGTCGGTCGGCTCGCGCCCGACGCCACGGAAGTGCTGCACGATGGCGTGCAGCTCGGCCAGATCGAGCGAGAGGCCGCGTTCCTTGTTGAGCGACTGCAGCGCTGCGTCGGTGAGATCGCGGATCGCGACGTGGTCGACGGTGTGCTCGGCGACCGCGGTCGCATCGATGAACGACGGTGCCAGTGGCGCTGGCGCCCATCGCTCGATCACCTGATTGGCCAGCAGCCGGCGAGCCAGCGTCGCAGTGGTCTCCGGGAGGAGCTCGCCGGCGAGGTGGAAGTGCTTGCCCGTTGCCACTTCCATTCCCGGCACACCGACCGTGTGTGCCGCCAGGGCCACCGCGATGGCAACAGGATCGGTGACGCCCGGCAGCAGTTCGGTCTCGATGCCGGCCTTCGGTGCGGTCCAGGAACCCGTCTGCAGCAACGGATCGACCAGGACGGCTTCCAAAGCCTTCTTCTGCGTGGCGCTGAGCGTGCCGGCGAACCACACGACGTCGGCAACATCGATGGCGGTGACGTCGGTGAGCCCGAGGGCGTGGGCATCGGCCAGCAGCCCGGCGCAGCGCGGATCTGGGCTACTGGTGCGAATGGTGAGACGCGCTCCGGTGGCCACCGCGAAGAACCTACGGGCCCGGGCACGGGCGATCCTTCGGTCGCGAACGAAAAGTAAGCAGTAGGACACACCCGTCGATGTGTTCTTTGCCGCTGAGCAGTTTCACCTCGACGTGCAGCGTCGATGCCGAACGGTGCCCTTCGCCGGTCGAGCGCGTTCGTCACCTGGCCGGGTGACACCGCGCATCGCTCGCCCGATAGCGTCGCACGTCGTGACCCGACTCGTGCTCGTCCGCCATGGTGAATCGATCGTCACGGTGAACCGTGTGATCGGGGGTCCGCGCACGTGCTCGGGCTTGTCGCCGTTGGGTCGTGAGCAGGCCGATCGGTTGCGGGCCCGGTGGGTGGCGAACCCCGAGTTCGAGGCCGATGTGCTGCTGGCCAGCCAGTATCCGCGGGCGATCGAGACGGCCGAGATCGTGGCATCCTCGCTGGGTGGCCTCGCGGTGTCCATCGACGACGGCTTCGGCGAGCACGACCCCGGCCCGGAGTGCGACGGCCTGTCGTACAAGGAGTACATGGAGCGCTACGACATCGGCCCCGAAGCCTGGGACAGTGGCGACCCGTTCGCCACCACCTTCCCCGGCGGCGAGACGGTGGCTTCCTTTCAGTTCCGGGTCGGCTCCGCCGTGCGGCGCACGCTCGACCATCATGCGGGCAAGACCGTCGTCGTTGCGTGCCACGGCGGCGTCGTCGACGCGGTGCTGCGCCTGGCCTTGCGGGCGCCCGGCATGGGCTCGTTCCAGATCCACACCCTCAACACGTCCATCACCGAGCTGCAGCTGGTGAAACCCAACGTGTGGCGCCTGAACCGCTACAACGACACCGCGCATCTCGCCGGGCTGCCGGCCAACACCAACCCTCCTTCCGCAGTCGGGGCCTGAGCCCGGTGGTGCGTCGCGCCGAAGTGGTGGTGGTCGGCGCCGGTTCGGCCGGAGCTGCGCTCGCCGCACGGCTCAGCGAGCGGCCCACACGCACAGTGCTGCTGCTGGAGGCCGGGCCCGATCACGACAGTGCGGGCACGCCGGCCGCTGTCAGCGGCCCGTCGTTCGTCGCGGCAATGGCCGAGCCCGGTCGCATCTGGCCGCGGCTGATGGCCAGTCGTACCGCCGAACAAGGCCAACGGTTGTATGCGCGCGGTCGCGGAGTCGGCGGGTCGTCAGCAGTCAATGCGATGGTCGCGCTGGCGGGTGAGCCCGGCGACTACGACGAGTGGGAGCGCGACTTCGGGTGCGCCGGCTGGGGCTGGGCGTCGGTGGCCCCGTGGTTCGCGCGGCTGCCGATCCCGCTGCGCCCGGCGATGCCGCACGAGATGGGGGTGGTGGCGCAGGCGATGCTGTCGGCCGAACCGACCGCCGAGCATGCGAACCTCACCCGCACCGCCGATGGTCGCCGAGCATCGGTGAACGACGTGTACCTCGAGCCGGCCAGGGCCCGGGCGAACCTGCAGGTGCGTGGCGACGCACTCGTCGATCGTGTGCTGCTCGACGGCCGGCGAGCCGTGGGCGTGGCGCTGGCCGACGGCACCGAGATCGACGCAACCACAGTGGTCGTCTGCGGCGGCGCCATCCACTCGCCGGCAATCCTGTTGCGCAGCGGCATCGATCGCGCCGGGGTGGGTCGGGGGCTGCAAGACCACCCGTCCTTCCCGCTCGCCCTCCGGCTGCACGAGGAGGTGGTGGATGCGCAGTCGCGGGTGGCGGTCTCGGCCTTGCTCCGCGCCACGCACCTCGAGCATCACGACCTGCAGTTGCTGGCGATGGACGTGCTCGACCCGGCCCTGCCGTCGTTGGCGCTGCTGATGGGAGCGGTCATGCGAGTGCACTCGCGGGGTTCGGTGCGGCTCGCCGCCGCCGATCCGACCGTCGACCCGATCGTCGAGTTCGCGATGTTGAGCGATGAGCGCGACCTGGTCGCATTGCGCGCTGCTGCCACGCTCACCGAGCGCGTCGCGCTCAGCTCGGCGATGCGGGCGGTGGCCGCGCCCGAGGCGTACGACCTCTCCGACCAGGGGCTCCGCTCGGCGGTGGGCGACTACGTGCACGCGGTGGGTACGTGCCGCATGGGGGTCGCCGACGACCCCCATGCCGTGGTCGATGCGCGGTGCAGGGTGGTCGGCTACGACGGCTTGCTGGTGTGCGACGCGTCGGTGATGCCAACCGTTCCGCGAGCCAACACCCACCTTCCCACGGTGATGATCGCCGAGCGAGTCGCTGCCATGTTCGACGCCGCCGGCTGAAGCCGACCAGCGCCGTCGGAAGCGAACCAGCGTCGGCCGCCGCTGGCGTCAGCGAGCGTGTTCGGTGAGCGGGAAGATGGTCGGCCACTCGGCCGCATCGGTGAGCAGCGCCTCGCGCTCGCCGACGGACAGGGGCTCGTAGGAGGCTGCCGCCGCCAGCTGCATTGGCAGCACGTCGACATCGCCCGTGGTGCAGAACGCGTGCACCCCCGGCGTACCGAGCGTGAACCGCACCCCGCGGGCGACCGACTCTGGGTCGGTGAACGGTTCGTACCACGTGGTGGAGGTCTTCTCGCGCGTGCCCCACGGCTGGTGTGCGCCGGCCTTGATGGCCATCACTGCCAGATCGCGCCGAGCCGCCTCCGCGAGCAGGGCTGCCAGATCGGCTGCGTACTGGGCGTTGACCAGAGCGCCCGGGTAGACCGGCAGCATCACGCTGTCGAGGTCGAAGCGACGCACTGCCGCCAGCTGGGCGGCGGCGGTGCCGAAGTCGTGGCCGGTGATGCCGACGAAGCGCGTGAGGCCCTCGTCGCGGGCACGCAGAATGGCCTCGATGGCTGGGCTCCGACGATCGAGCTCGGCCATGTCGGTGACGCCGTGAGCCTGGTACAGGTCGAACGAGTCGCAGCCGAGTCGCTGCAGCGACGTCTCGAGCTGTGCGCGCAGGCCATCGGGGTTGGTGCGATTCGACTTCTCGCCGATGAACAGCCGGGCCCTCACGGCAGGGACGAGCGGGCCCACCACCAGCTCGGCATGGCCGTAAGACGGCGCGATGTCGAGATGGTTGACGCCCGCATCGAGCGCCAGCTGGAAGCTGCGTTCGGTGACCTCGGGGGTGGTGCCCCAGAAGGCGGCGCCGCCGAGGATGGCGAGTGACGACTGGTGGCCGGTACGGCCGAGGCGGCGAGTGGCGAGCAGGCTCATGCAGTCACTGTATGCCCGCTGCCCGCTCGCACGACGTGGTGTGCCTGCGTGATAGGAACGCGTCATGCCGCGCGACACTCGACTCCACGAACTCGGCGATGCCTGCTTCGCTTACCTCCAGTCGGATGGCAGTTGGGGTTGGAGCAACGCCGGCCTGGTGGTGGGTGACGGCGCATCACTGCTGGTCGACACGCTGTTCGACCTGAAGCTCACCCAGCAGATGCTCGACTCGATGGCTGCGCTCACCGCAGCTGCGCCGATCGCCACCTTGCTCAACACCCATGCCAATGGCGATCACTGCTACGGCAACCAACTGCTCGAGGCGGCGGAGATCGTCGCGTCCGAGGCGACGGCTCACGAGATGACCGAGGTGCCGCCGTCGATGCTGCACGCGCTGAACTCGGCGCCCGGCGAGGTCGGTGCGCTGTTCCGTCACTTCTTCGGCGCGTTCGACTTCGACGGCATCGACGTGCGCATGCCCACCCGGACGTTCCGTGGCCGGTTGGAGGTGGAGGTCGGTGGCCGTGTGGTCGAGCTGATCGAGGTCGGGCCGGCGCACACGCGCGGCGACACCATCGCCTACGTTCCCGACGCGAAGACGGTGTACACCGGCGACATCCTGTTCGTCGGCGGCACACCCATCGTGTGGGCCGGCCCGCTGTCGAACTGGGTGGCCGCATGCGACCTGATGCTGGGCATGGACATCGACACGGTGGTGCCCGGCCACGGGCCGCTCACCGACAAGGCCGGCATTGCGACGGTGCGCGACTACTTGGCGTTCGTCGACGAGGCCGCTGCACAGCGCCACGCCGCCGGGCTCGACGCGTGGGACGCTGCTCGCGACATCGCGCGCGAGATCGGCGCCCGCGAGCAGTTCAGTGGCCTCAGTGAGTTCGGGCGCATCTCGGTCAACGTCGACACCGCGTATCGCTCGTTCGACCCCACCTACGTGGCGCCCAACGTCATCGAGCAGTTCCGTCGCATGGCCGAGATGGAGGGCTTCGTCGCCGCGCCGTGACGAGCCCGGCTCTTCAGGGGCCCCGTCGTTCAGGTGGCCAGTCGTTCAGGAGGCCTGGGGGTCGTAGCGTTCGACGGCCTTCAGCTTCGACGGCTGCTTGGTGCCGCTGCGGTCACGGATGCTCTTGCGCACGGCGAACACCCAGCCCACGCCCACACTGATGCTGAAGATGCACCACTGGACGGCGTAGCTGAGGTGCGGGCCCTCGCTCAGCTCCGGGAAGGCCACCGCGCTCACCGAGCTCGGTTCCGCTGGTCGTGACTCGAGCAGCTCCAGGTACATCGGCGCCAGCGGCTGCTCGAACTGCTGGCCCAGGGCAACGAGATCGACGCGTCGGATCTCGGAGAGCGGCTTGGTGCCGTCGTCGGCCGGCTGGCCCGTGCCGGCCGATTGGCCGGCCTTCAGCCGGGCGAGCACCTGCACCTCGCCGGGTGGAGGTGCCGGCAGGGGAGTGCCGGTGGGCACGAACCCTCGGTTGACCATGACCAGCGTGCCATCGGCGAGCTGCAGCGCATTCACCACGTCGCGACCGGTGGTGCCCTCCTGGGTGACGTTGACGACCTCGAACTGGGGTTCGCGGAGGTAGCTGCCGGTGGCTTCCACCCGGCGGTAGATGAGGTCGTCGGCATCGCCCTGCAACAACGCGCCGTCGAGCGGCACGACATCGGCGTCGGTGTGCGAGGTGACCCGATCGTTGAACGTCTGCTTCTCGTCGAGGCGTCGCAGCTGCCAGAACGCGAGGTTGATCATCACCACGATCGCCGTGAGGCAGAGCAGGTGGAAGCCGATCCACTTGGGCTTCAACAGGAACGTGTACATGCCCGGTGGACGGTAGCGGCTACGTGCGATCCCACAACATCGCGCCGTGCTGGCGCGAATCGAGCAAGCGCTGCTCGGGCGATTGCCGGTCGATGTGCCCGATGAGACCCTTGTACACGCCGAACCCGCACAGCTCGCGCAGCTCGGGCGAGAAGCCGCCAACCGTGGCCAACGGTATGCCCAACTGCTGGTTCTCCTGCTGGCGGATGAAGCCGGCGCAGTAGTTCATCGCCAGCCCGCGGCGGCGGTGATCGGTGACGTTGGCGCCGCCGCCGTGCCACAGGCCACCATCCCAGACGAGGATGCTGCCGCGCGGCATCTCGGCGCAGATCGTGTCGTAGTGCTGCCCGTAGGCGGGGGAGTGATCGGCGAGGTGGCTGCCGGGGATGATGCGAGTGGCGCCGTTGGCCTCGGTGAAGTCGGTGACGGCCCACATGCTGTTGGCGGTGACGGCCTTGTGCGGCTTGGGAATGGGGATCACCTGGTCGTCGGCATGGATGGGCTGGGCGATCTCGCCGGGGTGGATGGTGATGGCCGACAGGCTGCTGACCAGGCAGCCACTGCCCAGCAGATGATGCATCAGAGGCAGCACGATGGGGTGCACGGGCACCTGCGAGTAGAGCTCGCCCAATGCGAGCAGGTTGTACACGCGAGTGGTGGCGTGGCCCTCGAACCCGTTACCGCCGAAGCCGATTCCCAGCTGCTGCTCCAGCCGGTCGATGTCGGCGTGCAGCGCGTGGGCCAGGTCGGCGTCGAACGCGTCGCGCACGATCGTGTAGCCCTCGCGGGCCAGCTGCTCGGCGTGGTGGGCCAGTGTCGCAGTCAGCTCGTCGCTCACGTCGCCCACTGTGCCAGACGGCGTGGCGTACGGCTACGGTCGAACGCGATGGCACCAGAAGAGATCACCTCCGAATGGCTCAGCACCGTGCTCGGTGCCGACGTGACGATCACCGGCGATCGCCGCATCGGCGACGGGCTGGTCGGCATGAACGTGCGCTACGAGCTGGCGGTGCCGGCGGGCAGCGACCTGCCCACTTCGATCATCGCCAAGCTGCCCTCGCCCGATCCCACCAGTCGCGCCACCGGCGTTTCGCTGCGCAACTACGAGCGGGAGGTGAAGTTCTACGCGCAGATCGCGCCGACGGTCGACATCCGGGTCGCGCGGTGCTTCCACGGCGAGTGGCACGAAGCCGATGGCGACTTCGTGCTGCTGCTGGAAGACCTCTCCCCGGCCGAGCAGGGCAACCAGATCACCGGCTGCACGGCTGAGATGGCCGGAGCGTTCCGTGCTCGAGCTCGCTCGCCTGCACGGCCCGCGTTGGGCCGACCCGTCACTGGCCGAGATCGAGTTCCTGCAACGACGGGGCGCCGACGATGCCGCCGGGCTGCAGATGCTGTGGACGATGTTCCTGCCCGGCTTCCTGGCCACCTTTGCGAAGTACCTCGACACCGAGGGCGTCGCGCTCATCGAGCGCTTCGGTGCGTTGATCCCTTCATGGATCGAGGGTCGCACGCTGCCCGACACGGTGACCCACGGCGACTATCGGCTCGACAACCTGATGTTCGCGTCCGAGCGGGGTGGCTACCCGCTGGCCACGGTCGACTGGCAGACGCCGGGGCACGGCAGTCCCAGCGCAGATGTCAGCTACTTCCTGGGCGCGGGGCCGCTGCCCGAGGTTCGTCGGCAGATCGAGCGTCCATTGGTCGAGCGGTACTGCGCGGCACTGGGCGAGTACGGCGTGAGCCTCGACGGCGACGAGTTCTGGCGCCAGTACTGCCGCGACGCATACGCCGGCATCGTCATGTCGGTGGTGGCGTCGCAGATCGTCGGCAGCAGCGATCGCAGCGAGGCGATGTTCGCCGCCATGGCCACTCGCCATACGCAGCATGCGTTGGATGTGGGTGCCGAAGGGTTGCTCTGAGATGGAGCTTCCCGACTTCCACATCCCGCACGCGGAGAAGATCGAGTGGATGATCGACACGCACGGCTGGGCCACCGAACCGGTCGCCGCCCGCACCGACCTCCAGCCACCCCGCGCCGGCTACGTCTACACGATCGGCTACCCCGAGGCGTTCGGCTTCCCCGAAGTCGTCGTCTTCGGCCTCACGCCGTCTGCGGCCAACGGGCTGTTCGACATGATCGCCGACATGTTGCGCGGCGGCACCGAGATACCCATCGGTGTGGAACTGACCGGTCTGTTCGACAACGACCTGCGCTGCGTGTTCGCGCCGATCGCAGCAGCGACGGCGCGCGAGCTGCTGGGCACCGCCGTCGCGTGGCGGCGAGGGGCGCCGTTCGATGCGGTGCAACTGCTGTGGCCGGATCGCAACGGCTTCCTCCCCACCGAGGTGGGCTTCGACCAGCGGATGGTGCGGGCCCAACCCGTCGTCGCGGTGCACTGACCGGGTGGATCGCTGCCGCGGAGCGTCAGGCGACTGCGACTGCGACTGCGCGCAGCTCGTTCAGTTCTGCAGCCAGCTCGTCGAGCGCCGCCGGGTCGTTGCCCTGCAGGCGAATGCGGCGGGCGCAGGAGAAGCCGGCGGCCTTCAACAGTGCGGTCCACTCGCCGCCGGGTTGATCGAGCACCACCCGCAGCGCCGTGGTGAGTGCCGCCACCGGGTCGGCGTCGTAGCCGGCCAGCAGCTGCTCGACGTCGGCCTTGCGCAGCCGCGTCATACGGCGTGCTCTTCCATGGCCCACGGTGCGCCGTGCTGGTCGAGCAGCGCCAGGAACGGGTCGGCGCGGAAGGCCTCCGGGCCCTTCACTCCTTCGCCTTTCCACTCGCCCGTGGCCAGCATCTCCAGGGCCACCACCGGGTGCACCGCGGTCTGCCACACCACGGCCTGATGGCCGTACTCGCGCATCGTCCACTCGTTGTCGACCACCTGGTAGAGGTAGGTGCGGCGGGGCTTGCCATCCAGCCCGAGGCCGGTGACCAGCGAGCCGGCACAGGTGCGGCCCCGCATGCGATCGCCCAGCTCTGCCGGGTTCGGCAGGGTGGCGGCCACGACGTCGCGTGGCGACACCTCCACACCGCGCACCTTCACCGGCCGCGTGCTGTCGAGGCCGAGCTTGTGCAGCGTGCGCAGCACGTCGATGAACTCGTCGCCGAGGCCGTACTTGAACGTCACCCGGCCGACGTCGAGCCAGCGCGGCATCAGCAGTACTTCCTCGTGCTCCACGTTCACGCAAGCGAGCGGGCCGATGCCCTCGGGGAAGTCGAACGTCTCGGGCTCGCTGAACGGCTCGGTGGTGAACCAGCCGCGGTTGCGCTCGTAGATGATCGGCGGGTTCAGGCACTCCTCGATGGTGGTCCAGATGCTGAACGTGGGAGCGAAGTCGAAGCCGTCGATCACCAGGTCGGCACCGTCACGCACGCCCACCTCGTCGATGCAGCTGAACAGGTTGTCGGAGGCGTAGCGAGCGGCCACGTCGCTGAAGCCTGGCTCGACCCCCATGCCCACCAGGGCCAGCAACCCGCGAGCCTCCCACTGGTCGGCGACTGCGAACTGAGCGTCGCCCAACTTCACACCACAGGTGTTGTACGGGTCGGTGGGGTGCGGGGTCGACATGTGCATCGCCATGTCGAGGTAGTGGCAGCCGGCTTCGAACGCGGCATCGAAGATGGGCGGGTTGAAGCGCGGGTCGCAGGCGTTGACGATCACGTCGGCCTTCGACGCCCGTGCCAACTCGACGAGATCGAGCGTGTCGGAGGCGTCGGCGCGGGTGCCCACCACGTGCGGTGAGCCCACCCGTGCGGCGGCCCGCGTGGCGCGCCCGAGGTCGACGTCGGCCACGGTGATCTGCTCGAAGACCGGCCGTCGTGCCGCAATCGACACGATTGACGAACCCACACCGCCGGCGCCCACGACCAGTAATCGCATGTGCCGACCATAGCTCGCGGGGTCGGCGCGGCAGGTGCCGCTACTGGCTCAGAAGGCGAACGCGCGACGCTCGGCGCCGATGCTGGCCAACGACGCGATGCGTGCGGCCAGGTACGGGCTGAAGTAGCCGCGGTAGCGCAGCTGCAACTCGGGCAGCATCCAGTCGTCGCCGGTGACCTTGCTGCGGCAGGTCCGGGCTCCGCACAGGCACTCGAACTCGTCGTAGTCGCTGCCGTCGCTCATCGCGTAGTCGTAGGTGATGGCCTCGCCGGCTTCGAGGTCGCGCAGGGCGACGAGCACGGTTGCGCCGCGCATGCCGCACGTGGGGTCGCAGGAGTGGTTGATGAAATCGGCTGGCTCCGGCTCGGTGGGGCCGGCCAGGAACAGCGCATCCTCGATCTGGATGCTGCGCACCTGCTGTGCGACCGGGAGCAGGTCGAATTCGACACGGGTGACACACCGCCCGCCGAACGCGGCAACCACGTCGCCGGCGAGGATGGTTTCGATCGCGATGGAACCACGGCCGGCGGCGCCGACGGCCACCGGATGGGCCTTGGGGGTCAGGTAGCTCACGCTCATGGTCGTCAAGCCTGGCCCTTCGATCGCGCATCGTCTACTCGCTGATGCATCAGGCTGGCTGACGCGCTGGTCAGTCAGGCTGTGCGACCGATCAGCTGCGCGCTTCGGCGTGCACGCTGGGCCACTGCCAGGAGCGACGGTTACGCTGCGCGGATGAGCGGAGCATCGTTGAGAGAGCGCCTGTCCGAGCAGGGTGCGCCGGCGGTGCTGATGCCCGGCGTGTGGGACGCGCTCACCGCCCGGCTCGGCGCCCAGGCCGGTTTCGACACCGTGTTCCTCAGCGGTTACTGCGTCAGCGGCACGCTGCTGGGCCTGCCCGACTTCGGATACCTCACGCAGACGGAGATGGCCGAGGTGGCTCGCCGGGTGTGCGCTGCCAACCCCGGCCTCGAGGTCGTCGTCGACGCCGACACCGGGTACGGCAACCCACTCAACACCATTCGCACCGTCGAGCTGTGGCAGCAAGCCGGCGCATCGGGCATGTTCCTCGAGGACCAGGTGTGGCCGAAGCGGTGTGGCCACATGGCGGGCAAGCAGGTGATCGAGCGCGCCGACTGGTTGGCGAAGCTGCGGGCAGCGGTGCACCATGCGCCCGGAATGCACATCACTGCTCGCACCGACGCCCGCGCAGCCGTTGGGCTCGAGGAGGCGATCGAACGGGCCAAGATGGCACGCGACACCGGTGTCGACGCGCTGTTCGTGGAGGCCCCCGAGTCGATCGCCGAGCTCGAACGGGTTGCCGCGTCGCTGCCCGACATCACGCTCGTCGCCAACATGGTCGAGACCGGTCGCACGCCGCTGCTCACACCTGCCGAGCTGGGCGACCTCGGCTTTCGGCTCATCGTCTCGCCGCTCACCGCGCTGTTCTCGATGGTGAAGGCGGTGCAGCGATCGCTGGCGTTGCTCCGTGCGGAAGGGTCGCTGCGTGGCCACCTGGATCAGCTGGTGGCGTTCGACGAGCTCGCGCAGCTGGTCGACCTCGCCGGTCACTACGCCACCGAGGACCAGTTCCGAGGGCGAAATGCCGTGGCCCGGTCGCCATCCGTTGCTAGCGTGCTCGGCGACATGCATCACGAGCGACCCTGCCGGCAACGGTGGGGTCCGGCAACCGGGGAGGAAGCCCCACGGTGCCTTCCCGCTCCGGCGGGGATGTGGTCCGGCGCAGCCGGGCAACGAAGCTTCCCGCTCGTGCGGTGGTCGACGCGACCGATCTGAACGAGGAGGGAAAACCTGATGGCCACACGACCACTCCCTGCGACGGGCGCGTGGATGCCGGGCCAACCCTCGGGGAGCCGCAAGTTCCACACGTTCGCCGCCGACCGGCCGTTCGCGCTCGAAGGCGGCATCACGTTGCACGGGGTGACGCTGGCCTACGAGACCTGGGGCCGCCTCGACCCCGACGGCGGCAACGCCGTCCTGCTGTGCCACGCCTGGACCGGCGACAGCCACGCCACCGGGGCCGCCGAGCGGGGCCACCCCACGCCCGGTTGGTGGGAGGGCATCGTCGGGCCCGGTCTGGCCATCGACACCGAGCGGTGGTTCGTCGTGTGCATCAACGTGCTGGGGGGCTGTCAGGGCTCCACCGGCCCGGCCTCGGCGCACCCGGTCGACGGTCGCGCCTACGGTGGGCGGTTCCCGGTCATCACCATTCGCGACATGGTGCGCGCACAGGTGCGGCTGGCCGACCACCTGGGTGTGGCCCGCTGGCATTCGGTGGTGGGTGGCTCGATGGGCGGCATGCAGGTGCTCGAGTGGGCCATCACGTTTCCCCACAGGGTGCGTTCGATCGTGCCCATCGCCACCTGTGCGCAGGCCACCGCGCAACAGATCGCGTGGGGCGCCATCGGCCGGCGGGCGGTGCGCCTCGACCCCAGGTGGCGCGGTGGCGACTACTACGACGCTGCCGATGGCGACGGCCCCACGGAGGGGCTCTCCATCGCCCGCATGGTCGCGCAGGTGACGTTCCGCAGCGACAACGTGTTCACCGACCGGTTCGGTCGCGAGCTGGCCGATGGGGCCACCCTGGGCGAAGGGCTCGGCCTGTGGCAGCGCTTCGAGGTCGAGCGCTACCTCGAGTACCACGGCGACAAGCTGGCCTACCGCTTCGACACCAACAGCTACCTCATCATCGGCAAGGCGATGGATCTCCACGACGTGGCCCGCGGTCGCACGAGCGTGGGTGCGGCGATGGCCCGCATCGCTGCGCCGGCGCTGGTGATGGGCATCTCCAGCGACATCCTGTACCCCACCTACCAGCAGCGTCAGATTCAACAGCTGATCACCGCCGGCGGCACACCGGCGGAGTACGTGGAGATCGATTCACCGCATGGGCACGACGGGTTCCTGATCAATCTCGATCAGGTGGGGCCGCCGGTGCAGCACTTCCTGGAGTCGATGGCGAAGGGTTGAGCCCAAGGTCGGTGAGCACGCCGTCGAGCACGGAGACGCAACGGCTCTTGTTGGGGATGCGCAGCGCGAGGTGCGACAGCATGGCCACGCCGTCGCTGCGGTGCTGCGCCACGTACACCTGCAGCTTGCGCGGCGGCTCGGGCGACTTGCCGATCAGCGTCCACATGCTCGTGCGGCGGCGCATCATCCGCTTCTGGGTCACGTAGAGCGCACCTTCGGCCGTGACGAGCACGCGCGTCTCGCGTGGGTGACCGATGGGCTTGCCACCCTCCAGCTCCTGCGCCGTGCACAGGAAGCGGTGGCCGTCGCGCGACGCCCAGTGCGGTTCCATGCGATAGGCCACCCACCACATGCCCCCCATGACGCCCACGAGCAGCGCGATCCAGACGAAGTCCACGGCCACAGCATGGCGGATCGGCGGCGCGGCTCGCGACTTCGTGAACGACTTCCGGTATGACAGCGCGTGGGGATTCGAGCGTTCGCGTGCGACACTGTGGCCCGTATGGTGGTTCTCGAGGGGGCACAGGTGCATGTGCGGGCAATCGGTGCAGTGCTCGGGGCGGACACCTTCGACGACCCGGAGAACGCTCGGGTCATCCTGCTGTCGGCCGCCGGCCTGCTGCTGCTGGCCGTGCTCGTCGCTGCCGGCACCATCTGGTGGTGGCGCTCGAGCAGGGTCGAGCACCCGGCGCTGGGGCCGTTGGAGGTGATGGGCAGTCGATCGTGGTTCAAGGGCGACTACACCTCGCGCCGGCGCCGGTTGGAGGCAGCTCGCCCAGAGGGAGCCGAATCGACCGATGGCTCGGTGCTGCTCGGCTCGACGCCGGTGGATCTGGAAGCTGCGGCGCTGGCCACGCCGCCACGCTTCGATGATCTGGCGGAGGCCGGCCCCCTCGACGGCGCCGGTTCAGGCGAGTTGCGGCCGTCGCTGGACGAGCACGAGGTTGCCGCTGCCGCGCCGTCGATCGCAGCGCTCGACGACTGGTCGGATCTTGCCGCGATCGACGAGGCGCTGTCGCTTCCCATCGATCCGCTGCTGCGCTCGCAACAGCGCGAATAGCAGCGCACCCGGTTCGCCGGTACGGTTGCCGGCATGGCTCAGGGTCTTGATATCGATGCGATGCTCTCCCGCTTCCGCGAGCGGGCGGCGTCGGTGAAGCGTCGTCCACTGCCGCCGGTGGCCGGCGAAGAGCGTGCGCGGTTCGTGGAGCAGGCCAAGGTCGACTTCCAGGACTTCGCGATCGTGGGCGATGCAGTGGGCACGGTGGAAGACGGCTTTCTGGTGCTGCGCGTCGACCTGCGCCCCGCCGATCAGCGCGGCTGACCTGGTAGAGGGTGGCAAACAGGCGAACTGCGTTGTCACGCTCGGGGTCGGCTGGATAGATTGCAGACCGCACAACGCGGATGTGGCTCAGCTGGTAGAGCATCACCTTGCCAAGGTGAGGGTCGCGAGTTCGAATCTCGTCATCCGCTCGCCGAGAACCCCGGTCAACGATCTGTTGGCCGGGGTTCTGACGTTTTCGTCCCCGTGCGCGAGGCCGTTCCACCCGTTGGATTGGCTCCCGCGGGGCGGTGTCGCGTTGCCGGGCGGATTCCGCCTCGGATTGGCTTCCGGGCGGTCTCGGTGTGCGAGACGAAACCCGCCCGGAGACTGGCGCAGTTGGCGGCGCAGCGCTCAGCGCTTCGCCGCGTCGGGCGACGTGTGCTCGGGTCGTTCGACGTGGACGGTCGCTCGACCATGGAGGCGACGGCGGTCGCGGGGTACGGTCGGGGCAGCTCGCTGAGCTCTTCGACGATGGAAGGAACACTCATGGTTGGTGGCGCACTCAGGATGGCCAGCATGGACGATCTCGACCTTCGGATGTCCGAAGGCGTGCGGCCGCTGTACGAGGCGGTGAAGACCTTCATCCGTGATGAGGTCGACCCGATCACCGAGGAGTTCCACCGCTTGGGCGCTGGGCGTGAGGACCGCTGGTCGTGGGCGCCGGGGCAGCTCGAGCTGCTGGAGACGGTGAAGGCGAAGGCGCGTGCGCAGGGCCTGTGGAACTTCTTCCTGCCCAACGCCGAGACCGGCCAGGGCCTCAGCAACCTCGACTACGCCTACATCGCCTCCGAGCTGGGCAAGAACCGCCTGGCCAGCGAGTGCCTCAACTGCTCCGCCCCCGACACCGGCAACATGGAGGTGCTCGAGCGAGTGGGCACGCCCGAGCAGAAGGCGCAGTGGCTGCAGCCGTTGCTCGACGGCGAGATCCGCTCGGCCTACGTGATGACCGAGCCGGGCATCATGTCGAGCGACGCCAAGCAGATCCAGACCTCGGCCATTCTCGACGGCGACGAGTGGGTCATCAACGGCTCCAAGTTCTACGCCTCCGGTGCCGGCGACCCGCGCTGCAAGATCATGATCGTGATGGTGCGCACCAGCCCCGACGCCGACACGTACAAGCAGCAGTCGCAGATCCTCGTGCCCAAGGACACGCCCGGCGTAGAGATCGTGGAGGGCATGCAGGTGTTCGGCTCCGACGACGCACCGCACGGCCACATGCACATCAGGTTCAACGACGTGCGCGTGCCGAAGTCGAACGTGCTGTGGGGTGAGGGCAAGGGCTTCGAGATCTCGCAGCTGCGCCTCGGGCCGGGCCGCATCCATCACTGCATGCGTTCCATCGGCACCGCCGAGCGGGCCATCGAGATGATGGTCGATCGTGGCATGTCGCGCGAGGGCTTCGGCAAGAAGCTGATCAACCTGGGCAAGAACATGGAAGTCATCTCGCGTGCTCGCATCGAGGTGGAGGCCATGCGTCTGATGGTGCTGCGCGCCGCCAAGGCGATGGACACCCTCGGCAACGCCGAGGCCCGTGTGTGGGTGAGCGCCGTCAAGGCGATGGTGCCGGAGAAGTGCTGCGACATCATCGACGAGGCCATCCAGATGCACGGCGCGGCCGGCATCTCGCAGTGGTTCCCGCTGGCCGAGATGTGGCACGCGCAGCGCACGCTGCGCCTGGCCGACGGCCCCGACGAGGTGCACCACCAGGTGGTCGGTCGCGCCGAGGCGAAGAACCGCGAATCCGATCGAGCGGCCGGCAAGCAGGACGACTTCCGCCCCGGCGGCCGGCTCTTCACCGGCCCGTAGGCTGGCGGGCATGCCCGAGATCGAACGCACCGACGACGAGTGGCGCGAGCTGCTCACCCCGGCCCAGTACCAAGTGCTCCGCGAGGCCGGCACCGAGCGCGCCTTCACCGGCAAGTACGTCGACGAGCACGCCGACGGCACCTACCTGTGCGCGGCATGTGGCGCCGAGTTGTTCGATTCATCCACCAAGTACGAGTCGGGCTGTGGCTGGCCCAGCTTCTACCAGGCGAAGTCGGCGGAAGCCGTCGAGCTCCTCACCGACCACACTCACGGCATGGTGCGCACCGAGGTGCGCTGCCGGCGGTGCGGCTCGCACCTGGGGCACATCTTCCCCGACGGCCCGGCGCCCACCGGCGAGCGCTACTGCATGAACAGCATCTCGCTCGATCTCGCGCAGCAGCCGGCGCCGGCCGACCGGCCCCAGGCCTGACAGCGGGTCAGGTCGCCGCGCCGGCGGCAACGCGGTCGCGCGCGGCCTCGGACCTGCCGCCGACGGGCTGGTGGTTGCCCACTGCGGCAAGACCCATCGCCGGCATGTTGGCGTACACGCACTCGTACTGGCCGGGGCCGATCTTGTACGTCTCGTGGTACACGCCCACGTCGCCGCTCTTGGCCACGCGCTGGTTGTAGCGCCGCCACGGGCCAAGGTGCGGGTCGTTGGCGTCGCGCGAGAACCTCTCCAGGTGGTCGAAGCTGCGCCAGTACTGGATCATCGTGATGGTGCGGCCGGCCCACATCGTGCGGGCGCCCAGCATGCCCTTCTCCGGGTGCTTCATCAGCGTGGCGATCATCTTCGGCATGGCGCGAAAGACGGGCAGCCACTGGTGCACCTTCCACAGCTTGTTGAAGCGCATGCCGATGACGAAGACGACGAACTCGCCGTCGATCGTTGCGGTGTAGCGCCCGGGGTGCACCTTGGCCATGTCTGCTCCTCTTGCCAGAAGTAATGGATAGTAATACTATCCGAAATGGACAGTACAACTCACCGTTTAGGATGTCAACCATGCGCATCGGCGATCTGGCCAAGACCACCGGTGTGCCAGTGGCGACGCTGAAGTTCTACCTGCGCGAGGGGCTGCTGCCCGCCGGCACCCCCACCGCCGTGAACCAAGCCGAGTACGACGACGTGCACGTCCGCCGCGTGAAGCTGGTGCGAGCGCTGCTGCACCTGGGTGGGCTCAGCATCGCCGACGCGCAACGGGTGCTGGCTGCGGTCGACGACGAGACGATGCCCATCCACGACGCGTTCGGCGTCGCCCAAGACGCGATGGTCCCGAAGCTCGACCGCTCGGGCACGCGCTACGCCGATGCGCTTGCCGAGGTCGACCGCTTCGTGCGCAGGCATCAACTGCGGGTGCGGCCGGGTGCCGCCGTACGGGGAATGCTCGCCGATGCTGTGGTGGGGTTGGCCGAGTGCGATCTGCTGGGCGAGCCCGTCACCGACACCTGCGAGCTGTTCGACGCAATGGTGCCGGCGATGGTGGAGCAGGCCGAGCGGGAGGTTGCCACCACCCCCCACCCTGCGCTGCGTGCGCAACAGGTGGAGCACACGGTGGTGGGCACGGTGGTGTTCGAGGTGGCCTATGCCGCGCTGCGCCGGATGGCGCTGGAGCACGCCAGCGCCCAGCGGTGGAGCGCGCCGTGACCGCCAGGCTCAGTAGCGCTGGCGAGCGAAGACTTCGCGCACGAGGGGCTCGAAGTGCTCGAGCGGCTCGGTGTGCCCCTGCGGGTCGAACGCGATCTGGTCCCACTCGTCGGTGAACTGCTCGCAGAGCCCGAACCACGGCTCGTCGCGGTACTGCTCGCGCATGTCGGTGGGCAGGCCGAAGTAGCCGTAGTAGTGGCGCCCCTGGAAGTCTTGGTGGTGCAGGATCGTGCGATACACGTCGGGGCGCACGTAGGGCTTCAGCATCTCGGCGGCGATGGCGCCGTGGTTGGGCACGCTCACCGCCTTGCCGATGTCGTGGCACAGTGAGGCAACGACCACCTCGTCGTCGGCGCCGGCCTGCTGCGCGAGCGTCGCGGTCTGCAGGCAGTGCGTGAGCTGGTCGGTGGCAAAGCCATCGGTGACGTCGGCCAGCGAGCGCAGCAGCATCAGCACACGGTCGGCGACGCGCGGCTGGTTGCGGCGGGTTTCTTCGCCGATCACCGCCCACTGCTCGGCGGTCGATTCGTCCATGCGGGTGAAGGTGGCTGCCATGCGTCTCAGTCTGGCATGACGCTCGTGGCGTGAACAGAGGTGGAAGCAGTGTGCTTCGGCTCGTCGGCGGTGGGTGACGAGGGGAATGCTGTCGCGATGGACTTCGATCTACCGCAAGACCTTCTCGACCTCCTCGCCGAGCTCGACGTGTTCATCGAACGTGTGATCAAGCCGCTCGAGGAGCAGGACGACAACATCCGCTTCTTCGATCATCGGCGCGAGGACGCGCGCACCGACTGGGAGCGCGGCGGCCTGCCCAACGGCGAGTGGGAGGCGCTGCTGCACCGCGCCAAGCGGTTGGCCGACGAGGCCGGCTTCTACCGCTACCCGTTGGCCGAGGAGTTCGGCGGCCGCAACGGCAGCAACCTCGGCATGGCGGTCATTCGCGAGCACCTGGCACGCAAGGGCCTCGGCCTGCACAACGATCTGCAGAACGAGCACAGCATCGTGGGCAACAACGTGGGCCTGCTGCTGATGATCGCGTACGGCACCGACGAGCAGAAGGCCGACTGGATCACCCCGCTGGCGGAGGGCACCAGAGGGTTCGCCTTCGGCATCACCGAGCCGAACCATGGCAGCGATGCCACTCACATGGAGACGGTCGCGGTACGCGACGGCGATGAGTGGGTGATCAACGGCGAGAAGACGTGGAACACCGGCATCCATCACGCTCAGTACGACATGATCATGGCGCGCACCAGCGGCAAGGCCGGCGACGGTGGCGGCATCACCGCGTTCCTGGTGCCCACGCAGAGCCCCGGCTTCGAAGTGCTCGAGTACCTGTGGACGTTCAACATGCCCACCGACCACGCGCACATCCGCCTCACCGATGTGCGCGTGCCGCACAGCGCCATCTTCGGAGGCGAGGGCAAGGGCCTGCAGGTGGTGCAGCACTTCTTCAACGAGAACCGCATCCGGCAAGCCGCTTCGTCGCTCGGCGCTGCTCAGTTCTGCATCGACGAATCGGTGAAGTACGCAAAAGAGCGCAAGCCCTTCGGCAAGCCGCTGGCAACCAACCAGGCCATCCAGTTCCCGTTGGTCGAACTGCAGACCCAGTGCGAGATGCTGCGCGCGCTCATCCACAAGACCGCCTGGCACATGGACCGCGACGGCGCGTTCAGCCAGAGCGACAAGGTGAGCATGTGCAACTACTGGGCCAACAGGCTGTGCTGCGACGCCGCCGATCGGGCGATGCAGGTGCACGGCGGCATGGGCTACTCGCGACACAAGCCCTTCGAGCACATCTATCGCCATCACCGCCGGTACCGCATCACCGAGGGCGCCGAGGAGATCCAGATCCGTCGAGTTGCCGGCTACATGTTCGGCTTCATGAGCCAGCGGGCGCCCAAGGGCGTCTCGGAAGGCTGACCGGAGATGGCCGATGTGAGTGCAGCCTCGTCACCCAGCCCGTTCGTGGCGGGCGTGGCACCGATCACCGAGACCGACGCACAGGTGGCCGCCGCGCTGCAGCATGCCGAGCTGGCGCCGCTGCTGCCGTCGCTGGCGTACCTCACCGGCGACATGTCATTGCTGCGCGACGACCTGCGCCCCGACCCGCTGATGTTGAACCTGCCCTTCAGTGGCTTCACCGAAGAGCAACAGGCGGAGATCCGGTCGCTGGCAGTCGCCGCGCTGTCCCGGTATCGCGACGGTGGCTGTGTGCCGGCAGCTGCGCCGGGCGATGCCCAACTGCTGCAGATGCTCGAGTTCACGGTTGGTGGCGCCGGTATGGCCGACTACCTGCCCCTGCTCGAGGAGGAGCTGGCATACAAGGGCGAAGACCGTCGTGCGCCGCAGTGGCGCGCCGGCTCGCTCGCTCCGACGACGACGCTCAGCGCGGTCATCATCGGTGCCGGCATGTCGGGCATCCTCGCCGGGCATCGGTTGCAGCAAGCGGGCGTGCCGTTCACCATCCTCGACAAGAACGACGATGTGGGCGGCACCTGGTATGAGGCGGCGTACCCCGGTTGCCGGGTCGACAACCCGAACCACAACTACAGCTACTCGTTCGCCCAGCGGCACGACTGGCCGTTCCACTACAGCTCGCAGCACGTGTTGCACGACTACTTCGGCCAGTGCGCCGATGCGTTCGACGTGCGTCGCCACGTGCAGTTCGGCTGCACAGTTCGCCAGTCGGTGTGGAGCGACGATGACCAGACGTGGACCGTCACCTACGACGACGAGGCCGGCGCGCAGCGAACGATCACGGCCAACATCGTCATCAGCGCAGTCGGTCAGCTGAACCGGCCGAAGTTCCCCACCGAGATCGAGGGCTTCGGCACCTTCTCGGGTGAGACCATGCACTCGGCGCAGTGGCGCCCCGACCTGTCGCTCGCGGGCAAGCGGGTGGTGTGCATCGGCACCGGCGCCAGCGCCCTGCAGTTCCTGCCGCACGTGGCCGCGGTCGCCGCGGATCTGGTGGTCACGCAGCGCACGGCGCCGTGGCTGGCGCCGACGCCGGACTACCACGATGCAGTGCCCGACGGCCTGCAGTGGCTCTACGGTCACGTGCCCAGCTACAGCGAGTTCAATCGCTTCTCCATCTTCTGGCGCATGGGCGACGGCGCGCTGGAGAGCGTGCGCGTCGACCCTTCCTGGGAGAGCGACGGCAGTTCGGTCAACATGATCAGCGAGTTCGGTCGCCAGCTGCTGGTGGAGTACTTCAACGGCGAGTTCGGCGACCGGCCGGATCTGCTCGCGAAGGTGGTGCCGCACTACCCGGTGGGCGCCAAGCGAATGGTGCGCGACAACGGCGTGTGGGCACGCACGCTGAAGCAGCCCAACGTGCACCTCGTGACCGATGCCATCGCACGCATCACGGCAACTGGCATCGAGATGGCGGACGGCACGGTACACGAGGCCGATGTGCTGCTCTACGGCACCGGTTACCAGGCCTCGAAGTTCCTCACGCCGATGCAGGTGACCGGTCAGGGCGGCGTCGACCTGCACGAGCAGTGGGCCGGCGATGCCCGCGCGTATCTCGGCGTATCGATCCCGCGTTCCCGAACTTCTTCTGCCTGTACGGGCCGAACACCAACATCGTGATCAACGGCAGCATCATCTACTTCAGTGAGTGCGGGGTTCGCTACATCCTCAGCCTCGTCGAGCTGCTGCTGTCGAGTGCGGCCGGTTCCATCGAGATCCGCCGCGATGTGCACGACGAGTTCAATGCGCGGGTCGATGCCGAGAACAGGGCGATGGCGTGGGGCTGGAGCGATGTCAGCAGCTGGTACAAGAACGACCTCGGGCGCGTCGCCCAGAACTGGCCGTTCACCCTGCTGGAGTACTGGCAACGCACCAAGCAGGCCGACGCCGGTGACTTCGTGCTGCGCTGAGGCTACGTTTCGGCCATGTACCGCAACGTCCTGTTGGCGCTTCACATCGCTTCGGTCGCCGGCTGGCTCGGCTGCAACCTCACCCAGCTCTTCCTGTCGCGGTGGTTCGTTCGCCGCGGCGGCGACGCAGCAGTCGCGTGGTTCGAGGCCACCAACCGGCTGGCACGTCGGTACTACAACGTCGTCGGCGTGGTGCTCGGCGTCACCGGCGTGCTGCTGGTGCGCAACGCTGGCTACGCGTGGTCGGCCGGGTTCGTCGTCGTCGGCATCGCAGTCGTCGCCATCGGCGCCTCGCTGGGTGTTGCGTTCTTCGCGCCCGACGGGGAACGGCTCGCCGCCACCCAGATCGCCGGCGGACGGCCGCGACTGGCCCGCTACCTCGTGATGGTCTCGGTGGACACCACCCTGGTCATGGCTGCTGTGCTGGCGATGGTCGCGAAGTGGCGGGCGTGAACTGCACGGCTCAGCTGGTGCGGGAACGACCCAGCCGAGACCGAGATCAGAGCAGGCCCATGTCGGTGAGCCGCATCACGATCTGCGTGCGCACCACTGCGGAGTCGTCGGTGGCTGCCTGCAACGTGGGCTGGAACGCCCACTCGGGGTCGCCCTCGTCGCCGAAGCCGGTGAGCCCCCACCATCCGTAGAGGTTGTAGACGAGCACCACGCGGCCGTGCTGTTCGTACCAGGTCTGATCGGTGATCGTGAGCCCGTAGTCGTAGCCGCCGTCGGTGGTGGAAACAGCGGTGTCCATGGTGATCTGCAGCAGCTCATCCGCGTCGTTGGTCACCGCGTACGTGGCCGTCGGGAACTCCACGAACGACCAGGTCGCCGTGTCGCCGTACCCCGGCTCGAACATGTCGAACTCCGACTCTGGCACCTCGTACGTGGCGGGCGTGACGCACCCGCTCACCTGCGCCTCGGTGGCCTGCAGGAACGCAGCCGCACCTTCGCTGGTGGGGAAGGCGTAGGCGTCGACGCTGAAGCTGCCACCGGCGGTGATGTCGAACGACGGGCCATTGATGGCGGCATCGGCGCCCACCGTCTGTGCGCGGGCCATCGCGTTGTCGCCGCCGCAGTAACCGACACCTGCGCCGAAGGAAGCCTCAGGAGCAATGTTGGGTTCGGTGGCCAGGAACCAGCTGGCGGGTACATCGTCGGCCTGCGGCATCGCCTCGACGAGCTGCTCGACGGTCGCGCCGGGGAGTGTTGTCGTGACGGCGACGGTCGTGGTCGGCGCCGTGCTGGTGGTGGCTGCGACCGTGGTGACGACTGCGGTCGTGGCAGTGCTGGTGGGCACTCCGGTGGGAGCGACCGTCGAGCTCACCGCAAGGGTCTGCGAGGTGGCAGTGCCGGTGCTCGGCTCGTCGTCGCCGCCGAACAGCACCACTCCGCCGATGCCGAGGCCGACGACGGCGAGCACTCCGGCGGCGATCACTCCGGAACGGCGCCGGCCATTGGCCGCGACGGGAGGGGTGGCAGCGATGGTCATCGTCGGCATGACCGGAGGAGGCCCGGTCGGGGATGCCGAGATCACGGGCGCAGTGGGGCTCGCCGCCGGTGGCGACCACGTCGCCATCGGGTGCAGCGCATCGATGCCGGCGACGCCGTGGTCGCTCACGTGGTCGGACCACTCGTTGCCGTCCCACCAGCGCAGCTCGTGACGATGCGTCGGGTCGGGTTGCCAGGAGCCAGCGTTCATCACGCCTCCTCACCTCCCGGACACGGCTCGCGAACACCGTTCACGATGGCGGTCCGCTGATTGACATGTACGTCCGGGACCGCGCGGTGGCAAGAGTCGATGGTCATCGAGTGGCGAGTGTCTGCGCGCGACCGGTCGCTGGGCGGCGGTGGGCTAACGTTTCCTGAACGGTGAATCAGCCGCAGCGGTGAATCAGCAGCCACGTCCGGGGAGCACGCCAATGGGGGAGCAGCGAGTGAGCGGTGGTGGGCGCATCGAGCTCGAGTCGTTGTCGAAGTGGTACGGCGAACAACAGGTGCTCGATGCCATCGATCTGATCATCGAGCCCGGCGAGTTCTTCTCCTTGCTCGGCCCATCCGGGTGCGGCAAGACCACCCCCCTGCGACTCATCGGCGGCTTCGAGGAGATCGAGCACGGCGCGGTGCGAATCGACGGCGCCGACATGCGAGGCGTGCCACCCGAGAAGCGACCGGTGAACACCGTCTTCCAGAGCTACGCCCTGTTCCCGCACAAGTCGGTGGCCGAGAACGTGGCCTTCGGGCTGCGCTTCCAGCCCTGCGACAAGGCCGAGACGAAGCGCCGCGTCGGAGAAGCACTCGAGTTGGTGCGGCTCACCGGGTACGAAGCCCGCAAGCCGCATCAGTTGTCGGGCGGCCAGCAGCAGCGCGTCGCGCTGGCTCGCTCGCTGGTGCTGCGGCCGAAGGTGCTGCTGCTCGACGAGCCATTGGGCGCTCTCGACGCCAAGCTGCGTCGCGTGCTGCAGGTCGAGCTGCGCTCGCTGCACCGAAGTGGGCATCACGTTCGTGTACGTCACGCACGACCAAGAGGAAGCACTGACGATGAGCGACCGACTGGCAGTGATGAACACCGGCCGCATCGAACAGGTGGGCGGCCCGCGCAGCGTGTACGACGAGCCGGCCAATCGCTACGTCGCCGACTTCCTCGGCCTCGCCAACCTGCTGCCCGCGACGGCCGACGCGGCCGGCGTGACGGTGCTCGGGGCCCGCGTCGCAGCCGACACGCGCGGGCTCGCGGGGGCCAGCACCGTGCTGGTGCGACCCGAGCGAGTGCAGTTGGTCGCACCGTCGTCGGGGCAGCTGCAGGGTCGAGTGCAGCACGTCGTGTTCGCCGGCGCCGCCACGCACGTGCACATGCGGGTCGGCGACCACGACCTGCAGGCGGTGGTGCCCAACGACGGCTCGGCGCTGGCTGCCGTGGAGGGCGGCGATGTGGGCCTGGTGCTCGCGGCCGACGCATTGCGTGTGCTGGCCGATTGAGCACTGCCGCCGCCGCACTACGCTCGCGGCGGCTCGAGCATGTGCTCGTCGGTCACGCGTACGAGTGGGGTAGACGGAATGTCGTTCAGCACGGTGGCGGTACTGGGTCTCGGGAAGGTCGGGCTGCTCGCTGCGACGTTCCTCGACGAGGCCGGCTTCGAGGTGGTCGGGATCGACCAGCGGCCGCCGCGGCAGGCCACAGCGTTCCCGGTGCGCACGTGCGACATCGGTGATGTCGCGGTGCTGCGCGCGGAGCTGGCACAGGTGGAGGCGGTGCTGTCGTGCCTGCCCTACCACCTCAACCGGTCGATCGCCGAGACTGCGCACGCCCTCGGCATCCACTACTTCGACCTCACCGAGGACGTGGGCACCACCCAGCGCATCGTCGAGCTCAGCGAGACTTCAGCGGGCCTGATGGCGCCGCAGTGCGGGCTTGCGCCCGGGTTCGTGGCCATCGTGGCGGCCTCGCAGATCGAGTCGTTCGATGTGTGCCGGTCGGTGCGCATGCGCGTCGGTGCGCTGCCGCAGCACCCGACGGGTCTGCTGGGGTACGCGTTCAACTGGTCGCCGGAAGGCGTGGTGAACGAGTACCTCAACGATTGCGAGGTGCTGGAAGAGGGGGTGCGCAAGTGGGTGTCGGCCATGGAGTGGCGCGAGACGCTGTACGTCGACGGCACGCAGCTGGAGGCGTTCACCACCTCCGGCGGGTTGGGCACGATGTGCGACAGCTACGAGGACCGTGTGGCCAACATCGACTACAAGACCATCCGCTACCCGGGCCACATGGACCTGATGAACTTCTTCTTCCACGAGCTGCTCATGCGCGAGCAGCGCTCGTTGGCCGGCCAGATCCTCACCAACGCCAAGCCGCCGGTCAGTGACGACGTGGTCTTCGTGCACGTCTCCTCGGAGGGACACATCAACGGGCAGCTCCGCCGCGTCGAGTTCGTCCGCTCGTACCTTCCCAAGCACGTGGGCGGCATCAGCAGCACCGCCATCGCCTGGACCACAGCCGGTTCGGTGGCCGCGGTCATCGAGATGGTGCGCAAGGGCTCGCTGCCTCGCAACGGACTGCTCAAGCAGGAGTGCATTCCGTTCGACGCGTTCCTCGCCACGCCCACTGGGCGGCTCTTCGACGAGTGACCGACCCGGCGAGCCGGTGCGTCAGACCGGGCCGCGGGCCGCCAGGTAGTGCTGAGTGAAGTCGATCACCAGCTGGTCCTTGGGCGTGAGCACACCGGTGTCGAACGCCAACGACGACACACCCTGGTGCACACGCTCGCACACCAGGTTGTCCTGCGCGGCGACGAGCTCGTTGAACTCCACGATCGGGGTCGGGTCGAAGTCGGGGCCGGCGATGACCTCCGGGGCGAACATGAACTCCATCACGAGCGTGGTGAGGTGCGGGCCCTTGGGAAACAGGCTGGTGACGACTGCACACGTGCCGGAGATGTCGACGAACATGTTGGGGAACGCAGTGCACCCGTAGTACGAGTTGATGTCGAGCTCGCTCAGACCCGGCAGCGGTGGCATGGCATGGCCAGGTGCATAGCCGGTGCTGTAGTCGCCCTCGATCGCGACCCCGCCGTCGTCGCGGCTCAGATCGATCACCCATCCGGTGCGGTAGAGCGGGATCACGGCCACCAGTTCCGGGTGCACGCGGGTGCAGTGCAGGCACTCCTGGTAGTTCTCGACGATGATCTTCCAGTTGGCGGCGACGTCGCTGACGCTGGTGTGCGCGACGTGCAGTGCACCCATGTCGAAGCGCTCGAGCGCGAGGAGGTCGGCGCAATGGGTGCCCAGCCACTCGTCGAACGCCGGCGGCTCTTTGGCCAGGCTGACGAACACGAAGCCATGCCACTCCCGAACGTGGTACGCCCACAGCGGCAGGCTCGCCTTGTCGACATCGGTGTCGTCGAGGTGAGGGGTGGCGATCAGGCGTCCGTCGAGCGCGTACGTCCATGCGTGGTAGGGGCACATCAGCGAACCTTGCCCGCTGTCGTTGTGCTGGTCGCACAACCGGGCGCCGCGGTGGCGGCACACGTTGGCCAGTGCATGCAACGCGCCATCGAGATCGCGCGTGAGCAGCACGCTCTCGCCGGCAAGCTCGACCACGGTTCGATTGCCAGGCTGCAGGCGATCACCACGGGCCGCGAACATCCAGCCTCGGTGGAAGATGCGTGCACGCTCGATCTCGTAGACCTCGTCGGAGAGGTAGTCGTGTCGTGTGAGTGTGCGAGTGTCGTCGGGCAAACGGTTCGGCATCAGCGTGCGCTCCCTTGTTTCCTCGCGAGCACTGTAGTCCGAACGCCGATGAACCCTGAACGACCGATCAGTGAAGTGGGCTAGGGTGCGCCCATGGGGTTCGCAACCGATGTGTCCCTCGACGATCTGATTCGGCGTGAGGAAGAGATCTTCCTGCGTCGCATGCCCAAGACCGCCGAGCTGTGGGAACGCGCGCAGCGCTCGATGCCGGGCGGCGTGTCGTCCAGTTGGGCCAGCTCCCGCCCGCTACCGGTGTGGGTGAGCCATGGCGAGGGAGCGTACGTGTGGGACGCCGATGGCACTCGCTACGCCGACATGCACGGCGGCTACGGCGTCAACGTCGTCGGCCACGCCAACCCGGCGGTGGTGCGTGCCGTGCAGCAGCGCGTGGCCCGAGGAACCCACTTCGCGCAGCCCACCGAGGATTCCATCTACGTGGCCGAGGCGCTGGCGCAGCGCTTCGGGTTGCCGATGTGGCGCTTCGGTAACTCGGGCACCGAGGTCACGATGGACGCGTTCCATCTGATGCGTGCAATCACAGGCCGCTCGCTGGTGGTGAAGATCGAAGGCACCTATCACGGCCATCACGACTCGGCGATGGTGTCGATCTTCCGCGCCGCCGACCAGTTGGGGCCGCTGCACGACCCGCACCGCGTGCCCGGCCCCGGTGTGGCCCAGGAGATGGCCGATCTGTTGCGCATCGTGCCGTTCAACGACCTCCCTGCGCTCGAGCGTGTGCTCGATCAGCACTCCGGTCAGATCGCCGGCATGATCGTCGAGCCGATGATGATGAACGCCGGCATCATCCCGCCGCAGCCGGGCTACTTGGAGGGTGTGCGCGAGCTCACCCGCCGGTACGGCGTGCTGCTGGCGTTCGACGAGGTGAAGACCGGCCTGGTGGTGGATTGGGGCGGCGCCACTCGGCTGTTCGGCGTCACCCCCGACATCGTCTGCCTCGCCAAGGCGCTGGGCGGTGGGTTGCCGTGCGGCGCGATCGGGGGCACCGAAGAGGTGATGGCCGCGATCACCGACGGCAGGTACGACCAGATCGGCACGTTCAACGGCAACCCGCTCACCATGGCAGCAGCGCGTGCGACGTTGCTGGAGGTGCTCACGCCCGATGTGTACGGCAGCGCCGAGGCCCTGGGCCGGCGGATGCTGCAGGGGTCGATGTCGGCGCTGGCGGCGCACGGCCAGCCGTCCTACGGCAACGTGTTCGGGTTCAAGGGCTCGGTGGTGTTCCACGACCGAGCAGCCACCAGCTACCGCGAGTTCCTGGCCATCTCCACGGCCGTCAGCCACTTGCACTTCCTGGTGCAGTTCAACAACGGCATCTTCCTGCCACCATGGGGCAAGAGCGAGTCGTGGACGCTCAGCGTCGCGCACACCGACATCGACGGCGACCTGTACGTGGCCAACGTGAATCGCCTCGCCGAGATGGTGGCCGGGCTCGGCGACCGCGCCTCGGATCTGTTCGCCGCAGGCAGCTTCAACTGATGCCGGCACTGCAGCACGTCGGCAAGCACGATGGCGTGGCGGCGGTGCTGGCAGCGCTGGCGGCCGACGGCGCAGTGATCGTGCGCGACTTCCTCGAACCCGCCACGTTGCAGCACTTCCGCGACGACATGGAGGCGCACGCCTCGGGGCATCGGGCGGGCACGAGCGCCGACAGCCAGATGGTGCAGCGCTTCTGGGGCGCGAACACCAAGCGGTTCACGCGGCTGGCCCATCGCAGTGCCTCGTTCGTGGAGATCCTCACCGACCCGCTGTACCTCGCGGTGGCCGACGCGGTGCTGTTGCCCAACGCCAGCGACTACTGGATGAACACGGGCCAGATGATGATCATCGGGCCGGGGGAGCGGGCGCAGTGGCTGCACCGCGACGCCGAGAACTGGCCGACCATGTGCAAGCCGGCTCCCGCCGGCTTCGAAGTGACGCTCAGCTGCCTGTTCGCCATCTCCGACTTCACCGGTGAGGTCGGCGCCACTCGGGTCGTGCCGGGCAGCCACCTGTGGCAGGACTACCAGCGCAAGGCCGACCCGAGCGAGGTGTGTCAGGCGGTCATGCCGGCCGGCAGCGGGTTGATCTACAGCGGTCGGGTGCTGCACAGCGGCGGCGCCAACTCGACTGCCGACCAGTGGCGCTATGGGTTGCATCTGTCATACGTGCTCGGCTGGCTGACCCCCGAGGAGGCATCACCGCTCGGCGCGTCGTGGGCCGATGTGGCGCACCTTCCCGAGCGTGCCCAGCGACTGCTCGGGTGGCGATGCAGTGCGGTCAACGACGCGTATGCCGCCCGTCTGTGGACCGTCGACTACGAGGACGTGCCGTTGGGTCTCGGCTACGAGGGCTGACGACTGCTGCCCGCGGCTGTGCTGCGGCGGCGCCTCGGTCACGCCTCGGTCAGCGACCCTTCCACACCGGTGACCGCTTCTCGACGAACGACAGGTTGCCCTCGTGGGCATCCTCGGAGTCGATGGCGGTGCGATAGCTCTCGAGGTTCTTGATGGCGGTCATGGCCTCGCCCACGTCCATCTGCGCGGTTCGGCGGCCGATGTCGAGGATGGCGGCAACGCTCAGCGGTGCGCTGGCGACGATGCCGGCGGCCAGGTCGAGCGCCGCCGTCAGCAGTTCGGCGCCGGCTACGACCCTGTTGACCATGCCGTGGTGCGCAGCCTCCGCCGCGCTCATGCGACGGCCGGTGAGCAGCAGCTCGCGCGCCACGTGCGGCGGTAGCAACCGCGGCAGCCGGATGCTGCCCGCGTCGGGCAGGATGCCGATGCCGGCCTCGGGCAGGAAGAACTGTGCGTGGTCGGCCGCCACGATGAGGTCGGCGGCCATCGCGATCTCGAAGCCGCCACCCACGGCCATGCCGTTGACGGCGGCGATCACCGGTGTGCGCCGGCCCGGGAGATCCGGGAAGCCGCCGAACCCGCCGACCCCGTAGTCGGCGTCGAAGTCCTCGCCGTCGGCGGCAGCGCCCAGATCCCAGCCGGCGCTGAAGAAGCGGTCACCGGCACCGGTGATGATGGCGACCCTCACGCCGGGGTCGTGCTCGAACCCGAGGAACGCTTCGCCCATGGCAGCGCTGGTGGCCGCGTCGATGGCATTCGCCTTCGGCCGGTCGATGGTGAGCACGGCGACGCCGGCGGCCACCTCCACACTGAATCCGGGGTGTGCGGTCATCGGAGATCCTCCACGATCATGAGTGCGTCGACGGCAGTGGCCCCATGGTGGCCGACGAGCACAGGATTGAGCTCGACCTCGACCAGGTCGCTGCCGACCACCGCGTCGGTGAGGCGAACGACCAGCTCGGCGAGTGCCGTGACGTCGGCAGGCGGCCGTCCACGGAAGCCGGTGAGCAGTGGGGCACTGCGCAGCGTGCGCAGTGCGGCCTTCACGTCGTCGGTGGTGACCGGCGCGAGGAGATGGGTGACGTCGTTCCAGAGCTCGGTGGTGACACCACCGAAGCCGAGTGACACCAGCCATCCGATGGGTGGGTCGCGGCGGACTGTGACCAGCACCTCGGCGACCACGTCGGTGACGGTTGCTTCGACGAGGTAGCCGGCGGTGGTGCGCGGCATGGCCGCGAGCGCAATGGCCAGCTCTTCGCCGTTGCGAATGCCGACCTTCACTGCGCCGACCTCGCTCTTGTGGGCGAGGCCCAGAGCCTTCAGTGTGATCGGGTAACCGACGTCGGCAGCTGCAGCCGGCACCGCCTGGTGCTCGGCGACGCGACCTGCGGGCACCGAGATGCCCGCGGCCGCGAGGCGTTGTTTGGCGGCGGCCTCGTCGACGAGCCGTGCCGCGCCGGGCGCGATGACCGCTGCGTGACGGCTGTGCGGCGAGTGCTCACCGATCGTTGCTGCAGCATCGAGCGCGATGAGTGCCTCGGACAACCCGAGCAGGGGTGTGAGGCCACGAGCGCCGAGGTGCCGGCGGAAGGGTTCGTTGATGCACTCGGCGAGCGTGCCGACCACGACGGCTCGGCGGCCGGTGGCCTCGACGGCGTCGGCCAACGCGTCGGCAGCCACGTACCAGGCGGTTGGATCGTTGTCGGTCGCGGGCGGAGCATCGAGCAGCAACATGGTGACGTCGTGCGGGCCGGCCAGCACTGCGCCGAAGGTGCCGGCCATCGCCGCTCGGTCGCCCCACATGAACGTGTGGTAGTCGAACGGGTTGCTCACCGTCACCAGCTCGGTGAGCGTGTTCTCGATGCGAGATCGGTGCTCGGGTGTGAACGGCTCGAAGACGAGCTTCGTGTCGTCGCCGCGGTCGGCGACCAGTGATGCCTCGCCACCCGAGCAGCTCATCGAGACCACCCGGCGGCCGCTCAGCGAGCCGCCGCCGTCGAGCAGCTTCAGCGTCTCCAGCAGCTCCGCCGGTGTGCGTACCGTCGCCACCCCGTAGCGGGTGAACAGCGCGTCGTAGGCGGCGGCACGCCCCGCCATGCTGCCCGTGTGCGAGTTGGCGATGGTGGCGCCGGCCTCGCTGCGGCCTGTTTGGAGCGCGACGATCGGCACACCCTTGGCGGCGGCCCGCTCGGCGACGTCGGCGAACTGCTGGGCGTCGCGCACGGCCTCCAGGAACAGCCCGATGGCGGTGATTCGGTCGTCGTCGAGCAGCGCGGCGATTGCGTCGTCGCTGCCCAGGCTGGCCTGGTTGCCGACGGTGATCATGCTGCCCAAACGCAGCCCGCGCTGCTGGAACGTGAGGTTGACGGCCACGTTGCCGCTTTGCGACACGATGGCAACGCCGCGTTCGTGTCGGCCGCAGCCGTGCTCGTCGGGCCACAACGCGATGCGATCGAAGGTGTTGACGAAGCCGTAGCAGTTGGGGCCGAAGAAGGGGAGGGTGCCCGCCGCCGCCAGCAGGTCGGCCTGCAGGTCGTCGTGGCCGGTCTCGGCGAAGCCGCTGCCGTAGCACACCGCGCCACCGGCACCCATGCGGCTGATCGCTTCCATCGCGTGAACCGTCGCATGGCGGTTGACGCCCAGGAACACCGCGTCGGGCACACCCGGCAGATCGTCGAGCGATGGCAGGCAGGCCACGCCGGCAAGGTCGCTTCGCGTCGGGTTCACCGGCCAGATGGGGCCCTGGAAGCCCAGCTTCACGCACTGCCGCACGACACGCTCGGCAGCTGCTCCGCCGACGACAGCGATGGAACTCGGTGCGAGCAGACGGCTGAGGTCGGGCATGGCGGCCAGAGTATCTGAATCACCGATCAGTCAACCCTGTGCTCCCGATCGTGTCGATCAGCGAGTTGTAGCAGACTGCGGCGATGCCCTCCGACGATTCGCTTGCGTACCTGTCTGCCACCGAAGCACGTGCCGCGATGCAGGCCAAGACGCTCTCGCCGGTCGAGCTCCTGGAAGCACTCATCGAACGCATCGAGGCGTCAGAGCCGCACATCAACGCGGTGGCCGATCGTCGCTACGACGAAGCTCGCGCGGAAGCAGCGGCATCGGCGCAGCGCTATGCGGCAGGCACCGCTCGCGCCCTGGAGGGGCTGCCCGTCGCCGCCAAGGAGGAGCACCCGATGGCGGGCCGATCGTGGTCGCAGGGATCGCTCGTGCTCGCCGAAGAGGTGGCTCCGGACGATCACCCGATCATCGAGCGCATCCAGGCCGCCGGCGGCATCATCCACATTCGCACCACCACTCCCGAGTTCTGCTGCGCTGGGTTCTGCCACAGCCGCATGTGGGGTATCACCCGCAATCCGTGGAACACCGACTTCACGCCCGGCGGCTCGTCGGGTGGCTCGGGCGCAGCGCTCGCCGCCGGCTATGCGCCGCTGGCCACCGGCTCCGACATCGGTGGCTCCATCCGCATCCCGTCGTCGCTCAGCGGCGTGGTCGGCTTCAAGCCGCCGTGGGCGCGGGTGCCCGCCATGGCGCCGTACAACCTCGACCAGTTCTGCCACGATGGCCCGATGGCCCGCACGGTGGCGGATTGCGCGCTGCTGGAGGATGTGATCGCCGGTCAGCACTGGATGGATCCGGCCTCGCTGCCCGACCCTCCGACGGTGTCGGGCAGCAACGGCTCCGTTGCGGGCATGCGGGTCGCCGTGTGCCTCCGCCTCGGCAACTGGCCGCTCGACCCAGCGGTCAAGGCCAACACCATGCGAGTTGCGGCGTCACTGCGCGCCGTGGGCGCGACCGTCGACGAGGTGACCCTGCCGTGGACGGTCGACGACGTGTGGAACACCGCCCAGGCGCACTTCGCCACCATCATGGGCGCGGGAATCCTGGCGGTGGATCGTGAGCACGGCGACCTGCTCAGCGACTACACCCGCGCGTTTGCCGCCGAGTTCACCAGCGACGTCGTGCTCGGGTTCTATGAAGGCCTGGAGCACGAAGGTGCGATGTGGGAGCCACTGGGCCGCCTGTTCCGCACCTACGACGCGATGATCTGCCCGACGATGGCCACCTCCGGTTACGAGGCCGGCAACTCGTACGTGGCAGGCGGCATGGCCGTCGGCGACGGCCACGTGCATCACCACATCCTCGGTGCGATGACCCTGCCGTTCAACATCCTCAGCCGCTGTCCGGTGCTCTCGGTGCCCTCGGGCCGTGCGGCCAACGGAGTGCCCACCGGAGTGCAGGTGGTGGGTCGCCCATTGGACGACGTCACCGCCTTCCGTCTGGCCGCAGCCGTGGAGGCCACCGGCGTCGGCTTCACCCACCCCGGCTGGCGGCCGCCCGACCACTGAGCCGCGGCGCCGGGCGAACTCGTGCACTCGATGGATCCGATGCGATCAGCCGACCGTGAAGTCGGTGATCATCCCCTCCATGAGGTGCGGCGGGCCGTCCTCGCCGCCGCCGACCGGTAGGAAGCACACGACGGCGTAGTGACCCTTCGGGAGCGGCTTGGCGAAGTTGACCGTCTGCGTCGGGGCGTCCAGTTCGGCGTACGCGAGGAAGTCGACGAACTGGTACCCCTCGTCCATCTGCTCGGGGTTCATCGTGAGGATTGCGTCCTTCGCGTCGTTGACGTCGATGCCATCGGGAACCTGCACGAGCAGCATCTCGTGCGCCTCGGTGCCCTTGTTGGTGAACTCGATGCTCGCCTGCCCCGAGGTGAGGTCACCCTGCACCACGTAGCCGTAGTCGACGGCGTCGATGCTCGCCACCGGCCGGCCGGCGATGGGCGCGGCAGTGCCGAACCCGAACCCGTCGATGAGCCAGACGCCGTCCTGCTTCACCATCGGTACGTCGACGGTCTGCATCACGTAGCCATCGCCCAGCGTCACCTCCACCGTCACCACGCCCGAATCGGCATCCTCCTTGTCGACGGTGAGCTTCTGGATCGTTGGAGGGTCCTCACCGAAGGCTTCGTAGTTCCCGGCTTCCAGATCGGCGCGAGAGGCGCCTTCGTAGAAGCCGGCAATGCCGGCGTCGGTCATCAAGGCTGCTGCGGCGCTCGGATCGCCCGCGTTCTCTGCGGCGGCGAGGCCGCGCATCGTCTTCTCCATCGCCGCCGGATCGCCGTCGCGGTCGTCGCCGCACCCGATGAGCAGGCCGGCGAACGCGGCGAGTCCGACCACTGCCCGTGAAGTTGTACCCATGAGTCCTCCTGGTTGTCACCGAAGTCCGGTGCCTTCATCGTGGAGAACTCCGTGCTCGCCGACGAGCGTGCGAGCGGGTGTCGCGGGGTGTGGTTACCCACACCCGCGTCGTCGGCGGGGACAGGGCGCGATCGCTCGGTCAGGCGCCGTATGGACGCAGCATCGAGCGGGAGATGATGTGGCGCTGGATCTCGCTCGTGCCGTCCCAGATGCGATCGACGCGTGTGTCGCGCCACATGCGCTCGAGCGGCAGCTCGTCCATCAGACCCATGCCACCGAGGATCTGGATGGCCTCGTCGGTGACCATCTGGCACATCTCACTGGAGAACACCTTGGCCATCGCCATGTCCTCGTCGGTCGCGGTGCCCTGCACGTCCTTCCAGGCAGCGCGCAAGGTGAGCAGCTCGGCTGCCTCCAACTGCGTGCGCATGTCGGCGAGCTTGAACGACACGCCCTGGAACTTGCCGATCTGCTGGCCGAACTGCACACGTGTCGCAGCCCACTCGGTGGCGATGCCCAGCGCCCGGCGAGCGCGGCCGACGCACACCGCGGCCACCTGCAGGCGGGTGGAGCCCAACCACTCGTTGGCGGCGTCGAAGCCGTGGTGCTCCTCGCCGAGGATGTTGCGCACGGGCACACGGCAGTTGTCGAAGTTGATGATCAGGTTGTGGTAGCCGCGGTTGCTCACGCACTTGTACCCGTCGACCACCTCGCACCCGGGCGTGCCGAAGTCGACCAGGAACCCGGTGATGCGCTTCTTCGGCCCGCGGCTGGTGGCCTCCTCGCCGGTGGCCGCGAACAGGATGACGTAGTCGGCGAGATCGGCGTGACTGATGAAGTGCTTCACACCGTTGATCACGTAGTCGTCGCCGTCGCGTACCGCAGCGCACTTCATGCCGCGTACATCGCTCCCCGCGTCGGGTTCGCTCATCGCCATGCAGTCCACTCGCTCGCCACGGATGGTGGGCAGCAGGTACTCCTCGATCTGCGGGCCTTGGCAGGCGCGCAGGATGTTGGACGGGCGGGCCACGATGTACTGCAGCGCGTAGGAGGTGGCGCCGAACTCGCGGTCGACCAAGGTGGTGCCGAAGCTGTCGAGGCCGCCGCCGCCCAACTCGGCCGGCATGTTGGCTGCGTAGAGGCCGGCGTCGAGTGCGCGCTGCTTGATCTGCTGCACGAGGTCGGGTGGCACGTCACCGAGCTGCTCGACGAGCGACTCGTGCGGCATCAGCTCCTTCTCGGTGAACGACCGAACGGTGTCGACGATCATCTCGTGCTCGGGGGAGAGGGCGAACTGCATGAAGGCTCCTGGGTTTCTCGACGCGTTCAGATTCGGGGTGGCGGCAGGCGCATGACGCTGCCGACCTGTGAGGGCGTGGGAAGGTGCTCGTGGGCCAGGGCGATGGCGGCAAGCGCCTCCGCGACCTGCGGCAGAATTGCCACTGAGCGGCCGGCGCGCATGTCGACGTGCACCAGCATCTGCTCGGCCGTGCACAGCAGTGCGCCGGAGTTGCCGTGGTGCATCGAGTGGATGAGGTGCACTCGTTTGGCGTCGACGCCCAGCACCTGTGTGAGGAAGGTGATGGGCTCGTGCACGTCGACCTCGAGCAGGTAGTGGATGTGCGTCTCGACGGTGTAGAAGCTGTGGCCGCCGGCGCGGTAGGCCTCGTCGTCGCCGATGTAGCGGAACAGCGCATCGCTGGCCCAACCCGCTGCCGTGAGGTACGCGGCCTCGGTCATGTGGCCGTTGTAGTCGACCCACTCGGGCTCCACCGGTGTGCGATACAGCGCCAGGGGAGCAGCGACGGCGTCGCCTGCCTGCCACGGTGGTGCAGCCCCGGCGGCGAAGCGCATGGCCTCGTGATGAGCCATCGCGGCACCAGCGCCCTTGCCGGTGGCCCGCAACGAACGCATGACTGCGATGAGTGCATCGGGGTCGCCGTCGGTGAGCTGTGTCAAACCCTCGCCCAGCTGCCAACGATCGTGCTCGCGTGCGTCGATGCCGACCGGTGCCATGCCAATGCTGCTGTAGAACTCGGCGAGCTGCGCGGCGCACGGGCCGGCGACCTCGACCAACGGCACGAGGTGGATGGGCGAGCAACCCCTGCCGGTGCTCTCGGTGGCGACGAGCCCTCGCGCCTGGGCGGGCACCGAGCCGGCGACCACCTGCACGAGCTCTGCGTCGGCGAGGTCGGCCGGGCCGGCGGCAACCCGCAGACGCTCGAGCGCGGCGCCGGGGAACAGCCCCAATCGCTGTGCTGCCGGCCACAAGGCAGCAACTGCATCGCGAAGTGTGGAATCATCCACCACCACGTCGAGACCTGAGGCGAGGAAGCGTGCGGCCCACTCGGCGGCGCGGCTCCCCCCTCCAGTCACGGCGACCTGTTGCATAGACTAAATATACATTCAGGATTGGATCTGCTGCGATGCCGCGACCTCGACTCGACCACGTTCGCAAGGCGCAGATCCTGTCGGCCGCGGCCGGCGTGCTGTCCGAGCGGGGCTATGCGAACTCGCGTGTCGTCGACATCGCGAAAGCGGCGGGCACCAGCCCGGCTGCCATCCTGTACTGGTTCGAAGGCAAGGACGGCCTGCTCGCCGAAGCACTGCGGCTGCGCGAGCAGGAGTTCCACGATCGCTACACGGTGAAGGCCGAGACCAAGGCGACGGCCAGTGAGCGCCTGCGGGTGCTCGTGGAAGCGATGCTGCACCACTACGACTGGAAGCTGTGGATGGAGCTGTGCGTGCTGGCACTGCGCGATGAGGCGGCAGCGGCCGAACGCGACCGCCTCGATCGCCGCTGGCGCGCAGCACTGCGGGGCGTGATCCGCGAAGGCCAGGCCACCGGCGAGTTCGCCGTATCGGATGCCGACGAGACGATGTTCGTGCTCGCGGCGCTGCTCGACGGCCTCTCGCCGCTACTGGTGCTGAAGGCGAAGGGCGTCACCAAGGAACGCGTCGAGCGCGTGTGGCTGGCCGAAGCCTCACGCCTGCTGGGCCCCGGCTTCGACGCGAGCCCGCTCAAGCGCACCCGCTAGCACCTCGGCGGCCACGATGGCGTCGCTCGGGGCCGCCGAGGATCGCTCGTCAGCCGAAGTCCTGCAGCAGTTGGGTCGTCAGTGGGTCGAGGAAGCCGGCGACCGTGGCCGCTGTTTCGGCTGCCAGCGCAGCGCGCAGATCGGTGGTTGCTGTCGAGTTGAGCGTGCGCTTCATCGCCTGCACCGACAGCGTGGGCAGACCTGCCAGCTGGGCGGCGACCGCTGCGGCCTCGGCCTGCAGTTGGTCGTCGGGCACCACCCGCCAGGCGACGCCCATGCGGTGCAGTTCGGCGGCGGTGTAGCGGTGGCCGAGGAACAGCATCTCGCGGGCGGTGTTCAAGCCCACGAGTGCAGGCAGCAGCGAGCTGACCGCACCGGTGACGAACAGGTTCAGCGAGACCTCCGGAAAGAACCCCCTGGCGGTCTCCGCCCAGATGGGGAAGTCGCAGTTGATGGCCCACTCGAAGCCGCCACCCACTGCCCACCCATTGATCGCGCCCACCACCGGCTTGGCGCCGAACATGATGGCCTCGGTGCATTGCTGAATGGCCAACACCAGGTCGCGGGCCTCTTCCTCGTTCTGCGGGTGCACGTGTTCGCGGCGGTCGTCGCCTGCGCAGAAGGCGCGGCCGGCGCCGGTGAAGACGATCGCACGCGTCGTGGTGTCGGCATGCGCATCCTCGAACGCGGCGGCCACGTCATCGATCAGTTGGCGGTTCATCGCGTTGAGGCTGCCGGGGCGGTCGAGGGTGATCGTGCGTACGCCGTCGGCGGTGAGGTGGGACAGGACGGTTGCGTACTCGAAGCTGCTGGGCACGAGCCGAATCTAGTAAGACACAGCGGATGCACGCCCACGCCACGCGCCGCAACGCAGATGGGAAGCCCGTGGAACCGACGCTCGACGGTATGCTCGCTGCACGGTCGGTCAGCCATCCCGAGACGGTGTTCCTTCGGTTCGCCGAGGGCGACCTGACGTTCGCCGACGTGCACGCCGCAGTGCAGCGCCGCGCCGCCGGGTTCGCCGGCCTTGGCGTCAGGTCCGGCGATGTGGTGCCGGTGTTGCTGCCGAACTCGGCGGACTTCGTCATCACCTGGTTCGCGCTCTGCCGGCTGGGTGCGACTGCGTGCCTCATCAACACGGCGTCGCGCGGGCCGGCACTGGCCCACGCGTTGGGCCTCACCAACGCCCGCCTGATCGTGCTGCACTCGTCGCTGGATGGCGCACTGGCCGACGTTGCCCCGGCGCTGCACCGGCTGGAACGCATCGTGCACCTCGGCGAGACGGGCGCCGGCGACCTGCCCTTCCTGCGTCACCGGCTCGCCGAGGTGACGGCCGACCCGTCCACGCTCACCCCTGCAGCCCACCGAGTCACCGATCCCGCCATGATCATGTTCACGTCCGGAACCACCGGCCCGTCCAAGGGGTGCGTGCTGTCGCACCGCTACACCGTGCGCCAGGCCGAGTTGATGATCGAACACCTCGGCTTGCGCGCCGACGACGTGCTGTACTGCCCCTTCCCGCTCTTCCACCTCGACGCGACGGTGCTCACGGTGGCGCCGGCGCTGGTGCTGGGAACCACGGCGGCGATCGGGCAACGCTTCTCGGTGTCGGGTTTCTGGCCGGAGGTGAGGCGGTTCGGTGCGACGGTGTTCGACTTCATGGGCGCGACACTGACGATGCTGCACAAGCAGCCGCCGCGCACCGACGACGCCGACAACTCGGTGCGTCTTGGATGGGGTGTGCCGGTGCCGGAGACCGCCGACGACTTCGAGCGCCGCTTCGGCCTGCAGCTGGTCGAGCTGTATGGCAGCACAGATGCCGGGCTGCCGATGTACCACCCGGTCGATGTGCCGCGTCGGAAGGGCTCCTGCGGCACCGTGATCGATGCCTACGACGTTCGCCTGTTCGACGACGACGGCGTGGAGGTGCCGTTTGGCGAGGTGGGGGAGATCGTGGTGCGCCCCAACGAGCCGTCGTTGATGGCCGACGGCTACTTCGGCATGGCCGAGGAGACGGTGCGCTCGCGGCGCAACCTGTGGTTCCACACCGGTGATCTCGCCCGTCGCGATGCGGATGGGTTCTTCTACTTCGTCGGCCGGCGCAGCGACAGCATCCGCCGGCGAGGAGAGAACATCTCCGCCTTCGAGGTGGAGGAGGTCGTCAAGCTGCACCCGGCGGTGCTGGATGCCGCGGCCTACGGGGTGCCGAGCGAGCTCACCGAGGACGACGTGATGGTGGCCGTGGTCGTGAGAGCCGGCGAGGTGGTCGACATGCGGGAGCTGGCCGCCTTCTGCGCCGGCAGGATGGCGCGGCACATGGTGCCGCGTTACATCGACACAGTGGCCGAACTGCCGCGCACACCCACCGAGAAGGTGCGCAAGGACAGCCTGCGCGACCGCGGTGTGACCGCCACCACCTGGGATCGCGAGCGGCCCTGAACCGTGGCGCGTCAGCCTCGGGGCTGGCCGACGAATCGGCCGGCATGGGCCGGCCTGGGCAGCGACCCGTGATGCGCCGCCAACTCGTCGAGCGTGGCCAGCAGCGCCGGCGCGGCCGGTGACGACCTGCCGGCTGCCGTGTCGACGTGCAGCATCATGTGCTCGGCGGTGGCCACGAGTGTGTCGTCGTCGGCCCGATGGATGCTGGTGAAGTGATGCAGCCGCTTGGCGTCGTGCGACAGCAGTTGCACGGTGGCGTACAACCGATCGCCCGCCTTCGCTTGCGCGCCGAAGTTCACATGGCTCTCGACCGTGTAGTAGCTGCTGTGCGTGAGGTACTGCTCGTCGACGCCGATGAACCGCATCAGTCGGTCGCCGGCCTCGCTGGTCACCTGGAAGAAGCGGCTGTCGTTCATGTGGCCGTTGTAGTCGACCCAATCGACCGGGACGGTGGCCTCGTAGAGACGCAGCGGCGCATCGAGATCGTGCTCGACGTGGTGCGACCCGGCGCGAGCGAAGAGCTGCCGCTCGTAGCGATCGAGCACCAGCCCGGCGCCGTTGTGAGTGGCGCGCAGACCCTGCATGACGGCGACGAGGCTGTCGTCGCGGTGCCGCTCCAGCTCGCGGATGGTGCGGCCACGTGCCTGCTCGTCGCTCTGCGCGACCAGCTTGTCGAGCAGCTCGTCGGTGAGCTCGGGCACATCGGTGAGCTTCGACCACGGCCACTGCAGCGACGGGCCGAACTGCGCCATGAAGTGCCGCATGCCGGCCTCACCACCGGCGATGCGATAGGTGAGGAAGGTGCCCATGAAGCTCCACCGCAGGCCGGCGCCGTACCGCACGCAGTCGTCGATCTCCTCCACCGTGGCGATGCCGTCGTTCACCAACCACAGTGCTTCCCGCCACAGCGCCTCGAGCAGGCGATCGGCCACGAACCCATCGATCTCGTGCTCCAACCGCACCGGTTGCATGCCCAACGACTCGTAGATCGCGGCAGCCTCACCCAGCGCTGCGGTCGATGTCTGCTCGCCGCCCACCACCTCCACCAACGGCAACAGGTACACCGGGTTGAACGGGTGGCCCACGACCAGCCGCTCGGGGTGGGTCATGCCGCGCTGCATGTCGGTGGGCAGCAGGCCCGACGTGCTGGAGCCGAACACGACCTCCGGCCCGGCGGCCGTGCTGGCCCGCTGCAGCAGCATCTGCTTCAGCTCGAGCCGCTCGGGCGCGCTCTCCTGCACGAACTGCACGCCGGTGGCGGCATCCTCGGGCGTGTCGACGAACGTGAGCGAACCCTCGGGCGGCAGCGGCGAAGCGACCAGCTTGTGCATCGCCCTGCGCGCGTTGTCGAGCACCTCGCCGACCTTGCGCGGGGCCTCGGGATCAGGGTCGTACATCTTCACATCGACGCCGTTGAGCAGGAAGCGGGCCGCCCAGCCGCCACCGATGACGCCGCCGCCGAGGATGCCGACGCAGGAAAGGCCAGGGATGGGGCTCATCTCAGCGCTTCACCAGCGCGAGCTTGTCGCGTACCGCCTGCGGGCTCATCACGCGCACGTTCATGTTCTCCAGGATGTTGCGCGCCTTCTCCACCAGCCGGGCATTGGTGGCCAGCTCGCCCGGGCCGGCGTACAGGTTGTCCTCCAGACCCACGCGCACGTTGCCGCCCGCCAGCGCCGCCATCGCCACGAACGGCAGTTGCATGCGGCTGATCGAGAAGCCGCTGAACACGCAGTCGTTGGGCAGGTTGTTGACCATCGCCATGAACGTGGTGGGGTCGTCGGGCGCGCCGTAGGCGATGCCCATGCACAGCTGGATCATCACCGGGTCGTCGAGCAGGCCGTCGCGCACCATCTCCTTCACCTGCACCAGGTGGCCGGTGTCGAACACCTCCAGCTCGGGTCGCACCCCGAGCGCCTGCACCTGCGCAGCCATGCTGCGCAGCACGCCGGGCGTGTTGACCATGATGTAGTCGCCGCCGGAAGCGAAGTTCATCGTGCCGCAGTCGAGCGTGCAGATCTCGGGAAGGATGGCGCGCACGTGGTCGAGGCGCTCGGTGGCGCCCACCATGTCGGTGCCCTCGGGGTTGAGGGGCAGCACCTGCTCGTCGCCGCCGAGCACGAGGTCGCCGCCCATGCCGGCGGTGAGGTTGACGACCACGTCGACATCGGCGGCACGCACGCGCTCGACGACTTCCGCGTACAGTCCCGTGTCGCGGCTGCCCTTGCCGGTGAGCGGATCGCGCACGTGGATGTGCACCACGGCGGCGCCGGCCTTGGCAGCATCGATTGCCGACTCGGCGATCTGCTGCGGGGTGACCGGCACATGTGTGCTCTTGGCGGTGGTGTCGCCGGCGCCGGTGATGGCGCAAGTGATGAACACGTCCCAGTTCATGCGGGCTCCCTGTCTGAGTGATCTGTGTGTGATCGTTTCCTGAACGGTCGATCAACCGAAGCGGTGGCGGCAGCGTACAACGTGGAGCCGCGTGCTCGCAGGGACGGACGGTCGCGCCCAGCAGCGCTGAACGACACGTGTCGCGAGGGTGAACGATCGACCAACGACGGATGGCGAATGCGGCAGAGCCGAGGCACCGGCGACAAGTGAGGTACATTCTCGGCAACCAGCGACCACGGTGCCCCAGGGGCGACGTGGTCAACGACATAAGGGGAGACCAGAGATGATTCGAACGAGAGCACATCGCACCATCGGTGCGGTCCTCATCGTGAGTGCCATGGTGTTGGCAGCCTGCGGTGATGACGAGGAGACCAGCAGCGACACCGCTGCGGCAACCACCGAGGCCGCCGCTGCCGAGACCACCGCCGCCGCCGCTACCGACACCACCGCCGCCGCCGGTACCGACACCACCGCCGCCGCCACCGGCGACGACCCGGTCGCCGCGCTGTACCAGGAGTGCCTCGACAACGGCGCCAGGGTGAACCTCATCGCCCTTCCCGACGAATGGGCCAACTACAAGGGCGTGCTTGCCTCGTTCGGCGAGAAGTTCCCCGGCATCGAGTACCCCGTGCAGAACCCGAACGCCTCCTCGCAGGAAGAGCTCGACGCCATCGTCAACCTCGCCGGCCAGGACGACATGCCGGACGCCATCGACGTGAGCCCGGCGAAGGCGGTCATCGCGACCGAGCAGGGCCTGTGGCAGCCGTTCGAGCCGTCCACCATCGGCGAGGTGCCCGACAACATGAAGGACCCTGACGGCAACTGGGTGTCGGCCTACTACGGCATCATGTCCATCGGCACCATCACCACCATCGTGCCCAACCCGCCGAAGAGCTTCGCCGATCTCACCAAGCCGGAGTACAAGGGCCTGGTCGCCCTCAACGGCGACCCGCGTGAGTCGGGCTCGGCGCTGGCCGCAGTCATGGCCGCATCCATCGCCAACGGTGGCTCGGCCGACGACATCATGCCCGGCATCCAGTTCTTCGCCGACCTGAAGGCATCGGGCAACCTCATTCCCACCGAGGTCACGCAGGCCACCGTCATCTCCGGCGAGACGCCCATCGCGCTCGACTGGAGCTACAACTACCCCGGCCTGGCCGCGGCGGTCGAAGATGCTGGATTCGAGATCGAGATCAACTTCCCGAGCGACGCCGCCTACGGTGCCCCGTACGCCCAGGGCGTGGTGATGGGCTCGCCCCACCAGGCATGCGCCAAGCTGTGGATCGAGCACATCCTGTCCGACGAGGGCGCGCTCGCGTACCTCGGCGGTGGCGGCATGCCCGCCCGCTTCGCAGCACTCGAGGCTGCCGGCGCGATCAGCGAAGAGGACAAGGCCAACCTGCCGCCCGCCGACCTGCTGTCGGAAGTGGTCTTCCTCACCCCCGAGCAGAGCACTGCTGCCAACGACCTGCTGTTGGCCAACTGGGGCCCGATGGTTGCTGACGCCTGAGGCATCAGCCTTGACGAATGAACAGTCCGCAATTGCTGCTGGGGCTCATCTGGAATCGATGAGCCCCAGCAGCGCCGGCACCCCACCTGCGTCGCGCGAGCGGCGCGGGTGGGCGTGGCTCGGTCTGGTTCCGTTTCTCGCCTTCCTCGGTCTGTTCTTGTTGTTGCCGACGGTCGGTGTCATCCGTAAGGCGTTCATCGCCAACGACGGCAACTTCACCTCCGATGGCTTCACGAGCGCCATCACCGATGAGCGACCGGCGTTCGCGAACTCCATCAAGGTGTCGTTGATCACGGCGGCGATGGGCGTGGTCTTCGGCACCACCATCGCCTACGCGGCAGCGACGGCCCGCCGCCCGAAGTGGCTCCGCTCTGCCGTCAGTGCCTTCAGCGGTGTGGCCGCCAACATGGGCGGCATCATCCTTGCGTTCTTGTTCTTCACGCTGCTCGGGCGCCAGGGTCTGGTCACCAAGATCCTCACGGACAACGGCTGGAACCCCTATGAGTCGGGGTTCAGCCTCAACGACTTCTCCGGCATCATGCTGGTCTACATGTACTTTCAGATTCCGCTGATGGTGCTGGTGACGCTTCCCGCGATCGACGGCCTGAAGACCTCGTGGCGAGAGGCCTCGGCCAACCTCGGCGGTACCACCTTCACCTACTGGCGTCGGGTGGGGCTGCCCGTCCTGGCGCCGTCGATGATGGGTGGCTTTCTGCTGTTGTTCGCGAACGCCTACAGCGCGTTCGCCACGGCGTACGCCCTCAACACCCAAGCCAACCTCGTGCCGATCAAGATCAGCTTCTTCCTGCAGGGCGACGTCACCGGGCGATCGCCACTGCCGTACGCGCTGGCGACGTGGATGATCATCTTCATGGCGATCTCGATGGGCGGCTACCTGATCCTTCGTAAGCGTGCAGAACGGTGGCAGAGATGAGCAATCGCTTCACCCGCTGGCTGGGTCGCCTCGGACCGACGCTGGTGCTGCTCGCCGCGGCGGTGTTCTTCATTGCGCCCCTGGTGTCATCATTCCGGGTCGCATTCCACAAGGTCCCCACCGTGCTGCTCGACCGTCATACGTGGTTCCAGAAGTGGTCGTTCGAGGGTGTCCGACGGGCGTTCGACGAGCCGAACTTCTGGCCAACGCTGTCGTTGAGCCTGCGCCTCGCTCTCATCACGGTGCTCATCACCATGGCACTGCTGGTTCCAACTGCGCTCTTCGTTCATCTGCGCTTGCCGAAGGCTCGCGCGCTGGTCGAGTTCTTCACACTGCTGCCGTACGTCGTCCCGCCGATCGCCTTGGTCGCCGGAATTGCAGCGTTCTATCGGGCGAATGCGCGCTGGTTCCTCAACACCGACTATGCGTTGGCGCCGTTCTACGTGGTGATGGCGATGCCGTTCACCTACCGCGCCATCGACGCAGGCATCAAGGCCATCGATGTGCGCACGTTGGTCGATGCCTCGCGCAGCCTCGGCGGGAGTTGGGCGATGACATTGCGCAAGGCGATTCTGCCGAACATGGCCACATCGCTGTTGTCGTCGGCATTCCTCACCGCCACGGTGGTCATCGGCGAGTTCACCATTGCGTCCACACTGGCCAAGAACACGTTCGCGACGTTCAGCTTCGAATACTTCGGTCGCGATGCCCAAGGCGGTATCGGCCTGGCGTTGCTCACGTTGATCGGCACTACCGGGTTGCTCGGCATTCTGACGTTGCTGACCCGCACGAAGAGCCGCAGAGCCATGTCCACGACGAGCCGTTTCTAGCAAGAGGACTTGACTTCATGAGTGCACTCACATTTGCAGGCGTGCGCAAGACCTTCGGCGCCAACGTTGCCCTGCAGGGGTTCGACCTCGACCTGCACCAGGGCGAGCTGGTCACTCTGCTCGGCCCCAGCGGGTGCGGCAAGACCACGGCGTTGCGCATCGCCGCCGGTTTCGAGCGGGCCGACAGTGGCACCATCCAGGTGGAGGGCGCCGACATCAGCAAGACGCCGCCACACCGTCGCAACATGGGCATGGTGTTCCAGAGCTACAGCCTGTTCCCCAACCTGACGGTGGCCGGCAACGTGGAGTACGGCTTGCGTACGCGGGGCATCCACAAGGCGACGCGTGCCGCGCGGGTGGCCGAGATCCTCGACCTCGTGCAACTCGGCGAGCTCGGTGCTCGCTACGCACACCAGCTCTCCGGTGGCCAGCAGCAACGCGTCGCGTTGGCCCGCGCGCTGGCGGTGCAGCCCAGCGTGTTGCTGCTCGACGAGCCGCTCAGCGCGCTCGACGCGAAGGTGCGCACCACCCTGCGCGACGAGATCCGCCGCATCCAGACCGACGTGGGCATCACCACCCTCTTCGTCACCCACGACCAGGAGGAAGCGCTGGCCATCAGCGATCGCATCTGTGTCATGTCGCAGGGCAACATCGAGCAGCTGGGTACGCCCACAGAGGTGTACCGCCGGCCGACCACTGCATTCGTGGCGCGCTTCGTGGGCACGATGAACGAGTTCACCGCCGAGGTCACCGGCTCGGGCGAGGTCGCAGTCGCCGGTCATCGCATGGCTGCGCCCGGTGCCGCCGGTGCGGCAACCGGCAGCAAGCTCAGCCTGTTGGTGCGCCCGGAAGACCTGGCCCTGGGCGACGACGGGCTGCCCGGCTCGGTCACCTCGGTCACCTTCCAGGGTGCCACCACGCTCGTCGGCGTTCGGCTCGACGTGCTCGACGTGCTGGTCAGCGCCGATGTCGGCAGCGGGGAAGCAGATCACCTGCAGATCGGCGATCGGGTGTCGGTCGTCGTCAACGGCGCCAATGCCGTGTGCGAACCCGCGCCCTCGTGACGCCCGACGGCATGCTCTCCGGGCTGCGAGCGCTGGTCACCGGTGGGGGCTCGGGCATCGGTGCCGCCATCACCACCTGCCTGCGGCGTGAGGGATCGCAGGTGCTGGTGGTCGATGCCGACGTGTCCACGGCGCCCGATGTCGTTGCTGACGTGTCGTCGACGGCAGGTGTCGACGCGCTGTTCGATGCGGTGCGCGACCGGCTGGGTGGCCTCGACCTGCTGGTCAACAACGTCGGCGTGGCCGGGCCCACCGCGACCGTGCACGACATGGACCCGGATGCCTTCGACCAGTGCGTGCAGGTCAACCTGGGCAGTGCATTCCGATGCACCCGCCTGGCCGTGCCGCTGCTGCGCGAGCGGAAGGGTTCCATCGTCAACATCTCATCCACCGCCGGCATCTTCGGTTATCCGTTGCGGTCGCCGTACGTGGCCGCGAAGTGGGGCGTGATCGGGCTCACCAAGACATGGGCGATGGAGCTGGGCCCGGAGGGCATCCGTGTCAACGCCATCTGCCCAGGCTCGGTGGGTGGGCCGCGGATGGACGGCGTCATCGAACGCGAGGCGACCGCCCGAGGCGTATCGCCGGCGAGTGTTCGGCTGGGCTACGAGCAGCAGGTGTCGATGCAGTCGTTCATCGAGGCCACCGACATCGGCGAGATGGTCGTGTTCCTCGCGTCGCCGGCAGCTCGTTTCGTCAGCGGTCAGGTGATCTCCGTCGACGGGCACACCGAGACGCTCAGCACCCGCGGTGCCAGCGCCGAACGCTGAGCGGGCGAGAGCGGCGGTCGGCACGACAACTCGCTACGCCTGGCGGGCCGCTGCCCTGATCTCGACGGCGGTGCGCTGCACCGCGGCGACGATCTTGGTGTAGCCGGTGCAACGGCACAGGTTGCCGGAGAGGCCGATGCGCACTTCCTCCTCGGAGGGCGAGTCGTTGCGTTGCAGCAGAGCGGTTGCCGACAGCAGCATGCCGGGGGTGCAGAACCCGCACTGCACCCCGCCCTCGTCGAGCAGGTTGCGCTGCAGCAGGCTGAGCGCGTCGCCGTCGGCGAGGCCCTCGACGGTGGTGATGGCGCGGCCCTGCGCCTGCACGGCCAGGTAGCTGCACGAGTTCACCGGCTGGCCGTCGAGCAGCACCATGCAGGCGCCGCACTCGCAGTCGTCGCAGCCTTCCTTGGTGCCGGTGAGCCCGATCTCGGTGCGGATGACGCTGAGCAGGTTGCGCCCCTGGGCGACGGCGACGGGGTAGTCGATGCCGTTGACGGTGAGGTGGATGGCGTGGATGGGGGTGTCGGTCATGACGGTGCTCCGATGCCGATGGCACGATTGACGGGAATGGCAATGGTCTCGCCCCCGGCGCGGCGAGCGGCGGCCTCGACGGCGCGGCGGGCCATCACCCCGACGGTGTGGCGTCGGTAGCGATCGCTGGCGCGCACATCGCTGATGGGCGTCGCCTGCGTCGCCGCCATCTCGCCCACGGCGGCAGCGGCACCGGAGACGCCGAGACCGACGAGGGCGTCGAGCCCGGTGACCGACAGGATGATCGGGGCGACGGCCGTGAGCGCCACGGCCAACGTCGCCACGGCGCCGTCGTCGGCCAGAGTGACGACGGCAGCGGCGCCGACCACGGCGATCTCCATCGCGCGGCGGTACTCGAGGCGAACGTAGGCGCTGCCTGCCCGTGCCGGCGGCGCCGGGATGTGGACGGCCACGCACAGCTCGTCGGGCGCGGCGCAGGTGCGGCCGGGCCCCACCCACAACTGCTCGACGGGTACCCGGCGCGTGCCGCGCAGCGAGCGCAGCTCGACCTCGGCGCCCATCACGGCCAAGGGTGCGCCGGTATCCATCGCCGGCGAACCGTTCATGATGTTGCCGCCGAGCGTGCCGACGTGGCGAGTGGAGGGCGAACCCACCAGCGCACTGCCGTCGGCCAGGCCTGCATAGATCGACGTGAGCAGCGGGTGCGTCTCGATGTCGTGGTGCGACACCAGCGCACCGATGCTGACGCCCAGGGCGGTGCGCGTGACCGTCTTCAGCTCGTCGAGCCGGTCGATCGCGACCAGGTCGTCGGGCAGCGGAGCCTTGCCGTGCCGCGCCCCGACCACCAGGTCGGTGCCGCCGGCGATCGGGCGTGCCCCCGCCGCGAGCCCGGCGAGCGCCTCGTCGATGGTGCGTGCGATGGCGAAGCTCATGACCGTGCCCCCTGGTCGCCCTGCAGTTGCTCCCAGACGCGCTCGGCGGTCATCGGCAGCTGGCGCACCGGCGTGCCGAGGATCTTGGCGATGGCGTTGGCGATGGCGGCGGCCGTGGCCACGTTGGGCGCTTCGGCAAGCCCCTTGGCGCCACGGGGGCCGGCATCGGGCGTGTTGATCTGGATGAAGTGCACGTCGATCGGCGGAGCGTCGGCGCAGGTCTGCAGCTTGTACTCGAGCAGCGCTGCATTGCGCTGGCGTCCTTGGTCGTCGTAGGTGGTGCCCTCGGTGAGTGCCTGGCCGATGCCCATCAGCACCGCGCCCTCCACCTGGCCCTGGGCACCGATGGGGTTGATGATGGTGCCGCTGTCGTGCGCGGCGCTGACGTGCAGCACCCGGGCGACGCCTGTGTCGCGATCGACCTTCACGCGCACTGCATGGCAGCTGAACTGCGGCGCCACCCAGGCCGACATGCCCAGGTCGCCCACGCAGGAGGAGCCCACCGTTGCCGGGGCGCCGGGCGGTATGCCCGAGCCGTGACCGATGAGCAGCTCGCCGCCGGCGGCGATGCCGGCCAGCTCGTCGATCGAGATGCCCCGGTCGGGGCTGCCGGCGACACTGGCCATGCCATCGGCCAGCACGATGTCGGCCGGGCTGGCCTCCAACTGCTCGGCCGCCAGGTTGCGCAGCTGCTCGGCGATCTGGCCAGCGGCGGCGACGACGGCGCGACCGTTGTTGAACAGGGTCTGCGAGCCGGTTGCGCCCATGTCGTACGGGGCCACGCTGGTGTCCTGGTAGACGAGCTCGAACCGCTCGGCCGGCATGCCCAACTCGTCGGCGGCCAGCTGGCGCAGTGTCATCACCGCGCCGGTACCGCACTCCTGCGCGCCGGTGATGATCTGGCCGCTGCCGTCGCCGTCGATCTTCACGTACGCGCCCGATGGCACCGAGAAGCTGGGCCACCAGCCGATGGCCACACCGATCGCTTCGTCGTCGGGCAGCACCTGCCCGTAGCCGGCAGCGGCGGTGGCGGCATCGATGCACTGCTGCACGCCGATCTCGCCGTAGGTCTGGCCGCTGGGGCCTTCGGCTCCGCTGTCGACCGCGTTGAGCTTGCGGAACGCGACCGGATCCATGCCGATGGCCGCTGCGACCTCATCGGTGTGCGACTCGAGTGCCCAGCAGGTCTGCGGGGCAGTTGGTGCGCGCACCGAGCCCGAGGGCTGGTGGTTGGTGTAGACAAGGTGCGCCTCGGCCAACGCATTGGGAATGCGGTACGGCCCCAGCGCATGCATCGCAGCGAGTTGACTGAAGAAGCCGGCATCGGCCGTGTACGCGCCGTTGTCGAGCGCCAGCCACACGCGGCGAGCGGTGATGGTGCCGTCGGCCTTCACGCCGGTCTCGAAGTCGTACACGATGCCTTCCCGGCGTCGGTCGGGGGCCACGAACTCTTCGCGCCGGCTGAACACCAGACGTACAGGGCGCTTGGCCGCACGAGCGAGCGCGGCCACATGTGCTTCGTAGTGGAACCCGCACTTGCCGCCGAAGCCGCCACCGAGGTGCGGCACGATGATGCGGACGCGGCTGTTGGGCAGCTCGAGTGTTTCGCACACGCCGGCGCGAGCATCGAAGGGCACCTGCGTGCTGGTCCAGATGGTGACCTTGTTGCCTTCCCACTGGGCGACCACGGCTCGGGGTTCGATGGGAACCGCATGGCACCCGTCGGCCACGTAGCGGCTGCGCACCACGTGGTCGGCCGCAGCCATTCCCTCGTCGACATCGCCCTTGGCGATGGATGCGAACGAGGCATCGTTGCGGTCGCGTACCAGCACGTCGACCCCGCCATAACCGGCCCACTCGGTGTGCACCAGCGGCGAATCGGCCGACAACGCACCTTCGATGTCGTTGACCACCGGCAGCGCTTCGTACTCGACGACGATTGCGTCGACCGCGCGCTGGGCAGTGGCCGCGTCGACCGCCGCCACGGCGGCGATGATCTCACCTTCGAAGCGCACGACGTCGCGGGCGAACAGCGTGCGGTCTTGTACGAACGGGCCGAACTTCACGTCGGGCACGTCATCCTGGGTGAGCACGGCGAACACGCCCGGCATCGCCTTCGCAGCCGAGACGTCGAGCGTGACGATGCGAGCATGCGTTGCGTCGGCGTACTTGAACTTCGCAGCCAACATGCCGGTGAGCGTGAGATCGGCGGTGTAACGGCCGCTGCCGGTCACCTTGTCGGGGCCGTCGGCGCGTACGAATCGAGGGGCGGGCCTGCTGGGGTCGGTGATGGTCATCGTGGTTCGAGCTCCTCGCTCAGCGTGTGCGGATCCCAATATGGCAGATTCCTGTGGCGCGGTGCGTCACGCGCTGCCGAGCCGTTGCACCACTTGCCGTGCGGCGGCTCTGCCGGCGTGGATGGCACCCTCCACGTAGCCCGGGAAGCTCGCCGACAGCTCGGTGCTGGCGAACGTCACGAGGTGCAAGCCGGCTGCGAGCGTGTCGGCGGCGTGGGGAGCGTGAGTCGTGAGCACGTTGCTGTAACCGCCGCCGCCCCACTCGTCGGGCCCCCACAGCCGCTCCAGGAAGGTGAGCGGCCGCAATGCGTCGTCACCGAACGCGGCTGCGGCGTGGTGGAGGATGGCGTCGCGTCGCTGCGCCTCCGTGTGACGTGCCCACTCGGCGGCGGTGGTGCCGCCGACGAAGCCCACCAGCGTGGGGGAGTCGAGCAGCGAGGCGTCGGCGAAGTACACGCCCGGTGGGTCGAGGAACTGGCCGACGCCGTTGCGGCCGTCGAGCAGCCAGAACGGTGCCGAGTAGCCGACGAGGTACTTCAGCACGGTGCCGGGTGCAAAGGCAGCCGCAGCGGTGCTGAAGTCGTCGGGGAGGCCGGGGGTGAAGCGGATCGACGCGTAGGCCGTCGGTGGTGCCGCAACGACGACCTCGCGTGCATGCCACACCTGGTCGAGCGCCACCACGTCGACCGATGCGTCGTGCACGTGCACCGAACGAACCGGGCACTCCAGTCGGATGTGATGCGCGAACGGGGCAGCAAGGTGGAGTGCGAGCCCGTGCATCGTCTCCGCGAACCAGCACTGCAGCTCCTCGTTGGTGGTGACCGTGCGCTGGTTGAGCTGTGCAAGGTAGGAGACGGGGATGATGCGGCTGTCGTTGCAGGTGCCTCCGTTGACCATCGAGCGAACGGCCTCGCGCACTGAGGCGGTGGTGGTCTCGGTGTCGACCCACTGCGAAACCGACCGTTCGTCGTGCAGGTCGTCGGCCCCCAACGTTGCCAGCAGCGTGTCGGCCACGGCCCACGGGTCGCTGTCGGGGCTGGGCGGCACGGTGACGGCCCGGCCCGGGTGAACAGCATCGACGCGCGTCGCGCCGGCCTCGCGGGCCAGTGCCAGCACCTCGGTCATGTCGTCGTTGGCGAACTGGCCACCGGTGTCGACCAGGCGACCGAGGCCGTCGTGACGTGCCTCGGTCTTGCCGCCGACTCGATCGCGCGACTCCAGCAACACGAACGAGATGCCGTCGCGGCGCAGTTCGGTCGCAACGGTGAGCCCGCTGAAGCCGGCGCCGATGATGACGACGTCGACGTCGAACGGATCGCTCATCCGCTGAGCCCGGTGAGGCCGCCGGCCATGCCAGGGTCCTCGCCGCCGCGCCGGTTGATGGCCTTGAGCACGAATGCCGCCACCGTCACGGCGGTGAGCGTGAGCAGCAACATGACCGTCGCCAGCGCGTTCAACGCGGGTGTGGAGCCTGCTCGTGCGCCGGAGTAGATCTTGATCGGAACCGTCTCGGTGGATGCCCCCGTGGAGAGGAACGACGAGATCACGAAGTCGTCGACCGATGTGGCGAAGACCACCATCACGCTCGCGAAGATGGCCGGGCTGAGCAGTGGCAGCAGCACCAGCCGGATTGCCTGCAACCTGGAGGCGCCGAGATCGCGCGGCCTCCTCGTACTGAGTGCCGATCGCCGCCAGCCGCCCGCGGATGATGACGACCACGAACGAGATGGTGAACGTGATGTGGCCCAGCAGCTGGCGGGTGAGGCCGTCGGGGAAGCCGGTGTAGACCTGGCTGAACACCAGGAACAACGCGACGCCGAACACGATCTCGGGCGTCACGATCGGCACCAGCATCAGCCCGTTGGCGGCGTTGGAGACGCGGCCGCGCCACCGATGCAGGCCGATCGCCATCGCCACACCGATGGGGGTGGCGATGAGCATGCACAGCCCGGCGAGCCGCAGCGTGTTGAGCAGCGCGACCTGCATGGAGTCGTCGTGCCACAGCGACGAGTTGGGGTCGCCCCAGTACCAGCGGAACGACATCTTCTGGAACGACGACCGGCTGCGGCCGTCGTTGAACGAGATGCGCACGGCGATGAGCACCGGCAGCAACGACCACAGCACGTAGACCCAGGTGACCATCGCCAGCACCGGAGCGCCGTTGTGCCGTCGGCGGAAGGGGTTCATCGTTCGGCCGCCCGCTGCTGACGGATGGTGGTGACCATGTAGTACACCATCAGCACGAAGAGCATGGCCATCAGGATCAGCACCAGCGAGGCGCCGGTCTGCGGCTGCCCGGTGTTGCGCAGGTAGTTCTCGATCTGGTTGCCCACCATCTCGGTCCGGGGCGAGCCGCTGGTGAGGTAGGTGTTGGTGTAGTAGTCGCCGAACATCGGCAGGATCGTGATCACGCTGGCCGCCATCAGCCCGGGCACCGACAGCGGCAGCGTGACGCGGATGAACGTCTGCATCGAGGAGGCGCCGAGGTCGCGACCGGCCTCGATGAGCCGTCCGTCGATGCGTTCGAGCGTGGAGTACAGCGGCAGGATGAAGAACGGCACGTAGCCGTACATCAAGCCGATGACCACGGTGTACCAGTCGCCGTCGAGCCAGTTTCTGTTGTCGGGCAAGCTGAACCAGCCGAGCACCTGGTTCACGAAGCCATCCGGTTGCAGCAGGTTGGTCCAGGCCAACATGCGCATCAGGTAGCTGATCCAGAACGGCAGCACCAGGGCGGCCAGCAGCAAGCCCTTGCTGCGCCCGGCCTTGCGAGCAGCGAAGTACGCCACCGGGTAGCCCACGAGGATGCAGCCGAGCAGGGCCAGGCCCACGAACCAGAAGGTGCGTACGAACACCGGGCGCAGGTAGCCGTTGAACACCTCGCCGAGCACGTTGCTCATGGTGGTGACGTCCCATTCCAGCGGGTTCCAAGCGGGAATCGGGGTCTTCAGGAACGGATCGACGTCGCCGAACGCCACCGCCATGACGGCGTAGACCGACACCACGAAGAAGGCGACCAGCCATCCGATGCCGGGGACGGCGAACGCTGCCCAGATGCGACTGGAGCCGCCGCGTCGTGAGGGGAGTGCGGCGGTCACGCCGTCAGCCGCCGGCGGTGAACTTGGCCCACGCCGTCTCGTACTGGGCGTCGCCGGTGGCGCCCAGCGGCTTGAGGTAGAGCGCCTGCGCGATCTCGTCGTTGGTGGGCACGCAGTTGCGCAGGTGCTCGGGCACGTAGCCGGCGCCGATCACGTAGTCGGCATCGAGCTTGGCGATGGCGGGCAGGTAGCCGACCCAGCTGAAGTTCTTCTCGGCGACCTCGTTGTCGAGCAGGAAGTTCAGGTACAGGTGCGCGAGCACCGGGCTCTGCGCGTCGGAGAGCACGCCCATGCTGTCGTTGGTGACCACGTACGAGCCGGCGGGTGGGTGCCAGAAGCCCAACACCTCGTCGGTGACGCCTTCCGGCAGGTAGCCGGCGGCGCCGGCGATCAGGTCGGCGCTCCAGGTCTGCGCGACGCTGGTGGTGCCCTCCGGGATGTCCTTGTAGGCCTCGATGTTCACCTTCACGTTCACCAGGTCGATCAGCTCGGAGACGTCGGCGAGTGCTTGGTCGATGATCTTCTGGTCGGTGGTGTTGATGTCGGTGACACCCTTGCGCAGCATCGCCATGGTGAAGGCTTCCCGCTCGTCGTCGAGCACCGACACCTGGCCCTTGAAGTCGGTCGCGTTCCAGATGGTGTCCCACCCCTGCGCTTCCACGAGGGCTGGGTCGATGCGGTCGGTGCGGTACCCGATGCCGGTGCCGAAGAAGGTGTAGGGCACCGAGTAGGTGGCGCCCGGGTCGTACCACGGGTCGTTGAAGGTGCTGATGACGTTGGGGAAGTTGGTGAGGTAGCTCTTGTTGAGCGGCTGCACGAGCCCGCCGGCGATGAGGTTGCCGATGGAGGTGCTGGCCATCGAGTGGTGCACGTCGGCCTTGATGGCGCCGGAGGCGAGCTTGGTGGTGGCCTCTGTGTCGGTGTCGATGGTGGTGATCTCCACCTTCACGCCGTACTTGCTCTCGAAGTCGGCGATCACCTCCAGGTTCACGTAGTCGGCGTAGTTGATGATGCGCAGCGGGCCTTTCTCCGGGGGCAGCCCGTCGGCGATGGACTTCGCCACCTTCGAGCGCTTGTCGTCGCTGCCGCCGCACGCCTGCAGCAATGGCACCCCGGCCCCCAACAGCACACCCAACTGAACAGACCGAGCGAAGAAGTCGCGACGGGACGAGCTCATGTGGTTCCCCCAAGGGTTGATTGACTGATGAGTCAGAATAGCAAACATGGGGGACGTGCTCGGGAGGGTGACATGAATGCGAACGTGCGACGGATCGACGACCCGGTGGGAATCACGACGGCACGCACCATGCCGGCGACGTGGTACTCGTCGACGGAGCACCACCAACACGAGATCGAAGCCATCTGGCGCGGCGAGTGGGTGTGCGTCGGCGACGTGGATGAATCGCCCGCGCCCGGCGCCTGGCGTTCGATCACCGTCGGCGGGCTGCCGGTGCTGCTGGTGCGCGATCGCGAGGGTGTGCTGCGCGCGTTCCTGAACGTGTGCCGCCATCGGGCAGCTCCGCTGTGCGAGCACGGGGCCGAGGGTGGTGGTGCTGCGCTCAGCTGCCCCTACCACGCGTGGCTGTACCGGCTGGATGGCTCGCTGGCGCGGGCCCAGGGCGTCGGCGACCCGGAGGGCTTCGATGTCGCCGACTACTCGCTCAAGCCCGTGGCGATCGCCGTGTGGCGACGCTGGTTGTGGGTGCACGCTCACCCGAACTCGGCGCCGCCCGACTTCGGCCCCTTGGCAAATGCAGTCGCTGCGTTCCCGGTGGAGGGCATGGACGTGGTGCTGCGTGAGGCCGACGAACGCGCCTTCAACTGGAAGGTGCTGCTGGAGAACTACAGCGAGAACTACCACACGCCGTTCGTGCACCCCGAGATCGACACCTCGCCCACGCATGACTACCCGATGGTCAGCAACGGGCTGGTGCTGTACGCGTGGGACCGGCCCTTGCACCCCGGTGACGACGCAGGGCGGGTGATGGCCTCGTTGCTGCCGGGTGAGCCGGGCTGGGACGCACTGCCGGCGGCGGCGACGGGCAAGCCGTACGACGTGGGCAGCTACCTCACTGTGTGGCCCAACCTGATGCTGAACGTGTTCCCCGACGCCGCGCTGGCGATGTGGATGGAGCCACTGGCCCCGAACCGCACGCTCGTGCATCGTCGCCTGTACATGCGGCCCGGCGGCCGGCCCGACGCGGTGGCGGCCAACATCGCTGCTCACCGACTGGTGCACCTGCAAGACGTCGAGATCTGCGAGGCGGTGCAGCGTTCGCACGATGCCGGCGTCGACGCCGACGGAGTGCTGGCGACGTTCGAGGAGCGCGGTGTGTACTGGGTGCACCAGCACGTGCGGAAGCGCTTCGAGGATCTGGTGCCGGTGAGTCGGGTGCCGGATCCTCGCGGCGCTCACGTGCTCGACGACGATCGTGGCGGTCAGTAGCTGCGCGGCAGCCCCAGCACGTGCTCGGCGATGTAGCTCATGATCAGCTCCTGGCTGATGGGGGCGATGCGCATCAGCCTGGCCTCGCGGAAGTAGCGCTCGACGTGGTACTCGGTGGCATAGCCGAAGCCGCCGAGGGTCTGCACCGCGCGGTCGGCCGCGAAGAAGCCGGCCTCGGCGGCGAGGTACTTGGCGAGGTTCGCCTCTTCGCCGCACGGCAGGCCGGCGTCGACCAGGCGGGCCGCTTCCTGCACCATCAGGTTGGCGGCCCGCAGCCGCGCGTGGGCCTCCGCCAGCGGGAAGGCGATGCCCTGGTTCTGTCCGATCGGGCGCCCGAAGACCACCCGCTGCTTGGCGTAGGCGACGGCTCGATCGAGCGCGACCCTGCCGATGCCGACGGCCTCGGCGGCGATGAGCACTCGCTCGGCGTTGAGGCCGTCGAGCAGGTAGCGAAAACCTTCGCCTTCCTCGCCGACACGATCCGCCACCGGCACCACGACCTGGTCGTAGGTGGTCTCGCACGAGGCGACGGCGTTGCGGCCCATCTTCGGGATGGGCGCCACACCGACGCCGGGGGAGTGCTTGTCGACCAGGAAGAGGGTCATGCCGTCGGTGGGCTTGCGGCACTGTTCGAGCGGTGTCGTGCGCGTGAGCAGCAGTATGCGGTCGGCCTCGAGGGCTTTCGACGTCCACACCTTGCGGCCCGTGATCACGTAGTGGTCGCCGTCTCGTACGGCGCGAGTGGTGATGCGCGACGTGTCCGTGCCGGCATCGGGTTCGGTGACACCGAAGGCGACGTGCAGGCTGCCATCGGCCACCGCCGGCAGGAACCGCTGCCGCATCTGCTCGCTGCCGTGGCGGATGACGGGTTGCATGCCGAAGATGCTCATGTGCAATGCCGACGCGCCGTTCATCGCGGCGCCCGACGCGGCGACTTCCTCGAGCACCGCTGCGGCCTCGACGATGCCGCGACCACCGCCGCCGTACTGCTCGGGGATGGCGATGCCGACCCAACCGCCGGCGGCCATGTCGCGGTAGAAGTCCCATGGAAAGCGGTGCTCGCTGTCGCACGTGGCCCAGTAGGTGTCGTCGTAATTGCTGCACAGTCTCGCGACGTGCTCGCGGATGAGTTGCAGGTCGTCTCGCTCGCTGGTCACGCGTGTCACGGTAGACCTTCCCTCGGCCTACCATCGGCCCGACCGCAGAGAACGGAGCTCACCGATGCAGACCGTGCAGTTCACCCAGATGCGCGACGGTACGAAGGCCGAGTACGACTTGTTGCACGAGATGGAGCGCCACTACATCGCGGCTCTTCCCGACCGCATCCTCGGCGCGTTGCGTGCGCTCGACGACGGCCTCGGCGGCTATCGGGTCTCGCGGCTACAGCACTCGCTGCAGGCGGCCACTCGAGCCGAGCGCGACGGGGCCGACAGCGATTGGGTGGTCGCCGCGCTCGTGCACGACATCGGCGACGCGTTGGCACCGGAGAACCACTCGCAGCTCGCCGCCGCCGTCATCCGCCCATACGTGCGCGCGGAGGTGACGTGGGCTGTGCTGATGCACGGCGTCTTCCAGCAGCACTACTACGGCCATCACCTCGGGCTCGATCCCGATGCTCGTGAGGCACATCGCGACAACGAGTGGTTCGCTGCCTGTGAACGGTTCTGCGAACGGTGGGATCAGGCGTCGTTCGATCCCGACTACCCGACCGAAGCCCTGGAGCACTTCGTGCCGATGCTGCGCGACGTGTTCGGCCGGGCGGCGTTCGACCCGGCAATCGTGGGCGAGTGACTCTGCTGGTGACTCTGCTGGTGACGGCTACTTGCTGGTGACGGCTACTTGCTGGTGATCGTCACCGGCGTGTCGTAGGCGCCGGCCACGTCGTCGCCGAGGCCGACGGCTTCGGTGTCGATCCCGAACAGGTTGCGCACCCAGGCGGTGACTGCGTGGTTGATGATCGGGAACGTGATGTCGACCGGGATGGCCGGTGGCACGCATCCGTCCTCTCCAAGTGAGCGCAGCTGTGGGATCGAATCGAGGAGCGCACCGAGGCCGCTGGCTTCTGCCACACCGATGATGCCGGTGCCGTTGCCGAAGGTGCAGAAGTCGTCGAACGCGTTGTGACCGGCGCCCTCGATCTCCCACAGCAGGCTGGGCGAGGGAGCGGCCTCGAACGCCGGCTGGGTGAGGGTGGCGAACGACGCCAACGCGTCGACGGATCCGCCGATGAAGAACGACGGCTTTCCGGGCAGGGGAGCGGTGGTGGTGGTGGTGGCGCCCTCGACCGCCGGGCCGCCCCGGAACACTCCCGATGCCAGCGACACGTAGCCGTCGATCCTGCGATCGGCGGCGGCCGCCAGCACCGTGCCGCCTCCCGCCGAATGGCCCACGGCCGCTACCTTCTCCGCATCGACGTGGCCGTTGAATCGGCTGGTTGCGTCGGCGCCCAGGGTTGTGATCAGCTCCAGGCCCCGCAACATGTCGTCGACGGAGTCGCCCCCGTCGCCGGTGGCCGTGCCGGTGAGAAAGTTCTCCAGCGCCCGCGACGGGTGGTCGACCGAGACGACGATCATGCCCCAGCTGGCGAGGTTGGACGTGAGGAACGAGCTCTGCAGGCGCATGCCCGCGACCCCGTGACTGAACAGCACCACCGGGAAGGAGCCGTCTGCGAGGAGGGCGTCGCGACCGGCCGGGTAGCTATAAGTGGACGGGGCGTCGCCGGTGAGGATGGCTCGGATGCCCTCGCCGACGAAGTCGCGCATGTCGTACGTCTCGGTGCCGCTGGTGCCGGCCGCCGCCGGGTACCAGATCTCCACCTTCGGGCCTTTGGCGAGTTGCAGCGTCGTGACACCGACCGGAAAGTCGCCGTACTCGGAGTAGGCGAGCGCCTGCTCGGCGATGTCGATGGTGGTCGGCGAGTTGTCGGTGGGAGCGGCGGCGGTGCTGTTCGTCGATTGCTGGGCGTCGCTGCACGCAGCGAGGACGAGCAGCGCGGCGACCGGGGCGGCGAAGCGGCGGGAGAGCATCCGGCGAGCCTGCCACGGCCGGCGAGGGCGTGCTCTGTCGGAAAGCGACGGGCGTGATCGTTCGTTCAGCCGCTATCGTGCAGGCGCCGCTACCGGGGTTCTACCGGCAGTCATGGCGACGTGGCCGAGTGGCTGAGGCAACGGCCTGCAAAGCCGTCCACATGGGTTCAATTCCCATCGTCGCCTCCACAGCCCCTGAGCAGGTTCGCCTGTTCAGGGGCTGTTGTGCGTGCGCTCGCCGGTGCCGTCATTACGCTCGGGCGATGGAGTCGATCGCGCTCGTCGCAGCTGGCTGGGCCTCTGGTCTCAACGCCTACCTCACGCTCCTCATCCTGGGTGTCGCCGGGCGCGCTGGGTGGGCCGAAACGCCCCACGACCTGCAGCAGACGTGGGTGCTGGCGGCCGCGGGTGTGGCGTTCGTGATCGAGTTCGTCATCGACAAGGTGCCCATCCTCGACAGCCTGTGGGATCTGGGGCACACGTTCATCCGTCCGGTGGTGGGCGGGCTCACCGGTGCTGCGATCGCCGGCGCCCAGCTGGGGCGGCCGGCGGCGTTCGCGCTGGCCGCCGGCCTCGCCCTGATCGGCCACCTCACCAAGACCACCAGCAGGCTGGCCATCAACATGTCGCCCGAGCCGCTCACCAACATCCTCGCCAGCGTCGCCGAGGACGGCCTCGTCGCCGTGCTCGTCGCCCTGGCGATGGCATACCCGAAGACTGCAACGGTCATCGCCGTGCTGGCCGCAGTCATCGGCGTGCTGGTGGCGATCCTGCTGTGGAAGTTCGCCAAGCGGGGTCTGCGACGCGTTCGAGGCTGGCTGCAACAGCGCCGGCCTGCCACGAGCTGAGGCCGGCGCGGCGCCCCCGTACGAGCCGCCGGCGCGCCCGCTGACATGCTGGGGCGGGGCAGTGACCAAGGGGGGCTTCGATGTCGGGCTGGAACTTCGCGGATGTGTACGAGGCGGTGGCGGCGAAGGTGCCGGCACGCCCGTGCCAGGTGCAGGGCGACCGCATCATCACCTGGGGCCAGTTCGACGCCCGCGCCGATGCGCTCGCGGCAGATCTGCTCGCCGCCGGGCTCACTCGCCAGAGCAAGGTCGCCGCCTACCTGTTCAACTGCCCCGAGTACCTCGAGACCTACGTTGCCGCGTTCAAGGGCGGCTTCGCGCCGGTCAACACCAACTACCGCTACGGGCACGACGAGATCGTGTACCTCTTCGACAACGCCGATGCGGAGGCCGTGGTGTTCCATGCCGCGTTCGTCGATCTGGTGGAAGCCGTTCGACACGAGCTGCCGAAGGTGCGCCGGTGGTACTGCGTGGCCGACGGCACCACGGCCGTGCCCGACTGGGCCACCGACTACGAGGCGGTGGTGGCGGTACCGGTGGCCGGCCCGGTGCGCGGCCCGTGGGGCCGCAGCGGCGACGATCTGCTGCTGCTCTACACCGGCGGCACCACCGGCATGCCCAAGGGCGTGATGTGGCGCCAGGACGACCTGTTCAACGTGCTCGGTTCGGGTGGCAACGCGGTGCTGGGCATCGGCCCCGCCGCCACCATCGACGAGGTCGCCGAGCGGTTGTCGCCCGACACGGCCGGCTTCGTGCTGCTCTCGGCCTGCCCGTTGATGCACGGCACCGGCCAGTTCTCGAGCCTGATCGCGATGAACCTCGGCGGCTGCGTCGTCTCGTTGCCGTCTCGCCACTTCGACGTGGGCGAGCTGCTCGGCGAGGTGCAGCGCAACCGCGTCAACTCGGTGATCATCGTCGGTCAAGCGTTCGCCGGCCCCATCCTCGAACACCTCGATGCCAGCCCCGACCAGTTCGACCTCTCCAGCGTGGTCATGATCTCCTCGTCAGGGGTGATGTGGAGCCAGGACAACAAGCAGGGTCTGCTGCGGCACGTCCCGCAGGCGGCGCTGTTCGACTCGTTCGGGTCGTCGGAGGCCGTGGGCATGGGAGCTTCTGTCTCCACCGCCGATGGCGCAAGCCAGACCGCTCGCTTCCAGCTGGGCCCCAACTGCGTGGTGTTCACCGAGGATGGCCGCCGCGTGCAACCGGGCTCCGGCGAGCGTGGCCTGGTGGCAGTCGGCGGCTACATCCCGCTGGGCTACTACAAGGACGAGGTGAAGTCAGCAGCGACGTTCCGCACCTTCGAGGACCGGCGCTGGAGCGTGCCCGGCGACTGGGCCGAGGTCGCCGACGATGGCACCCTGCTGCTGCTGGGGCGCGGCTCGGTGTGCATCAACAGCGGCGGCGAGAAGGTGTTTCCCGAGGAAGTGGAAGAAGCGTTGAAGCAACACGCCAGCGTGCGCGATGCAGTGGCGGTCGGCATCCCCGACGCGCGGTTCGGCGAGACCATCTGCGCAGTGGTGGAGGCGGCGCCTGGCGCCTCGCCGGTGCTGCACGAGCTGAGTGAGCACGTGAAGTCGCATCTCGCCCATTACAAGGCGCCGCGGCACCTGGTGGTCGTCGATTCCATCGGGCGGGCGCCGAACGGCAAGGTCGACTATCGGCGACTCACGGCCGTTGCGGTCGAGCGTCTTGGCGGCGCCGGCCTCTAGAGTGCTCGCATGGATCGTTCACCCGCGATGATCGGCGACGACACGCTGCTCGAAGCACCGGCGGCCAAGTGCCCCATCGACCACACCGCTCGCGCGGGCACCTGCCCCGTCGGGTTCGACGGCGAGCCGCGGCCTGCACCGCAGCGGTCACGCGCCGACCTGATGATGCGCTCGTTGCTGCGCATCCACGAGCGGCCGGCGGGCCTCACCTCCGGCGATGCCTACTCCGCGTTCCAGAAGTCGATGCTCATCTCGGCGGTGCGGTGCACGCTCACCTACGTGGTGTTTCCGTTCGTGCTGCCCACCGTCGGGCTGGCAACGGGGGTCGGCCCCGTCATCGGCATCGTCATCGGTGTCTTTGCCATGGTGTGCGACGTGTTCTCCATCCGGCGGTTCTTCGCGGTCGACCATCGGTGGCGTTGGCACTTCACGATCGTCGCGCTGTCGGTGATCAGCCTGTTGTGGGTGCTGCTCATCCGCGACATCGCCCACCTGCTGAGCTGACGGAGGCGCCGGTGGGCATCTATCGCGACCGTGTGCTGCCGCACCTCGTCGACAGGGCCTGCGGCAGCCGTGAGCTCAGCGAGTGGCGGGCACGCGTCACCGAGGGGCTGTGGGGCACCATCGTCGAGATCGGCTTCGGGTCGGGCCTCAACGTGCCGGTCTACCCAGCCGACGTGCACCACGTGTTCGCGGTGGAGCCGGCACACGTGGCGCGCCGGCTCGCCGAGCCGCGCGTGGCGAAGAGCCACGCGCGCATCGAGCACGTGGGGCTCGACGGTCAACTGCTGCCGCTGCCCGATGCCAGTTGCGACGGTGCGCTGTCCACGTTCACGCTCTGCACCATTCCCGACGTGGCCGCCGCGCTCGGTGAGCTGCGCAGGGTGCTGCGTCCCGGCGGTCGCTTCCACTTCCTGGAGCACGGCATCGCGCCCGATGCGGGTGTGGCGGCATGGCAGCGCCGCCTCGAGCCGATGCAGCGCCGGGTGGCCGACGGTTGTCACCTCACCCGCGACCCAGTGGCGCTGGTGCGCGCCGCCGGCTTCGAGGTGCTGCGGTACGAGAGCAGGTTTGCTCGTGGCCCGAAGCCGTGGTCGTACATGACCGAGGGCTTCGCCATCTCGGCCTGAGCCGCGCCGGTGCGGCAGACTGACTCGATGATGCGTTCCGACGATCTGAAGGCGCTGCGCGAACAGGTGGTGCGCACTCACATGCAGTCGGAGAACACACAGCAGTTCGACGAGACGATCGGTACCTTCAGCCACCCCTACTACGAGTTGGTCGCGACCGGCGAGGTGTTCGACGGCGAGCAGGCCGTGCGCGACTACTACCGAGCCAGTCGCGCCGCCACGCCCGACCAGCGCAACGAGTTGATCGCGATGCACAGCACCGACGATGCGGTGATCGTCGAGTTCTGGTTGCGCGGCACACCGGCCGGCAGCGCTCGTGGGTTCGAGTGCCGGATGATCGCGATCTTCGAGTTCGATGGCGAGCGGATCGTGAGCGAGCGGGTCTACTGGGATCGTCAGACCATTCGTCGGCAACTGCTGGGCACGTAGGCATCGCGCAGGTGTGGGTTGCGGCGAACTCGCCGTGCCCGATACCCTATGGGGTATGTGCCGACGTGTGACCTGCAAGACCTGTAGCAAACCCAACTGGGCCGGTTGCGGCGCCCATGTGGAGATGGTGCTGGGCGATGTGCCCAAGGCCGACAGGTGTCGTTGCCGCGACACAGCCGCGCGGCCGACGACAGTTGCGAGCGCCGACGCCGGCATGAGCTCCAAGTTCAAGGCCTGGCTGAAGAAGTAGGCGCGGCCCGCGGCCGGCCGGCTCAGCTGACCGGCGTCGTGACGTTGGACCGCAGGCCAGGGAACTGCCCGAGGCGCTCGAGTGCGGCAACAGTGCTGCGCATCGCGTCGGCGGGAACAGGGTGGCTGATGAGGAAGCCCTGTGCCTTGCTGCACCCCAGGTCGCTGAGCACCTGGAGCTGATGCACGCTCTCCACGCCCTCGGCCACGATGTCGAGGCCGAGCGACCGGCCCATGGCGATGATGGTGCGCACCAGGCTTCGATCATTGGGGTTGTCGGCGACACCGTGCACGAATGCCCGGTCGATCTTGATGCGCTGCAGAGGGAACTTCTGCAGCAGCGACAGCGAGGAGTAGCCGGTGCCGAAGTCGTCGAGGGCCATGCGCACGCCCAGTGACCGCAACCGGCGCAGCGTGGCGAGCGCCAGCTCGGGCTCGGTGATCATGACGCTCTCGGTGACCTCGAGCCACAGCAACTGTGGTGACACGCCGGAGCGAGTGAGGGCTTCGCTGACGATTGCCGGGAAGTTGGTGTCGCTGAGCTGCCGTGGCGAGACGTTGACCGACATGGTCGCGGCCGGGCTGCACACGCCGTCGTCGATCCAGTGGCGGAGCTGGCTGAGCGCCTCCAGCAGGGCCCACGACCCGATCGGCACGATGGTGCCGGTGTCTTCCGCGATGGGGATGAACTCGGCGGGCGACACGATGGTGCCGTCGCTCTGCTGCCAGCGCATGCGGGCCTCGAAACCCACCACGTCGCCCGACTGCAGATCGAGGATGGGCTGGTGGAACAGCCGCAGCTCTCGCCGGTCGAGTGCACGGTAGAGCGCCGTCTCCACTGCCAGCCGGTGCGCGACACGCTCGTGCATGCTCTCGTCGTACACGGCCAGGCAGTTGCGGCCGGCATCCTTGGCCCGGTACATGGCCGTGTCGGCCTGGCGCACCACGTCTTCGGGGGAGGTGCTGGAGGTGGCACTGATGCTGGCTACACCGATGCTGGCGGTGACGAACACGTCGCCTTGGCTCAGCGCCAGCGGCTCGCGGAAGACCGCCAGCATTCGTTCCGCCAAGGCCAGCGCGGCGCCCGACGACTTGGCGGTGGCATCGAGCACGACGTATTCGTCGCCCGAGAGCCGAGCCACCATGGTGCCCTCCGGAACCGCGTTGATGAGCCGGCGGGCAACGGTGACCAGCACCTCGTCGCCGGCGGCGTGACCCAGCGAGTCGTTGATGTTCTTGAACCGATCGAGGTCGACGAAGTACAGCGTGGGGTGTTGATCCTGGCCCCACGAGTTGCTGAGCAACTGGTTGATGCGCTCGAGCAGCACCGTGCGGTTGGGCAGGTTGGTGAGCGGGTCGGTCTGGGCACCGTGCAACAGCTCTGCCTGGGCACGGTTGTTGGCGCGCACGGCCAGGACGACACGGACCGTCACGACCGTGGCAAGGACGAACGCCGAGATCGAGCGCACGATCTTGTCGGTGACGTCGTTGGGGGCGGTGCCGGCCAGAACGATGACAGGGAAGACCAGCGACGACGTGGTGACGATGAGGCGGCCCAGCACCTGGCGATTCACAGGAGCGGAGGTGCGACGGATGGTGGTGATGCTGGGGTGCAGGAACGCGGCCCCCGCGGAGAAGTACGCGGCGCAGTACATCGGCAGCGCGAACCGCTCGACGCCGCTGCCGAAGTGGCCGCCGTCGATGAGCGCGTAGGTGAGGTCGCCCAAGAGGTTGAACGTGAGCCCACCGGCGAGCAACCACATCGACGGTGGCCGGTAGGCGTTGTTGAGCAGGATGACGATCACCAGGAACAGCACGACCGCAGCGGTTGGCTGGTAGACGCCGTAGAGCACGGTGTTCCAGGCGGCGCCGCCGGCGTTGCTGACGATCGGCTGCACCAAGGCCGCCCAGCTGATGATCCAGCTGCCGAGCGCGACGATGAGGCTGTCGCCCAGCAAACCGGGGTGGCTGTGCGCGCCCTGACCGCGCAGCAGCACGACCAGGCAGCCGATGATGCACGCGGTGCCGACGAGCCCGAGTGCCATGGCCACCGGTGTCTCGTAGGTGGGGGAGTCGCCCGAGAGCAGCTGCGCAGTGGCGTACAACAGCCCGACAGCGGCCAGGAGTGCTGCCATCGGCGCAGCGGTGAGGCCCCGGCGGTAGGAGTACAGCAGCACCGGCGCCAGTTGCACGGCGGCGACCAGGTACATCGCTTCGCGCCAGCTTGCCGAAGGCAATGCGGCCGCCAGCACCGTGACGATGCCGCCGATCGTGAGGTACCACCACGTCAGGAGAGCTGATTCCCGCTTCATGCGCCTCCGCTGCGCGGGAAGGAGTTGGTATCCACCCGCGGCTTGTAAACGGTTCGTATGATAACCCGAAAGTGCCTAATTCGCGCAATGGGTGATTTCCCACGCGCGCCGCGTATACCGAGACAAGGAGGTGGGAGATGTTCGTCACTCGTCACACGCACGTTGTGGATGCTGTGCTGGCCGACAAGTTGTGGCAGCTGTACGACGTTGCCTATCAGGGTCTCTCGGAACAGGCGGTCACCCGCGAGATGCTGTATCGCAGTGAGTTCGACGAGACGATCGCCGATCCCACCAATCGGCTGTGGGTGCTCTGGGACGACAACATGCCCATCGGCATGTCGCTGGTGGCCACCGAGATCGGCAGCACCCGTTACTTGAGTCGGGCCTACTTCGAGCATCACTACCCCGACCATATGCGACGCGGCGCGGTGCACTACATCATGTGGCTCGTCGTCCATCCGGCGCACGTGGCCAAGGGGGCCATCATCCGCCTCGCCAAGGAAGGGCTTGCCCTCGAAGCATCAGAGGGAGCCCTTCTCGTGTTCGACTCGCCGGAGATGAACCAGCCCGGCCTCACCGGCGGCTTTGCCGAGATGATGGCGCGCCTGGCCAAGTCGGTGGGCGGCGATGCGCCCGTGCACCACCTCGAGACACAGCACTACTTCGCTGTCGACTTCGCCGACGTCAGCAACGCCGATGCCACGCGACCGCTGGAGATGCCACGATCCGCACGGCGATGAACCGATTCATGCGCCGGGGACGGTCGCTGGTTCGATACCGTGGTGCTGAATGAGCCCAGCATCCGGCCCCTCCTAATGACACCGCCGGCGAAGCCGTACTCCGTCATCGTCCCCGGCGCGCATCTCATGGCTGCGTTCGTCGGGCAACGCGATGCCCATCTGCGGCTCATCGAGGCTGCCTATCCCGATGTCAACGTGGCGATGCGGGGCAACGAGATCCACGTCGATGGCCCGCAGGCCGGCGTCGTCGGTCGGCTGTGCGAGGAGCTCGTGGTCATCCTGCAACGCGGGCAGCACCTCGACGAAGCCAGCATTCGCCGCAGCATCGACATGATGCGTGACAACGAGCGACCCAGCCAGGTCCTCACCGACGACATCATGCGCGGGGCGAAGGGCAAGCCCGTCCGGCCCAAGACCGCCGGCCAGAAGCGCTACGTCGATGCCATCCGCAACAACGTCATCACCTTCGGTCTCGGCCCCGCTGGCACGGGCAAGAGCTGGCTGGCAGTCGCAATGGCGGTGCAGGCGTTGCAGACCAAGAAGGTGCAACGCATCATCCTCACTCGCCCGGCGGTGGAGGCGGGTGAGCGACTGGGGTTCTTGCCCGGTGACCTGATGGCGAAGATCGACCCGTACCTGCGACCGCTCTACGACGCGCTGTACGACATGGTGGAGGTGGAGGGTGCGCAGAAGCTGCTCGAACGGCAGGCGGTGGAGGTTGCCCCGCTCGCGTTCATGCGTGGCCGCACGCTCAACGACAGCTTCATCATCCTCGACGAGGCACAGAACGCCACGCCCGAGCAGATGAAGATGTTCCTCACGCGCATCGGGTTCGGCTCGCAGGTGGTGGTCACCGGCGACACCACCCAGATCGATGTTCCCGACGGGCGCAGCAGCCTGATCGGCCTGGAACGAACGCTCACCGGCATCGAGGGGCTTGCATTCGTGCACCTCACCTCTGGCGACGTGGTGCGCCACCGCATCGTCGCCGACATCGTGGCTGCGTACGAGCGGTCCGACGAGGCCAAGGCAGCGCAGCAGGGTGGTCGACGTGGTTGACCCATCGCGGCCGCGGCTCAACGTTCCGCCTCGGGTTGGTGGCGACGGTGAGCCGGAGGTCTTCTGCGCCGACGAGCAGCGCGATCTTCCGGTCGACCTCGAGCGCTGGCAGGCCCTCGCCGCCAACGTGTTGCGGGCCGAGGGCGTTCGTGGCCTGTGCGAGCTGTCGCTGCTGTTCGTCACCGAACTGGAGATGGCCGAGCTCAACGAGCTGCACATGGGTGCGCCGGGTGCCACCGACGTGCTGGCGTTCCCGATCGACGCCGCCGAGGCGGAGATGGTGCTGCACGGCCAACCGCCCAGTCGTGGGCCAGATCGCGCGCCGCCCGACCCCGCCGACATGCCACTGCTGCTGGGCGACGTGGTGCTCTGTCCGGCCGTCGCCGCTCGCCAGGCACCCGAACACGCGGGCACCGTCGATGACGAGCTGGCGCTGTTGGTGGTGCACGGCATCCTGCACGTGCTGGGCTACGACCACGACGAGCCGACCACTCGCGACGCGATGCGCGCACGCGAGCTGGCGCTACTACAGGACCACCACTGGGGTGGCCCTGCGCCGGAAGGCTTCCGGCAGGAGCAATCGGAATGATCGCCAACGAGTTCAACAACACCGACCTGCTGATGCTGGTCACGATCTTCCTGTTGCTGATCCTGCTCATCTTCACGTCGGTGGCGGAGATGGGTCTCTCGCGGATGAGCAGGCCGCGGGCCGGGTCGTTGGCCGACAAGGGGCTCAAGTCGGGCAAGGCACTCAAGCGGCTGGTCGACCACCCCGAGCGCTGGGTGAACCCGCTGCTGCTCACGGTCAACATCGCCCAGACGGTGCAGGCCACCCTCACCGGCATCTTCTCGGCGCGCATGTTCGGCACCTGGGGCGTCGTCGTCGGTGTGCTGCTCAACGTGGTCGTGTTCTTCGTGTTGGCGGAAGCGGTGCCCAAGACGTACGCAGTGCTGTACCCGCAGCGGTCGGCGTTGATGGCGGCGCGTCCGGTGTCGGCGCTGGTGGCGTTCCCTCCGCTGCGCTGGATCTCCAATGCACTGATCAAGCTCACCAACGTCATCGTGCGCGGCAAGGGCCTGGAGGCCGGCCCCTTCGTCTCCGAGCAGGAGCTGCTGGGCATCGTCGAGGTCGCCGCCGAGGACGGCGTGGTGGAGCACGAAGAACGTGAGCTGATCGAGAGCATCATCGAGTTCGGCGACACCATCGCTCGCGAGGTGATGGTACCCAGGCCCGACATCGTCGTCATCGAGCACTCCTGGAGCGTCACCCAGGCGCTCGATCTGGCGCTCAGCGAGGGCTACAGCCGGATGCCGGTGCTGAACCCCGATGGCGACGACGTGCTGGGCCTGGCGTACACCAAGGACCTCATGCGCACCGAGCGCGAAGGCGGCGGCGCACGGCCCATCACCGAGCTCATCCGACCGGCGCACTTCGTGCCGGAGAACAAGCCCGTCAACCGCCTGATGCGGGAGATGCAGGCCGAGAAGTTCCACGTTGCGTTGGTCGCCGACGAGTACGGCGCCTTCTCCGGTCTCGTCACGCTGGAGGACTGCCTGGAGGAACTGGTCGGTGAGATCGTCGACGAGCACGACGACGAAGACGCCGAGGTGCAACGGCTCGCCGACGGCGACTACCTGGTCGACGGTGCCATGTCGGTGGGCGACCTCAACGATCTGCTGGGAACGGTGATACCCGACGACGACTGGGACACCGTGGGTGGTTTCCTCTTCGGCACGCTCGAGCACATCCCCGAGCAGGGTGAGTGGATCGTGCACGACGGCTGGCGGTTCGCCGCCGCCGAAGTGGAAGGCCGCCGCATCCGCCGCGTGAAGGTCACCATCGAGGACGACACCATCGAAGCCAGCGGCCACGCCTGACGGGGGCCGGCTGGCCGACCCGATCGATCACGGACCGGCAAGCAGATCGTCGAGCGGGTCGCGATCGATCGACACCGGCGTGTCGTCCGTGTCGACGTTGTTGGCGAACGTGGGCTCGGTGGTCACCGGCGAGTACTGCGTCAGTGCGGCCGACAACGCAGCGTTGGTGAGCCCGGTGGCGACCAGCAGCGAGGCGATCAGCAGCAACGCGGCGGCGGCGAAGTACGGAGCGCGCAGCCCGAAGGCCGTGGCGAGCACGCCGCCGAGGAGTGCACCGAGCGGCATGGCGCCGGTGCTGAACCAGCGGTAGATGCTGTTGACGCGGCCGAACAACTGGCCGGGCACGATCTGCTGGCGCAGGGAGACCGACAGGATGCTGCCGACCGTGGTGGCGAACGCCTGCACCGTGATCATCGCGATCACGAACCACGTGACCGGCCACAGCGCGATGGCGGTGCTGGTGAACACCGGCGTCAGAGCAGCGGTGAGCATCGAGGCCCGCCGGCCGAACAGGCCCACCACCTTGCCGCCGATGATGCCACCCAACAGGCTGCCCGCGCCGATGACGGCCAGAAGGGGGCCGAACGCGTTGTCGGAGATGTGCAGCTCCTGTTGGGCGAACAGCACGAACGTGGCCTGCGTGGTGGCGAACGCCAGGTTCATGACGGTGACCACGAGCGCGAGGGTGCGCAGCAGCCGATGACCCAACAACCAGCGCAGCCCGCCGCGCATGTCGTCGATCATGCCCGTGCTCGGCACTGAGTTGGTCGGGCGGAAGGAACCGCGCAGCGAGGCGGCGAGCAGCGCGGCCACCACGAAGCTGGCAGCATCGACACCGAACGGAAGCCACACCGCAAAGGCGATCAGGGCGCCGCCCAGTGGCATGCCGAGGAATGTGTTGGTGGTCACCTCGGCGGCGGAGAAGTAGCCATTGGCTCGCTCCAATTGGTCGCGCGGAACGATGGCGGGCAGGATCGTCTGGGCCCCGTTGTCGAAGAACACCTCGCCCACCCCGAGGCCGAAGGCCAGCAACCACAGCATCCAGATCTGCACGTCCCAGAACGCGGCGACCACTGCGAGGCCACCCACGAGCACACCTCTGCTCAGATCGGCGATGACCAGCACCTTGCGACGATCGACCCGGTCGATGATGACGCCGACGGGAAGCGCGAACAGCATCCAGGGGATCGTGGCAAAGGTGGCGATGAGGCCGATCGACAACGGGCTGTCGGTGATACGTGTGGCCAACAGCGACAGCGCGATGACGAACACACCATCACCGAGGTTGGAGATGGCTGCTGCGAACCACAGCCGCCAGTACGCGCCGGGTAGCGGTTGGTCGGTCACGCAGGAGGTGCGGCGAGTCGCGCGAATGCGGCCGGAAGATCCGGGTAGCGCTGAGTGGATGCCCCGCCGTCGACTCGGAACAGCGACCCGCTGACGCTGCGCGACTCGTCGCCGGCGAGGAACGCTGCCATGGCGGCCACATCGCCTGCGTGCGGGAAGCGGCCGAGCGTGGTGTTCTCGATGAACTCGTCGACCACCCCGGGCACCATCCAGAACGCACTGGTTGCGTTTGTCTGCACCAGCCCGGGCGCGATCGTGTTGACCCGGATGTCGCGGGCGCCGAGCTCCATCGCGGCGACCTGGGTGAGCATCACCACGCCGGCCTTTGCCGCGCAGTACGCGCTCATGCCGGCAGAAGGCTGAGTGGCGTTGAGTGAGGAGATGGTGATGATGCTGCCGCCGTTCACCATCACCCGCGCTGCCAGCTGCACGGTGAGGAACACGCCGGTGAGGCACAGGTCGATGATCGAGCGCCACTCCTCCAATGGGTGGTCGACGATCGGAGCGAACGCCCCCCGGCCGGCGTTGGCCACAGCGATGTGCAACCCGCCGCGGCGGGTTGCCTCGGCCCCGACTGCTGCGAGCGAGTCGGGGTCGGTGACGTCGCACCGCATCGGTACGCACCGTTCGCCGACCTCTTCGCGCAGCGCGGCGAGGCCGGCGGTGTCGATGTCGGCGGCCAGCACGGTTGCGCCGTCGGCCAGGAGCCGGCAGGAGATGCTGCGCCCGATGCCCGACGCAGCGCCCGTCACCAAGGCCAATCGATCCGCCAGGGACCCCATGCTCGCGTCAGTCATCGACGGAACCTTAGTGCGGAGTCGGTGGCGCAAGAAGGTTGCGCCGCACCTTCCCGAGCGCTGTGCGCGGCAGTGATTCGACCAGGTGGAGTTCCTTCGGGGCGCAGAACGCCGGCAGCGTGGCCGTGACGTGCGCGCGCAGTTCGGTCAGCGTCGGTGGCGTGCCTGCGGGCACGACCCAGGCCACCACGCGTTGGCCCCACTCGGCGTCGGCGACGCCGGCAACGGCTGCCTCTGCCACGGCCGGGTGCGTGGTCAGCGCCGCCTCGACCGGCTCGGGCCACACGTTCTCACCGCCGGTGATGATGAGGTCGCCGGTGCGGCCCGACACGTGCAGGCGGCCGTCGGGCAGCCAGGAGCCCGCGTCGCCCGTGTGCAGCCAACCGTGCGCGTCGACCGGGCTGCTGCCATCGCGATAGCAGCGCAACTGCATCGGGCAGCGCAGGAGGACCTCTCCGTCGGGTTCCAGCTGCACCTCCACGCCGTCGAGCGGCCGGCCGTCGTACACCACGCCACTCCCTGTTTCGGTGAGGCCGTAGGTCGTGCGCGTTGACCGGTCGATCTGCGGGCGGATGCGCGCCGCCGAGCACGATCACGCGAAAGAGCGCTGGATCGATGCGGCGAAGCGCCGTCGCCACCAGCGAGACCGCAGTCGCGCCGGCGGCGGCGGCGGCCTCCACCCGTGCCGGATCGAAGCCATCGTGGACGACCAGCGGTGTGCCGGTGATGATGGCGCGGGTGACCACGGACAGGCCCCCGACGTGCGACAGCGGGAGGCACGCCAACCATCTGTCGCCGGGGGTGATGCCCAGGAAGCGGCTGGTGGCCATCGCCGACGCAGCGACTGCTTCGTGAGTGAGCACCACGCCCTTGGGAGTGCCGGTCGAGCCGCTGGTGGCCATCACCAACGCGTCGCCCGGCTCCACGTCGCGACCGTTCGCCAATGCCTGCCGGCCGTCGTCGCGCACGACGAACGCGGGAGCCATTGCTGCCATCAGCGCCTCGCGCGCAGGTGCTGGCAACCGCCGATCGACGGGAAGCACGGCGTTCCCGGCATCCCATTCGCGGCGCAGCGCAGTCACGAACTGCTGGCCACCGGGCAGATCGATCGCGACCAGATGTGGCACGGTGGCGAGACTAGGCGAGAATGACGGGAATGAACCGTTGGCTGCTCGGCGCCCGTCCACGAACCCTTCCCGCGGCGGTGGTGCCGGTGGCGCTCGGTGCCGCTTCGGCCGTCGGCGAGGCCGATCCCGTCTGGTGGCGAGTGGCCCCGGCCTTGATCGTCAGCCTTGCCCTGCAGGTCGGTGTGAACTACGCCAACGACTACAGCGACGGCGTGCGCGGCACCGACGAAGTGCGGGTGGGTCCGGTGCGGCTGGTTGCGAGTGGCCTCGCTGCGCCCGGCGCGGTGAAGCGAGCAGCACTTGCAGCTTTCGGCGTCGCGGCCGTGGCCGGGTTGCTGCTCGCGTCGGTCACCAGCTGGTGGCTGCTCGTGGTCGGGGCTGCGGCGATGCTCGCCGGGTGGGGGTACACCGGTGGGCCCAAGCCGTATGGCTACCTCGGCCTCGGTGAGGTGTTCGTGTTCGTGTTCTTCGGGTTGGTGGCCACCGCCGGCACCACGTACGTGGTGTGCCAACGCCTCACCTCGGTTGCCTGGCTCGCCGGCTGCCTTGCCGGGTGCTTGGCCTGCGCGCTGCTCGTGGTCAACAACCTGCGCGACATCCCCACGGACCGCGAGGTGGGCAAGCGCACCCTGGCGGTGCGCTTGGGCGACCGGCTCACTCGCACCTTCTACTTCGGTCTGCTCGCAGCGGCGATGGTGCTGGTGGCGGCGCTGGCGCTGACAGGTCGCCCGTTGGCCGCATTGGGGTTGGGCGGTGCGCTGGTGGCCGTGCCCGCGATCCGCGCGATTCGTGGAGGTGCGAAGGGCGCCGCACTCATCCCGGTGCTCGGTGCCACCGGCAAGGTGCAGCTGGCCACCGGCTTCCTCACCGCGGTGGGCATGACGATCTCCGGCTGAGTCTCGGGTACGGTCGCACTCATGAGCGACATTCCGCCCCCGCCTCCGCCGTCGATGAGCCCGCCGCCGGGTTACCAGCCGTATGGCGGCTTCAACCAAGGCCCGCCGCGGTCGCTCGGCAAAGGCCACCGCGGCCATGGTGTGCGGCATCGTCGGCCTCATCGTGTGCAGCATCGTCTTGTCGCCGGTCGCGTTGGGCCTGGGCATCTCGGCGAAGAACGAGATCGATCGCAACCCCGGTGCCTACACCAACCGCGGGCAGGCGCAGGCCGGGTTCGTGCTCGGGATCATCGGCATCTGCCTCATCCCCGTCAGCCTCGTGGTGCTCAGCCGCCTCAACAACTAGCCCGCGTGCCGGCTCCGCTACGCGATGGCGTCGGCGATCAGCACGGCGACGGTTTCGGGTTGCTGCAGGTGCGCCGCATGCGCTGCGCCGGCAACCAAGGCGGCCGCCCCTTCGGGTGCGGCGTCGGCGATCTGCTGTGCGATGGCCGCGAACTTCAGGTCGAGCGCACCGGCGATGGCCAGCACCGGCATGTTGAGCTCGCGCAGGCGCGGCCACAGCGACCCTTGTGCACCCGTACCGGCCAGGCGCAGGCTGCCGGCCAGGCCTTCGGGTGTGTTGCGCAGGCGATCAGCCAACTGCTCGGGTGTCAGCTGCAGGCCTCCGAACAGCGGCAGGTTGCACCACTCCTGCAGGAAGGCCTCCAGGCCGATGTCGTGCATGCGCTCGGCGAGCGCGTCGTCGGCTTCTGCGCCGTTCGGCGCGTTCCCCGGCATCGTCGATGCCGGGGTTGGCACCGATGACCACCAGCGAGGTGACGAGGTGCGGGTACATCAGGGCCAGGTGCAGGCTGGCTCGGCCGCCGAGGCTGTAGCCGACGAAGGCGCCGGTGCCGCCCACCGTGGCCAACATGTCGGCCGTGCGCCGCAGGTCGGCGCGCACGTGTGCCGAGCCGCCGTGACCGGGGAGGTCGACCACGGTGGCGAGGAAGCCCTGCTCGGCGAAGTGCTCCGCGATCGGCTTCCACGAGTTGCCGGTCTGGGCGAAGCCGTGCATGAACGTGATGCGCGGTGCCTGGCGGTCGCCGAGCTGCTCTGCGGCCAAGGGGCCGGAATGTGGACGCCAGTCAGACATCGCACGACTCGTCGGCGCAGCTGTCGGCGGCCGCCGAGGGTTCGGCCGGCGCTTCGTCGGCGCGGCGTTGCAGCAGCCGGCGGATGACGTTGACGAAGGTCTCGGCATCCTGTGCACCGGGCACGGCCCAGCGACCGTCGAGCACGAACGTGGGGACTGCGGTGATCTCGGCCTGAGCCGCTGCCTGCAGCATCTGCTGCACCTCCTCGGTGCCATCGTTGCTGTCGAGGAACGCTCGTACCGTGTCGCCCGGCATCCCCACGTCGGCAGCGCAGCGAGCGAGTGCATCGGGGTCGCCGATGTCGATGCCGTCGCAGAAGTAGGCCTGCAGCAGGCGCTCCTTCAACGCGTACTGGTGGCCGGTGCCTTCGGCGAGGAACAGCAGGCGGTGCGCGAGCAGGGTGTTGGCCCGCAGTGCCGTGTCCATGTGGAACTCGAGCCCCTCGCCGGCTGCCACCTCGGTGACGTGGTGGATGATCTGAGCGGCGCGCTCGGCCCCGCCGAACTTCTTCGCGTACGCCTCGATGACGGGCGCCGACTTGCCCGGCGATGCCGTGGGGTCGAGCTGGTACGGCCGGAAGACCACCTGCAGATCAACCTCGTCGCGCAGCTGCGCTGCGGCTGCCTCGAACCGTCGTTTGCCGATGTAGCACCACGGGCACACCACATCGGACCAGATCTCCACTGTCAGCGATGGTCGCATGCGCCTCACGATAGGCCCGTATCGTGGTGGTCATGACGCAGCCCGGCTCCGAGATGCAGCCGGCAGACGTGCAGGCCACCTTCTGCGCGACGCTGGTCGACCAGTGGGCGCGGCTGGGCCTCCACCATGCGGTGGTGGCCCCTGGCTCGCGCAGCACACCGATGGCGCTCGCACTCGCGGCCCGCGACGACCTGGCGGTGCACGTGGTGCACGACGAACGCAGCGCCGCCTTCATCGCACTGGGCATCGGGCTGGCCACGGGCACCCCTGCGGCGTTGTTGTGCACCAGTGGTACGGCCGCGACGCACTTCCATGCAGCCGTGGTCGAGGCCGATCTCTCGGGTGTGCCGATGTTGGTGCTCACCGCCGACCGGCCACCCGAGCTGCAGGGCATCGGTGCGCCGCAGACCATCGATCAGATCGAACTGTACGGCGGTGTCGTCCGTCGCTTCGCCGACCCAGGGGTGCCGGCGGTCGCCGGCGCCGATGGGTGGCGCGACCTGGCCGCCGATTGGTGGCTCAGTGCCGTGGGTGCCGACCCCGGCCCGGTGCACGTCAACCTGCCGTTCCGCGAGCCGTTGGTGGGTGTTGCGGGCGAGCTGCCGCCACCCATCCCCACGCCGGTCTCCGACGGTGACGGGTGGTTCATGATGCGGCCCGACCTGGCCGGGCTGGCGGCGATGATCGATCAGCCGCGCGGCATCATCGTCGCCGGGGCCGGCGTCGACGACCCGGCAGCGGTGCAGCGTCTCGCGACCGCCCTGCAGTGGCCGGTGCTCGCCGATCCGCGTTCGGGTTGCCGGCACCTACCGCAGGCGGTGTCGGGCTTCGACTCGCTGCTCCGCGACCCCGGGTTCGCAGCAGCTCACACGCCAACGGTGGTGCTGCACCTGGGCGAGGCGCCGGCATCGAAGGTGCTCGGTCAGTGGTTGCAGGCCGGCGCCGCGGTGCACGTGCAGGTGCACTCGCAACAGCGCATCATCGACCCGCTGGGCATCATCACCGAGCGCGTCTACGGCCAGCCCTCCACGGTGTGCAACGAGCTCGCGCCGCTGGTCGGCGGAGCAGCCGACGGGGAATGGCCGGCGCGGTGGCAGCAGGCCGAACGTGCGGCACAGGGGGCCCTCGATGACGCCCTGGCCGCAGAGCCGGTGCTCACCGAAGCGGGCGTGGCGCGAGTGCTCAGCGGGTTGGCCGTGCGCCTGGTGGTGTCGTCGTCGATGCCCGTGCGCGACATCGAGTGGTTCGGTCGGCCGGGTGTGCGCACGGTGGTCCACTCCAATCGCGGGGCAAACGGCATCGACGGGGTCATCGCCACTGGCATCGGTGTCGCTGCCGGCTCGGGCGAAGCCACGGTGGTGCACCTCGGCGATGTGGCGTTCTGTCACGACCAGTCGTCGCTCACGGCGCTGGCGTCGCGGGGTCTGCCGCTCACCATCGTGGTCACCGACAACGACGGTGGCGGCATCTTCTCGTTCCTCCCGCAGGCGACGACACTGACGCACGCGCGATTCGAGCAGCTGTTCGGCACCCCGCACGGCACCGACATCGTGGCACTGGCGGCGGCGCACGGTCTCGGTGCCTGCGTCGCCACCACCGCTCACGACCTGCAGGCTGCCATTGCCGACCCAGAGGTTGCGGTCGTGCGGGTGGTGTCGAATCGGGCGGCCAACGTGCAGCAGCACGACCGGCTGCACGCCGCGGTGGCTGCCGCGTTGCGGTAGCCCGCGACGGTGCCTACGGGCGCACGATGGCCGAGAGCATGGCCTGCAGCTTGGCCTGCGTCTCGGCGAGCTCGCTGAGCGGATCGCTCTCCGCGACGATGCCGCCACCGGCCACCAACCGGGCTGTACGGCGGTCGGCCGACAGCTCCGCGCAGCGAATGGCAACCGCCCACGTGCCGTCGCCGGCGGCATCGACCCAACCGACAGCGCCGCCGTAGTTGCCGCGCAGGAAGCCCTCTGCCTCGGCGATCAGTGCCAACGCCTCGGCTTTGGGGAACCCGCCGAGCGCAGGGGTGGGGGAGAGCGCTGCCACCAGTTCCAGAACGTTGGGGCGAGGGTCGCTGAGGTGCCCTTCCAGCTCTGTGCTGAGGTGCTGCACGTTGGCAACGCTGACGATCGATGGCTCGGGCTGCCAGTCGAGGTAGCTGCACCACGGCAGCAACGTGTCGTGGATCATGTCGATGACCACGCGGTGCTCGATCTGGTTCTTCTCGCTCGCCAGCAGCTCGTCGGCGGCGCGCCGGTCGGTGTCGGGGTCGCCGGTGCGTGGTGTGGTGCCGGCGAGGGGTCGCGATCGCACGGTGCTGCCCTGCACCGCGACCAGCAGTTCGGGTGAGGCGCCGATGAAGCCGTCGACCGAGTAGCGGAAGCTGCTGCCGAAGGTGGCCTTCAACCGCAGCAGCACGGCGTGCACGTCGATCGGCTCCGGGCTGGTGACCGACACCTCGCGAGCGATGACTGCCTTGGTGAGCCGGCCGTCGCGCACCGCATCGCGAGCGGTGCGCACCGCGGCCAGGTAGGCGCCGATGTCGGTGAGCGGGGAGACGGTGAACGACTGCGCACGAGGGCTGGGCCGCGGCGGCGCTGACAGGTCGACCGGTGGGCCGTCGCCGGGCCCGGCATGGACGGTGGTGACCCATTGCCTGCCGTCGGCGGCCTTGCCGACCAACACCCGCGGGATGATCAGCTCGCACGGCAGCCCGGCTTCGAAGGGCACCACGCCCAGGGCGATGGGGTGCACGCCGCCCACGTCGTCGGTGTGCTCGATCGCCGCCAGCACGGCGGCCACGTCGGCCAACGGCACGCGTGCGGCTGCACCGCGGCCGGCGATGCCGACGCCGTCGCGCACGAACAGGTACCCGTCGCCGCGAGCGACGTCGTTGAGATCGAGGTCGCCGGTGTGCACGGCGGCAAGCGGTCGAGTGTGCGCGCGCATCGTCAGTCGCGCGTGCCGACCATCAGCTGGGTCAGCCCGCCGGAAAGCTGGTGGTGCTGAGCATCGGCGAACCCGGCCGCCCGGAGCTGTGCGACCAGCTCCTCTCGGGGCGGCAGGTAGGCGACGCTCTTGGGCAGGTAGCGGTAGGCCGCGCCGTCGCTGAGCAACGCGCCGATCTTGGGTACGACCTTGCCGAAGTAGATGTTGTTGCCCCAGCGAACCACGCGGTTGTGGGGCACGCCCACATCGAGCAGTGCGATGCGCCCGCCGGGTCGCACCACTCTGTGCAGCTCGGCGAAGAACGTGGGCAGGTCGAGCAGGTTGCGCAAGGCGAAACCGCAGGTGGCCCCGTCGACCGTGCTGTCGGCGAGGGGCAGCCGCAGGATGTCGGCCTGCACGCGCGGGCTGGCGCTGCGATCGGCGGCCAGCATGCCGAAGCTGAGGTCGAACGCGATGGGCCGGTGGCCGGCCTTGCGCAGGTCGATGCACAGATCGCCCGTGCCCGCGGCCAGATCGATGACGGTGCTTCCGGCAGGGAGCGCCAGCAGCTTGACGGCCTTGCGTCGCCAGCGCACGTCGAGCCGGAAGGTCATGATGCGATTGACCAGGTCGTAGCGCGGGGCGATGGCGTCGAACATCTCGCGGACGGCCTGCACCTTCTCCTCGCCCTCGGGCAGGGTGTCGCGGTCCCAGGTGCGTTCGCTCACGCGACAGAGGCTACGAGCAGCGCGCGGCAACCGCGACCGCCGGCGTTCCCGCCACGATGATCGCGCGGGCGGTTGTGGCAACATCGCACGATGAGCAACGAACTGTGGCGCAAGGGTGCACTCGAACTGGCCGGCATGATCGCGCGCAAGGAGGTGTCCAGTCGCGACGTCGTGGCGGCCCACCTTGCTCGCATCGACGAGGTCAATCCGTGGTTGAACGCGGTCGTGCGCCGCTGGGACGACGCTTCGCTCGCTGCCGCCGATGCGGCGGACAAGGCCGTTGCGGCGGGTGATTCGTTGGGGGTGCTGCACGGTGTGCCGGTGACCGTGAAGGAGAACATCGACCTTGCCGGCACCCCCACCACGCAGGCCGTCGCCTTCCTCGCGGAAGCCGTCTCCACCTCCGATGCGCCGCTGGTGCAGCGCGCCCGCGCTGCGGGTGCCATTCCGATCGGTCGCACCAACCTGCCCGATCTGGGGCTGCGCATCACCACCGAGTCGTCGCTGCACGGCGTCACGCACAACCCGTGGCACCCCGGTCGTACAGCGGGCGGTTCCAGCGGTGGCGAGGGGGCGGCCCTGGCCAGCGGCATGTCGCCGCTGGGATTCGGCAACGACATCGGTGGGTCGCTGCGCAACCCGGCCACGTGCTGCGGCATCACCTCCATCAAGCCCACCACCGGCGTGGTGCCGTGGGCGACGGAGATCCCGCCGCAAGACCCGGGCATCGCTGCGCAGCTGATGCTCACCGACGGCCCGATGGCGCGCCACGTGGCCGACGTTCGGGCCGGCCTGCTGGCCATCGCTGGTGCTCACGATCGCGATCCGCGTGCTGTGCCGGTGGTGCTCGCCGACCGAGCGCAGGGCCGGGCCTTGCGTGTGGCCGTGTGCGCGGCGCCGCCGGCCGGCTCCACGCACGCCGAGGTCGCCGCTGCCATCCAAGCTGCTGGCGATGCCTTCTCGAATGCGGGGGCCCACGTCACCGAAGCCGTGCCCGCCTCCTTCCAACGCGCGGTCGAGCTGTGGGGCCTCATCCTCAACGAGGAGCTGCGCGTGCAACGGCCGTTGCTGGAGATGGTGATGGGCGACGACGGCAAGCGCTTCCTGGGCTTCGCCGACGAGGTGTACCCACCCATCGATGTCGCCACGCTGATGCTGGCCTTCGGCGAGCGCAATGCGGTCGACCGCGAGTGGCACGAGTTCCTCACCGAGTACGACGTGCTGCTGATGCCCACCTGGACCCAGCCGCCGTTCGAACTGGGCGCCGACATCGTGTCGGTGGAGGCTGCGCAGGGCGTGCTCGAGCAACTGCGCGCGGCACTGCCCGCCAACCTGTTGGGGCTGCCATCGGCGATCGTGCCGGTGGGCATGGCCGGCGGGTTGCCCGTGGGCGCGCAGCTGGTGGGCCGTCGCTTCGCCGACCTCACCACGCTCGCCGCAGCCGAAGTGCTCGAGCAGGCCTTCGGCACCATCACCCCCATCGACCCCGTTCGCAGCTGAGCGCGGCCGGCAACAGCTGCTTGGCTCAGCCGGCGTCGGTGGCGACCTGCTTGGCCCAGCGGTAGTCGGCCTTGCCCGCCGGGCTGCGCACCACATCTGGCACATACACGAATGCCTTCGGCAGCTTGTAGCGAGCAATGTGGTGCTCGGCCTCGGCGCGCAGCGCCGCGTCGTCGACCTGAAAGCCATCGCGCACGCGCACGATGGCGACGACTTCGCTTCCCCAACGTTCGCTCGGGCGACCGGCGACCACGCAGTCGTACACGGCTGGGTGCGCCTTCACGGCCGCTTCCACTTCTTCGGCGAAGATCTTCTCGCCACCGGAGTTGATGGTGACCGAGTCGCGGCCGTGCAGCTCGATGATGCCGTCGGCACGCAGGCGGGCACGGTCGCCCGGCACGGCGTAGCGCACGCCGTCCACCACCGGGTAGGTGCGGGCGGTCTTGGCGGCGTCGCCGAGGTAGCCGAGGGCGAGCCGTCCGCTCTTCGCCAGCCACCCCAGCTCCGGGTCGCCCGCTGCCAGCTCGCTGGTGAGGTCGTCGCTGAGCACGTGGTTGCCGGGGCTGATGGGAAAGGTGCCGGTGGTGGCGCCCGCGCCGGCCGACACGTGCGAGAGCTGTCCGCCGGCCTCCGACGAGCCCAACCCGTCGACGATCATCAGCGTGGGCAGGTGCTGGAGGAACTGCTCCTTGAGGCCCGCGCTCAGTGCGGCGCCGCCCGACAGCAGCACGGTGAGCGATGACAGGTCGTAGCTGCGTCGGTCGAGTTGGTCGAGCAGCGGACGGCCGAACGCGTCGCCGACGATGAGCAGGAAGTTGAGCTGCTCGCGCTCGATCATGCTCCAGATGTCATCAGGGTCGAGATGGTCGGTGTGCTGCTGCACGAAGACGGTGCCACCCGTGTTCCATGCACGGAAGCTCATCCAATGGCCGGCGCCGTGCATGAAGGGAGGGGCGAGCAGCGCCTTCAGACCGCCGGTTGCCTCCGCGACGATCGCGTCCATCGTGTCGGCCTTGCTGCCGCCGAAGCACTCCACGTTGGCGTCGGCGTTGCGCCACAGCACGCCCTTGGGCATGCCAGTGGTGCCGCCGGTGTACAGGATGTACAGGTCGTCGGGGCTCCACTGCACGGCCGGTCGCGAGGGTGATGCGGCGGCGAGCGCATCCTCGTACCACACGGCGCCGGGCAGCAGTGGAAGGCCCGTTTCGTCGGCCACCTGCAGGATCACTCGCAGCCGGGGCAGGTCGGGCAGCACTTCGGCCAAGGTGGGCGTGAACTGGCTGTGCACGACGATGGCGGTGGCCTGCGAGTCGGTGAGCAGGTAGTGCAGTTCTTCGGCCACGTAGCGGTAGTTGACGTTGAAGGGGGCGACGCGGGCCTTGAACGAACCCAGCATCGCCTCCAGGTACTCGGTGCCGTTGTGCAGGTAGATGGCCAGGTGGTCCTGGCCGCTCTCGTGGCCCTGCAGTTGGCCCCGCTCGGTGTGGCAGCCGAGCCCCTGCTCGATCAAGTGGTTGGCCAGCCGGCGGGTGCGATCGGTGAGCTCCGCCCACGTGAGGCGACGGTCGCGATGCACCAGGCACACCTCGTCGGGACGCGTGGCGGCGATCGCTTCGTGCACGTCGGCGACCGAGAACTGAACGGGACCCATGGCTCGTGAACCTAGGCGCGGTGTGTCGCGTGTCACGCATCGTGCCCGCTGGTCGCGCGGGCTAGGTTCGGCGTCATGACGAACACGAACCCGGTCGTTGACACCCGCGATGTGGAGAGCGTCCTGTTCGGCATGTTCATGCCACAGGGCTGGAAGATGGAGCTGGCGTCGATCGACGGTGCCGCCGCCAAGTGGCAGACCGCGGTCGACATCGCCGTGCGCATCGAGGAGCTGGGCTACGACAGCCTCTGGGTCTACGACCACTTCCACAACGTGCCCAAGCCCGCTCACGAAGCGGTGTTCGAATGCTGGACCACGATGGCTGCCATCAGCCAGCGCACGTCACACATCCGGTTGGGTCAGATGGTGGGCTGCAACAGCTACCGCGAACCCAGCGTGCTGGCCAAGATCACCTCCACCATCGATGTCATCAGCGGTGGTCGGCTCGATTGGGGCATCGGCGCCGGTTGGTACGAGAACGAGTACAAGGGGTACGGCTTCGAGTTCCGCCGGCCGCGCGACCGCATCGGCATGCTGCGCGAGACGGTGCAGATCGTGCGCAGCATGTGGACGGAGCCGGAGACCTCGTTCGACGGCGAGTACTACAAGCTCAGCCGAGCACAGTGCGACCCGAAGCCGCTGCAGTCGCCGCATCCCCCGATCTGGGTGGGCGGCGGCGGCGAGCAGATCACGCTGCGGGTCGTTGCCCGCTACGCCGACTGCGCCAACTTCGGTGGCAAGCCCGACGAGTGGGCGCGCAAGCGCGAGATCCTGAAGGGGCACTGCGCAGCGGTCGGTCGCGACGAGGCCACCATCCGTAAGACCTGGACGCCAGAGGTGTTCATCCGTGAGACCGAGGCCGAGGTGTTGGCTGCAGGTTCGAAGAGCGCGTGGGGCGAAGCTGCCGAGTCGTGGCGCGCCGGCAACCTGGTGGGCACGCCCGAGCAGGTGTGCGAGAAGATCCAGACCTACGTCGACCTCGGCTGCACCGGCTTCATCCCGTGGTGCCCCGACTACCCCAGCACCGAGACGCTCGAACTGTTCGCCACCCAGGTGATGCCCAATTTCCGCTGATGGTCGGCCGGCCGAAGTGCTGGCTTCAGGCCGACTCTCACGCCTGCGGTGCACGACTCTCGCGCTGTTGACGGTCCGCTTGCTTGGTGTCGGTGCGTTGGCGTTGGGTCTCGCTGCGTGTACACCAGACAACCTGGTTGGCGTGGGTCTCGAGCCCGATGGCACGCCGGTGGTTCACAACTGTGGCGCGTTCATCTCGGGGTCGACGTGCTCGACGTCGACAGCGGGCGGGTCGTGTGGTCGGCGAAGATCGTAGGGGCCGACGATGCCACCAGCGGCGAGCACGACGTCGGGCTGGTAGAGCTCGGGCTCCTGCCCGACGATCGCTGGGTGGAAGCAGTTCCGTACACGCCCGTGCCACGCCCGACCGAGTGGAGCTTCTCGGTCGATTCGTTCGGCCGTCGCGAACCGCATCGAGTGCTGGTCAGTGACGCCGACCTCGAGGTCGGCAGGGTGAAGGTCGACGGAAGAGCCGCCGTCTCTGAACGAGCGTTCATCGACGACGTGTGCGGTTACGCGGCGCCCAGGTGGGGCAAGCAGATTGTGCTCGGCGTCCTCGCTGTCTTGGCAGGCATTGGACTGGTCAGCGGCCTTCGCTCTCGGCGCACGAACGACGCCGCTAGAACAGCGAGCCCTGGGCCTTCGAGCTGAGGGGCGGTGGGCTCGGTAGCGGTTGCAGGTCGTGCACCAGCTGTCCGACGGCGGCGTGGAAGGCGAGCGCCAGCGCCGGAGTGCCCGAGTTGTCGGGCGTGTGCAGGAAGACGGTCGGCGTTCGGCCGTGCCGCAGCCACTGGGCAACGATCGGCGTCCAGACCGCAATTCCGGCGGCGGTCACGGTGGGGTCGTCGTTGCCGATGATGCGCACGATCGGCTGCGCGGTGATCGGCTCGCGCAGCGCACGCAGCCGTGGCTTCTGCTCCCACTCCTCGCGCCCGTCGTCGGTGGTGGGCGGGCGTTCGAAGAGGGGCTCCGTGTCGAGGAGCACCCGTTCCACGTCGAATCGCCGCAGCATCGCATCGAGAGCGATGCGACCGTCGCCGGCGAAGAAGGCGGGATGGCGCACTTCCACCGACCAGCGCCAGGCAGCAGGGCGTTGCCTGAGTGCGTTCTCCAGCGCAGCCATGTCATCGGGCCCGAACGATGGCGGTAGCTGCAGGGTGAAGCCGCCGATCAGCTCGCCCAGCGGTGCCATCAGCCGGCAGAAGGCAGTCAACTCCGCGTCGACGCCGCGCAACCGCCGCTCGTGCGTGATCCGCTTGGGCACCTTGAACACGAAGCGGAAGCCGGGCAACGCCTGCTCGCGCCACCTGGCCACCGTGGCGGGCGTGGGTGCTGCGTAGAACGTGGTGTTGCCCTCAACCGCATTGAGCAACCGGCTGTAGGCGGAGAGCTCGCCGCCGGCGGCCGTATCGGCAGGAAGGAAGCGGCCCACCCACGCCCGCTGCGCCCACATCGGGCACCCCACGTGAAGGGTGGGCTGCGCCATCACCGCATCCGGATGATGTTGCCCGAGACCATGCGCGCATCATCGCCACACAGCCAGCCGATCACCCTGCCGACCTCGGCCGGCTCGGCGACGTGGAAGTGCTCGCTGTCGGTCGCGGCGAACTGGCGCACCGCGTCGTTCACCCAGCCGGTGTCGGTGATGGGCGGGTGGATCATGTTCGCAGTGACCCCGCGACGCCCCAGCTCGAGCGCAGCCGACATCGTGTAGTTCTCCAGCGCTGCCTTCGCTGCGCCGTAGGTGACCTCGGATGGGAAACCGAGCGGCCCACCCGATGTGCGCCCGACGATGCGCCCCCACGTGCCATCACGCGCGACGAGCCGACTGCTGAACTCGGCGATCATCAGGGCGCCGGCGCGCGCGTCGACTCCGAAGGTTCGATCGAACAGGTCTGCAGTCACACCGGGCGTGGTGCGCCCGACCGGGTCGACAGTGCCGGCCGTGAACGAATCGCCACTGGCCCACCCGGTTGCGTTGTTGACCAGGATGTCGACCGGGCCGAGCGCATCCTCTGCGGCGTCGAACAGCCGGGCGGGGGTGGCAGGGTCGAGCAGGTCGGCTTCGATCGCGACGGCGTTGCCGCCGGCGGCGATGATGCGCGCCGCTACGTCGTCGCCATCGCTCATCCTGTTCCGCTGGTAGCCCTCCGGCGTGTTGGTGTCCTCCGCAACCCGGCCGCGCAGGAACGCGACCAGCACGGCAGCGCCGTCGGCAACGAGCTGCTCCGCCGCGGCCGCACCGATGCCGTGGTTGGCCCCGGTGACGATGGCGACGTGGCGAGGCGACATGACTGCGGACGCTACCTCGCCCCGATCCAGCGCCCGCCCCAGGTTTGTGTCAAACCCTGGAACTCACAGCCCCAGGTCAGCGCCCGACAGCCGTTACGTAAAAGCGGGTGCTACTGGTAGGCGCGGAAGATGACTTCGGCGACGCAGCTGGGCTTGGTGGCGCCTTCGGTCTCGAAGGTGAGCTGGTAGGTGGTCTGCACGCCGCCGGCGATGTCGTCGACGTTGAGCACGGTGGCGCTCATGCGCAGCTTGGCACCCACCGGCACCGGCGACATGAAGCGCACCTTGTTGCAGCCGTAGTTGACGCCCATCGAGAACCCGGTGGTGATGACCACCTGCGGTAGCAGCACAGGGGCCAGCGACAACGTGAGGTAGCCGTGCGCGATGGGCCCGCCGAAGGGGCTCTCCTTCTTCGCCCGCTCGACGTCGATGTGGATCCACTGGTGATCGCCGGTGGCCTCCGCGAACTGGTTGACGCGCTCCTGGGTGATCTCCATCCAGTCGCTGTAACCGAGGTGTTCGCCGATCGCGGCCTTGAGTTCTGTGCTGCCATTGAGAATGCGAGGTGCCATGGCGCAAGCATGGCAGGCGCGAACGCCCTACGGTGAAGCCGATGAACGAACCTCAGGAACCTGCTCGCACGCTCGGCGACAGGCTGGTGCGTGGGGCACTGTTTCCGCTCCGCGTCACGAAGAACTCCGCGCGCCTGATACGAAGTGCACTCATGGGGGACTTTCTCACCGCGTACTCGCTCACTCAACCCGACAAGCTGGCCATGATCGACGACCGGCCCGATGGCACTGTGCTCTCGCTCACGTTCAGCGAGCTGAACGCGAAGTCGAACCAACTGGCCAACGTGCTGCTCGACATGGGCGTGCGCCCCGGCGACTCGAAGGTCGTGTGGTGCGGCCAGAACAGCATCGGCCTGGTGCTGATGATCAACGCCGCGCGCAAGCTGGGTGTCACCGCAGTGCCGCTCAACTACCGCCTCAGCGACGAGGAGGCCACGTACGTCACCGACCACAGTGACGCCACCACGGTGTACGTCGATGCCGAGTTCGCGCCGATGTTCGATCGCATCCGCGGCGAGCTGCCGAAGGTCGAGCACTACCTCGTGTTCGACGGCGAAGTGCCGGCGGGAATGACCGACATCGACACGTTGATCGACGCGGCCCGCGCCGGCGAGCCGGAGATCCCGGAGGGCACCGAAGCGGGCGCCACGATGATCTACACCAGCGGCACCACCGGCAAGCCGAAGGGAGCGTTGCGCCGCGGCAACTCGGGTGCGGCCCAGGCGGCAGCGCTGATGATGCACATCGGGTACACCCCCGACGACGTGTACATCCCCACCGGCCCGCTGTACCACTCCGGGCCGGGAGGCTTCCTCGGTGCCGCCCAGGCAATGGGGCAGACCGCGGTGCTGCAGCGCAAGTTCAATGCCGAGGACTGGCTGCGCCTCATCGAGAAGTACAAGGTCACCTCCACGTTCTGCGCGCCGACGCCGGTGCGCATGGCGTGCAACCTTCCCGACGAGGTGAAGGCGAAGTACGACGTCTCGTCGATGAAGCGGCTCATCGCCAACGCCGCGCCGTGGAGCTACGCGCTCAAGCTGATGTACCTGGCCTACTTCCCGGCCGATTCGCTGTTCGAGGTGTACGGCAGCACCGAGCTGGGCGTGAACTGCGTGCTGCGCCCGGAGGACCAGTTGCGCAAGCCCGGCTCGTGCGGCAAGCCGGCACCGATGGTGGAGGTGAAGCTGTTCGACGACGCGGGCAACGAGGTGCTGGGCAGCGGCCCCGAGCACACGGGCGAACTGTTCGTGAAGAGCCCCAGCGTGTTCACCGACTACTACAAGCAGCACGACAAGTTCCTCGCCGACAGCAAGCACGGCTACCAGACGGTGGGCGACATCGCCTACCGCGACGACGAGGGCTACATCTACATCTGCGATCGCAAGAAGGACATGATCATCTCCGGTGGCATGAACATCTATCCGGCCGAGATCGAGGCGGCGCTCGAGCATCACCCCGACGTGCTCGAGGTGGCCGTGTTCGGCACCCCCAGGGAGGAGTGGGGTGAGAGCGTGCACGCAGTGGTCGTCGTTCGTGAAGGCGGCTCGATGACCGACCACGACGTGATGGACTTCGCCCGCGAGCATTTGGCGCACTACAAGGTGCCTCGCTCGGTGACGTTCATCGACGAGCTCCCGAAGACCGGCAGCGGCAAGGTGCTCAAGCGCGAGCTGCGCGCACCGTTCTGGGCAGGCCGCGCCAGCCAGGTGTAGCGCCCCGTCCGCGCCGTCGCTTGCCAGGCGCAGCATCGGGCGGGTTGCTGCACCGGGCCACCCGGAGCATCGGGCGGTTTTATGGCTGAGGGCCGCGCTGACGATGCTCGGTCGCGATCGTTGCGGCCACAACTGGGGGTTCCCGGAACGCTACGTACGCAATTGGGCCTCCCCAGTTGCGCCCGCAAGCACTTCGGTCGAGCTCGTCAAGGCCCCGAGGGGCCTCGATGTCGGTCAACCGAACTCTGTGAGCACCGCTGCCAGCGTGTCGCGACCGATTGCCGGCATCGACGTGCTGTCGTCGCCGGTGAGGTAGGCCAGCGCCAGGTTGAGCGCCCAGCCCGCCGCTCGCCGCCAGGTGAGGGCATCGATCGCGGCGATCGAGCGGAACAGCGCGTTCGGCAGGTGGGAACAGCATCCAGGCCACTGCCATGTCGGTGGCCGGGTCGCCGCTGGTGATGTCGCCGAAGTCGATCACCGCCGACAGCCGCCCGTCGAGCGTGAGCATGTTGGACGGGTGCAGGTCGCCGTGCAGCCACAGTGGCGGGCCGGGCCACGGCGGCGTCGCGCTGAGCTCGGCCCACACGGCCAGCACGCGGGCGGCATCGACACCGGCCCCCATCGCCGCGACCCGTTGCTCGACCGCAGCGGCGCGCTGCTGCAAGGCCACACCGCGGAACTCGTTGACGGGCGCGTCGGCCGGCGCGGGTACGTGCAGCGCGGCAACGAACGTGGCCAACGTGCGTGCGGTCTCCACAGGATCGTTGGGCGGTGCCGCTGCAGCCGACTGACCGGGCAGCCAGCGACACACGCTCCAGTGCCATGGGAACACGTCGCTCGGCCGGCCGGCGAACCAGGGCACCGGCACGGTCAGCGGCAGCGACGGCGCCAACACCGGCAACCAGCGCTGTTCGTTCTCCACCAGCGGTGCGCTGGTAGCTCGCCTCGGCAACCGCACCAACCAGTCGTCACCGACGCGAGCGATGGTGTTGTCCCAGCCGTTGGCCACGACCCGCACCGGCAGGTGGGCCAGCTCCGGGCACTGGCTGGCGAGCAGTGCCTCGACCAGCGGTGCGTCGATGTCGATCTCCGCAGCCGGTGTCGCCATCAGTAGCCCAGGCGTTGCACCCGGTCGGGTTTGCGCTGCCAGTCCTTGTCGACCTTCACGAACAGCTCGAGGAAGCAGCCCTCGGGCAGCTGTGCGCGGGCCAGCTTGCCGACCTCTTTGAGGATCAGGCCACCCTTGCCGATGACCATGCCCTTCTGGCTCTCGCGCTCGACGATGATCTCGACGCGGATGCGGGGCCACTCCCACTCGCTGACGCGCGTGGCGATGCTGTACGGCAGCTCGTCGTGGGTGACGGCCAGCAGTTGTTCGCGAACCAGCTCGGCGACCCACTGCTCTTCGGGCTGGTCGCTGACGGTGTCGGCCGGGAAGTACTGCGGGCCTTCCGGCAACTTGCTCTGCAGGAACGCGACCAGCTCGGGAATGCCTTTGCCGGTGCGCGCCGAGACGGGGAAGTACTCGGAGGCGCCCAACGAGGTGAGCGCCGTCAACTGTGCGAGCACCTGGTTCTGCTTGGCGGTGTCGATCTTGTTGAGGATGACGATGGCGGTGGACATGTCGAGATGGCTGGCCACCCACTTGTCACCGCTGCCGAACGGCTTCGTCGCGTCGATGACCAGGCACACCACATCAACATCGCTGACGCTGTCGAGCGCGGTGGCGTTGACCCGCTCGCCCAACGCGGTGACCGGCTTGTGCAGGCCCGGCGTATCGACGAACACGAGCTGCGACTCGTCGGTGTTGAGCACACCCATCACGCGGTGGCGCGTGGTCTGCGGCTTGTCGCTGACGATGCTCACCTTGCGGCCGCACATGGCGTTGACCAGCGTGCTCTTGCCCACGTTGGGCCGGCCGACGAGGGTGACGAATCCGCTGCGCATGAGGTGCCACACGCTATCGGCGGCTCACGCTGCCAACGTGGAGGTGACGGCTTCCTGCTGCGCCAGTGGGCTGGTGGTGGCGGGCGTGACGGTGGAGGCCAGCAGCGTCTGGTAGTCGGCGCGGGTGAGCAGCTGGCCGGCTGGGATGAACTCGCCGGCCGGGCCCGACACCTGCAGGTTGAAGGCCACCTGGCCCACCCCGGGTGTGTTGTCGAGCAGGGTCATCACGATCTGTGCCACCGCCAACCGTTGGTCGCCCGCAGGAATGGTGTCGAAGAAGCCCTCCGGCAGCAGCACCTGGGCGACGCCCGTGCCGTCGGGCAAGGCGGTGATCTCCACCGTGCTCGGAATCGCGCTGCGCAGACCGACGCCCACCTCGCCTTCCGGCGGGCCCTTCTGCAGCAACGCGATCAGTTGCGAGAGCGCGTACTCCGATGGCAGCGACCCGATCACGGGGCTCAACTTGCCGCTGGCGATGAAGTACAGCCGCACGCCCTCCACGCGTACCTCGGTGGTGGTGGTCTCCAAGCCCGTGGTGGTGCTGACGGCCAGCGTGGTGGTGGTGACGGCAGTGGTGGTAGTGGTGGGCAGCGTGTCGGTGAGCTCGCGCGGCGCGTCGACACGCTGCACCTTGCCGCCGTCGACGACGCTGCACGCCACCGGCACCAGCGCCAGTGCAGCAGTGAGCAGGCACAACCGAACGCGCATCACGTCACCTCCAGGAAGCTCACCATGAATCGGGCGCCGCCGCCGGGCCGATCCTCCACCCACGCCTCGCCACCGTGCGCCTGCGCGTGTTCCGCCACCAGCGCGAGGCCGAGCCCGGTGCCGACGCGATGCCGTGCCGCGCTGCCTCGAGCGAAGCGCTCGAAGATGCGCGAGCGCTCGCCGCGGGCCACACCCGGGCCGGCGTCGTCGACCCCCAGCACCAGCGCGTGGCGGCCGCGCATCTCCATGAACACCCTCACCGGGCCACCGCCGTGCGAGTTGGCGTTCTCCAGCAGGTTGGCCAGGATGCGCTCGAAGCGCAGCTTGTCGAGGCGCACGAGCGACGGCACCTTCTTGTCGGTCTCGATCGCCACATCGCCGAAGCCGTAACGCTGGGCGATGCGCGGGATGAGCTCGCGAACGTCGACCTCTTCGCGATGCAGTTCGGTCGAGCCTGCGTCGATGCGCGACAGCTCGAGCAGGTCCATCACCATGCTGTCGAATCGACGCACCTGGCTCACCACCACGTCGAGCGCCTGCTGCGTGCGCACCGGCAGGTCGCTGCGGCGGCCATCGAGCACCTCGACCGCGGCCGTGAGGGCGGTGATGGGCGAGCGCAGCTCGTGGCTGACGTCGCTGGCGAAGCGGGCCTCGCGTTCGAGCCGGGTCTGCACCGCGTCGGCCATGTCGTTGAACGAGCTGGCCAACCGATCGAGGTCGGGGTCGTTCTCCGATGGCATGCGGGCATCGAGACCGCCGGACGCGATCTCGCCGGCGGCGGTGGCAACTCGTGACAGCGGCCGCAACAGCCGTCGGCTGGTCCACCAGCCGAGGAAGGCGGCGAAGAGGATGGTGACACCGCTACCGACCAGGAGCGCGGTGGCGATGGTGCGCAGGTTGCCTTCGGTGCTCTCCATCGGAAACGCTTCGAAGTACTGAGCGTCTGCTGCCGGCATGTCGACGCCGACGGCGACGTACGGCTTGCCCTTGTAGTCGAAGCGCTGCTGGGCGCTCTGGCCCTGCGTGACCGCGGTGCGGAGCTCGAGCGGGAAGGCCTCCACCGGGTAGTTCACGTTGGGGACGAACGGTCGGCCGTCTCTGATCAGCAACGGGAACCCACCGGTCTCGGTGCGCAGGCTGAGGATCTCGAATGCCTGATCGGCGAGCAACTGATCGCGAACCGTCTTCGCATTGGCGTACGCCTGTGCTTGTGCCGTCTGTTGCCGCTGGTCGATGAGAAACGAGCGAGCGACCGCGAACGTCACCACCGCCAGACCCAGGCTGGCCACGAGGGCGTTGAGCGAGAAGAAGAGCGTGACGCGTGTGCGCAGTCGTAGCGTTCGGCGTCGGCGGGGCTCGCTCATCGCCACCAGTGTGGCGCATCGGCGGACGCGCACGCGAGCGCGTCCGCCGACGGCGATGGTTCAGGCCGCGTAGCCCACCAGGGGGAGGGCCTGTTCGTCGGCCTGCAGGACCGGCGCGAGCATGTCGAGGTCGCCCAGGATGAGCTCGGAGCGAAGGATGAGCTCGCTGCACACGAAGGCGACGCGGTGGCCGGCCGCAGCCGTGGCCCTGGCCAGCTCGCGCAACCCGCGCATGCCGGCTTCGGTGAGGACGGTGACCGCGCTGAGGTTGACCAGCAAGCCGTAGGTGGGGGGCAGCGGGAGACAGGCGGCGGTGAGCGCTGCACCGTGGTCGGCCGTGGTGAGCGGGCCGCTGACCGAGACCGCGACGTGATGCCGCCGAAGATCGGTGTGAGCGGTGAGAGCAGGTGCCAACATGTCGCAAACCTCCAGAAGTGGTCGGTTTCGGCGAGGATTCGCCGGGTACGCTGCCCGCGAGTTCACCGCTGCCGGTGAGGCACCAGGGGGAGGAAGGTACCTCACCGGGGCAGCGTGAACAGGTGTCACTCTGGCAAACCTGTGTGACGGGACGACGCTGGCTGTGTGCGATTTCTGTAACGGAATCGCCATGCGCGCTCGTGTCCGGCGCGGCGCTGCCGGGCGCACGTCGGGGCAGGTGGCGTGCGGTGTCGAGCGCGGCAGCGGTTTCGGGCAGGATGGAGCCGTGATCTCTCTGCTGTTCATCGAGGACGACGACGCCATTCGTGTGGCGCTGACGCTGGCGCTGGAGGATGAAGGCTACGAAGTGCGCGAAGCGCCCGACGGCCGGGCCGGACTGGCCGCGTTCGCCGAGCGCGAACCGGATCTGGTGCTGCTCGATCTGCGCCTTCCCGACCTGTCGGGTTTCGAGGTGTGTCGTTCGTTGCGTGCCAACAGCATCGTGCCGATCATCATCGTCACCGCGCAGACCGACACCTACGACCTGGTCGCCGGACTGGAAGCCGGCGCCGACGACTACGTCACCAAGCCGGTGGTGCCCAAGGAGCTCGCCGCGCGGATCAGAGCGGCACTACGGCGTGTGCACCTGCACGAGTCCACCGCGTCGTCCACGTCGGTGAGCAGGTTCGGCGACATCGAGGTGCGGCGCGAGCAGGGCATCGTGCTGAAGAGCGGCCAGGAGCTGAACCTCACCAAGACCGAGTACCGCCTGGTCTGCGAGTTCGCCGACCACGCCAACATGGTGCTGTCACGCGATCAGCTGCTCGAGCGCGTGTGGGGCTACGAGTACCTGGGCGACAGCCGGCTGGTCGACGCGCACGTCCGGCGCCTGCGAGTGAAGGTGGAGGACCAACCCGACGATCCCAAGCTGATCGTCACCGCGCGCGGCATCGGGTACCGCCTGCTCGCGTAGCGGCTGCGGCGTCCTACTGCCAGACGCGACTGCGCAAGTACTCGCCGAGGCCCTTGGCCTGTGCATCGAAGGCGGTGCTGCTGGCCACACCCTCGCCGAGCAGCCCGACGATGACGAAGTTGAGTGCCGTGATGTTGGGCAGCTCGTAGCGACGCACTTCCAGACCGGCGGCCTCGGGAAGCAACCGCTGCACCGCCGTCGCAGTGAGGTGGTCGCGCAGCCATGCGTAGCCGGCGGCGTCGCGAGCCCAGATGCCGACGTTGGCGTTCCCGCCCTTGTCGCCGCTGCGGGCAGCGAAGTGCGCCCCCAGCGGCTCGCCGGGTTGCGGGCCGGCGGCCACGATCGAGGGAGCAGAAGGAGTCGGCTCGAACTGCGTGGGCGCCAGCCCGTCGTGGGTGCCACCCACACCGGGCCTGGGGACTGGTTGGCGCGTTCCGTCGGGCAGCACCACCACTTCCTGCACGTCGGTTGCAGCCACCAACGCCGGCCAGTACACGCCGTACGACTGTGCCTCGCTGGGGCCACCGGTGGCGAAGAAGCCGGGATAGTTGGCCAGCGCCAGCTCGATGGCGGCGCCGCTGAAGGCCTTACCGGCCAGCCGCTCATCGCGGCTCTTGACGGTGACGTGCAGCCGGCCCGATGCCTGCTCCTGTGTGGGAGCATCACTGGGTGCCTCCACGAACCGCACGTCGACTTCGTCGAAGCGGTCCTTGCCACCGACACGACGAAACAGCGCGTCGGTGAGCCATTGCGCCTTGCGCTGCTGATCCAGCCCGGTGAGCACGAACGACATTCGGTTGCGGTAGCCGCCGTCGAGGTTGATGCACACCTTGGTGGTGAGCGGCGCGGGCTCGCCGACGGTGCCGCTGATGCGCACACGATCGTCGCCCGCCTGTTCGACCCGGATCGTGTCGAACCGGGCCACCACGTCGGGGTTTGCGTACGCGGGCGCCGCAATCTCGTAGAGCAGCTGAGCGGTGACCGTGCCGACGTTGACCACACCCCCGGTGCCTGCGTGCTTGGTGATGATCGACGAGCCATCGGCGGCGACTTCCGCAAGCGGGAAGCCGAGCGGCAACGTCGGGTCGGGGATCTCCTCGAACCACGAGTAGTTGCCACCCGTGGCCTGCGTGCCGCACTCGATCACGTGGCCCGCCACGACGGCGCCGGCGAGCGCATCCCAGTCGTCCGTCGCCCAGCCGTGCCACCACGCTGCCGGGCCCACCACGAGCGCAGCGTCGGTGATGCGCCCGCACACCACCACATCCGCCCCCGCCGTCAACGCGGCAGCGACGCCCCAGCCGCCGAGGTAGGCGTTGGCGGTGATCGGCACACCGGTGAGCGGCTCGCCCGTGTCGAGATGCGCCAGCTGTGGGCGGAGATCGTCGATGCGAGGCATCAGATCGTCGCCTTCCACGTGAGCGACCTTCACGTCGAGCCCCAACCGGGCCGCGACCTGGCGCACCTGGTCGGCACAGCCCTGCGGGTTGAGGCCGCCGGCGTTGGTGACCACCTTGATGCCACGCTCGAGGCAGGTGGCGAGCACCTGCTCCATCTGCCGGAGGAAGGTGCCCGCGTAGCCGAGCTCGGGATTGCGGCTGCGCTGCTTGTGCAAGATCAGCATCGTCAGCTCCGCCAGCCAGTCGCCGGTGAGCACGTCGATCTCTCCGCCCTCCACCATCTCCTTGGCGGCGCTGAGCCGGTCGCCGAAGAACCCGCTGCAGTTCGCGATGCGCACCGCCCGACGCAGTTGGGGGAGTGCCTCGGTGGGGGGAGGGGTCATGCGGGGTCGACCGTGAGCAGTGGCTGACCGCTGTCGAGCTGCTGGCCGGGCTGGATGTAGACCTCGCCGATGATGCCGGGGTGAGGCGACACGATCTGATGCTCCATCTTCATCGCCTCCATCGTCAGCAACGGTTGGCCGGCAACCACGGTGTCGCCGACGGCGACGAGCAGCGCGATCACGCGGCCGGGCATCGGGGCGACGGTGCTGCCCTCCCTGCCGGCCTCGTCGGGTGACGTGAAGCGAGGAGGGATCTGGAATCGTGTGACGCCGCCGCGCACGTACGCGATGTCGTCGTGCAACACGACCGGAGTGCGCTCGAGCGAGATCAGCGTGTCGTCGTCGAGCGCCAGTGGCTGGTCGTCGACCCACAGCTCCTGCAACCGGTCGGCCCGGTCGAACCGGTATCGCACGGTGTGCTCACCAACGGCCTGCACGTGCGACTGCGACGGGTTGTTGCGCCATCCGATCGGGAACCGATTGCCGTTCGAGCGGCGCTGCACGAGGGCCAGCGCCGCGGCAGCGACGTCGATCGGGCGGTGCGGCGGCGGCTCGCCGATCGGGGAGCCACCGTTGGCCTCGGCGCTGCGGTCGACGAGGCCGGTGTCGATGCCCGGGCCGCCCGGCGCATCGAAGTCGGCTACCCACGACAGCAGTTCGAGCAGCAGGTCGCGGTTGGTGACCGGCCCGATGAGCTCGGCACCGCGCAGCGCCGCAGTCAACCGGCGCACGGCCTCGGCGCGGGTGGCGCCATGGGCGATGACCTTCGCGATCATGCTGTCGTAGTACGGCGGTACCTCGCTGCCGCTCTCGATCGCGCTGTCGACCCGCACACCCGGTATGTCGGGGAACCGGAACGTGTGGAACACACCCGAGCTGGGCAGGTAGCCGGAGTACGGGTCCTCGGCACACAGCCGCACCTCGATCGCATGACCCCGCAGGGGTACCTCCACCAGCAGCTCGGCGGGAATTGCGTGACCCTCGGCGATCGACAGCTGCAGTGCCACCAGGTCGACCCCGCACACGGCCTCGGTGACCGGGTGCTCGACCTGCAGCCGAGTGTTCATCTCCAGGAACCAGAAGTTGCTGTCGCCGTCGAGCAGGAACTCCACGGTGCCCGCGCCCACGTAGCCGACCGCGCACGCGGCGGCAACGGCAGCACCTTCCATGCGCACGCGCAGATCGCCGTCGACGGCGGGGGAGGGGGCCTCCTCGAGCACTTTCTGATGGCGTCGTTGCAGCGTGCAGTCGCGTTCGTGCAGCGCGATCACGTTGCCGTGAGTGTCGGCCAAGACTTGGATCTCGACGTGGCGAGCGCGCTCGAGGTAGCGCTCGACGAACACGGTGTCGTCGCCGAACGCGGCCAGCGCCTCGCGCTGAGCCGAGGCGATGGCATCGGCAAGGCCGTCGTCGCTGCGCACGACGCGCATGCCACGGCCGCCGCCGCCTGCCGAGGCCTTCACCAACGCCGGTAGCCCGATCTCCGCCAGCGACTCGACGGTGTTATCGGGTGCCACGGGCACGCCGTGCGAACGCATCAGTCGCTTCGCCTCGATCTTCGAACCCATCGCGGCGATGGCCGCCGGGGGAGGGCCGATCCAGGTGAGCCCGGCATCGATGACCTGCTGTGCGAATGCGGCGTTCTCGGACAGGAACCCGTAGCCCGGGTGGACAGCAGCGCCGAAGCGCTGCGCCGCGGCGATGATGAGATCGCCGCGCAGATAGGTGTCGGCGGACGATGTGCCCGGCAAGCGCACGGCAGCACCGGCCTCGCGCACGAAGGGGCGTGCTGGTCGGCGTCGCTGAACACCGCAACCGTTGCGATCGCCTGCTCGCGGCACGTACGGAAGATGCGCCGGGAGATCTCACCGCGGTTGGCGACGAGGACGGTGTGGATTGCTCGCTGGGTCATCGTCATCACATCCGGAACACGCCGTAGCCACGGGTGCCGTGGATGGCCTGGTTGTCGATGATGCTGAGGCACAGGCCGAGCACGGTGCGCGTGTCGCGCGGGTCGATGATGCCGTCGTCGTAGATCTTGCCGCTCATGAACATCGCCAGCGACTCGCGCTCGATCTGGTCCTCGATCATCGCGCGCATGGCGGCATCGGCCTCCTCATCGAACGGCTTGCCCATGCTCTCCGCCGATTGGCGACTGACGATGCTCATCACCCCGGCCAACTGCGCCGGGCCCATCACCGCGCTCTTCGCGTTGGGCCAGGCGAACAGGAAGCGTGGGCCGAACGCTCGCCCGCACATGCCGTAGTTGCCGGCGCCGTAGGAGGCGGCCATGTTGATGGTGAGGTGCGGCACGCTGCTGTTGCTGACGGCGTTGATCATCTTCGCGCCGTCCTTGATGATGCCGCGCTGCTCGAACTCCTTGCCAACCATGTAGCCGGTGGTGTTCTGCAGGAACACGAGCGGTGTGTCGACCTGGTTGGCCAACTGGATGAACTGCGCCGCCTTCTCGCTCTCCTCGCTGAACAGCACGCCGTGGTGGTTGGCCAGGATGCCGATCGGGTAGCCGTGCAGTTCGGCGAAGCCGGTGACCAGCGATGTGCCGTAGAGCGGCTTGAACTCGTCGAAGTCGCTGTCGTCGACGACCCGGGCGATGACGTCGCGCGGGTCGAACGGCACCTTCGGGTCGGCGCTGGGGATGCCCAGCAACTGATCCGGGTCGTACCTCGGAGGGCGGCCGGCGCCGCGGGGCCCTGGGCCGCGCTTGCGGTGGTTGATGCGCTTGATGATCTGGCGACCCAACCGGATTGCGTCGAGCTCGTCGACCGCGAAGTAGTCGGCGAGGCCGCTGATGCGGGCGTGCATCTCGGCGCCGCCGAGGCTCTCGTCGTCGCTGTCCTCACCGGTGGCCATCTTCACCAGCGGTGGCCCGCCGAGGAACACCTTCGAGCGCTCCTTGATCATCACGACGTAGTCGCTCATGCCGGGCACGTAGGCCCCGCCGGCGGTGGAGTTGCCGAACACGAGGGAGACCTGGGGGATGCCGGCGGCACTGGCCTGCGTGATGTCGCGAAAGCCGCGGCCGCCGGGAATGAAGATCTCGCTCTGCGTCGGGAGGTCGGCACCGCCCGACTCGGTGAGGGAGATGGTGGGCAGACGGTTCTCGCTGATGATCTCGTTGGTGCGCAGGCTCTTCTTCAGCGTGTAGGGGTTGCTGGCACCTCCGCGCATGGTGGGGTCGCTGCCGGTGATCATGCACTCGACACCTTCGACCACGCCGATGCCGGCCACGGTGCCCGCGCCGACCGGGAACTGGCTGCCCCACGCTGCCAGCGGCGACAGCTCGAGGAACGGCGAGTCGGGATCGAGCAGCGCCTCGACGCGCTCGCGCACCAGCATCTTGCCGCGCTGACGATGGCGGGCGATGTACTTCTCGCCACCGCCGAGGTTGACCAGGCGCAGCTGTTCGTCGTGGGCGGCCAGCTGCGCCTCCAGCGCGGATCGGTTGGCCTGGTAGGCCTCGTGAGCGGGATTGACGCGGTTCGGCAGGATGGGCACGTCAGACACCCCCTGGCGCTGTGGCCGCCCACGATGGTGCTCGCTTCTCGGCGAAGGCGCGCATGCCCTCGGCCGCTTCCCGGGAGCGGAAGAGGGACTCGCTGAGGATGGCCATCTCGGCATAGTCGCTCGACGGGTTTCGCAGGAGGCGCTTGCTGGCCGCAACAGCCTCGGGCGCCCCGGCGAGGATGCCGCGCACCAGCGTCGCGACGGTTGCCATCACGTCGTCGGTGACGTGGGTGATGAGCCCCATGTCCTTGGCGGTCGGCGCGTCGAACGCCTCGCCGGTGAGGAACGGGGCGGCGAGCTTGCTCCAGCCGCAGCGAGCGAGGATGGGCACGCTGATGATGGCCGGGGCCACACCGATGCGCACCTCGGTGAAGGCGAACGTGACCGTGCTGCGCACCACGATCAGATCGCACGCCGCCATCAGGCCAACACCGCCGGCTCGCACCGGGCCGTCGACAGCGGCGATGGTGACGGCGTTCATCGAGCCCAGTCGTGCCATCGCGTCGGCCATCGGGTTGCCCGCAGCCTGCGCGGCGTGCGTGCCCGACGCGCGCTCCTTCAGATCGGCACCCGAGCAGAACACCGGCGCGGTGTGGGTGAGCACCAGCGCCCGCACGTCGGGTTGCTCGGCCCGATCCAGTGCAGCGTTCAACTCGGTGACGAGCTGGCGCGACAGCGCGTTGCGATTGCCGGGTGAGTCGAGCGTGATGGTGGCGACCCCGCCCTCGACGATGCAGTGAACCAGTTCCCCCACGCGGCCGACTGTAGCCACGCCAGGCCCGCGCCTCCGCCTCGGCGATGCGTGTGGCGCCAACTGGGGCTCCCCGGAACCGTACGGAGCGTTCTGGGGCACCCCAGTTGCGGCCACAACAATCCCGCGGCGGCCCGCGACATCCGCCGCAGCGGGTTCAGCCGGCGGTGATCTCGCGCAGGAAGGCCTCGGCCTCGGCGCGGTGGCGGGTGCGCTTCATCGGCGGCAGTGCCTTCACGATGTCCCACCGGTAGTTGGCCTTGCCGAGTCGCGGGTCCATCACCGCCACGACACCCCGATCGTTGGCAGTGCGGATGAGACGGCCGGTTGCCTGGGCCAGCAGCATCGAGGCGCGCGGCAGGTCGATCTGACTGAAGGCCGCTGCGCCCAGGACCTCGCGGCGGGCCGACAGCAATGGGTCGTCAGGGCGGGGGAACGGGATGCGATCGATCACCACCAGGCTCAGCGTGCGGCCTGGGATGTCGACGCCTTGGAAGAAGCCGGCGGTTGCGAACAGGCACGCGTGCTCGTCGTCGCTGAACGCCTTCACCAACGCGGTCTTCGGCAGGTCGCGTTGAGTGAGGATGGGCACGTCGACCGTGAGCCGCACGGCCTCGGCGGCGGCGTCCATCGCCTTCCAACTGGTGAACAGCGCGAGCGTTCGGCCCCCCGCTGCCGTGATGAGCGCGGTCAGCTCCTGGTGCACCGCCGGTCCATACTGCGGGTGAACGGGGGTCGGGCATGTGCACCGCGCAGTAGAGCATCGCGTGGTGCTCGTAGTCGAAGGGGCTGCCCACGTCGATCTCGTCGAACCCGCCCGGCGGCAGCCCGACGCGTGCACCGAGCGAAGCGGGAATGGTGGCGCTGGCGAGGATGGCGGTGCGCTGCGACCAGATGCCGTTGTTGAGCACGCCACCGACCTCCAGCGGGGCGATCTCCAGGCGCGGGTAGTCGGGGCCGCCGCTGACGAACGCGACGAAACCCTCGCGGTTGTCGAGCGCGAGGTCGATGCTGTCCTGCAGGCGGGTGGCCAGTTGCTGGCCGCGCATCTTGCGGGCCTTGGCGTCCTCGACGTCGGAGTCGATGGCCCCCAACGCAGTGAGTGCTCGCTGCACGCGGCCGCGCACGTCGACCAACATCTCCTGCACCGGTGCAGGGAACGGGCGCGGCAGGCGTTGGCCGAGGAACGGCACCAGCACGTCGCGCACCACCAGCGAAGCCTCGGCCACGCCCCCGACCAGCTGTGGATCGTCGAGGATGCGCTTCAGTGCGGCGGTGAGCGTGGTGAAGCGGCCCCCGGCGACCTGCACGCCGACCGTGTCGCTCATGATGTCTTCCAGCTGGTGGGCCTCGTCCATCACGACCACGTCGTGCTCGGGCAGCAACATGCCGCCGCTGCCCACGTGCAGCCCGTAGAGGTGCATGTTGACCACCACCACGTCGGCCACGGAGGCACGAGTGCGGGCGGCTTCGGCGAAGCACACCGATCCCATCGGGCAGCGGGTGGCGCCGGGGCACTCGTCGCTGCCGACGCTGACCGCCTGCCATGCTCGATCGCTGGGTGCCCAGTCGAGCCCCGCCTGGTCGCCGGTATCGGTGGTGCCCGACCATGCGACGAGCCGGTTGATCTCCACCTTGGTCGTTGCGGCGAACTCCTCCAGCTCGAGCTGGCCGCTGTCGGCCCCCTGGATCTCGCGCACACGCTGCATGCACACGTAGTTGCTGCGCCCCTTGAGCACCGCCCAGTCGAACGGGATGCCCAGGTGCGCTTCCAGGAACGGCAGGTCCTTCGCCGCCAACTGATCCTGCAGCGCCTTCGTTGCCGTGGCGACGACCACTCGTTTGCCTGCCACGATCGCTGGTACGAGGTAGCCGAGCGTCTTGCCCGTGCCCGTGCCCGCTTGCACGACGAGGTGCCGGCCGCTGTCGATCGAGCTGGCCACCGCTTGCGCCATCTGCCGCTGGCCGGGTCGCTCTTCGGCAGCGGGGAGTGCGCCGGTGACTGCAGCGAGAGCGGCTGTGACATCGGCGCTCATCGGTTGCTCCTGCGACTCGACAACTCGACTCGCACGTCGTGCACCGAAGGCTCGTGCTGGTGGACGAAGATTCGGTGTACCTCGAGCGCGGCCACGGCCAGTTGGGTGGTGGTGGCCGGCGCCAGGTCGGTGCCGAGTGCGTCGTGTCGGCTGCGCAGGAATGCGGCTGCGGCTCGTACCGCGGCATGCTCGGCCGAGTCGCTGCTCGATGCGTACGTGAACTCCCACCGTGCCGCCTGGGTGGCGATCGGTGCCTTTCCCGGTTCGTCGGGCAGCACCCCGGCTGCGGGGAACACCCGGCAGTCGTAGGTTCGGCATGTGCGCGGCCGATGCTCGTAGATGCTGCATCCGTCGGTGCGCAGCATCGGGCACCGGCCGTGCTCGTCGTAGCCCATCAGCACGTGGCCGCGGGGAAGGCCGGGTGCCGGGAAGAGCAGTGCCTCCGGAACGTGGGCCAGCACGTCTTGCTCATCGGGCGCGATGTGGACGAACTGCGCCGACGAGCAGCACGCGACGCACGAACCACATGCGACGTCGGTGGCGCCTTCACCACGGATGGCCGCCAGCACCTCTGCCAGCCACGACGAGAAGTCGCCGGCGGAGAGTGGGCCGTCGGCGGAGAGTGGGCCGTCGGCCGCGAGTTCGGGCATGGCTCAGTGGACGAGGGCGAGCGCGGCGTCGAGCTCGTGGCCGTCGAAGTCGGGCCACGGGCGATCGGTGAAGTAGACCTCGGCGCCCATGCTCTGCCACAGCATGAAGTTGGAGATGCGCAGCTCGCCCGAGGTGCGCACCATCACATCGACCGGTGGCAGTTCGGGCAGGTACAGGTGGCGGCCGATGGCGGCTTGGTCGACCATGCCCTCTGCCGCGGCGGCCTGTGCGGCGTGAACGATCTCGGCGTGGCTGCCGTAGTCGAAGGCGACCGTGAGCACCATGCCGGTGTTCGACTCGGTGTCGGCGATGGCCTTGCGGATGGCACGCTGCACGTACTTCGGGGTGCGGGCGTCGGCGCTGTCGAACGGGCGCCCCATCCACTGGATGCGAACGTTGAGCTCGTTGAGCTCGGCGACGCGCCCGAAGAGCTTCTTGTGCAGGCCAAGGATGTGGCGCACCTCGGTGCGGGGACGCACCCAGTTCTCGGTGGAGAAGCCGAACACGGTGAGCCAGCCGACGTTGCGGGTGACCGCAATGCGAACCAGGCGGGCCAGGTTCTCTTCGCCCTCGGTGTGACCCTCGGTGCGCGGGAGGTGCTTGCGCTTGGCCCACCGGCCGTTGCCGTCCATGATGCACGCCACGTGCACCAGGCGTGGGCCGGAGGTGGTGGGGCTGCTCACGGCACAGCACCCTAGTGGCCGCCCGGCGCCACGACCCGGCTGTCGGCGGGCGGACGACACCGTGCCCACAAACCTGCCGGCCACGTGGGACAATGGTCGCATGAGTGCTACGACCACTGAAGGGGTGTCGCTTCGCCACGTCGTCGTGGTCGGTGGCACGGCTGCCGAGTGGGCGCTCACTCCAGCCGATCAGTGGGCCGATCGGTTGAGCGAGCTGTGCAAGGTGGCCGACCACGCCGGCGCCAACTGGCTCACCGTGCGGCCGTTCGGCCCCGGTGGCGAGCCGGTTCGCACCATGGTGCAACAGCAGGTCACGGTCGGCAGCTGCGCGGCGACCGTGCAACCCGACGACGACGGTCGCGCTCGGCTCACGCGAGCGGTTGCCGGGCTCCAGGCCGGCGGCACTCCGATCACCGAAGCCACGATCAGTGCGGCGCTCAACGCACCGGCCGCGGCCGACCCAGACCTGGTGGTCGTCGTGGGCGCCAAGCACCGGATGCCGCCGTCGCTGGTGTGGGAACTGGCGTACAGCGAGCTCGTGTTCCTCGACACCACGTGGCAGCACTTCGGGCCCGGTCACCTCGACGAAGCGATCGGCTCCTACGCGCACCGCCATCGCCGCTTCGGCGGCATCGACTAGGCGGCGAAGTGGCGAGCCACCTCTATCGCGACACGGCGGTCGTGTTGCGCACCTACAAGTTGGGTGAAGCCGACCGCATCGTGGTGCTGCTCACCGAGCACCATGGCAAGGTGCGCGCAGTGGCCAAGGGGGTGCGCAAGACGATGTCGCGCTTCGGCGCTCGGCTGGAGCCGATGAGCCACGTCCGCCTGTTGCTCGCCCAAGGCCGCGAGCTCGACATCGTCAGCCAGGCCGAGGCCGTGGAGTCGCTGGCGCCGATGGTGGTCGACCTCGACCACCTCACCTCCGGCATCGCGGTGCTCGAGGCCGCCGACCAGATGTCGCTCGACCGCGAACCGAATCCGCAGCTCTACCGCATGGTGGTGGGCGCCCTACGCACGATCGGCGAGCGTGGTGGCTCGCTGGTGGTTCCGGCGTTCTTCTGGAAGCTGCTCGCGGCCGAGGGGGTTCGGCCAGAGCTCGACCAGTGCGTGCGCTGCGGCGAGGCGGGCCCACTGGTGGCGTTCGACATGAACCAGGGTGGCGTGCTGTGCCGCGCCTGTCGCACGGGCGCGCCGCTGGGCGAAGAGGCTCTTGCCGTGATGCGGATGATCCTGGGCGGGCGGCTCAACGACGCGCTGTCCATGCCACCGTCGCGCACCACTCATGAAGTCGCCGCGCATGCCACGCGGGCGCTCGAGCACCACATCGAGCGCCGGCTGCGCACCGTGGCGATGTTCGAGACTCACTGAGGCCGGGGCGGCGGCCGGTGGCGCACGTGTGTCAGCAGTCGCCGAACAGGAAGATCGGCACCTCGCCCGTCTCCATCCAGATCACCGTCACGTCGGCAGGGGCGGGCGCCCCGATGACGTAGTTGCCCATGTCGTCGAACGAGCCGAACGGCTCACCCTCTGATTCCAGGGTGAGGCGAATGCCGTCGACGGTGCCGCTGCCCACGGAGTAGCAGCCGCCTTCGTCGGCAGTGATCTCGGGTGCATCGCTCCAGCGTGTGCCGATGGTGACCCCCGAGCTGGATTGCAGCGCGGTGCTCGAGTCGTCGTGGTACGTCCAGCCGGTGAACGACAGCGATTCGGCGGCAGCGCCACCGAACTCGGCGCAGAACTGCATCGACCAGCACACCGTGCGGCCCAATGGCGCGACGAAGCCGGTTTCGCCGTCGGCGGTGGTGAACTGGCCCAGCCCGTCGGCGGCGGGGTAGTCGGCGCCGACGTCGCTGGCGGGTGGCCCCAGCTGCTCGGTGAGGCCATCGACGACGGTTGCGGCGGCTGCGCCGAGTGCGAACTCGCCGATGCCATCGCCGCGCAGCACCAGCGGCTCGGGTGCCGCAGCGGTGGTGGTGGTCGCTGCCACCGTGGTGGTGGGCCCGGTGGTGGTGGCGGCGTCGGTGCCGGGCACGCTCGACTCGGAAGTCGCTGTGGCCTCGGCGACGGTGGATGAGGCGGCCTCGCCACCGCCGACGACCTTCGAGCTGCTGCATGCCGCGAGCGAGGCAAACGCCACAGTGAGGCCGATGACGGCAACGCGGCGAGGACTCCTGGTCATGATCTGCTCCTTCCGAGCTTCTCGGGCCTACGTGGCCCTCGGTGAGGAACACGTAGTCCCTGCAGCCTGCCACTTTTCGGAAATGATTTCGCGGCTGCTCGGAGGGTGCCCGTAGCCTTGCACCGCTATGGCTGCCACCGAACTCGACCAGGTCGTCAATCTCTGCAAGCGGCGGGGCTTCGTGTACCCGTCGGCCGAGATCTACGGCGGCTTTCGCTCCAGCTACGACTACGGCCCGCTCGGCTCGCTGATGCTGCGCAACGTGCGCGAGGCCTGGATTCGCACGATGGTGCAGCAGCGCGACGATGTCGTGCTCATCGACGCGGCGATTCTCGCGCCGCCGCAGGTGTTCGAAGCCAGTGGCCATCTCGCCAACTTCAGCGACCCGTTGGTCGACTGCACGAAGTGCAAGCAGCGGTTCCGGGAAGACCACCTCACCGACCCCGACGTGTGCCCCAACTGCGGCGCCACCGGCTCGTTCACCGAGGCCCGCGCCTTCAACCTGATGTTCAAGACCTACGCCGGCCCGGTGGAAGGCAGGGCGCCGAGGTGTACATGCGCCCCGAGACCGCGCAGGGCATGTTCGTCAACTTCCTCAACGTGCTGCAGACCAGCCGCAAGAAGCCGCCGTTCGGCATCGCCCAGGTGGGCAAGAGCTTCCGCAACGAGATCACGCCGGGCAACTTCATCTTCCGTACTCGCGAGTTCGAGCAGATGGAGCTCGAGTTCTTCGTGCCGCCCGCCGAGAGCGCCCAGTGGTACGAGTACTGGTGCAATACCCGTCTGCAGTGGTACATCGATCTCGGCATCCCTGCCGAGATGCTCGTCCTGCGCCCTCACGACGCCGACGAGCTGAGCCACTACAGCAGCGGCACCAGCGACATCGAGTTCATGTACCCGTGGGGTTGGGGCGAGCTGGAAGGCGTGGCCCAGCGCACCGACTACGACCTCAAGCAGCACGCCGAGCACAGCGGCCAGAAGCTCGACTACTTCGACCAGGCCAACAACGAGCGCTACGTGCCGTACGTGATCGAGCCTGCCGCCGGCGTGAACCGCGCGATGGCCGCGTTCCTGCTGGCCGCGTACGACGAGGACATCGTCAACGACGAGCCGCGCACGGTGCTGCGCCTGCACCCGCGCCTCGCGCCGTACAAGGTGGCGGTGCTGCCGCTGTCGCAAGAAGGGAGACGCTCACGCCGCTGGCCCGCCAGATCTACGGCACGCTCGCCGATCGCTACATGGTCGACTACGACGAGACCCAGGCGATCGGCAAGCGCTACCGCCGCCAGGACGAGATCGGCACACCGCTGTGCGTCACCGTCGACTTCGACTCGCTGGAGGATGGTGCGGTCACCATCCGCGATCGCGACACCACCGAGCAGGTGCGTGTGCCGATCGAGTCGCTGGCCGCCGAGGTCGCAGCACGTCTCGGCTTCTAGCGCTTGCTGCGTGGGCCGGGCGAGCGGCGAGGGCGCTGACCGGCTGGGTGCGGGCACTCGCTCAACGACAACGACAACTGCGGTTGCGGGGGGTGCCAACTGTCGTTTCCGTGCCACGACAGAAACAACCCGCACGGGCGTGGCACAGCGCAGTGACCCTCCTGGTGCGGCCGGTGCGAGGCTGCGGGCCATGTTGCACCGCTCATCCAACAGCGTGACGGGTGAACGGCTTCACGATTCGCGATTGTGGAACGCCCGCACCGCGCCGTTGATGGTGGGGTACGTGTGCACCTGACCCGTCGGCTGGAGCAGGCCGGCTCGCCGGAGGCGATCGAGCACCCGCTCGTTCGCTCGCGCCACCGCGATGACCGCCACCCCCGCCGTTTGCAGATGGCCGATCAACTCGCCCAGCATCTCGACCGCCGATGCGTCGAGCGCGCCGATCCCTTCGCAGTCCATCACGAGCCACTCTCGTCGCCCGGGTTGTCGGCGAGCACCTGTTGCACACGATCGCTAAGCGCTCGGCGTTCACGAAGAACAACGGAGCGTCGAATCGAAACACCACCAGCCCAGGCGATGTGAGTGCTGCCGGATACTCGTTCACGTCCACCCAGCCGTCGACGTCGGGCATGTCGCCCAGCACGGCATCGTGCGGGCGGGCGATGTTGGCCAACGCGACGGCGATCGACAACGCCACTGCGATGACGATGCCGTACAGCACTCCGAGTACCACCACACCTGTGGTGGCCACCACTGCGAGTACGCACTCTGCGCGGCTCACACGCCAGAGCGACACGAAACCCGACACATCGATGATGGTGACGGCGGCCATGAGAATGACGGCCGCGAGCGCCGTTCGTGGGATCTCGGCCAACAGCGGCCGAGCGAACAGCAGCGATGCCACCACGAAGGCGGCAGCCACCAACGACACCAGCTGAGTGCGCGAGCCCAGCGAGGCCGGCACCGCCGTGCGGCTCGCGCTCGACGACAGCGGAAACCCCTGCGACAGACCGGATGTGAGGTTGGTGAGGCCCAGTGCCAACAGCTCCTGGTTCGGTTCGATGCGGTAGCCCTTCCGCGAGGCGATTGCTCTGGCGGTGAGCACGTTGTCGGTGAACCCGACGAGTGCGATGCCTGCCGCCACCGGCAGCAGCAACGCCAAGTCGTGCAACGACACATCAGGCAGGCTGGGGGTGGGTAGCCCCGCCGGGATGCTGCCCACCATCGCGACACCGTGCTGCTCGAGCGAGAGCATCGCCGCGACGGCGGTTGCCAGGACCACTCCGATGAGCGCCGACGGTGCGGAGGGGAGTCGCCACTTGAGCAGCAGCATCACCGCCAGCGCGGCGACCCCGAGCGTCGCCGTCGGCCAGTTCACCTCGTCGAGTCGCGTCGCGAACTGCCACAGGCGCGGGAAGAAGTCGTCGGCGTCGATGGGTACGGCGGTGAGGCCGGAGAGCTGGCTGCTCACCAGCGTGAGGCCGACGCCGGTGATGTAGCCCACGAGTACCGGCTTGGACAGCATCGACGCGAGGTAGCCAAGCCGAAGTGCCCAGGCGACGAGGCACACCGCCGCGACCACCATCGCCAAGGCGGCCATCAGCGTGACGTAGCGCGCGCCGTCGCCGCCGGCGATCGCCGCAACGCCCGATGCGGCGAGGAGCGCGGTGCCCGGCTCGGGGCCGACGCCGAGGTGGCGGCTGGTACCGAAGAAGGCGTACACCACGAGCGCACCGATGACCGCGTAGAAGCCGTATTGCGGTGCGAGCCCGGCGAGGGCCGCATAGCCCATCGACTGCGGGATGAGCATTGCCCCGACCGTGAGGCCGGCGAGCACGTCGGGTCGCAGCCAGCTGCGTTGATAGGCACGGAGAACGCCGAGACCAGGCAGCAGCCGCATGCCCGCAGGATACGTCTACGAGCTGACGAGTTCTGGCTGCGGTGCGGGCAGCAGTCGCGACGGGATCAACCTCGAGAGCGCCTTCGACCGCATGGAGAGCACCGGGCTGACCACGGCGAGGGTGAGCACGTATACACCGACGAACGGCGTCAGCCGTTGGTCGAGCCCGGCGTCGGTGGCCAGCACCGCCAGGATGAGGGCGAACTCGCCGCGGGCGACCACCGAGAAGGCGATGTTCGCGGCGGCTTCGCGATTGAGGCGGTTCAGCCGCGCCGCGCCGATCGCCGCCACGATCGCGAGCAGCAGCGACATGCACACGGCGGCCAGAGCGGGAACGGCCACTTTGCCGATCTCACCCGGGTCGATCACGAGGCCGAAGTGGAAGAAGAACAACGCACCGAACGCATCACGCAGAGGGAGCACCAGCCGCTCGATCCGTTGCTTGGCGATCGTTCCCGACAAGACGAGGCCGGCCATGAACGCTCCGATCGCATCGCTGACACCCAGTTGGTACGCGATTCCTGCCACCAACAGGGCGAACCCGACGAAGAGCACGACGAGCAGCTTGTCGTCAGGCGCGCTGATGACGCGTCCGACGACAGCCCTGCCATACCGTGCCAGCAGGCCGAGCGCGATCAGGAACGCAAGTGCGCGCACGAACAGCAGCACCGCTTCGCCGGTGTTCGCGGCGGTGCCCAACACCGGCGCGAGAGCGGCGAGGTACAGCGCGAGGAACAGGTCTTCGAGCACGATGATGCCAAGGATCAGGCTCGTCTCGGGGTTCCTCAATCGCCGTAGCTCGACGAGCAGCTTGGTGACGATCGCAGATGACGAGATGCCTGTCGCTCCCGCGATGATGAACGCTTCCTTCGTGCCCCAACCGATGGCGAAGCCGAGCAGCAGCCCTGCACCGATGTTCAGTGTCAGGTAGAGCGCGGCAGAGGTCAGCAACGTGCGGCCGCCCGACGTGAGGTCTTCGAGCGAGAACTCGACGCCGAGGTAGAAGAGCAAGAAGATCAACCCGAAGGCTGCGAGCAGCTCCAGATCCTCCGGATGCGCGAACAACACCGGCCCTGGGGTGTTGGGCCCGGCGAGGATGCCCGCCCCGACGAAGAGCGGGATCGTCGGCAGTCCGATTCGGCGACCGATGCGAGCGAGCAGGCCGGCAAGCAGGAACGCGAGGCCGAGAACGATGAGCTCGCGACCCATCAGCGGGTGACCTGGCGTGCGAGATGTGGTTCGGGGAGGGACGACATCGCAGCTCCTTCAGCGGGAGTTGCCGAAGTCGGCAGCCTAGTGGCGCAATCGCGGCCGCAGCGCTGGTGGTGCGAATCGAGCGTCAGCCGCTCAACGGCAGCCGGATCGACAGTCGCGCGCCGCCGTTCGGAGCGCTGTCGGCGGCCACTTCGCCGCCCATCCCGGTGACCAGTTCGCGCACGATGGCCAGGCCGAGGCCACTGGAGTTCTCCCGTCGCTCGGGCTCGTGGCGGGCGACGTACAGCCGCTCGAAGACGTGCGGCTGGTCGTGCGGCGCGATGCCCGGCCCGTCGTCGTCGACCGTGAGCACGGCCCACCGGCCCTCGGCGCGAGTCGAGACCATCACGGCGCTGGTGGCGTACTTGCCGGCGTTCTCCACCAGGTTCGCCAGCGCCTGGGCCCGCCGGTCGGGGTCGGCTTGCACCAGCAGCGGGCCGGTGGTGACGGGGTGGAACGTGATGCCCGGTTTCGAGCCGGCGGCGGCGGCGGTGACCGTGTGCGCCGCCGCCGACAGGTCGACCGGTGCCATCGTGAACGTGAACGCCCGCGCCTGCAGCTTGGCCAGCTCGAGCAAGTCGGTGACCAGCCGCTCCAGTCGGGCGGACTCCGCCCGAATGACCGCCGCTGCTCGCTTCGGATCGACGTTGCCGTCGTCGATCGCCTCGGCATACCCGCGGATGGAGGTGAGTGGTGTGCGCAGATCGTGAGTGACCGAGAGCAGGAACTGCTGCTCCAACCCTCGTGAGCGTTCCAGCGAGGCAGCCATCGCGTTGACGTTGCGCGACAGCTCCGCCAACTCGTCGTGGTGGTGCGCCGGCGGCTCGGTGATGCGGGTGCTCAGCTGGCCGGCGGCGATGTGCTGCGTTGCCGTCGATGCCTCCCGGATCGGCCGGGTGAGGCGCCTGCCCAGCAGGTACGCCGCCCCCAGCGCCAGCAGGATCGTGGCCCCCGACGCCCAGATGAACAGCACGAAGGCCGGGCCAAGGCCGGCATCGATTCGACGGCTCACGACGACGATGTACTGCCGACCAGCGGGCCCTGCAGCGGGGGCGGCCGCGAAGGCCAGCTTGCCGCGGTTGTCGGCGATGGACTGGCCGGTGGCGAGCACGTCGAGTTGCAGGTCGGCGATGCTGAGCGCGGTGGGCAGCTCGCCTTGCACCTCGCCATCCGGGCCGACGATGAGCACCGAGATGTCGTCGAGCGCGACCACTCGGCGCAGGGTGCCGAGCAGGCGCAGCCGATTGCGCAGCTGCTTTGCCTGCTCGGCCGCGCTGAGCGACTCGTCGATCTCCAGCACCTGACCGATGTTGCCGGCCATCTCCACCGCTTGCGCGCGCAGTTCCTTGACGGTGGTGGAGCGGGCGCGTGCGGCCGAGAGCAACAGCGTTCCCGCGCCGGCCAGCAGCAGCGTGGCGACCACCACGCCCACGATCACCAGAGCCAGCCGCCGTGTCATCGAACCCCACGTTCGCCGCAAAGTGTGAGCATTGTGTTAGCCCAGCCGGTAGCCGATGCCCCACACCGTTGCCAGCGGGAGGTCGTCGCCCAGCTTCTTGCGCAATTGCCGCACGTGCACGTCGACCGTGCGGTCGTCGCCGACCCAATCGACGCCCCACACGCTGTCGAGCAACTGCTGGCGACTGAGCGCGATGCCCTGGTTGCGCGACAGGTGGGCGAGCAGGTCGAACTCGCGAGTGGCAAGTGCCACCGCCTGGCCCCGGTACCGGGCTTCGCGGCGAGTGACGTCGACTTCGTAGTCGTCGCCGAGGTGCGTGATGTCGTGCGCGTCGCGGTCGTCGGGCTGGCCCCGGCGCAGGATGGCCTTCACACGAGCAACGATCTCTCGCGGGCTGAACGGTTTGGTGACGTAGTCGTCGGCGCCCAGCTCCAGGCCGAGGAGCCGATCGAGCTCGCCGTCGCGGGCGGTGAGGAACAGCACCGGCACGTTGCTGCGGGCGCGCACCCGGCGACACACCTCGAACCCGTCGATGTCGGGGAGGCCGATGTCGAGCAGCACGAGCGCGGGACGGTGCTGCTCGATCAACTGCAGGCCACGCTCGCCGTGCGCTGCCTGCAGCACACGGAAGCCTGCGTCGCGCAGATACAGGTCGAGGAGGTCGGCGATGTTCGCGTCGTCCTCGACCACCACGAGCGTGCGTTCCGTTTCGGCCATCGGCTCATGCTGCCACGCTGCTACCGTGCCCGGCGGGCATCGTCGGTTGCCATCATCCTGCGCCGATGTCCTCCACCACCATCCTCAGTCACATCCGCAAAGGGAGTTCAACGATGAGCAAGGTTGCGATCTGGGCACGTATTCCGCTGCGCCCCGGTGTCCGCGAGGAAGCCGCGAAGGCACTGCAGGTGGCGATCGACAACGCCAACGGGGAGGAAGGCACGCTGCTCTACATCCTCCACGAGAACGCCGCCGACCCGGATGCGCTGTTCTTCTACGACCTCTACGCCGATGCCGACGCGCTGACCGCGCACTCGTCGGGTGAGGGCATGAAGGTGCTCGGCGGCATTCTCAAGGAGTTCGGCGCCGGCCGCCCGGAGATGCAGATGCTGACGCCCATCATCGGCAAGGGTCTCTGAGCCCAGCGGCTCCCATGGCGACGTACCTCGACCGCATCGTTGCACGGCATCGCGAAGTGGCGGCGCTCGACAGCAGGCCGCTGGCCGCGCTGGTCGAGGCGGCGCTGCGGGCGGCACCGGTCAGAGGCTTTCGCGCTGCGCTCGACGGTGTTCCTCACCTGGCAGTGATCAGCGAGGTGAAGCGGCGGTCGCCGTCGAAGGGCGAGCTCAACGCAGGGCTCGACCCGGCCGCGTTGGCCCAGGCCTACGAGCGCGGTGGTGCGTCGTGCCTGTCGGTGCTCACCGATGAGGAGTTCTTCGGTGGCTCGGTGGCTGATCTGCAGGCGGCGCGGGCGTGCTCGTTGCCGGTGCTGCGCAAGGACTTCACGGTCAGCGAGCGTGATGTTGTCGATGCGCGCCTGATGGGAGCCGACTGCGTGCTCCTCATCGCCGCCGCGCTCGCGCCGTCGGAGCTGATCGGCTTCCACCGACTGGCCGTGGAGATCGGGCTCGACGTGCTGGTGGAGATCCACGACGAGCCCGAGCTGGAGGTTGCGTTGGCGGCGGGCGCCACGCTGGTGGGCGTCAACCAGCGCGACCTGGTCACGTTCCAGGTCGATCACGAACGGGCACTTCGGATGGCCGGTGTGATGCCCGCCGGTGTGGTGCGAGTGGCCGAGAGCGGCGTGCGTGGCGCGGCTGATGCGGCCTCGTTGCGCGCTGCCGGCTATCACGCCGTACTGGTGGGGGAGACGTTGGTCACCAGTGGCGACCCTGCAGCTGCGGTCGGCGAGCTCACCCGCGCCTGATCTGCCTCACGGCTGGTCCTGTTCCCACACGCTGCGGGCACCGCTGTGCCCGGCCCAGGTCACCGAGGCTGTGGCCGCAGCACCGCTCAGCACCGCCACGACCGCCAGCCCGATGGCGAGATGCCGGGGCTTGCGCACGACTGCGGTTGCTCGCTCAGCGCCCACCCGCCGGTGCCAGCGGTCGTACACCACCCACGCCAGCGTGATCACGAAGAACAGACCTGCCAGCACCTGTGCGCGGTCGCCCATCTCGGCGTGGTCGCGCAGCGTCTCGGGAATGGTCTGACCAGCAGCACGGAAGCTCTCCTCCAGCGCCTCGCCGCTGTTCGTGGCCAGCAGTGCGCCGGCGAAGCCAACCCCTGCCAGCACGGTGACCACGACTCCGAAGGTGCGCAGCAGTCGCGGGCGCAGTGCAAGTGCCAGCACAGCGAGCGCCGCCAGCGGCACCAGCACCACCGGGAGATGCACGACCAGAGGGTGAGCGGGCAGGCCGTCGAACGTCTCGAACATCACAGCGTCCTGAGGTAGGCGATGACGTCGTTGACCTGGGCGGTGGTGAGGCCGCCGAAGGCCGGCATCTGGCCCTTGCCGTAGGTGATGGTCATCCGCAGCGGGTCGTCACCGAGGCTGGCCACGCGCACCGAATCGATCGGCGGGGCGGTGCCGTCGCCCTCCAGGTAGGCGCCGTGGCAGCGAGCACACGATTGCGCGTAGACGGCGGCTCCGGGAGGACCCCACACCTCGTTCCCACCGGCCGGGCTGGTGTCGCTGGCGTGGGTCTTGCACGCAGCCAGGCCCACGACGAGCGTCGCGAAGAGGGAGAGGTGCAGCGCGGTACTACGAGCCCGCGCGAGTGTCGATCGGCGTTGAACACGGGGCATGTACCGCATTGTGATACCCCAATGGGTATTCGGCCAGGGACCTAGGTCACGTGTCGTCACCGATTGCCGGCCGGTGGGGCCGATTCTGCGAAACAATGCGGCACCGGGCACGGTGGTGCAGGTACCGTGACGACTGCATGTTCGTGAAGATCTGCGGGATCACCAACGAGGACGACGCGCTCCTCGCAGTAGCGATGGGCGCCGACGCGGTCGGGTTCATCTTCGCGCCGTCACCGCGCCAGGTGGCGGCGCAGCAGGTGTACGACATCACCCGCCGGTTGCCGCCGGAGATCCTCACCGTCGGCGTGTTCCGCGACGAGCACCCGTCGCGCGTCATCGACACCGTCAACCGCGCAGGTCTCAAGGCGGCTCAGCTGCACGGCCACGAGACGCCGGGCATGGTCGAAGCCGTGGCCGCCAGCCTGCGCTGGGTCATCAAGGTCGTGGTCGCCGGCTCGCCCGATGCCCGCCATGCCAACGAGTTCGGCACCGACCTGATCATGGTCGAGGGGCCGAACCCCGGCTCGGGCAAGGTGTTCGACTGGTCCTTGGTCGAAGAGGTGGCGGAAGGCCCGCGGATCATCCTCGCCGGTGGCCTGAACCCGGACAACGTCGGTGAGGCCGTCCGCACGGTTCGTCCGTGGGGGGTCGATGCGGCAACCGGTGTGGAGAAGTCACCCGGCAAGAAGGATGCGCTGAAGGTCAAGGCCTTCATCGAACGAGCCCGCGCCGCCGCTCCCGAGCGGCACCTCGGCCCCGACGTGATGCCCTACGACTGGGCCGACGACGATTTCTAGTTCGAAGCACCCCCACGCTTCGACGTACACAGATGGAGTGCAGCAATGTCACTGATGGCCCAGCCGTCGGATACCGGTCGTTTCGGCGAGTTCGGTGGCCGTTTCGTCCCTGAAACCCTGGTGCCCGCGTGCCAGGAGCTGGAGGCAGCCTTCATCGAAGCATGGGCCGATCCGGTGTTTCGTGCAGAGCTCGACCACGTGCTGCGCACCTACGCCGGGCGCCCGTCCATCCTCACCGAGTGCAACAACCTCAGCGAGCAGCTTGGCATTCGGCTGGCGCTGAAGCGAGAAGACCTCAACCACACCGGCTCGCACAAGATCAACAACGTGCTCGGCCAGGCCCTGCTCGCCAAGCGGATGGGCAAGAAGCGGCTGGTCGCGGAGACCGGCGCCGGGCAGCATGGCGTCGCCAGTGCGACGGCGGCAGCCCTGCTGGGCATGGAGTGCAAGGTCTACATGGGGGCGGTCGACGTCGAGCGGCAAGCGCTCAACGTGTTCCGCATGAAGCTGCTCGGCAGTGAAGTGGAAGCCGTGCACAGCGGCAGCCGCACGTTGAAGGACGCCGTCAACGAGGCGATGCGCGACTGGGTGGCCACCGTCGAGACCAGCCACTACTGCCTCGGCTCGGTGATGGGCCCGCACCCGTACCCCTGGATGGTTCGCGAGTTCCACCGGGTGCTCGGTGAGGAGGCCCGCGTGCAGAGCATCGAGCTGTGGGGCGATGTCCCCGATGTGGCCGTTGCATGCGTGGGTGGTGGCAGCAACGCCATCGGTCTGTTCAGTGGGTTCGTCGACGATCGCACGCGGTTGGTCGGTGTCGAGCCCGCCGGTGGGGCAGCAGTCAGCCGCGCCCAGCCCGGCGTGGTGCACGGCATGCGCAGCTACCTGATGCAGGACGAGTACGGCCAGGTGCAGGAAGCGCAGAGCATCTCGGCCGGCCTCGACTACCCGGGCGTCGGGCCCGAGCACTCGTACCTGGCGTCCATCGGTCGCGCGGAGTACCCCAACGTCACCGACGCGGAGGTGATCGACGCGTTCCAGCTGATGGCGAAAACCGAAGGCATCATCCCCGCGCTCGAGTGCGCGCATGCGATGGCGTGGATCGTGCGGGCTGCACCGCAGATGCAGGGTCAGACCGTGTTGATGAACCTGTCCGGTCGAGGCGACAAGGATGTTGCGCAGATGATGGACGTCTTGGGAAAGTGAGCGCCGCGATGACCTTCGGAGCGATGGAGACCGACTTTCGGGCCAAGCGCGCAGCCGGCCGCAAGCTGCTGGTGCCGTACATCACCGGTGGCCTCGCCGGTTGGCAGGATGCCGTTCGCGCGGCGGCAGCGGCCGGTGCCGACGCGATCGAGATCGGCATCCCGTTCAGCGATCCGGTGATGGATGGGCCGATCATCCAGCAGGCGTCGCAGGCAGCGCTCGAGTCGGGTGCCACCCCGGTGTCGATCCTGCACGACGCGCGCAGCCTCGATGTGTCGATCCCCCTCGCGGTCATGACGTACTACAACACCGTGCATCATGCGGGGCACGCCCGATTTGCGGCGCAGCTGGCCGATGCCGGCATCGTCGCTGCCATCGTGCCCGACCTGCCGTTGGAGGAGGCCGGGCCATGGTGCGAGGCGGCCGACGCCGCCGGGATCGAGACCGTGATGCTCGCAGCGCCCACTGCGCCCGATGAGCGGTTGCCGCGCGTTGTCGCGCGTGCGCGTGGCTTCGTCTACTCCGTGGGGTTGCTGGGCGTCACCGGCGAGCGCGACGTGCTGGCCCACACGGCCGCCGCCCTGGCTCGGCGATTGAAGGCCATCACCGATGTGCCGGTGCTGGTGGGCGTCGGCGTGTCCAACGCGGCACAGGCGCGCGAGGCCTGTGAGGTTGCCGACGGTGTGGTGATGGGTGCATCGGTGGTGCGTCGCTTGCTCGAGGGTGGTGCCGACGCCGTCGGCGAGTTCGTGGGTGACGTACGTCACGCCATTGAGCACTAAATCTTCCCATCCGTCGCCACGCCTGCTCCGAACCGATGCTGCGCCCTCCAGTGGGAGACGCGCACACTCAGGAGGAGACACAGATGAAGAAGCGTTCCGTAGCAGCTGCCGCCATGGCGGCGTCGATGTTGTTCGTCGCATGCAGCGACGACAAGGATGCCAGCACCACCACCGCTGCAGCCGAGACCACCATGGCGGCCGAGGGCGCCGAAGCGGGCGACATCGTCGCCGTCGCCAGCGCCAACCCCGACTTCTCCACGCTCGTCGCCGCCGTTGGGGCGGCCGGTTTGGTGGAGACCTTGCAGGGCCCCGGCCCGTTCACCGTGTTCGCTCCTACCAACGACGCGTTCGCCGCGTTGCCGGCCGGCCTGGTCGACAAGTTGCTGCTGCCCGAGAACAAGGCCGTGCTCGCCCAGATCCTCACCTACCACGTGGTGGCCGGCAAGGTGATGGCCGCCGATGTCACTGCCGGCGACGTGCCCAGCGTCGAAGGCTCGAACATCACGGTCACCGTCGATGGTGGCGTGAAGCTGAACGGTGCCGCCAACGTGATCGCCACCGATGTGGCGGCCTCGAACGGTGTGATCCATGTGATCGACGCCGTCATCCTGCCCCCGGGCCTCGACGTCTCGACGCTCTGACATCCGAAATCCGAGGCCGGCAGGTGAGACCGGCAGGCGCTGCTGAGCAACACGCAGCGTGAACATGAGGGAACCTTCGTGAGGTTCGATCAGCCGGGAGGGCCCTTCGGGGCCCTCTTGCGCGTGAGAATGAGGGAATGACGATCGACTGCGAGCTCTGCGCTGCGGAGCGCATCACCGAATGGTTCTACGAGGACGATGAGTGCTGGATCGCCGAGTGCGAGCAGTGCTACGTGCCGATGGTGGTCTGGAAACGACACGACCCGAATCCCTCTGAGGAGACTCGGGTCGTAATGCACGCTCGACTGAGCGAGATCGTCGTGTTGCACTACGGGTTCGAGCATTGGCTGGACGACAACATGCGATCGATTCCATCGCACTATCACGCCCACGCTCGTCCGCGTGGTGGCTTCTATGGCCACGGCTTACGCCGTGGGTGACATCAACGCATGACGCCGCCGAGGACCTTCCACATGTCGAGTGCTCCTTTCTCGTGAGCAGTTGTTCAGCGATCGTGTCTGCAGATTGAGGAAACCCTCAAGCCACATCACGCTGAGTAACATTAACACGACGGGTGGGGATTCTTGCAAGCGTCTTGACAAAGAATTCGCCCGCAAACAGTGACGCAGACCCCACTGACCGACGTTCGGTAGGATGCGGACATGCTCGAACCCGGCTCGCCCGCCCCTGCGGTGGTGCTCACCAACCAACACGGTGCCACGGTCGACCTGGTCGCCCTGCGTGGTCGCCGAGTACTGGTGTTCTTCTATCCCAAGGCCAACACCCCCGGCTGCACGCAGCAGGCATGCGGTTTGCGTGACGTGGCCGCCGCCCTCGACGGCACGGTGATCGTCGGCATCAGCCCCGACAAGCCGGCTGCGCAGCAGCGCTTCGACGACAAGTTCTCGCTGGGCTACGACCTGCTGGCCGACACCGACCACGCGGTGGCCGAGGCGTTCGGCGTGTGGCAGGAGAAGGCCCTGTACGGCAAGAAGTACATGGGCATCGTGCGCTCGGCGTTCCTCATCGATGCTCAGGGCACGATCGAGCAGGCCTGGTACAAGATCAGCCCCGCCGACACGCCCAAGAAGCTGCTCGAGGCGTTGGGTCGATGAGCGCGTTCCCCACTCCGACGGCGGTGCTGCCGCACCGCCCGCCGTTCCTGTTCGTCGACGAGGTCACCGCCTTGGTGCCCGGGCACAGCGGCACCGGGTTGTGGCACCTCACCGGCAACGAGTGGTTCTTCGGTGGACACTTCCCCGGCCGGCCCACGTTGCCGGGAGTGCTGATGTGCGAGGCGATCGCGCAAGTGGGTGCCATCGCGGTGCTCACCGACGAACGCTTCGCCGGCAAGCTGCCGTTGTTCGGCGGCCTCGACTCCGCTCGCTTTCGTCGTCAGGTCGGCCCCGGCGACACGCTCGAGCTGCACGTGGAACTGGGGCGCATGTCGGCTCGAGCGGGCAAGGGCAGCGGGCGGGCACTGCTCGACGGCAAGGTTGCCTGCGAGTGCGAGCTGATGTTCGTGCTCGTCGACGCCTGAGGTTCAGGCGTACACGGGCGTTTCAGCCGGCCGGCGCGAGGACGATGGCGCCGTTGTGGCCGCCGAAGCCCAGGCTGTTCGAGATGGTCGGCCCCGGGGTCCACGGACGAGCCGCGCCCATCACCAGATCGATCTCGAAACCGTCGTCGAGTTGCGTGGTACCCGCAGTGGGCGGGATGAGGCTGTGTTCCATCGAGAGCAGCACGGCCGCTGCCTCCAGCGCGCCGGCCGCTCCCAGCGCATGGCCGGTGACACCCTTGGTGGAGGTGACGGGTACCGCGCCGGCACCGAACACTGCGGTGACGGCCGCTGCCTCGGCGGCATCGTTGAGCGGCGTCGAGGTGCCGTGCGCGTTGATCTGGCGGATGTCGGCGGGCACGAGGCCGGCGTCGTGCAGTGCCAGTTGCATGCACTTGATGGCGCCGGTGCCGCCGGGAGCAGGCGCCGTGATGTGGTGCGCGTCGGCGTTGCTGGCCGCGCCAACCACTTCGCCGACGATGTTGGCGCCGCGGGCGACCGCGGATTCCCACTCTTCGAGCATCAACACGGCGGCGCCCTCGCCGAGCACGAACCCGTCGCGCTCGGGGGAGAACGGGCGGCTGTTGCCGCTGCTGGTGAGCGCAGTCATGTTGCCGAACGAGGCAACCCCGATGGGGCAGGCAGCGCTCTCGCTGCCGCCGGTGACGCACGCGTCGATCATCCCCCAGGCGATGAGCCGTGCCGCGTAGCCGATGGCATGGGTGGATGCTGCGCAGGCGGTGGTGATGGTTTCGTTGGGGCCCTGCAAGCCGTAGCGCATCGAGATGGCCGCGCCGGAGGCGTTGGGCATCATCATCGGGACCAGGAACGGCGACACCCGCCGCTCGCCCTTCTCGATGAGCACCTCGATCTGCTCTTCGGTGGAGCGCAGGCCGCCGACACCGGTGGCGAAGATGGTGCCGAATCGGTCGGCGGCGGCCGTGGGCCTCCCTGCGTGTTCGAAGCACTCGGCGGCCGCTGCCAGCGCGAACTGCTCCACCTTGTCGGCGCGGCGCGACTCCTTGGGGTTCGCGAAGTACGGAGAAGGATCCCAGTCGACCATCTCCACCGTGCGACCGGTGGTGATGCCCGGGCCGTTGAGCCCGGCCCAGAACGCTTGCTTGCCGAGACCGCAGGGTGCGACCACTCCGTAGCCGGTGATGGCAACTCGCCGACCGCGGTGGCCCATCGCCGGCGATGTCGCAGCCGGGGCGGGCATCAGAGCTTGCCGACGACGAGATCGTAGGCCTGGCCTACGGTCTCGACGCCCTCGAGGTCTTCCTCTGGCACTTCCACGCCGAACTCTTCCTCGAGGCCCATGATGAGCTCGACGAGATCGAGGCTGTCGGCATCGAGGTCGTCGCCGAACTTGGCGTCGCGCACCACTTGGTCTTCCGACACCGAGAGCACCTCGACGGCGACCTTCTTGAAACGGGCGAACAGTTCGTCACTCACGTGCTTCTCCTTGATTGTGTTGTTGCAGATGGTAATCGGGTGATCTCGGTGGCGGAAAGGCTGGGTCAGTGACCCATGCCCAGCCCGCCGTCGACGGGGATGACCGCGCCGGTGATGTAGGCACCGTCGGCCGAGGCGAGGAACGCGACCACGCCGGCGATCTCTTCGGGCGTCGCCACGCGGCCCAGCGGCACCGCCGCGGTGAGCTCGGCGAGGCGCTTCTCGCCCAGCGCAGCGGTCATGTCGGTGGCCACCGGGCCGGGGGCGACGACGTTGCACGTGATGCTGCGCGAGCCCAGCTCGCGAGCAACGGAGCGTGCGAAACCGACCAGGCCCGCCTTGGATGCCGCGTAGTTCGCTTGACCTGCGGAGCCGAGGAGGCCGACCACGGACGACATCAGGATGATGCGCCCGCGGCGTGCGCGCAGCATGCCCTGCGACGCTCGCTTGGTGACGCGGAAGGCGGCCGTGAGGTTGGCGTCGATGACCGACGTGAAGTCGGCCTCGCTCATGCGCAGCAGCAGGCCGTCGTTGGTGATGCCGGCGTTGGACACGAGCACTTCCACCGGGCCGAGCTCGGCCTCGACGGCGGTGAACGCGGCATCGACCGAGGCCGTCGATGTGACATCGCACTGGACGGCGAAGAGGCCGAGCGGGGGAGGCGACGAGTGGTAGGTGACGGCGACTCGGTCGCCGAGCGCGGCGAAGCGCTGCGCGCACGCGAGACCGATGCCTCGTGAGCCGCCGGTGACGAGCACCACGCGGCTCATGGCAGCACAGCCGGATCAGCACCGTCGGCGGTGGTGCCGCCCCAGCGCAGGACCGCACTGGCCGCGGTCATGCCCGCGCCGAAACCGACCAGCAGCACGAGATCGCCCTTCTTCACGCGGCCGTTGTCGAGTGCATCGGCGAGCGCGAGGGGGATGGAGGCCGACGACGTGTTGCCCGTGCGATGCAGCACCAGTGCGGTCTTCTCCATCGGCAGGCCGAGCCGGTCGAGCGATGCCTGGATGATGCGGATGTTGGCTTGGTGCGGCACCACGAGGGCCACCTCGTCGGCAGTGATGCCGGCGTGGTTCATGCTCTTGGTGGCGGAGTCGACCATGATGCGCACTGCGCGGCGGAAGACCTCCTTGCCGTCCATCTGGATGAGACCACCGACCTCGGAGTAGAGGAACTTCTCGGCGGCGCCGTCGGCGTCGAGATCCCAGCCCAGCAGTTGGCCATGGCCCTCTACCGCCTCGAGCACCACTGCTGCGCTGCCGTCGGCGAACAGGATGGCCGTGTTGCGATCCGTCCAGTCGGTGATGCGAGCGAGCGTGTCGGTGCCGATGACCAGCACCTTCTTGGCGCCCATGGCGATCATCCCGTGGGCCTGCACCAGGGCGTAGACGAAGCCGCTGCACGCGGCGTTCACGTCGTATGCGCCGCAGCTGAGGCCGAGCTGGTGCTGCACCGTCGCCGCACTGGCCGGCACGACGCGATCCGGGGTGGTGGTGGCGAGCACGAGCGCGTCGATGGACGAGAGCTCGACCCCCGACATCTCCAACGTGGCGCGGCCGCTCTCCACCGAGAGACCGACGGTGCTGCCGCCGACGTGGCGCTGGTGGATGCCGGTGCGATCGACGATCCAGTCGTGGGAGGTGTCGATGGTCTGCTCGAGATCGTGGTTGGTGATCACCTTCAGCGGCAGCGCGCTGCCCCAGCCGGTGATGACGGCGCCACGAACGTTGGGCGGGATTGCTGGCATGGTTACACCGTCCTCAACCAGGCGATGGGTTGGCGCAGGGTGACTCGTTCGCCGGCCATCGCGATGTAGCTCTGCAGGACCCCGGCGAAGGGTGAGCGCACCTCGGTGTCGCCGACGTGGCCCAGCACGGTGCCCACTGCGATGTGCGCGCCGTCGTTGACATCACCGAGCGGTGCGAACACGCCGGCGGCGGGGCTCACCACCAACCGCTCGACCGCGAACAGGTGCTCGCCCTCGTGCTGCCGTGCAGCGTGGGGCGCGCCGGCATCGAGCCACTCGAGCAGCCGGTCGAGCTCGTCGGGCGTGGAGACGGAGATGGTGCGGGCGCCCTCGACGGTGCGCTTGGCCATGCCGGTGAGCACGCCGCCCGGGCCCAGCTCGACGAAGTCGTGCACGCCCATCTCGGCCATGGCGAGCAGGCAGTGCTTCCAGCGAACGGGGCTGCTGAGCTGTGCGGAGAGCAGGCTGCTCCACTCGGAGCCGGCAGCGTGGGCCAACGAGTCGACGTTGGAGATGACCGGCACCTCGGTGTCGCGCGGGTCGGCTGCCGCGATTGCCTTGCGCAGGCGGTCGCGGGCCGGAGCCATGTACGGCGTGTGGAACGCGCCCGACACCTGCAGCGGCATGACCTTCTTGGCGCCGAGCTCCTTGGCGACCGCCGCAGCAGCGGCCACCCCTTCCGGGGAACCGGCGATGACCACCTGGCCCGGAGCGTTGAAGTTGGCGACCCAGACGTCGCTGTCGGCTCGGCGGCAGGCCACTTCGACCTGGTCGTCGTCGAGCCCGAGCACCGCTGCCATGGTGCCGATGTTGTCGTTGCCGGCGTGGAACATGGCATCGGATCGCTCGCACACCAGCCGCACGCCTTCGTCGAACCCGAGCGCACCGGTGGCGGTGAGCGCGGTGTACTCGCCGAGGCTGTGACCGGCGCAGAAGCTGGGCTCGATGCCCAACCGCTCGACGGCATCCAGCACCATCAGGCTGGACACGAACGTGGTGAGCTGAGCGTTGCGGGTGTCGCGCAGCTCGTCGGCGTCGGCGTCGAGCAGCAGCCGGGCGACATCGCGCTCGGCCACCTCGGACGCCTCTGCGACCAGTTCCCAGCTGTCGTGGTCGGCCCAGGGGCGACCCATGCCCGGCCGCTGAGAGCCCTGGCCCGGGAAGGTGAACGCAAGCATGATGCGGAGAGCGTAGACGGTTACCGATGGGTACTCCCGGCTACCCGCCGGTAACGACAACGTCGTCGCTCGGGCGGCCGCTGGCCCGGTAGCCTTCTGCCGGTCACTCGCCCGAGTGGCGGAATGGCAGACGCGACGGACTCAAAATCCGTTGTCCGAAAGGGCGTGTGGGTTCGAGTCCCACCTCGGGCACCAACGAGGCACGTTCCATGCCCTGGACGGCGACGCCACAACGCGCTCAACGACGGCGGATCGTCCCAGGTGCACTCGACCCTGTGCTGGTTGTCACGGACGGCGACCGACGATTACTCGCCCTGTGCCACGATTTCCCCATGACGGTCTTGTCGTCCCACATCCGCCAGCACAGGGGCGCCCTCGCCGTCACCTACTGCGCTGTGGTGATCGAGAACACCTTCGAGTTGTTGTACCCATTCGCCATCGGTCTTGCAGTCGACGACCTGCTCGACGATGCGTATCGCGGTCTCCTCGTGTTCGTGGCGGTCTCGCTGGCGCACACGGCGGTTGCCATCGCACGGCAGTGGTACGACGCCCGATCGTTCAACCACCTCTACGCCGACATGGCGTCAGCGCTGGTCGCCGAGCAGCGGGTCCAGGGTGTGGCGACCACCTCCGTGGTGGCCCGCACTGCGCTGGTGGCCGAGTACGTCGACTTCCTGCAGGTGGCTGTGGTCGCAGCGATCACGGCGGCGTTCGCGGTGGTGGGCTCGTTGATCATGCTCTTCGTCTACGACCCGCAGTTGGGGGCCGTGGCCGCGGCCGTCGCGATTCCAGTCGCAGTGCTCAACCGCCGGCTGGTGCGGCGGTCCAGCCGGATCTTCCGACCGCTCAACGATGAGTCCGAGCTCGAGGTGTCGACGATCGACAACGGCTCGCCGGACGAAGTGCGCCACCACTTCAAGGTGATCGCCCGACACTGGATCCGCCTGTCCGACGTCGAGGCAACCAGCTGGGGAGTGGTGGACCTGATTGGTCTCGGCCTCTCTGTCTTCGCGTTGGTGCACGTCACCCGCAATGCGGGAGAGGTCGGCACCATCTTCGCGGTCATCGCGTACGTCTGGGCCTACCTCGGCGGCTTCGACCAGGTGCCCTCGGTGCTGCAACGAGTGTCGAACCTCGGTGACATCCGCCGCCGTCTCGACGCTGCGGCCGCAGGCGACGACGCCGAGCCGACGTCACCGCAGGACTGACCCGTGAGACATCACATGCCTGTGGCGATCCGCCCCTGCGCGAGCGATGTCGTCAGTCAGCATGACCATTCACGCCTCCGGCGGGGTGAGGTGGTGGCGGTCAGCTGGTGACGATGGCTACCAGCCCGGCACGGAAGTGTTCCAGCGTCGGAGTGACCGCCGCGGCCGACTTGCCCTCGTCGTCGTAGCGGCGCAGTTCCACCGCCGCTGCGGCGTGAGGAAGCGCTGCGAACGCTGCGGAGTCGGCGTCGGTGAGCGGTCCGCCCTGCAACGACAGGCTGAGCACCGATGCCGGCGACAGCCGTGCGAGGTAGCCGGGCTCGGTGGCACAGAGGTAGCGCTTCGCTGCCACGTGCAACCGAATCGGCTCGACGACTTCCGGGCCGAACCACGGGGCGAGCCAGCGAGCAGCAACCTCCTCGTGAGCGGTGTCGATGCCGTGGTCGGCCGCATCGTCGGCCAGGCCGTGCACCAGGTGGCCGAGGTCGTGCAGCAGCGTTGCGGCGACCACCGCTGGCGCCGCGCCGGCGGCCTCGGCGAGTGCTGCAGACTGCAGCATGTGATCGGTCATCGACACCGGTTCACCCAGGTACGCCTGGTCGCCGCGAGCGCGGTAGAGGTGGAAGATGCCGTCGATCACCTCGTCGGCCTTTCGTGGCTCGATCGAGTTCATCGCTCACCGTCGCGTGCCCTGCCCAGCACCGCATGCGTGCTGCGCAGCCCGTCGATGTCGGCGTAGCAGCCCTGCAGGTGGCGAGTGCCGACGGATGCAGCAGTCGACGCGGCGAACGCTGTTCGGCCGTGCAGTACGCGGCGGTTGTCGACGATGAACAGGTCGCCCGGATCCAGTCGCAGCCGGTACTGCAATCGTGGCTCGGTCAACAGCCGGGTGAAAAGGAGGTAGGCGTCGTACCACGCCGTCAGGTCGTCGGCCTGCAGATCATCGTGGGGGAGGGCAGAGGGTTGCATCGATCGGCTGTTGCAGCGCACGGCACGTACCGATCCGTCGGGAAGCAGCTCTACCAGCGGCGCCGACGCGCGCAACTCGGTGGTGTCATCGAGGTAGGCGAACGAGACGGGTCGCGAGGACAGCAGCGCGAAGCCTGCAGGCAGCGCAGCGCGTACCTCGGCCGCTACCTGGAAGCCGTCGACCAACAGGTTCTCGCCGCCGCTGATGCTGGATTGCAGGCAGTGCAGCAACTGCAACGAGGGCACCGGGTCGCGGTAGGGGTTGTCGGTGTGAGCGGCCAACCCGAGGGACGTGTTGGCGAGGTTGCTGGGCTCGGCGATCGAGCGCACGTCGAAGAAGCGGCCGTAGTTGGTGACACGAACATGACCGAACAACTCGGCGACACGAGCGACCTCGCCATCGGCCACCGGCACGCGGCGCAGCATGCCGAAGCCGAGGCGATCGATGCCGGCGAGCCACTCGGCCATCGCTGCTGGGTGACGGGTGATGTCGTCGTACTGAGCAACCGGCGCCACGACGGTTGCCGCGTCCCACAACGTTGGTGCGGTGCGCGCCGGTGCGGGCGCGGCTCGCAGGCTCTCCAACCGATACGTGCTGCGGTGGTTGTTCTCCGACCAGGTGACGGTGAGGTGATCTGACGCGTCGAGCACTGCATCGAGGATGTTGAGGTCGGGGGGCATCGTGGCCGGGTCGTACAGCCGTTGCCCGCTGGCGTGGCGGCACTCGCCGCACGGGCAACGGTCGCGCAACCAGGTGAACGGGGCGCGGGTGCCGTCGGGCAGCACCAGTCGGCGGCGGGCGACATCGATGGTGACGCCGGCGATCGGATCGGAACTCAACATATCTATATATGTAGCCGACTGCCGCAGGCATGTCCAGCACTACTCTGACCACATGCACAGCCGGCCGCCATCCGCTCCTCGCTACGTGGTGGTCGCAGGCCTGCTCCGCGACGCCATCATCGCCGGTCGCCACCCGCTGGGGTCGTCGCTGCCCTCCGAGCGGCAGTTGATGGAGGCGCACGGCATCGCTCGCGGCACAGCTCGCCACGCCATCTCGCTGCTCGTCGAAGAAGGCACCGCCGCTGTTCGCCGCGGCGCACAGGCGGTGGTGATCGCGGCGCCACCACCGCCGGAGCAGACGTTGTCGGAGCTGCTCAGCTTCTCGGCATGGGCCCGGTCGCTGGGCTGCGAGCCGTCGGGGCGCGTGATCGCACTCTCACGGCGCACGGCCACGCCCGACGACACGGCGGCGCTCGCGCTGGGGGCCGACGAGCCGGTGTGGGATCTCACGCGTGTGCGAATGCTCGATGGGCGAGCCGTGATGATCGAGCGATCCACCTACCCGCACCGCATCGGGCAGATCGTGGCCGCCCTCGACCTGGAGCGCGTGTCCATCACGTCGGCGCTGCTCGATCACGACATCCACCTTGCGAGAGCGCGGCACACCATCGATGCCCGGCCGGCGTCGGCCGACGATGCATCGCTGCTCGGTGTCGAGGAGGGTGCACCGTTGCTGCGGGTGCGCCGGTTGGCCACCTCGCCGCTGGGCGAGCCGCTGGAGCGCGGTGAAGACCGCTACCTGGGCGATGCCGTTGCCTTCTCCGTCGACAACGTCGCTCGTCAGGCGAGCACCCGGCGCACCGCCGACCGCTCGTGACGCCGCTGCAGCGGTCAGGTGCGCGGTCGCTGCTTCGCCATTGCCTCCACGATGAGCCTGCCGGGCGAACTGCGCAGGATCTCGCCGGAGGTGCCGGGCAGGCGGCGGCACCAGTTGGGGTGTTCGTCGCCCAGCGTGCCGGGGTGGTTGGGGCGGTCGGCGCTGCCGGCCAGATCATCGAGGCCGGCCAGGCACAGCCGAGCCTCACTCGCTGCAACCTGGCGATGCAGTTCCACGGACGCGGCAACGGGTGTGGTCGCCGACACGGCGGATTGCAGCGCCGCAGCCATCTCTGCGTTGCCGTCGGTGTGGTTCCAGACGCCGACCACCGTGGGCAGGTCGTGAGTGGTGACGGTGGCGAGGTTGTTGGCGGGCCAGTCGTGTGCGCTGGTGTCGAACCACCACACCTTGGTGCCCAGGATGCCGCTGTCGCGAAGCGCGCGATGCACTTCCGGTTCCACCGTGCCGAGATCTTCGCCGATCACGAAGGCACCGGCGCGGGTGGCCTCCAGGCGGATGATCGCGAGCAGCTCCGCTGACGGCAGTTGCACGTAGGTGCCGTCAGCGGGCGTGCCACCTTCTGGGATCCAGAACTGACGGAAGAGGCCCATGACGTGATCGATGCGCAGACCGGCCATGCCATGGCAGGCCGCGCGCACCATGCCGATGAATGGTCGGTAGTGGGCCGCGCGCAGGCGAGACGGGATGAACGGCGGTAGACCCCAGGCTTGCCCGGCTGCGTTGAACGGATCGGGGGGTGCGCCGAGGCGCATGCTCAACGCCATCAGGTCTTGGTGAGCCCACGCGTCGGCGCCGTCAGGAGAACAACCGACTGCGAGGTCGCCGATCAGGCCCACTCCGGCAGCGGCCGCGGTGCGCTCGAGGGTGCGCGTGGTGAGCCACTGCAACCAAGCATGGAAGTCGCACGCGGTGGCGAAGTGGGCGTCCTGTGCCGGCAGCTGGCTCAATGCCGCACTGTCGGGGTGCCGGAAGTCGCCGGGCCACTGCGTCCAGCGGGGGCCGAGGCGCTCGGCGAGGGCGTTCCAAGAGCAGAACTGCTGCAGATCGGCCCCTTGTTGCTCGGCCCACGTGCGCCACTCGGGCCCGTCGACCGCGCGGGTGAAGCGTTCGGCGAGTGCACGCCGGCGGGCCGGCCACGTGCTGTTGCGGTCGATGAGGCCGCCGGCGTCGTTGGCGACCGGCGAGGCTCCGTCGAGGGGCACCAGCATCGGGTTCAGCCAGCGGCGGGAGCTGGGGTAGTAGGGGCTCGTCTCCTGCGGAGTGGTGGGAGCCGGCGCGTGCAGAGGGCTGAGCAGCAGCGAGATGCCTCCGCGATCGCTGATCTGGCGGCCGAGCTCGGCGACGTCGCGCAGGTCGCCGATGCCCCAGCCGTCGGGGCGCCACAGCGAGTACACCTGCGCCGCGACGCCCCAGCCGTAGGGCGCTCGGATGCACGTGGTGGGGGAGACGATCAAGGCGGTGACCGGGCCTCCATCGAGAGGAGCGAGGCGGTGGTAGCCGATCGGCAGATCGCCTGGCAGTGCGTCGATGTCGCCGCGGTCGGTGCCGTCCTCCGTGATGAGCCGGCAGCGGCCGTTGAGCCACTGGGTGGCTCCTTCGTCGACGAACCACAGCGGGTCGGTAGCAACCGGCTCGCCCATCGCGGCACGCACGAGGTCGCGGGTGGCTGCCGGCGTGTCGTGCCAGGTGCCGTTCACCTCGTGGTAACCGTCGGCTACTCCCCATTCGTCGTACACGCTTCTCATTGTGCCGGTTCGTAGACTCTCTGCATGGCCTCCGCTCTGGCGAAGTGGCAACTGAAGAGGATCAGTGCTCGGCTGAAGGTGCTGCGCGAAGAGTTGCGGATCATCGACGAGCAACGCTCCCACCTCGTCGACGACGCCGACGATCTCGGTCTGCGCGCGGTCGTGTCCGACTCGCCGTTGGCACGCTCGGAGGCCCATGCCGCCGGCGGTCACGCGGCAGCAATCGAAGGCGCGAGGGTGCACGTGGTCGACGAGATCTCCCGACTCGAGCGGCGTCAGGACACGTTGCTCGATCGGTTCACCGCCGGCTGACGAACTGTACGAACCGTCAACCTCGGGCGCCCGGTTGCCCGGTTGGCTGCTTGACTGTCGGCGTCCTGCTTGAATGTGTGAGCGGGCCACGAGTGTGCCTCACCGGCCGAAAGGACGCCATCGATGACCATCCGTGTGGTGATCGCCGAAGACGAAGCCATCATCCGCCTCGACCTGCGCGAGACCCTCGAGGAAGAGGGCTACGAGGTCGTCGGTGAGACCGGCCGCGGCGACAAGGCCGTCGAGCTCGTGCGCGAGATGCGGCCCGACCTGGCCATTCTCGACATCAAGATGCCGCACATGGACGGGCTGGAAGCTGCCCGCATCATCAGCGGCGAGCGGATCTGCGGCGTGCTCATGCTCACCGCCTTCAGCCAGCGCGAGGTCGTGGAGGATGCTCGCGATGCCGGCGCGCTGGCGTACCTGGTGAAGCCGTACCAGAAGAGCGACCTGATCCCCGCGATCGAAGTGGCCATCGGGCGCTTTCGCGAGCTGCAGCAGCTCAGCGGCGAGGTCGATGCCCTTGGCGAGCAGCTGGAAGCGCGCAAGGCCATCGACCGGGCCAAGGGCGTGCTCATCGACCAGCACGGCATGAAGGAAGGCGACGCGTTCACCTTCATCCAGCGCACGGCGATGAGTGAGCGGTCGCGCATGCGCGATGTCGCCGACCGCATCCTGGCCGGCACGCTGCACCCCTAACTGGTGGTCGGGACTGGTCGCCGCTTCGGGCCGGGGGGCGGGGCCCCGGCGGGCCCGGGGGGGGGGGGGGGGGGGGCGGGGGGGGGGGGGGGTGGGGGCTGGGCCCGCTTCGCTTTGACTGCTCCCTCGTGCGGCTCGTCGCTGGCGCTTCCCTCGCCGCCGCCTCGCGGGGTGGTGGCTCCCGTAGAGTCCACGGGGTGAAGCTGCTGCTGCTCGATGGAAACTCCTTGACGTATCGCGCGTTCTACGCGCTGCCCACCGACATGGCCACGGCCTCGGGGCAGGTCACCAATGCGGTGTTCGGGTTCACCTCGATGTTCATCTACATGGTCAAGGACCAGCAGCCCGATGCGGTGGTGGTGGCGTTCGACCGGCCCGAGCCGACGTTTCGTCACGAGGCCGACCCGTTGTACAAGGCACAGCGCGAAGCAGCGCCCGACATCTTGCGCCAGCAGATGGGATTGGTGCGCGAGGTGCTCGCGGCGCTGAACATCACCGTGCTCGAGCTCGCCGGGTGGGAAGCCGACGACATCCTGGCCACGCTCGCCGAGCAGGCGAAGCAGCAGGGCCACGACGCCATCATCGTCACGGGCGATCGCGACAGCTACCAGCTGGTGCACGATCCGCACGTGAAGGTGATGTACAACAGGCGCGGCGTCAGCGACTACGCGCTGTACGACGAGGCGGGCATCGCCGAGAAGACGGGGGTGACCCCGGCGCTGTACCCGCAGTACGCCGCGCTGCGTGGCGACCCCAGCGACAACCTGGAGGGCGTGCCCGGCGTGGGCGAGAAGACCGCGGCGAAGCTGCTCAACCAGTACGGCAGCCTCGATGGCATCTTCGCTCACGTCGACGAGCAGACCCCGAAGTTGAGGGGCTCGCTGATCGAGCACGAGCAACGCGCGCGCCACAACTTCGAGATGATGACCCTGCGCCGTGATGCGCCCGTCACGGTCGACTTCGGCACGCTCACGGTGGAACCGAACGACGTGGAAGTAAAGCGGTTGTTCGACTTCCTCGAGTTCCGAGCGTTGCACGACCGGCTGTACGAGGCGCTGGCCACGTTCGGCATCGGTGCGGCCGCAGCCGGCGCCGGGCCTTCGTCGTCGGCGGAGGTGTTGGAGGCGGAGGTCACCGACGTGCTCGACGTCGCCGCGGCTGCGGAACTGATCGCCGGCCAGACCACGCTCGACGCCATTCCCGCGTGGTCCGGCGATGCCGGCCGCAGCGACGTCATCGGGCTGGCCGTCGTCACCGATGCCGACAGTGCGGAAGTCGCGTGGCTTCCCGCTCAGGTGGTGCATGCGCCGCAGGTGCTGGAGGCGTTGGGGGCACACCGCGGCTGGCGCGGCCACAACGCGAAGGCGCTGATGCGCTGGTTGCTCGACCAGGGCGGGGCGGTCCCAGGCCTTCGGCTCGACACGGCCATCGCGGCCTACCTCATCGACCCCGCCGACACTCGCTATGCGTTGCGCGACCTGTTGGCCCGCTACACCCGCTTCCAGCTGCCCGACGACGGCTCCGCCGCCAAGGGCCAACTCGACTTCGGCGGTGGGCCCGACGAGCGCCAGGTCGCGGCACGTGGCGCGCTGGCCGTCGCGCATCTGTCGGCTGCGTTGGAGGCCTCGCTCGACAAGCAGGGCATGGCTGCCCTCTATGCCACCATCGAGAACCCGCTGGTCGGCGTGCTGGCGAAGATGGAGCACGTGGGCATCGCAGTCGACGTGGCCGAACTGACCAAGCTCAACGAGCGTCTCACCGCCGATGTCGAGCGCTTGGGTGCTCTGCTGCAGGAGGTGGTCGGGCGGCCGTTCAACCTCAACTCGCCGATCCAGCTGCGCGAGATCCTCTACACCGAGCGCGGGTTGGCCCCCGGCAAGAAGACCAAGACCGGGTTCAGCACCGACGCGGCGACCTTGGAGAAGCTGCGCGACCAGTGGCCCGAGTTCATCGACCCGCTGCTGCAGTACCGCGAGGTGGAGAAGCTGCGCGGCACCTATGGCACCGGCCTGCTGGCGGAGGTGGCGCCCGATGGTCGCATCCATGCCACCTTCAACCAGACGGTGGCGCGCACGGGCCGGCTGTCCAGCGACCAGCCCAACCTGCACAACATCCCGGTGCGCAGCGAGGAGGGCCGCCTGTTCCGCAAGGCGTTCATCCCGGCGCCCGGCTGCCAGCTGCTGGTGGCCGACTACAACCAGATCGAGCTGCGCTGCATCGCCCACCTCGCCCAGGACCCTGGGTTGATCGAGGCGTTCACCAGCGGCACCGACATCCACAACGCAACGGCATCGCGGGTGTTCGGCGTCGAACCGGCGGCGGTCACCACCGAGCAGCGGTCGAAGGCGAAGATGGTCTCGTACGGGCTGGCGTACGGCATGGAGGCCTACGGGCTGGCGCAGCGCCTGTCGATTCCGACCAGCGAAGCGGCCGTCATCCTCGATGCCTACTTCGAGGCGTTCCCGAACGTGAAGGCCTACATGGACCGCACCGTGGTCGAGGCCCGCATGCGGGGCTACACCGAAACGCTCTTCGGTCGCCGTCGTCCAATTCCCGAGTTGTCCAACAGCAACTTCCGCATCCGCCAGGCAGGCGAACGCCAGGCGATGAACGCCGGCATCCAGGGGCTCGCCGCCGACATCTTCAAGGTCGCGCTCGTGCGCATCGACGAGGCGCTGGTTGCCGCCGGGGTAGCCAGTCAACTGGTGCTGCAGGTGCACGACGAGGTGCTGGTCGAGACTCCCGAGGCCGAGATGGAGCGCGTCGGACCGCTGGTGATCGACCTCATGCGCGGCGCCGCGCAGCTCGACGTACCGCTCGAGGTCAACGTCGCCTGGGGCAAGACCTGGGCCGCGGGCAAAGGCTGACCGGTCGCCATGGCGGAGGCCAGTCCCGACCATCAGCACTGGTTCGAGCCGATCGCAGCGCACCTGGGTGGCGCGTACCTGCGCTACTCGTTCACCAAGGGCACACGGCAGGAGGTCGACTTCTTGTTCGACGCGCTGCAGCTGCGGCCGGGGCAGCGGGTGCTCGATGTCGGTTGCGGGCCGGGCCGGCACGCGCATGAGCTGGCTCGCCGTGGGCTGATCGTGCACGGCATCGACATCAGCGAACGATTCATCGAGCTTGCCGCTGCAGACGCACCCGACGGTGCGACGTTCCAGCGTCTCGATGCCCGCGACCTGGGCTTCGACGGTGAGTTCGACGCGGTCATCTGTCTCTGCCAGGGCGCGTTCGGGCTGATGACGGCGAATGGCGACGACGAGCGGGTGCTTGCCGCCATGGCCCGGGCGCTGCGACCCGGTGGCCAGTTGGCGCTGAGCGCCTTCAACGCCTACTACGCGGTGAAGTACTTCGCGGCCGGCGACAACCCGGGGGCGACCTTCGACGCTGCCACCGGCGTCAATCACGAGCACACCGAGGTGCGCAACGAGCAGGGCGAGGCCAAGGCCGTCGACCTGTGGACCGGCTGCTACACCCCGCGCGAGCTGCGCGTGCTCTGCCGCGTGGCGGGGTTGACGGTCGACTCGATCAGCAGCGTCGAACCGGGTGGTTACGGCTGGGCCGAGCCCACCACCGAGACGGCTGAATTCTTGGTGATCGCACACCGCAGCTGATGACGCACGGCAAGTGCGCTGGTAGCCTCTCGGGGTCCGGAATCCGCCGGTCTCCTAGGTTTTTGTTCGAAAGCGATCGTCCCTTGTCCGATACCACTACCACCTCATCCTCGACCGACTCCTCCTGGGGCACGTTCGACGAAGAGGGCAACTACACCCCCCGCCAGATCGTCTCCGACGATCTCGGCATGTCGTTCGCCGACGCCATCGCCGGCACCATGGTCTCCGTCGAAGACGGCCAGCTGGTGCACGGCACCGTCGTCAAGATCGACAAAGACGAAGTGCTCCTCGACATCGGGTACAAGAGCGAAGGTGTCATCCCGTCGCGCGAGCTCAGCATCCGCAACGATGTCGACCCGCACGAGATCGTCACCCTCGGCGAGTCCATCGAAGCGCTGGTGCTCACCAAGGAAGACAAAGAGGGCCGTCTGGTCCTGTCCAAGAAGCGGGCGCAGTACGAGCGTGCGTGGGGCACCATCGAGAAGATCAAGGAAGCCGAAGGCACCGTCGAGGGCCCGGTCATCGAAGTGGTCAAGGGCGGTCTCATCGTCGACATCGGCCTGCGTGGCTTCCTGCCCGCATCGCTGGTCGAGCTGCGCCGTGTGCGCGATCTCGTGCCGTACGTCGGCAAGACCGTCCAGGCCAAGATCATCGAGCTCGACAAGAACCGCAACAACGTGGTGCTCAGCCGCCGCGCCTTCCTGGAAGAGACGCAGAAGGAGAGCCGCGACAGCTTCCTCACCAACCTCAAGCCGGGCGAGATCCGCGAGGGCGTGGTCAGCAGCGTCGTGTCCTTCGGTGCGTTCGTCGACCTCGGCGGCATGGACGGCCTCATCCACGTCAGCGAGCTGTCGTGGAAGCATGTCGACCACCCGGGTGCGGTCGTCAACGTGGGCGACAAGGTCACCGTGCAGGTGCTCGATGTCGACTTCGATCGCGAGCGCATCAGCCTGTCGCTGAAGGCAACCCAGCAGGATCCGTGGCAGGAGTTCGCCGGCTCGCACGAAGTGGGCCAGCTGGTCTACGGCCGGGTCACCAAGCTGGTGCCGTTCGGTGGCTTCGTGCAGGTGGGCGAAGGCATCGAGGGTCTGGTGCACATCTCCGAGATGAGCACGCACCACGTCGACTCGCCCGAGCAGGTCGTCACGCCGGGCGAGGAGCTGTGGGTGAAGATCATCGATCTCGACCTCGCCCGTCGCCGCATCAGCCTGTCGATCAAGCAGGCCGCCGAGGGTGGCGAGCTGGCCGAGGAGTACCGCCAGCACTTCGAGATCGACGAGCACGGCAACTGGACCGCCGGCCAGGACGATGCCGAGCGCGAGGCCGCGTGGGCCGAGTACTACGAGGAGAACCCGGGCGAGGCCCCGCCGGCCGCCGACGGTGCCGAGGCAGCCGCGCCGGCCGTTGCCGACGTCGAGGCCGTTGCCGACGCCGAAGTGGTCGAGGCGCCGGAAGCCTGATCCGTACCGATTCGCAGTGATGGCACGGCCGTGAGGCCGTGCCATCGTGCGTTTTCAGGTGAGTTTGACGATGCCCATCTTGACGGCCATCAGCACGGCCTGCGTGAGATCGCGAGCATTGAGCTTGTCGTAGATCGAGGCGAGGTGGTTCTTCACGGTGCGATGGCTGATGTAGAGCCGCTCGGCGATCTCGTTGGTGCCCAGACCATCGGCGACGAGCTGCAGCACCTCTTCCTCGCGAGTGGAGATGATGCCGTCGGTTTCACGTCGTGCTTCCTTGAGCAAGGCCTCGGCAAGGTGCGGCGACATCGGCCGATCGCCATTGGCGGCGAGGCGCACGGCTTCGGCGACCTCGCTCACCGATGAGTCCTTGGTGACGTAACCGACTGCGCCCGCCTTGAGGGCGTTGTCGAACACTTCGCGGTCGATGTGCATGGTGAGCATCACCACCCGCATCTCGCTTCTCGCTGCCAGCAGCTGGCGGGTGGCGTCGATGCCGTCGACCTTGGGCATCGAGACGTCCATCAGCACCACGTCGGGTCGCAGTGCCAGTGCGATGCGGACACCTTCCTCGCCGTCGGCCGCTTCGCCGATGACATCGATGCCCTCCGCTTCCAGGGCGCGCCGCAGCGCTTGGCGCAGCATCGTGTGATCATCGACCAGAACCACGGACAGTGCCATCAGCGTGCTGAGTCTCCTAGGTGAAGGTCGAGGCGCACTTCCGTACCGCCCGTGGAGAGCGACTTGACGGTGAGCTCGGCCTCGATGCGATGCGCCCGTTCGCGCATGCCGACGAGACCGTAACTGTCGGGTCGCGCGCCTGTGGCATCGAGACCGATGCCGTCGTCGCGAACAGTGATCTGCAGTGCAGAGCCGTTTCGCCGCCCGGCGACCAGCAGGTGGGTGGCTCGCGAATGTCGCTCGGCGTTGACGATGGCTTCGCGAACGATCTGCCACAGCTCGCGTTCCATCATCTGCGGCAGGCGTTCGCCCAACCGGAGGTCGGTGGCCGTGTGGATGCCGCTGCGCTGCTCGACGCGCTGCAGGAACTCGGCCGTGGTGGCCGCGAGATCGCGGTGGTCGGTGACTTCCGTGCGCAGGTCGTACAGCGTGTCGCGCACTTCGGTGACCGCGGCCGAGACCTGCTCGCGCAGCTCACGCAGCACGGGCTCGATCTCCCCACCATCGACCGCCACGGCGAGTGCGCGATCGACCTCGAACCCGATCATGGCCAGCGACGAGCCGACATGATCGTGCAGCTCGCGAGCGATGCGCGAGCGTTCTTCGTCGGCGGCCAGCGTGCGGATGCGGCGGAACATGCGGGCGTTGTCGATGGCGATGCCGAACGGCTCGCTGAGGCCGTGCACCACCTCCGCCTGCTGCTGCCCGAACGCACCGGGTGTGGAGGTCTCGACCGCGATGAACCCCACCAACGCTCCGCGCGCGCGGAGCGCGGCGTACAGCCCGCTGCGGGCACCGGCGCACACGCCGTCGCCCTTGCCGAGGTCGTCGATGCGAATGGTCTTCATCGACTCGGCGGCCTGGCGCAGCCCCGATGGCAGGTGATCGAGCGGGTGCGCGCCCGCTGTCTCGGCGCCCTGCGTACGCACGGGAGTCGCGCTGCGCGTGATCGGGTCGACGAGGTACACGGTGAGCAGGTCGTGCTGCACCATGCTGCGCAGCCGCCCGACGGTGGAGTCGAGCACTTCCTCCAGGTCGAGTGACGCCGGCAGGGTCTGAGCCACTCGCTGCAGCGCGAACAGCAACGAGTTCGCCTCTGCCAGCCTGCTCACCCGGTCGAGCGCGAAACGTTGTTGGCGAGCGGCGTCGTGCGCTGCGCGGTGCGCCAGCCCGCTGGTGAACGCCACCAGGCCGAGCAACCCCACCCAGAGCGCGCCGTCTTGCAGGCCTTGCCGCACACCAACGTTGGGGACGTGCTGCACGGTGACGACGGCGACCGCGGCGACGGCGAGCTGGGCACTGAACGCACCGCCGGCGGCGAACCCGGCGAGCATGCCGGTGGGCACCAGGAACAGCACGAACGGAGACGCCCACGCGCCGCTCAACAAGATGGCGGCGGTGACACCGGCCAGTTCGATGACGATGCGGAGGCGCACCTTGGCGTCGTTGCGGTACGCCACGGGCCGGCGGCAGGCCACCGCCGTGAACACGGCGGCTGCGGCGGTGATGGCGACCAGGCTCCAGTTGTGCCAGGAGAGGCTCGGCTGTGCGCGCACGACGGCGCCGGCCAGCGCGGCCAGCCGGAACGGCCACAGCGGCGCGGCGTTGAGGGTGGGGCTGACGGTGGGCGGCGGCTGGTGGCGAGCGCGCCGGTCGACGCCGCCCGGCGGCGTGCGACTGGAACTGCGCCGCTCGACGAGCGGCCACCCCACCGATGTGGGGTCGGTGCCCGGCGAACCGGGCAGTTCGTCGGTGTCGTCGGCCACGGGCCAGAGCCTACTTGCGGCGGCAACCTACACTTCCGCTCATGATCCTGGTGGGGCTGACTGGTGGCATTGGTTCCGGCAAGTCGACGGTCAGCGCCGCGCTGGCTGCTCGCGGTGCTGTCATCGTCGATGCCGACCAGGTGGTGCGCGACGTGCAGCAGCCGGGGTCGCCGGTGCTGGCCAAGTTGGCCGAGCGGTTCGGTGCGCAGGTGATTGCCGCCGACGGCTCGCTCGATCGGCCGGCGCTGGCGGCCATTGCGTTTGCCGACCCCGACGCGCTGAAGGACCTGAACGGCATCGTGCACCCGGCAGTCGGCGCGGAGATGAACCGGCAGGTGATGCAGCACGTCGCCTCCGAGCGGGTGGTGGTGCTCGACATCCCGCTGCTCACCGAGAACCCGCGTGAGGGTCTGCAAGGCAAGATCGTCGTCGACGTTCCGCTGGAGACCCAGGTCGATCGCCTCGTGCGCTTCCGCGGCTTCGACGAAGCCGACGCTCGGGCGCGCATCTCACGCCAGGCGACGCGCGAGCAGCGCCTCGAGGGTGCGGGTTTCGTGGTCGACAACAGTGGCGACACGGCCGCGCTGGCGCCGCAGATCGAGCAGTTGTGGCGTTGGCTGCAGTCGCTGCCGCAGCTGCCCGCCGACTACCAGTTCGCCGGTCGCAAGGACGGCGTCGACAAGGACGGCGTCGACAAGGACGGCGTCGACAAGGACGGGGCCGCGCCTACAGCCTGACCCGGCCGACGATCTCGTCGTCGTCGATGTCGCCGGTGGGCACGAAGCCGTGGGCGAGGTAGAACGGTTCAGGTGAACCGGGGCCTTGGCCCCAGCTGGTGGTGAGCGTCGTGGCCCCACGCGCGAAGTTGCGCGCACAGCGCTGCCAGCACTCGGGTGCCGAGGCCCCTTCGTTGGTGCATGCGGTCGATCAGCAGGCGCCACATGTACGGCTCGGGGTGGTGGTCGGTCACCATTGCCAGCATCAGGAACCCGACTCTTTCGCCGTCGGCCAGCACACCCCGCATCCACGGCACGACCGGCGCTCCGTCGATCACCTCCGGGAACAGCGCGTCGCGGAACGACAACGCCATCGGCGAGACGAAGCGCTCCTGGGAGTGGTGAGTGCGCAGGCGGCCCCAGAGGTAGGCGTCGTCGGGCGTGATCTCGACGAGCTCGACCTCAGCCGCCGGCGTGCGGGGTCGCACCTTCCACGCAGCACGATCCGCAGCGAGCAACGCGTACCGTAGGTCGTCGACCCACTCGCCGCGTATCAGCTCCGCCTCGCGGGCGAGGCTCTCGAACGTGAACCCGAGCGCCTCCAGCACGCGCATCGATGGCACGTTCTCCGGGTCGAGCGTCGCCACGAAGCGGTGCACGCCGGCGACGCAGAGCGCGTCGACGACTGCGCCGGCGGCCTCGGTGGCGTAGCCCTTCCCGTGGTGCGCGCCGGCAAACGTGTAGCCCAGCGTGGCGAACATGCCGCCGCCGCGCAGCTCGACAGCCACATCGCCGACCACCTCGCCAGTTGCTGTCAACTCGACGGCGAGGCCGACCCAGTGGCCATCCGTTGGGCCGTCCAGCTCGGCCTGGCGGTCGATGCTGCGCTGCGCAGCGGCTTTGGTGTACGGCATCTCCCAATCCTGGAAGTGGGCGATGGTCGGGTCCGCTCGGTACGCGTGAACCGGCCCAAGATCGGGCTGGCGCATCATGCGAATGGTGAGGCGTTCCGTGCGCAGCGGCAGCATGGCTCGGACAGTAGTGCCGTGTCGGCCGACGTTCGCCTGGTTTGGACGCCATCGCCCACAGTGACGTCCGGGGAGCCGATGGTTTCCGGAAGTCATCCGTCCCAGCTCGGCCTTCGGGCGTGATTCGTCCCGGCGTGCGAGACAAGTCACGCCCAGTTGGTGCGCACCGCCGCCTCCCGCGTGCTTCCGGGTGTGCCCGGAAGCCGACGTCGCACGCTGACGCGCTGCGGAGTGCCGCGTGGCTCGGGCTCTCGCGACGCAGGATTGATGGCCGCACGAACACCCGTTCGCCGGGTAGGCTGCGCAACGTGCCCGAGTTCAAGGTCGAGTCCCTCTTCCAGCCGGCTGGCGACCAGCCGCAGGCCATTGCCAAGTTGGCCGAGGGCATCGAGCGCGGCGATCGCTTCCAGACCCTGCTGGGCATCACCGGCTCCGGCAAGAGCGCCACCATCGCCTGGACCATCGAAGCCACCCAGCGGCCCACGCTGATCCTCGCCCCCAACAAGTCGCTGGCCGCGCAGCTCACCCAGGAGATGCGCGAGTTCTTCCCCAACAACCGGGTGGAGTACTTCGTCAGCTACTACGACTACTACCAGCCGGAGGCCTACATCGCCTCCAGCGACACCTACATCGAGAAAGACTCGTCGATCAACGACGAGATCGACCGTCTGCGCCACTCGGCCACCGCCGCGCTGCTCACGCGGCGCGACACCATCGTGGTCGCCTCCGTCAGCTGCATCTACGGCATGGGCGATCCCGCGGAGTATCGCGGGCAGCTGCTCGAGCTGCACGTCGGGGTCGACTACGACATGCGCAGCATCCTGCGCCGCCTGGTGGATCTGCAGTTCGACCGCAACGACCTCACGCTCGGCCGTGGCAAGTTCCGTGTGCGCGGCGACACCATCGAGGTGCACCCGGCGTACGACGAAACCGTGCTGCGCATCGAGATGTTCGGCGACACCGTCGATCGCATCACCACGGTCGATCCGCTCACCGGCGAGACGCTCAACGACATGAGCCAGGTGATGGTCTTCCCGGCCACGCACTACGTCGCCGGCGAAGAGCGCATGCGCAAAGCGGTCATCGGCATCGAGGCCGAGCTGCAAGAGCGGCTCGCCTGGTTCGAGGCCAACGGCAAGCTGCTCGAGGCGCAGCGCCTGCGCATGCGCACGCAGTACGACCTGGAGATGATGGCCGAGGTGGGGTACTGCAACGGCATCGAGAACTACAGCATGCACATCGATGGTCGCGTCACCGGGCAACCGCCGTTCACCCTCATCGACTACTTCCCGAAAGACTTCCTGCTCGTCATCGACGAGAGCCACGTCGCCGTGCCGCAGTTGCACGGCCAGTACCTGGGCGACCTCAGCCGCAAAGACATCCTGGTCGAGCACGGCTTCCGCCTGCCCAGTGCGCGCGACAACCGCCCGCTGCGCTTCGAGGAGACGCTCGAGCGCATCAACCAGTGCGTGTTCGTGTCGGCCACGCCTTCCCCGTACGAGATCTCGCACAGCGTGCAGGTGGTCGAGCAGATCGTGCGCCCCACCGGCCTCGTCGACCCGGAGGTCATCGTCAAGCCCACCAAGGGGCAGATCGACGACCTCATCGAGAACATCAACACGCGGCTCACCATGGGCGACCGCGTGCTGGTCACCACCCTCACCAAGAAGATGGCGGAAGACCTCACCGACTACCTGCTCGAGCAGGGCCTGCGGGTGCGCTACCTGCACAGCAACATCGACACCATCCAGCGCATCGAGATCCTGCGCGCGTTGCGGCTGGGCGAGTTCGACGTGCTGGTGGGCATCAACCTGCTCCGCGAAGGCCTCGACCTTCCCGAGGTGTCACTGGTCAGCATCCTCGATGCCGACAAGGAGGGCTTCCTGCGCAGCGAGACCTCGCTCATCCAGATGATCGGCCGAGCAGCACGCAACGTCGACGGCCAGGTCGTGATGTACGCCGACAAGATCACGCCCAGCATGACCAAGGCCATCGACGTCACGCGCGAGCGACGCGCCCGCCAGATCGCTTACAACCTCGAGAACGGCATCAACCCGCAGACCATCCGCAAGGCGGTCGGCGACATCCTCTCGCTGCTGCGCCCCGACGATTCGGCCCCGGTACCCGGCAAGGGCAACCGCCGCAATCGCGAGCGCGAGAAGGTGCAGCGCGAGTTGAAGACCATGCCGCAGCAGGAGCTGGCTCGTCTCATCCAGACGCTGGAGGAAGAGATGCACGAGGCGGCCGCCGAGCTGAAGTTCGAGTACGCCGCCCGCTTGCGCGACGAGGTCAACGAGCTTCGCCGCGAGCTGCGCGACGCCGGCTGATCACGCTGTCAGAACGTGCTCACCAGCGGGGCCGACAGCACCGTTGCCATCGAATCCGCCGGCTGCGGCACGGCGAACAGGTAGCCCTGGCCGAGGCGACAGCCCATGCGCACCAGGCGATCGCGCAATGGTCTGATGCCCTCGCCCGTCAGCCCGTCTGGTGGGGCGCGATTCGCCTTCCGACGTGCTTCCGCTCGCCGTTCACCACTGGCCGGTGAACCGGGTCAGCTGCGCCGCAGGCGGGCGCGGGGCGGCGCGGGGACCGGGCGAGGTCGCCCTAGCGTGCGGCGGGTACGGAACAGTTCACGCCAGCTGCAGTCGGGACTGCGGAACTCGACCAGCTTCTCAGCCCATCGTCGAGAATGCGGTCGACCAGCACGTCGGAGGAGAACTGGTCGGGTTCCCGGATGCCGTCGGAGTGCCAGCGGGCGAGTGCCTGTCACCAGTGCCGGTGCAGGTCGCGATCGGTTGGAAGGCGTGGCACCGACTCGGCACAGCGGCGGGCGTCGCCGATTCACGGGGATTGCCGGCCTCGATGTCGGCATCGGCCATCGAGATGGCCCCGTCGAAACCGGCCTGGCGGCGCCTGGTGCGATGGTTGCGGCGACGACTCAGCGGTGAGTCCAGTTCGGTCACCTCGGGCGCGACGCGATCACACGGCCAGCGGTTGCCGCACGGGCCGGGCGGCGCCAGCACCTCAGACCACGGTCCCGGCGATTCGAAGTGCTCGTCGCCCCAGCCTCGTTCTTGCTGGCTCCAGGCCAGCAGCTCGATCAGCATCACGCGGCCGGCTCGCCGAACTCGCGGAGAATTCGGCGCGTTGTAGCCCTGGCGTGGCGAGCCGGTGAGGGTCGGACATGTGGGAGTGGCGTGGGTGTTCGTCGATCGAGATGGGAGGGGCTGGGTAGGGGTGCGGTGGTGGTGGAGACAGACGTGGTGAGTGTTATGTCGTGTGGTCATTAGGCCGGCTGGAACGGGTTGTGAGCCGTCGCGCCCACCGGGAGCGCTGTGCCTCGGTAGCCTCGCCGCCATGCCCGCTGCCCCGTCATCGAAGAGCGACGTGCCCAAGATCATCGTGCGCGGCGCGCGCGAGCACAACCTGAAGAACGTCAGCATCGAGATCCCGCGCGACCGGCTGGTGGTGTTCACCGGCCTGTCCGGCTCCGGCAAGAGCAGCCTCGCCTTCGACACCATCTACGCCGAGGGCCAGCGCCGCTACGTCGAGTCGCTCAGCGCGTACGCCCGCCAGTTCCTGGGCCAGATGGACAAGCCCGATGTCGACGTCATCGAGGGCCTGTCGCCGGCCATCTCCATCGACCAGAAGAGCGCCAGCCGCAACCCGCGCTCCACGGTGGGCACCATCACCGAGGTGCACGACTACCTGCGCCTGCTGTTCGCCCGCATCGGTGTGCAGCACTGCGCCAACGACGGCACTCGGCTGCAACGGCAAACCCCGTCGCAGATCGTCGATCGCATCCTGCTGCTGCCCGATGGCACTCGCTTCCAGGTGCTGGCGCCCGTCGTACGGGGCCGCAAGGGCGAGTACAGCACCTTGCTCGACGACCTGGCCGGGCAGGGCTTCGTGCGCGCCCGCATCGACGGCGAGGTCGTCGACATCGCCGAGTTCCTCAAGCGCGACGAGAAGCTGGCCCGTTACGAGCAGCACCGCATCGAGATCATCGTCGACCGGCTGGTGCGGCGCGACGGCATCGAGCGGCGGCTCACCGACTCGCTGGAAACGGCGCTGAAGCTGGCCGACGGCGTCGCCGAGATCGAGCTGTTCGCCACCAAGGACGCTGCTGGCGGAGATGCCGTGGAGGGCGAGACGCTCACCTTCAGCCAGCACCTGGCGTGCCCGAAGTGCGGCACCAGCTACGACGAGCCGGCGCCGCGCAACTTCTCGTTCAACTCGCCCTACGGCGCGTGCGAGGCCTGCTTGGGCCTGGGCACCACCTTCGAGGTCGACCCCGAGCTGCTCATCCCCGACCACGACCTGTCCATCAACGCGGGCGCCATCGCACCCTGGCGCACCAGTAGCACCCAGTACTTCACGCGCATGCTCGAGGCCGTCGCCGACGAGTACGGCATCGATCTCGATGCGCCCTACGGTGCGCTCAACGCCAAGCAGCAGAAGGTCATCCTGTACGGCGTCGAAGGCAACCTGAAGGTCAAGTACAAGAACCGCTACGGGCGCACCCGCGAGTACTCCACGGCGTACGAGGGCGTGGTGCCGTGGCTCAATCGCCGCCGCGAGGGTGCCGAGAGCGACTGGGCCCGCGAGCAGTACGAGGGCTACATGCGCGAGGTGCCGTGCCCGAAGTGCAACGGCGCGCGGCTCAAGCCCTCCACGTTGGCGGTCACCATCAACGACAAGAACATCTCCGAGATCTGCGAGATGGCAATCGGCGACTCGTCCAACTTCCTCGCCGCGCTGGAGCTCAGCGAGCGCGATCGCATGATCGCCGAGCGCGTCACCAAGGAGATCAACGCGCGCCTCGGCTTCTTGCTCGACGTCGGCCTCGACTACCTCTCGCTGTCGCGCAACGCGGGCACGCTCGCCGGTGGCGAGGCGCAGCGCATCCGCCTCGCCAGCCAGATCGGCAGCGGGCTGGTGGGCACGCTCTACGTGCTCGACGAGCCGTCGATCGGCCTGCACCAGCGCGACAACCGGCGCCTCATCGACACGCTCATCCGTCTGCGCGACCTGGGCAACACCGTGCTGGTCGTCGAGCACGACGAAGACACCATCCGCGAGGCCGACTGGCTCGTCGACATCGGCCCGGGCGCCGGCGAGCACGGTGGCGAGGTCGTCTACAGCGGCCCGGTGAAGGGCATCCTCAAGTCGAAGGCGTCGGTCACCGGCCAGTACCTCAGCCGCAAGCGAACCATCCCGGTACCCCAGCAGCGTCGTTCGCCCGGGCTCGACTGGCTCGAGATCCAGGGTGCCAAGGAGCACAACCTGCGCAACCTCGATGTGCGCATCCCCCTGGGGTGCTTCGTCGCCGTCACCGGCGTCAGCGGCAGCGGCAAGAGCACGCTGGTGCGCGACATCCTGCTGCCGGTGATGATGCAGAAGATCTACAAGTCGAAGAGCGCCGCCGGTCGCCACAAGAGCATCAAGGGCATCGAGATGCTCGACAAGGTGATCGACATGGACCAGTCGCCCATCGGTCGCACGCCGCGCAGCAACCCGGCCACGTACACCGGTGTCTTCGACAACGTGCGCAAGCTGTTCGCCACCACCGCCGAGGCCAAGGTGCGCGGGTACCTGCCCGGTCGGTTCAGCTTCAACGTCTCCGGTGGCCGCTGCGAGGCATGCAGCGGCGACGGCACCATCAAGATCGAGATGCACTTCCTGCCCGACGTGTACGTGCCGTGCGAGGTGTGCAAGGGGGCTCGCTACAACCGCGACACGCTCGACATCCAGTTCAAGGGCAAGAACATCGCCGAGGTGCTCGACATGCCGGTGGCCGAGGCGGTCGACTTCTTCGCCAACCAGCCGGCCATCCACCGCCACATGCGCACGCTCATGGATGTCGGTCTGGGCTATGTGCGGTTGGGCCAATCGGCGCCCACGTTGTCGGGCGGCGAGGCACAGCGCGTGAAGCTGTCCAGCGAGTTGGCCAAGCGCAACACCGGGCACACCATCTACCTGCTCGACGAGCCCACCACCGGCCTGCACTTCGAAGACGTGCGGCGCTTGCTCACCGTGCTGTCGCGGCTGGTCGATCAGGGCAACACGGTGCTGGTCATCGAGCACAACCTCGATGTCATCAAGACCGCCGACTGGATCATCGACCTCGGGCCCGGAAGGCGGCAGCGGTGGTGGCCTGCTGGTTGCCGAAGGTAGCCCGGAGACGGTTGCAAAGGTAGACGGAAGCCACACCGGAAGATTCCTCAAGCCGTTGCTCGACGGTTGATCCGCGAGTGCGTCGGTGCTACCCTGCCGCCCGTGACCAAGACTGCGTTGAACATCGACCAAGAAAAGGTGCTGCGTGCCGCAGAGGTCCTGGGTACCCAGGGCACCACGGCAACCATCGACGCTGCCTTGACCGACATCATCGCTCGCGATGCGCGGGCCAAGCTGGTCGAGCGCATGCGCCGCCTCACGCCGGAGCAGCGCGACGCGATCCTCCACAGCTGGGACTGACGTGGCGACGCATCTCATCGACAAGTCAGCATGGGCACGGCTCGGCGACGATGGCGTCGCCGAACGGTGGTCGGGTCCGCTCGCTGCCGGCCATGTGGCCGTCACCGGCGTCGGCATGCTCGAGATACTGGTCTCGTCGACATCGGGTGCCGACTTCGTCGATGCGCGCTTCGAGCTCAGCATGATGCCTCGTGTGGCAGTCACCGAGCAGATCATCGACCGTGCGCTCGACGTACAGGGCGAAATGGCCGGCCGCGGCACGCATCGTGCGCCCTCGCCGGCAGATCTCGTCCTGGCGGCGTGTGCCGAGGCCAACGGGCTCACCGTGTTGCACTACGACAAAGACTTCGACCTCATCGCCGAGGTCACCGGGCAGCCAGTGCAGTGGGTGGCGCCGGCAGGTTCGGTCTCGTGACCGACGTTCCACTGGTGGTCGACCCCATCGCCGACCACTCGCTGCTGCAGCGCCGCACGCTCGTGACGCTCCGCCTTGCACAGGTGCCCGGGCAGGCCGCGGTCGCCGGTGTCGTGGCAGTCGGCGCGTTGCTGGCCAAAGATCTGTTGCACGGCCAGGATCGGTTCGCCGGCTCCGGCGGCGCCGCCTTCACGTTGGGTTCGGCCTTCCTGGCGGTGCCCCTGTCGGCGTTCATGCGCCGCAACGGCCGCCGGCCGGGGTTGAAGTTCGCGTTCGGCCTCGGTGCGGTCGGCGCCGTCATCGCCGGCATCGGTGGGCAGCTGCGATCGTTTCCGCTGTTCCTGCTGGGCATGGCCCTGCTTCGGTGGGGCGCAGGCGGCCACGCTGCAAGGTCGCTACGTTGCCGCCGACCTCGCTCGGGAGAGCGACCGAGCGCAGGCCATCGCCAGCGTCGTGGTCGTCGGCACGCTCGGCGCGGTGTTCGGGCCCGTCCTGACGCCGTGGGAGAAGCGGGCCGGCCAGGCCGTGGGGCTCGACCAGTTCATCGGGCCGTTCTTCTTCGCGGCGCTGCTGCTGCTGGTGGCGATGGCCGTCATCGCTCGCCGGCTGCACCCGGATCCGCTGGCGGTGAACGGCGAGCTCGACCCGCACGCCGAGCGAGTTCGCCCGCTGCGGCAGGTTCGCATCTCGGCGGCGGTCATCCGCAGCAACCGGCTGGCCACACTCGGGCTGGTGGCGATGGTCGTCTCGCAGACCACGATGGTGGCCGTGATGACGATGACCCCGTCGCACATGAAGGACCACGGCCAGGCCGATCTGTCGGCCTACGTGATCGCCCTGCACATCGCCGGCATGTATGCCTTCGCCCCCTTCGTCGGCCGGTTCGTGGGTCGTGTCGGGCAGGTGCCCGCCGTGATGGTCGGCTCGGTGGTGCTCGGCGCGGGCACGGTCGTGTCGGTCGTCGCGGGTTACGTGCCGTCGCTCATCTTCGTCGGGCTGTTCCTCCTCGGTGTCGGCTGGAACATCGGCCTCATCGCCGGCAGCAGCATGCTCACCGGCGCGGTGCCGGGCAACGCTCGGGTCGAGGTGCAGGGCACCGCCGACCTCACGATGAGCTTCTGCGGCGGCATGGCCGCGTTCGCCTCCGGCTTCGTGAAGCAGGCGTGGGGCTTCCACATGCTGGCCAACGCCGCCACGTTGCTCGCCGGGCTGCTGTTGGTGGTGGCGTACACGCACTCGCTGCGCACCCGCCTTGCCGTGCACTGATGCCCAAGCCGTCCGCGTCTGTGCACTCCTGCTCGGTGGTCGAGCCGTCGCGTACAGACGCGGGCTCGGTGTGGCTCAGCGGCCGCGGAGCTTCTTGCTCAGCTCGTTGAGCCGGGTCTTCTCGCTACGCGAGAGCGAGTCGATGCCGTGGGCGCTGATCTTGTCGAGCAGGCCGTCGAGCTCGAGCTGGTCGACGGCGGTGTGTGCCGGCTCTGGTGTGGCCCACGGCCCGGCGATCACGGCAGAGCCGCTGCCGCTGGCGCGACGGCTCTTCGGCTTCTTGCTGGAGGGCGCGCCCACGAAACGCGGGATGAACTGCAACTCGTTGAGCATGCCGTACTGCCGCGCGGTGACCATGCCGACGAGGATGGCCCCGAGCTCGACGAGCAGGGCACCGAAGAACCGGTTGCCCAGGTACTGCAGCACGTCGAGCAGCACGAACACGGAGGCGAGCACCCACAACGGGATGTTGAAGAACCACACCGCGTTCGGGCTGTCGAAGGCGTAGACGACCAGCAGCGCGATGGCGAGGATGCTCAGGCCGTAGGCCTGCCCGGTGTCGGCGGTGAAGTCGAAGAGCGACACCACGGCTGCCGGCAGCACCGTCATCAGGGCGATCATGATGGTGAAGCGCACGCGGCCGACGGTGTCTTCGATGCGATGCCCCACGAACCAGAAGAACGCCAGGGTGAGGATGACCCAGATGCGTGTGGGCGGGTTGGCGATCGGCCAGGTGACCAGCCGCCAGATCTCACCCTCGCGCACCAGCGGCGCGATGAAGTACATGTCGAAGATGGGCCCATCGGCACCGCCGATGGCGTAGAGGAACATCGACAGCACGCCGAGGCCGACGAGCAGTGCCGTGGTGGTGACATCGACCGTGCCGATGCGGAACCAGCCATCGCGACTCGGGCGTTCGGGCATCGAGAACTGGTAGCGGCCGGGCACGCGAGAAACCCTATCCGCGCACATCGGGTTGACCGCGGGTGCGCCCCGTAGAGTCGAGGCGATGGTAGAGCGCCCACCCACCGGCACGATTCCCGAGACACCGGGGTCGTATCAGTTCAAGGACAAGGAGGGGCGCGTCATCTACGTGGGCAAGGCTTCCAGCCTTCGTCAGCGACTCTCCAACTACTTCCAGGACCCGCGCAACATGCATCCGCGTACGGCCCAGATGGTGGCCACCGCCACGTCGGTGGAGTGGATCGAGGTGCGCAACGAGGTGGAAGCCCTGATGCTGGAGTTCAGCCTCATCCAGCTCCACCGCCCGCGCTTCAACGTGCGGTTGCGCGACGACAAGAGCTACCCGTTCCTCGCGGTCACGCTCGACGAGCAGTATCCGCGTGCACTGGTGATGCGCGGTCGCAAGCGCAAGGGCACCCGCTACTTCGGGCCGTACGCGCACGCATACGCCATCCGCGACACGCTCGACCTGCTGTTGCGCAGCTTCCCCATCCGCACCTGCAGCCCGGGCAAGTTCAACGAACACCATCGGCTCGGCCGGCCGTGCCTGCTGTTCCACATCGAGAAGTGCAGCGGCCCGTGCGTGGGCGAGATCGAGGAGATGCCGTACCGCCAGCTGGTGCAAGAGCTGTGCGACTTCCTCGATGGCGACACCGACGAGATCGTCAAGCGGCTCGAGGCCGAGATGGCCGGTGCGGCCAAGGAGCTGGAGTACGAGCGGGCGGCACGCCTGCGCGACCGGTTGCTGGCAGTGCGCAAGGCCATCGAGAAGCAGCAGATGGTTGCCGAGCGCAGCGAAGACATCGACGTGATCGGTATCGCCGACGACGAGCTGGAAGCGGCCGTGCAGGTGTTCTTCGTGCGCAAGGGCCGGGTCGTGGGGCGCAAGGGGTTCGTGCTCGACAAGGTGGAGGAGCTCACGCCAGGCGGCCTCGTCGACCGCATCCTGGAGTCGCTGTACGGCGACGATCCGCCGGCGGGGGTGCCCAAGCAGGTGCTCGTGCCGGTGGCGCCTGACGACACGGCCACCTACGAGGAGTGGCTCACCCACCTGCGTGGCAGCAGGGTGCAGATCCGTGTGCCGCAGCGCGGCGACAAGCGCGACCTGCACGAGACCGTCACCGCAACGCTCGCGAGGAGTTCATGCGCCACCGCCTGCGTCGCGCGGGCGACCACAACGCGCGCAGCCGGGCGCTCACCGAGCTGCAGGATCTGCTCGGCCTGCCCGAAGCGCCGCTGCGCATCGAGTGCTACGACATGGCGCACCTGCAGGGCACCGACTACGTGGGTTCGATGGTGGTGCTGGAGGACGGCCTGCCGAACAAGCGCGAGTACCGCCGGTTCAAGGTGAAGGACGTGGCGGGCAACGACGACTACGCGGCGATGGAGGAGGTGCTCACTCGCCGGCTGCAGGCGTACCTCAACGAGCGCGACCAACCGCTCGACGAAGACCTGATCGACGGCGAACGTCGCCGCCCGCGCAAGTTCGCGTACCCGCCACAACTGCTGCTGGTCGACGGTGGCAAGGGCCAGCTGGCCGTCGCCGAGCGAGTGGTGCGCGCGTTGGGCCTGCACGACGAGATTCCCATCGCGTCGCTCGCGAAGCGCTTCGAGGAGGTGTTCGTTCCGGGCCGCGGCGAGCCCATCGAGGTGCCGCGCGGCAGCGACGCACTGTTCATGCTGCAACGCATCCGCGACGAGGCGCACCGCTTCGCCAACACGTTCCACCGCGAGCTGCGCGGCAAGCGGATGACGACCTCGTCGCTCGACGGCATTCCCGGTCTCGGCGATGCCCGCAAGAAGAAGCTGACGCAGGTGATGGGCGGCGTGAACGCGGTGAAGAAGGCCTCACTCGACGAGTTGAAGGCGCTGTCGTTCCTGCCCGATGCGGTGGCCGAGGCGATCCACGAGAAGTTCCACCGTGCGTGAGATCGATTCGGCCAGGGTGTCGCTGCGGCCCATGCAGGGCACCGACGCCGACTACACCTTGATGGTGCCGTGGCTGCGGCGCGGGTGGCGAGTGGGTGGGTCGCGCGGTCTACGACCTGATCGAACCGACGAGGTGGCCGTCGCTGCCGAGGAGGTCAGCCCGAATCATCGCCGTCGACGCCGGCCGGGTTACCCATGGTGCGGGTCGCCGCACAACGACGGTTACCAGGCCAGGGCGACGCGTCGGGCCTCGCCCACTTTCGGCAGCCGCGGGGCGCGGCGGCTTGCGAGCCGGCGCCGGGGAAGGGCTGGGATTGCTGGCTGATGGAGCTGGACCTCGCAGCCTTCGAGGCGTTCAGCGGCGCGCCTACCAGAAGACCGGATCCTCCTCCTCGGGCCGAGTGAGCGTGCCGTTGCGGAAGCGTTCGACCAGCCGCTCGCCCTACGTTCCTTCAGGTGCTGGCGGCCGGGGGGGCCAGCCCGCCCAGCGGCCCCAGCCCCCGCGGGCGACGGCCTTCTGAGCCCAGCGCAGCACGCCCTCTCCACGCTGCTCAGCTGCCTGCGGATCGGACATGGCGGTTCCCCCTGCCCCCCGGAACTCGGTGGACCGGGCGCCACGACAACCGTGGTACCGGGGGGTGCCAACCTGCGTTGTCGAGCTGGCGGAGCAAGCACCCCGTGCTGGTGGAGCAAGCAACTCGGGCCGGTCCGGGCCGGTCTGGGCTGGGCTGGGCTGGGCTGGGCTCGCCGGGCAGTGCAGCGGTTCAGCGAAAGGCGCTCAGCACGTCGGCGTGCAGCGCGGCGTACGTGTCGCGCCGTTCCTCGGGCGACTCGCCGAGCGTGAAGTCGGCGATGGCGAACTCGTGCACGCCCAGTTCCTCGTAGCGAGCCAGCTGGTCGACGAGCTCCTGTGCCCCGCCCACCAGCGAGCGGTCGGGCACCACGTGCGCCTGCACCGCATCGCGAGCGGCCTGCGTGGGGGTGAAGAACACCATCGCCTGGGCCGAGCGGCGCAACTCGCCGGGTTCGCGGCCCACGGATTCGCAGGCGGCAGTGAAACGCTCGGTGCGACGAGCGACCTCATCGGGGTCGCCCCAGGTGTTCCACTCCTCGGCCCAGCGGGCGGTGAGCCGCAGCATGCGTGGGCTGCCGGTGCCGACCAGGATGGGCAGTGTGCCGTTGACCGGTTTGGGCGAGAGCGGCGCGTCAGTGAGGCGGTACGTGTGGCCGTGGAAGTCGACGCGCGCCGCGGAACAGGCGGTGGACGATCTCGATCGCCTCCGGCGAAGCGGCTCACTGCGGTGCGGGCCGGGCAGGTCGAAGCCGTACGCGCTGTGCTCGTTGACCTGCCAGCCGGCGCCCAAACCCAGCACGGCGCGGCCGCCGGAGATGTGGTCGACCGTGGTGGCCCGCTTTGCCAGCAGCACCGGGTGGTGGATCGTCACCGGCGAGACCATCGACACCAGACGCAGGCGCGGCACGAGGGCACCGATGCCGGCGAGCACCGACCAGCAGTCGTAGGCGTCGCCCGGGTCGGGGGTGCCGTCGGCGCGGTCGGCCATCATGTGGTCGGCGTACCAGAACGAATCGAAGCCCGCTCCTTCCGCCCACGTGGCGAGCGCGAGTGTCTCGCTCCACGATCGGTCGTACGAAGGCCACACGGAGAACTGCATGCGCCGCACTCTACGACAGCCCCGTACGATTGCTGCGTGAGCAACGACCTCTGGGAAACGCATGCGGAGTGGTGGATCGACGGCTTCACCGCCGGTGCCGACCCCGAGTACGAGGAGCAGATCCTGCCGCTGGCGGCGCGTGAGCTCGCCGGCGCGACGCGGGTGCTCGACGTGGGGTGCGGCGACGGCCAGGTGAGCCGCCTCGCCGCTCGTCTCGGCGCGCAGGTGGTGGGCATCGATCCCACCTGGAACTGTGTCAGCGTCGCCAACCAGCGCAGCGGCGCGGTCTTCGCCCGCGCCGGTGCCGCCGCAGCTGCCGTTCGCTGATGGCACCTTCGATGCGGTGGTGGCCTGCCTGGTGTTCGAGCACATCCGCGACGTGGACAGCGCGATCGCCGAGGTCGCCCGCGTGCTGCAGCCCGGCGGCCGCTTCTGCTTCTTCCTCAACCACCCGCTGCTGCAGACGCCGAACAGCGGCTGGATCGACGACCAGTTCCTCGACCCGCCCGAGCAGTACTGGCGCATCGGCCCGTACCTGATCGAGGACGAGACGATCGAGGAGGTGGAGAAGGACGTGTTCATCCCGTTCATCCACCGCCCGCTCAGCAGGTACGTCAACACCCTGGCCGCCAACGGCCTGCTGCTCGAGCGCATGGAAGAGCCGGCACCGCCTGCCGGCTTCCTGGCCAAGGCCGAGGAGTACCTCGCCGCGTCCACCATCCCGCGGCTGCTGTATCTGCGCACTCGCAAGATGTGAGCCGAGCACGTACGATCGCGCGATGGCCGACATCCTGCTCATCACCGGCATGTCCGGCGCTGGGCGCTCCGGCGCAGCCGCGGTGCTGGAGGATCTCGGCTGGTACGTGATCGACAACCTGCCCACCAGCCTGGTCGACACGATCGTCGAGCTGGTCAGCAAGCCGGGCAGCGACATCGAGCGGCTCGCACTCGTCGCCGGCCGCCAGCACGTCGAGCTGTTGCCGAAGGTGGCCGCGCTGCGCGCCGACGGGCACCGGGTACGGATGCTGTTCCTCGACGCCTCCACCACGGCGCTGGTGAAGCGCTACGACGCCACGCGGCGCAAGCACCCGCTCGATGGTGAGGCGCCCGGCCTCGTGGAAGCGATCGAGCTGGAGCGCGAGATGTTGCAGCCGGTGAAGAGCGCGGCCGATCTCGTGATCGACACCACCGAGCTCAACGTGCACCAGCTGAAGGCGAAGCTGCTCGCCGCCTTCGACGAGGTGGGCGACGGCCAGCGGTTGCAGATCGCCGTCGAGAGCTTCGGGTTCAAGCACGGGCTGCCGCTCGACGCCGACATCGTGATGGACGTGCGCTTCCTGCCCAACCCGCACTGGGACGAGACCCTGCGGCCGCTCACCGGGCACGATCCCGCAGTGCGCGACTTCGTGCTGGAACGCGCGCAGGCGAGCGACTTCCTCGACCGGTTCGACGACCTGATGCGCTCGTTGCTGCCCTCCTACGAGAGCGAAGGCAAGAGCTACCTGACGGTGGCGTTCGGGTGCACCGGGGGCCGTCATCGCAGCGTTGCGGTGGCCGAGGAGCTCGCCACGTATCCGCGAGCACGGCTTCGCGGTGCGCACCGGCCATCGCGACCCCGCTGACCGTCAGGCCTCTTGGGACCAACGGCCGGGGCGGCCCCCGCCGCCGGTGAAGGCTCGCCGAAGAATCCCTCTCCTGGAAAGGACTCGCAGCCATGACGGTTCGCGTAGGCATCAACGGTTTCGGGCGCATCGGGCGCAACTTCTTCCGCGCGGCCAAGCAGCGCGGCGCAGACATCGACTTCGTGGCGGTGAACGACCTCGGTTCCCTGGACCAGATGGCGCACCTGCTGAAGTACGACTCGGTGCTGGGCGTGCTGCCCAACGAGATCAAGGCCACCAAGAACGGCATCAGCGTCGACGGCGACGAGCTGCGCGTGCTCAGCGAGCGCGACCCGAAGAACCTCCCGTGGGGCGAGCTGGGCGTCGATGTGGTCATCGAGAGCACCGGCTTCTTCACCAAGCGCGACACGGCTGCCTACCACCTCGAGGCCGGCGCCCCGCTGGTCATCGTCTCCGCCCCGTGCGACGGCGCCGACGCCACGTTCGTGTACGGCGTCAACCACAAGGACTTCGACTTCAAGACCCAGAAGGTCATCTCCAACGCGAGCTGCACCACCAACTGCTTCGTGCCGCTGGTGAAGGTGCTCGACGACGCGTTCGGTATCGAGCAGGGTCTGATGCAGACGGTGCACGCCTACACCGGCGACCAGCAGCTCGTCGACGGCCCGCACAAGGATCTCCGCCGTGCACGTGGCGCCGCGATCAACATCGTGCCCACCGGCACCGGTGCCGCCCGCGCCACCAGCCTGGTGCTCGCCTCGATGAAGGGCAAGCTCGACGGCACCTCGCTGCGCGTGCCCGTGCCCACCGGCTCCATCGTCGACTTCACCGCGATGCTGAAGAAGGAAGCCTCGGTCGCCGAGATCAACGCCGCCTTCAAGAAGGCCGCCAACGGCCCGCTGAAGGGTGTGCTGCGCTACACCGAGGATCCCATCGTTTCCAGCGACATCAGGGCGACCCGCACTCCAGCATCTTCGACGCCGGTCTCACGATGAGCATGGGCAAGATGGTGAAGGTGCTCTCGTGGTACGACAACGAGTGGGGCTACAGCAACCGCCTCATCGACACCACCCTGTACGCCGGCGCCAAGGTCCGCAAGCAGTCGAAGAAGTAGCCATGGCCGGCCGCATCCCCACGCTCGCCGATCTCGGCGACGTCAGCGGCAAGCGGGTGCTGGTTCGTACCGACTTCAACGTTCCGATGGAGAACGGCGAGATCACCGACGACTTCCGCATCCGCGCCGCGCTGCCCACGATCAACTGGCTCACCGAGCGCGGTGCGCAGGTCGTCACCGCCTCGCACCTCGGCCGGCCCAAGGGCCAGCCCAACCCGAAGTACTCGATGGACGCGGTGCGGGCTCGGCTGGCCGAGCTCGCACCCGGCGTCGAGTTGATGGAGAACCTGCGCTTCGACGCGGGTGAGGAAGGCAACGACCCGGCGTTCGTGGCCAAGCTCGATCGAGGGCATCGACATGTACGTCGACGATGCGTTCGGCGCCTGCCACCGCGCCCACGCCAGCATCGTCGGCCCGCCCCAGACGCTGCCGTCGGCGATGGGCCTGCTGCTGCAGAAGGAGGTCGAGGTGCTCCTCGGCCTGCGCGAGCACCCGAAGCACCCGTTCGTGGCGGTGCTCGGTGGCAGCAAGATCAGCGACAAGCTGGGCGTGGTGGAGGCCCTGCTCGCCACGGTCGATTCGCTGGTGATCGGTGGGGCGATGTGCTTCACCTTCCTCGCCGCCCAGGGCCACACGATCGGCGACTCGCTGTTCGAGCCCGATCAGGTCGACACCTGCAAGCGCCTGCTCGAGCAGGCCAAGGCCGGCGGCAAGACCATCCACCTGCCCGAGGATCTCGTCGGCGTCGATGCCAAGGGCGAGTTCGCCACGTTCGGTCGTTCGCTGCCCGACGGCGCGAAGGGCTTCGACATCGGCCCCGGTTCCGCGGCTGCGTTCAGCGACGTGATCATGGATGCCCGCACCGTGTTCTGGAACGGCCCGATGGGCATGTTCGAGGATCCGCGCTTCGAGGCCGGCACGCGCACGGTCGCGCAGGCGATGGCCGACACGAAGGCGTTCACGGTGGTCGGCGGTGGCGACAGCGCCGCGGCGCTTGCCCAGTTCCACCTCGACGAC
>JADKGZ010000008.1:0-177500 GCA_016722025.1 Acidimicrobiaceae bacterium
CGGCCATCAAGACCGCCTTCCACTTCGTCCCGCTCCACTCGGCGCCTGCCGCCCGCCGATGGGTGGGTGACCTGCACCTCCCGGTCACCGATGCGGTCAGCGACGGGCTGGTGCGCCTGCCGCTCTACCCGGGGCTCTCCACCGATCAGGTCACGCGCGTGATCGAGGCGGCGTTGCGGTTCGAGATGCCGTCACCGTCGGCTGCTGCGCGCGCCTGACCCACGGCATCGGCACGCCAAGCGGCTGGTCGCCGACAGCAACGTTGTAGGCTCCGCCGCACGCCCACCCGGCGAGTACCTCACGACAACGTGTCCTACCTGAAAGCGCCGCCAACGTTGCGAATCCTCATCGTCACGCCGTCAATTCCGTATCCGCCCAACTGGGGCTTCGGAATTCGTGTCTTTCAGATCGTCCGCCAGTTGTCGCAACGCCACAGCGTCTCGGTGCTCTGCTACGCCAACGAGGGCGACGACGACAAGGTCGCTGCGCTCGCCGAGGTGTGCCGGAGCGGGCGAGCTGGCACCGCGCAGATGGCTGTGCGGTGACGTCCGACCGAGAGGGCGCGATCCTCGCCGGGTTCGAGCCGCACCAGCTCATCCACGTCGCACCCAACGGCGTCGACATCACCTTTTTCACGGGTGACGACGAGGCGGTCGACGACAACAGCATCGTGTTCACCGGTTTGCTGAGCTACCGGCCCAACATCGATGCGGTCACGTTCTTCACCAAACAAGTCCTGCCCTTGATCGTTCGCCGCCGGCCGAACGTGGTCTTCTCCATCGTCGGTCTCGGCGCACCCAGCGAGGTGACGCGTCTGGCGGGGCCCAACGTTCGATTCGTCGGAGAAGTACCCGACGTTCGGCCGGCCGTGCGTTCGGCGGGCGCCTTCGTGGTGCCGCTCCGAATGGGCAGCGGCACACGTCTCAAGATCCTCGAGGGCCTGTCGATGGGAAAGGGCATGGTGTCGACGACGCTGGGGTGCGAAGGGATCGCGGTGCGCGACGGCCAGCACCTGCTCGTCGCCGACGACCCGGCCGCCTTCGCCGAGGCAGTGCTGTCGCTGCTCGACGACCGCCAGTTGGCGGCACGTCTCGGTCGCGAAGGCCGGGCGCTGGTGGAGCAGAGCTACAGCTGGCTGTCGATCGTCGACGGCCTTGAGCGCTTTCACGAACGGGTGCTCGACGCACGTCGCTGACCAACGAACGATGTCTCAGCCGCTTCTCCAGTGGTTCAGGTGCTGATGCGGATGTTGTCCCAGTGCCAGGTGAAGGGGTCGGTGACGTATTGGGTGTCGTTCTCGTAGGCCTTCATCGGGTTGTAGCTGTCGTCTTGGATGATGAACACGCGTGGTCCGGCGGGGAAGCGGCCGGGGCCGGTGACGCTGTCGACGACGCCGCCGGGTCGGGCTTGGGTGCGCGTGACGGTGCCGTTGCCGTTGTCCTTGACGCAGATCGTGTAGCGGGTGGCTTTGTCGGTGGAGCCGTGCAGCGCCGAGGAGTAGTCGTCGAAGGTCGGTGATTGGCCGTTGAAGTAGTGCACGGTGTTGCGCAGGTTGTTGAACAAGAAGTCGTCACCGGCGAGATGCAACGAGGTGGATCCGCCGTTGTCGTTGAAGTCGGGGTTGATGTAGTTGATGCCGCCGCCGTTGGCCTGGTAGCGGGCGGCGGAGACCACGATCAGTTGGGTCCATTTGCGGGCGCCGAGATCGGTGATGTTCTGGTCCCAGCAGGCTTGGGTGGCGGTGGCGGGGAACACGCGTGCGCTGACGCCGTCGTCGGCTTTGGGTGAGAACGACATTGTCACGTAGCCAACGGTGTTGATGCCGGTCATGAAGTGGCCTTTGGCGGCGTCGCCGCCGGGTGCGCAGTACCAGAAGTGAGTGGAGATCTGGTAGTCCTCGAGCAGTGCGCGTGGTGGCGGGGCTGCCGCAGGCGTGGTCGTGGTCGCCGTTGAACGATTGCATCTCGTTGCCGTTGGAGATGTTCTCACCAAAGGAGATGACCTTCACCAACCGGTCCAAGCCCGACGCCGACGAAGCTCCGACACAACACACCTGCCCGGACCCCGGGCACGGTGGGCGCCACCGTGGTGGTGGTCTGCCCTGTCGTCGGCGCGGTGGTGGTCGTGATCGCGGTGGAGGTCGTCACCGCAGTGGTCGTGGTGGGTCGAGTCGTGGTGGTGGGCATCGCGGTCGTCGTGGTCGGCCGCGTGGTGGTGGTCGGCACCGCGGTCGTTGTCACAGCGGTCGTCGTGGTGGAGGGAACGGTGGTGCCGGGCAGCTTGACCGTGAATCGACCGGCGCTCTGGTTCCAGTGCTGCAGCACGTTCGACCCCGGTTGGTACAGCCCCACTCTGATGGAGTAGCGACCGAGTGCTGCCCCAGCGGGCACCGGCCAGGCGATGTCGAACGTCAGTGGCTTGTTCTTCCAGAACCACTGGTAGTTCCAGGACTTCTGGAACACCATCGTTGACGGAGAATGGATCTGCACGTTGACCAGACCATGTCGCGAAGAAGCCGAAGTGATGGTCACCTTCAGCATGGCGGTCTGGCCCGGTTGCACCGTCCCGGACACGACGACGGCCGACGACGTCCAGCCACCGTCGGTCACGCTGTCGGGGAGCAGACCGAGGCTGTTACCTCCGACGAGCACCGAACCGAGAGCATGGCCACCGCCAGCAAGCTGGCGACTGGCAGCGCTCTCGACCTGCGGTGCGGAGGGCCAGAAGGACGGGAGATGGAAGGCAGCGGCATCACTAGGAATCGGCAGCCGGCGAGCCCGACATGAGCAGAACTTCCGATTGCGACGCGACCGGATCGGTTCGGTCAGTTCAGCCACTCCTCGATCTCGGGCACAACCCAGTACGGCTGGTGATCGGTGAAGATGCTCGGCTGAGGTTCGATGCCGAGCCATGCCGCGTAGGCATCGATGCCGATGGAGGTGCCGCCCTCGCAGGTCCAGTCGATCGCGGAGCAGTCGGCACCCGCCGGTGCAACGCTCTCCAGCGCCCTCGTCCAGTACAGCGCAGCGACGGCCGATGCCGACGGCGCGCACTCGGCAACACCCGAATCGGTGACCGGATCGTCGATCACGACCCCGACCAGGGTGCCGCTCAGCGTCTCCCCCGCGCAGTACAGCTTCGCGGCGAACGAGGCACCGTTCGAGAACCCAGCGACGACCACCTCAGCGCACTGCGTCGCCGCCACAGCCTGGGCGAGGACCTCCACAGCCGACGCATAGTCATCCTCCGGGAAGTACAACCATTGCCGCCCACCCCACCCGTCGGCGTTGCCATCGGGAGAAAGGGTGGCGATGCCTGCGTCGACCGTGGGGCTGCCCCCTTGGCCGCCCTTGCCATGGAGACGGACGACACAACGATCGGCGACCACACCGCCGGGGGATGTGACCGGCGCGCCCTCGTCGGCGTCAGAACAGCCACCGATCGACGCGCTCAGCAAACCGAGCGATGCGGCGGCACGACGGACATGGGGCTTCACCACGCGAACAGTACCCCAGCGACCGCGAGCCCTGCCGGGCGGCAGCCGATCGACTCCGGTACGCTCCGTTGCCGCGAAGGGAGGGCTCATGGCGAAGTCGAGCGTTGTTCTCGTCCTGATGCTCCTCTCAGGCGCATGTGATGCGAATGACCAACGCACGTCGGGTGCCACCGTGCCGGGCACGACCGTGGCCAGTGCAGCGTTGCCCGTCTGCGGCGACGACGAGCATCTGGTCGTCGACGGCGTCAACCCCGCGGTGTGCGCCGGGCACGAGAGCGAGCCGACAGGTCCGACCGTGTCACTCGACCCCGATGATTCGGCCATCCAGCTCGCACTCGACCTGGTCGACGAACCACGCGTGTTCGCCGACATCATCATCGGCACGTCGAGCAAGATCGTTGCTGTCGACGACGTGCGCTTCAAGCTCGACGACAGCGATGCGCAGGGCGCCACCATCACGGTGGCGGTCACTTCGTCGGCAACTACCGACACCGAACGCGACAACGTGGCCTGGGCCGTGTCGTTTGCCGTGGCCGACTTCTGGGGCCCGCGGGGCGGGTTTCGCAACGAAGCCGGCGAAGTCCGTACCGCGATGACGCTCGTCGTCGACTCGATCCGCTACATCGCATCGATGGAGCTGATGATTCGCCTCTTCGACTTCACCGTCACGAAGCCGGAGTTCCTGCAGGCCACTCGGCAGCCGTGAGCCTTCCCACGGTTCGGCTCACACCCCCGCCTCGCCCAGGTGATGGGCAACGCGCGTGCGAAGCAGTGCCACGTACACAAGGATGTCGGCGTGCTCGACCACCCAGGTGCGCGCTGCCGCGCCAAGGGCGGCAGCGACAGCCGGTTCGCCGAGCAGCTCGAGCAGCGTGGCCCGCAGAGCAGCGACATCGCCGACGGGAACGTACCGGCCGGTCACGCCATCAGTGATCACGTCGGTCTGCCCAGTCGTTCGGGTGCAGATGATGGGCTTGGCCATCGCCATCGACTCGAGCAGCGTCGTGACGCCGGCCTGGAAGTCGACCTCCTGCAGTGGCATCACCACCAGTGACGCTCTCGCGTACAGCTCACGCAGCTGATGAAGGTCGAGCCGCACGACCTCGACGTTGGGTGGCAGATCGACGCTGGCCAGTTCGCTCTTGCGCTTCGACCACGGGCTGGCGGCAGCGAGCACCACCCGCACGTCGAGCCCACGAACAGCCTCCACCAGTGTTGGGTAATCACGGAACTCCAGCCCTGCCGAGCACACCAGCCGCACAGGATCGGCGCCGGCAGCGGAGCCAGGCGCGAAGAACTCGGTATCGACCATGAATGGAACGAGTGTCACTCGTGGTGACGGCATCCGCAGCGACTCGATGGCGAAGTCTCGCTGAGCCGACGAGTACACGATCATCTCGTCGATTCGCCGTCGCAGCCGCAGCAGCCGGAAGAGCACCGCCTTCTTCGGAACCGAGAGGATGTGGACGATCATCAGGTGGCGAGCTCGTCGCCGACCCGAGACCATGGTGAACGCCGCGTAGGGCAGGCCGACCTGCTCGCCGTCGGTCATGATGACGTCGTAGGAGTGCCGGAGCGTGAAGCAGCACCACGCCAGCGCGATGTTCTTGCCGAGCACTCGTTCGATGAGCCTGCCGGTGCGCCCGAGTCGTCGAGCTGCCTCGGCGTAGTCCACGAGATCGGCCTCGAAGGCCTTGGCCATCTCTACGTAGTCGACGCGCGGTCGCGAACCGCTGGCCACGGCATCGGCAAGGCCCTGGGGAACGACACCAGACACCGTGAGCAGCACTCGCCGGCGGGCGCTGCCGACTGCGGGCTCGGTCACGTCGAGGCGCCCCGCGAGGCGGCCTCGACGAGGATCTCACCGAGTCGCATCGCATTTGCCCGAGCATCGAACCGTGAGCGCACGAGCTCCTGGGCGGCGCTGCCGAGCCGTTCCCGCAGCTCGGGCTCGGTGAGCACTCGTCGAAGCGCCATCTCGAGCGCATCGACATCGCCGGGCTCGACCAGGAGACCGGTGCGTTCGTGCACCACGATCTCGCGAATGGCACCGACATCGGTGGAGATGACGGCCAAACCGACGACACCCGCTTCGCAGAGCACCATCGGCAAGCAGTCGCCCAGGGGTGGGCAGACAGAAGACGTGCGACGAGTGGTACAGCGCTCTCAGCTCCGGGCTGTTGGGCTTCATGTCGTCGTGCACGATCACGCCGGGTTCGGGGTCGACGCGACCTGTCGTGACGAGGTGCACCTCGAACGGCGGCACCGATGCGTCGGTGCGCAAGCGGCGGGCGGCTTCCATCAACGCCGGCGCGCCCTTGCGATGCAGGTCGCCGCCGACGAAGAGCACGCGTAGAACGCTGTCGTCGAGCCCCGCGTCGTCGAGCCCAGCATCGTGGGACCCCGCGTCGTTGCGCTCCCACAGCTCGATGTTCACTCCCGGGCCGACCACGGTGATGTTCGCCGGGTCGAGGCCGTAGTCGCTGACCAAGCTGTCGCTGACCCACTGCGACCAGACCACGATGTGCTGCGCGCGCTCGAAGCACCACTTCGCCGCTCGCTTCTTGTAGCGCTCGACCAAGAAGTTCGACCGGTCGTGCGAGTAGTGAACCCCGAGCCGGTCGAACTGCTCCGAGGTGGCATCGAGCGACAGCACCGTAGGGATCCTGCGCATCCAGCGACCGAGCAGCAGCGCCGGCACGTGCGTGTGCACGAACATCACGTCGATGCCGCTGTGTCGCCACTGAGCACGGACGGCACGGCGCGCGCGGAGACCCGATCGGGCGGTCCAGTTCGAGTAGCCGGGAACACGCGCCGCCCACTTCGGCATGTCGTACGTCACGAGGATGAACGTCGGGTCGATCAATGGGTGACCGGCAAGGACCGCTTGCAGGTTCTGGCCATAGGTGACATGGCCGAGCGTCTGCTCGACGACGAGCGCGGCGTGCAGACGACTCCCCGGGGGCCGGTGGGCTCTCGATTTCGCCATCAAGTCGTGCAAGCTCTCCGTGTGCTGGGCCGAACGAACTGGTACAGACTCCTCGCCAGAAGGGCCGATCATACATCGCGCTCGAAGCGGTTGGCCTCACTGTTCATCGCATCCGTGCGGCTGGCACACGCACGATCATCGCGACGAGCCCGTTGTGCCGTGGCGCTGCCGGCGAGTGGCGCTTGCGGCCACCGCCGGGCCACCGCGGAACCAGACCGGTAGCATCGCCCGCCATGGGACGACGAACGACCGCTGGCCGGCGAGCCGTACTCGGCGCATGTGTGATCGCGGTCGTCACGATCGCCTCCTGCTCGACCAACGACGACGCAGGGGCGCCCGCGGTCACCAGCGGCGCCCCCGACGGCACCATCGTCGTCGATGTGGCCGGCACCTCGATCCCGTTCGATCATCGGCTGCTGGGCACCAACGCTCCGGCCTGGATCTCCCCCACTCAGCTGACCGATCCCTCGTTTCACGAGAAGCTGATCGACATGGGCACCAGCGTGCTGCGAATGCCCGGCGGCAGCTGGAGCAACGCCTACGACTGGCTGGCATGCGAGACCGACACCGGGTGCGAGTGGCACTGGGCAGCACGCCCGTCCGACTTCGCCGAACTGCTCGCCGGCACCGGCGGAGGGCATGTGGACCGTGCGCATCAACGGCACCGCCGAGGAAGCCGCTTCCCTCGTCGCCTTCTTCAACGGTGAGGTCGGCGACGACACGGTCATCGGCGTCGACCGAGAGGGTGAGGATTGGGGCACCGTGGGCAAGTGGGCGGCGCTGCGAGCCGCCAATGGTCACCCCGACCCGGTGAGGTGGCGCTGTGGAAGTGGGGAACGAGGTGTTCGGCGCGCCGCCCCGAGGCCGGCCCCGAGTGCGCATCCTTCGGATGGGAAGATGTGTGGACCTGCGATGGCAACGAGTACGTGCTCGGCAACGACGACCACGACGGATTCCTCCGCTTCCGCGAGGAGATGCTGGCCGTCGACCCGACCATCGAGGTCGGCGCGGTCGGAATCGGTGGCGACCAGGGTGAGTGGAGCGCCTTCGGCGACAAGGTGATCGAGTCGACAGCGGGGAAGATCGACTTCTACGTCGTGCACGACTACGGCTTCAACAGTGCCGCCCCCAGCGAGGAAGTGCTCGATCGCCCATCTCGGGATTGGCCGACGACCCTCGACGACGCCCGCGAGGCGCTCGCCGCCGCCAACCCTGCAAACACCGTGCCGATCGCCATCACCGAATACAACATGTTCTCGTTCTACGACGGTGACACCGATGGCATGATGGCCGAGGCGATCAGTGCCTTCTACATCGCCGACACCATTGGTCAGATGGCGTTGAACGGCGCTTCGATGGCCAACCTGTGGAACCTGCTCAACGGCGAGTCGTCCTCCGGGAGCGACTACGGCGTGTTCGACGCGATCACAGGAGCCACCAATCCCACGTTCTTCGCGATCGCGATGTGGAGCCGCTTCGGCGACGAACTGCTGCTCACTCGCATCGGCGACGACCTCGCCGACCTGCACGCCTATGCCGGGCGGGCCGCCGACGGCAACCTGACGTTGCTGGTGCTCAACCCGACGGACCAGCCAATGACGTCGGCCATCCAGCTCGACGGTGTGAGCGGGCCCCTCACGGGTACCGCCGACGTGATGAGCGCCCCATCGCTCGACGCACGCGAGGTTGCCTTCAATGGCACGGTGCTCACGTCGACCGACCTCTTCGCGACCACCCCCACCAACATCGGCGAGGTTGCCGCCGGACGGTTCTCGTTCACCTTCGAGCCGTACTCCATCACGCTGGTGTCACTGGCATCGGGCTGAGGTGGTGGGTTCGACCGTCGAGGGCCGTTGTTGTCAGGTGCTGATGCGGATGTTGTCCCAGTGCCAGGTGAAGGGGTCGGTGACGTGACTTGTGTCGTTCTCGTAGGCCTTCATCGGGTTGTAGCTGTCGTCTTGGATGATGAACACGCGTGGTCCGGCGGGGAAGCGGCCGGGGCCGGTGACGCTGTCGACGGTGCCGCCGGGTCGGGCTTGGGTGCGCGTGACGGTGCCGTTGCCGTTGTCCTTGACGCAGATCGTGTAGCGGGTGGCTTTGTCGGTGGAGCCGTGCAAGGCGCTGGAGTAGTCGTCGAACGTCGGTGATTGGCCGTTGAAGTAGTGCACGGTGTTGCGCAGGTTGTTGAACAAGAAGTCGTCACCGGCGAGGTGGATGTCGGCGTCGCCGCCGTTGTCGTTGAAGTCGGGGTTGATGTAGTTGATGCCGCCGCCGTTGGCCTTGTAGCGGGCGGCGGAGATGACGACCAGTTGGGTCCATTTGCGGGCGCCGAGATCGGTGATGTTCTGGTCCCAGCATGCTTGGGTGGCGGTGGCGGGGAACACGTGCGCTGACGCCGTCGTCGGCTTTGGGTGAGAACGACATTGTCACGTAGCCAACGGTGTTGATGCCGGTCATGAAGTGGCCTTTGGCGGCGTCGCCGCCGGGTGCGCAGTACCAGAAGTGAGTGGAGATCTGGTAGTCCTCGAGCAGTGCGCGTGTGGTGGCGGGGCTGCCGCAGGCGTGGTCGTGGTCGCCGTTGAACGATTGCATCTCGTTGCCGTTGGAGATGTTCTCACCAAAGGAGATGACCTTCACCAACCGGTCCAAGCCCGACGCCGACGAGAAGCTCTCCGACCACAACACCTCACCAGACGCCGGCAACGACGCCGGCGGCGTGGCCGGCGGGGTGGGCGGCGGCACAGCCGGAGTGGGAGCGGGGGTCACCGAGCCGATGCCGGAAGGCCCGACGCGCTCTGGACCGTCGGTGGTCCACCCGATGGCGTCGACAACGAGGTTGGTGCGTGTGCCATTGGTGGAGGTGTAGCGCAAGCAGGTCGTGCCGGCGTCTTGCGACAGCTTGACGAGCGCGAGGTTCGACCGCATCGTGTTCGGCCAGGTGTTGAGCGTGGACGCGGTGGGGAACGGCTGGTCGCACGGCCACATCGTGACGAAACCCTCGGAAGCGGGGTCGGCGGCGGTGACCGTGATCCATGCGGAGTCGGCGTCGTTGGGCACTCCGCCACGCCCGGCGACGCGCAGAGTGAGCGTGGCACCCGAGGCTGCCATGCCGGCGGGCCACTGGGAGAGGATGCGGGTGTCGAGCAGGCGTGTCGGTGCCTGCACGTCGAGTTGGCCGTTACCTGCCGACCACCCATAGGTATCGACGATCAACGACGTGCGCACGCTGGCTCGGATGCACACATCGCCTCCGGCCAGTTCGACGAGGGTGAGGTTGGCGACCGCCTCGCCGGCAGCGAAGGTGACGGTGGAGCCGTTGGTCGGCTGGCCACACGGATACGCGACCAACCAACCGGCAGCGGAAGGGCTGTCGACGGTGAGGTTCAAGGCGACCACACGAGCCCCGGCATCGATGCCCGGCTTGCCGGCAACCGACAGCCGCCGCTCTTGGCCGGCCACGAGTGGCGTGTTCGACGTGCGCGTGTCGAGGATTCGATTCGGCAACGACCCGTTGAAGTCCTGGCCACCGACGAACCAGCCGGTGAGATCTGCAATCAAGTGCACCGGGGTGCTGGTGAGCAGGCACACGCCCCCGGAGCCCAGCTTCGAGATGACGGCGTTGGCCACGGTTCGAGCGCGAGCGAAGTTGAGCACCGACGTGGCGGGCACCTGCTCGTCACACGGCCAGGCCTTCACCCAACCGCCGTTGCCGGCCCCAGTAGCAGTGAGGTTGAGCACGACAGAGGCTGCGCCAGCAGCCGCCGCCGCAGGAACCGCCAGCCGGATGACCTTGCCAGGGGCCAACATCTCGGTGGGGGCACCGAGACCGGTGCGAGTGTCCAAGACCCGAGTCGGCTGCATGGCAGTGACTTCTTGAGGTCGCGGCACCGAGGCGGGACGAACGGGCGCAGCCACGGTCGACCCGGCGACACCGGGTGTGAGAGCGACTGCCGCCACGAGGATCACGGGGGCAAGGGTGCGTATCCGAGTCAGCATTGAAGAACCTCTTCCTCGACAATCGGCATCGTGCGACACCACAGTTGTTGCGATTGGATTGCAATGGTTACGATCATACGACAGAAGACACCCACCTGCGCGTGATCCAGCTTGACGAAAACCATAACCTCTCGCACACCCCTGGTGGTCCACGGCCCGCGCCTCACTTGTACGCCGATCCGCCGGTAGTCTCCTGACGCGAACGCCCGCATCATCTGGCTGTCGACGCCGGGCGCGCCACACCTGCACCACCTGGCGGGCAAGGAGTTTCATGTTCAGCTTCGATCATCGTCGAGCGACTCGCCGGCACGGCGTGCTCTCGCCCGTTCGGACACAGCGGTCGGTCATGGCGCTCGGTGTCGTCGCCGTCCTCCTTGCTGCGTGCGGCAGCGACCCCGCCACCTCCGCGCCGAACTCGTCATCCGGGCCCGACGACACGCAGGTGATGGAGCCGCCGGTGATCAGCTCGTTCACGGCCGACCCGACCAGGATCGTGGAGGGCGAGACCGCTCTCCTCTCGTGGGTGGTCAACGATCCGAACGCGACGCTCAAGATCACACCGCTGCGCGACGCAGTCGCGGGGACGTCGCACGAAGTGACCCCTGTGGTCACCACCACCTACACGCTGACAGCCAGCAATGCACTGGGTAGCACCGCGAAGGCCGTCACCGTGTCGGTCGCTCCGCCGCTCTCCACGCAAACCACTGCGGCCACCGACGACACAGCCGCAGAGTGGGTGAACGCGGCGACCAACCTGGAGGGCCTCGAGTCGGAGTGCGGCAACCTCTCGTACGTCGGGACGCTTCCCGACGGCGACACCGTGATCGCCGGCGTGGCACTGCAGGGCCTGTGGGCGCTGCAAGAGGGCAGCGACGACTGGGCGCCACTGGGCCGGCAGGGTGCGACGATCCGCAATCGGACGACGTCCCTCGTGCAGGATCCGGCCAACCCGGGCACGTTCTGGGAGTCCGGCGCGTACAGCGGCGGCGGCGGGTACCGAACCACCGACGGCGGGGCCAGCTTCCGGCAGCTTGGCGACATCAGCTTCGTCGATCTCGTGAGCATCGATTTCACCGACCCGCTGCGCAAGACGCTGGTCGCCGGCATCCACGAGCAGCCGATACTGCACCGATCGACCGACGGCGGCGCGTCATGGGTCATCATCTCGGCAGGTCTGCCAGCTGGCGTCGGAATCGTCAACGCACCACTGGTCATCGATGCCGCCACCTATCTGGTCGGCACCAACAACGGCGACGAATCCGGCATCTTTCGCACCACCGATGCAGGTGTCACCTGGGCCCGCGTCGCCGACTTCGGCGCGGTCGGGCGGCCGGTCGTGATCGCGCCCGAAGGGGCCATCTACTGGTTGCTGGAAGACAACGGCGGCATCGCCCGCAGCACCGACGACGGCGAGACCTGGGAAGTGCTCTCTCGCGGCCCCAGCACCGGCGACTCGATCACACTGCAACTGCTGCCTGACGGCAGGTTCGTCGCCATCGGCGGCGGTTCGCTCATCGTCTCCGCCGACCAAGGCGCGACGTGGCAGCGATTCGGCCCACCCATGCCGTATCCCGCCAAGGGGTTCACCTATTCCGCCACACGCAACGCGTTCTACGCGTGGAGGTTCGACTGCGTTTTCGCCGGCGACAACTCGGTGCCGGCCGATGCCATCATCCGCCTCGACGTCGGCCCCTCTCAATGAGCCACAACGGTGCGATGGAACCGCTCCGCCGGCCCACGGCGTCGGTCTGATGGCGGGCGAACGCAGGCTCCTGCATTCGGCGGCGCTCGTCGTGGGCACGGCGATCGTGGTGTCCGCTGCGTGGTACGTCGCCGGCGCCGATGATACGCAGAGCGCACCCGATCCTGGCACCATCTCCGTTGCGGTCGCACCTGCGAACACCGCCACCTCGCCCGACACCGCCGCACCTGCGAACACCGCGGCACCGCCCGACACCGTCGAGGCCGACACCGCCGACACCGCCGACACCGCCGCAACGCCCGACGCTGTCACGATTCCTGCGCCTGAGGCCCCGCCGGGGACGCCGCCGGCGTCGTTGCCGGCGTCTGGTGAGGTGTTGTGGTCGGAGAGCTTCTCGTCGGCGTCGGGCTTGGACCGGTTGGTGAAGGTCATCTCCTTTGGTGAGAACGTCTCCAACGGCAACGGATGCAATCGTTCAACGGCGACCACGACCACGCCTGCGGCAGCCCCGCCACCACGCGCACTGCTCGAGGACTACCAGATCTCCACTCACTTCTGGTACTGCGCACCCGGCGGCGACGCCGCCAAAGGCCACTTCATGACCGGCATCAACACCGTTGGCTACGTGACCATGTCGTTCTCACCCAAAGCCGACGACGGCGTCAGCGCACGCGTGTTCCCCGCCACCGCCACCCAAGCCTGCTGGGACCAGAACATCACCGATCTCGGCGCCCGCAAATGGACCCAACTGGTCGTCATCTCCGCCGCCCGCTACAAGGCCAACGGCGGCGGCATCAACTACATCAACCCCGACTTCAACGACAACGGCGGCGACGCCGACATCCACCTCGCCGGTGACGACTTCTTGTTCAACAACCTGCGCAACACCGTGCACTACTTCAACGGCCAATCACCGACCTTCGACGACTACTCCTCGCCGCTGCACGGCTCCACCGACAAAGCCACCCGCTACACGATCTGCGTCAAGGACAACGGCAACGGCACCGTCACGCGCACCCAAGCCCGACACGGCGGCACCGTCGACAGCGTCACCGGCCCCGGCCGCTTCCCCGCCGGACCGCGTGTTCATCATCCAAGACGACAGCTACAACCCGATGAAGGCCTACGAGAACGACACCCAATACGTCACCGACCCCTTCACCTGGCACTGGGACAACATCCGCATCAGCACCTGACAACAACGGCCCTCGACGGCCGAAGGCTGCAGCCGGTCAGAACGACGCGTACCCCTTGTTGCCATGAAGCGACGCGACGAACCGATACGTCGAGTAGCTGAACGGCACCGAAACGAACGTGCGCTCGCGGAGGCGCCCCAGGCGACTGGTGTTGAACCAGTTCGGCGTGAACTCGACCTTTCCGTCGTTCACCAGGAACGGGTCGCCCACGGGGGCGCTCGTCTCGCCGAAGGTGAGCGACATCATCGGTCGCGGAGTGGCGCTGTGGTTCGGCATCCCTCGATGCCACACCGTCGAGCGCCGCAGCAGCACATCGCCGGCCTTCATGGGGAGCCGTGTGGTGAGGCGGTACTTGCGCTGCAGGGCGTACTGCCAGAACTTGTAGAACTGCCGCTGCGTGCCAGGCAGCATGTCGATCGCACCGTTGACGAGGTCGGTGTCGACGACCGCGATGTTGCACACCAGGAAGTCCTCGAGGTAGAGCCCATCCATGTGGTAGTGCTGGGCGACGCTGCCGGGGAGGTTGAAGTTGAGGGTGGCCCGCACCGCGGTGGAGACGTTGGGGCGCAGCTCGTGAATGGCGTCGACGATGCCGTACTGCTCGATCGCGTCGTAGAAGAACCGCGAGCGCTCGCCAGGGAAGCAGTTCAGATGACCGCTGTAGGTGCCGCCGCCCGTGAACTTCTCCGCGCGGTCGTACTCGGCGAGCAGGAACTCCGCGAACTCGGCAACCAACGGCGCGGGCACGACGCCGCGCATCACCATGTACCCGTCGGTGTCGAGGGCCTTCCTCAGCTCGGGAAGATCGATTGTCGAACCGTCGCTCACGACACTCCATCCTTTGCGTTCGTTGTAGGAGCCGCTGCCCCGAACGCTAACAGCCGATAGAAGTCGGCGACCCCAGCGGCTTGGCGCTGCAAGGTGAAGTTCTGCTCGACTCGCTGTCGTCCGTGGCGACCCAGCTCGTCGCGCCGAGTCGGGTCGGCGACCAGTGCTGCGAGGTTCTCGACGAGCGCATCCTCGTCGTCGGTGGCGGAGAGCAGGCCGCTGACTCCGTGTTCCACCACCTCTGGCGTGCCGCCGTTGTCGAGTGCGACGACCGGCAGCTCCATCGCCATCGCCTCGGCGTACACCAGGCCGAACGGCTCCAGGAACGACGGCATCGCGAACACGTCGGACGCGGCGAGCAACGCCGGAACGTCGCCTCGCCGGCCAGCGAACGTGACGATGTGCTCGATGCCGAGAGTGCGCGTGAGCGCTTCCAACTCCTCGGCATACCCGGCATACATCTCGTGACCCACCACGAGCAGCCGAACCTGCGGGTTCATTCGGTGCACACGCGCGATCGCCTCGATCAACCGAGCCGGGCCCTTGGCAGGGAACAGCCTGCACACCGTGACGACCACGACATCGCCCGAGGCGTAGCCGAGCTCGTCGCGAGCTTCCACACGCCCGAGGCCAGGGGTCCACGCCTCGAAGTCGATGGCGTTGAGCACGACGTGCACGCGCTCAGCCCGGTAGCCGCCGGCAACGAGCGTGGACGCAACGAACTCCGAGACAGCGACCAGCGCGTCCGCTTGCCGCAGCGACCACCGAAGGGCAGCGCTCATCCACTCGGGGTTGAAGCCGACATGACAGTGGATGACGCACCGCGCCCGTGTGAGACGCGCCAGCAGCACACACGCCAGCGCATCGCGAGGGCGATCCGTGGTGTGGATGATGGCGATGTCGTTGCGGCGGATGTAACGAGCCAGGCGCACGACACTGGCAACAGCCGGGGGGAGCCCACGCAGGGCGCGGCGCAGCCGGCCACCGGATCGTGTGGAGAGCTCTGTGCCGAAGTTGACCGGCACGAGGTGCACGTCGGGCACCCCCCGCACCGCCGCAAAGGTTGGCGTCGGTGTCGATGGCGAACCCGTGGCGCACGCGACGTGCACGCCGTGCCTCGACCGATCGAGCGAGGAGATGATCTGGATCTGCACCCAGGTGTCGGCCCCCAGCGGCGGCACGGTGGCGGTGTGCACGAACAGCACCTGCATCGTGTCAGTCGACAGCTCACCACCGCCCCGCATCGCAGCGATCCTACCTCGAAGCCCGCCATTGATCGGCGGAAGCACCACACCCCCGACTACGCTTCCTACCCGTCCGAGCACTCCGACGATCACCACATCGCTGCACCGCAGGCAGCGTCCCGCGAAATGGACAGGTACACCGTGTCGAAGGCGCCACACGAGCCCGACGCTTCAACGAGCACCATCAGCCAGCGCAACGGGCAGCCCGACCTCGGTGCCGAGCGCTCCGTACGCACCTTCGCCGCAAACGTGGCAGCGGTGTCACGAGCCAGGTGGTACTTCCGCCATGCCGACGTCCGCGGCCCGAGGATTCGTGTCTGGGGTCATCCACGCGTGGTCAACAAAGGGCGGATGCTGATCGGCGCGAGCGTTCGCATCCGTAGCACCGTGGCGACCATCGAGTTCGTCACCGACGCCGACGGCACGCTCGAGATCGGCGAATCCACGTTCATCAACTTCGGCACCACCATCGCCGCCAGCCACTCGGTGCGCATCGGTCGCGAGTGCCAGATCGGGCCGCATTGCATGTTCATGGACAACGCCTACCACTCGGTGGATCCAGAGCAACGCAACGTCGTACCACCATCGCTGCCGATCACCATCGGCGACAACGTGTGGGTCGGCGCACGAGCCATCATCCTGCCGGGCGTCACCATCGGCGACCATTCGGTCATCGGCGCTGGAAGCGTGGTGACCCGCGACGTGCCCGCACGCACGTTCGCAGCCGGCGCCCCCTGCCGGGTGGTCCGCAGCATCTGACCCGGCCGCCGGCGCACGACCCGATGAGCCAACGGCTCAGGGAGTGATGTCGATGAGCCAGCCGGGGAAGAACCCGATCACCAGGGTGAACGCCACCGACAAGCCGATTGCGACGCCAAGGAGTGCCGGCACCCGCACTGCTTCACGGGCGTCGTCGCCGGCTTCGGGTTCGGTGACCCACATGCTGATCATGATGCGCAGGTACAGGAACGCGGCGATGACGGCGGACACCATGGCGATGAGCGCGATGGCGTAGCTGTGCTCGTCGACCGCAGCCGTGATGACCCCGAACTTGGCGACGAACCCGCTGGTGAGCGGCACCCCGGCCTGCGCGAGCAACAGCACCGTCATACCGAGTGCGAGCAGCGGTCGCTGCGTGCCGAGACCGCGGAAGCCGGCGAGCCCGGTGGCAGCGTCGCCCGTGCGGCCCACCGCCGTGACCACACCGAAGGTTCCCGCCACCAGCACCGTGTAGATGAGCAGGTACATCAACACCGACGACACGCCCGGGCCGGCCAGCGTTGGGCCGCCGCCATGCGCGGCGGCCTCGACACCGACGAGCAGGAAGCCCGCATGGCTGATCGACGAGAACGCCAGCATGCGCTTCACGTTGGTCTGCACCACAGCCATCACTGCGCCACCCACCAGCGTGAGCACGGCGATCAGCCACAGTGCCGGGCGGTAGTCGTCGGCCCAATGCGGCACGGCCTGCAGCAGCACTCGCAGCATCGCCCCGAACGCGGCAGCCTTGCCGACCGACGCCATGAACGCGGTGACCGGCGTGGGAGCGCCCTGGTACACATCGGGCGACCAGAAGTGGAACGGCACCGCCGCCACCTTGAACGCGAGACCCACCATGAGCAGTGCAACGCCTGCCAGCACCAGTGCATCGTTGTGCCGCTCGACCTGGATGGTGGCATCGAAGGCCGCCACGATCCGGGTGAAGTTGGTGCTGCCGGAGCCGCCGTAGATCAGCGCCACGCCGTACAGGAAGAACGCCGACGAGAAGCCACCGAGGATGAAGTACTTGATGCCGCTCTCCTGGCTCTCGATCCGCTTGCGGTGGCTGGCGGCCATCACGTACATCGCGATCGACAGGATCTCGAGGCCGAGGAACAGCACGATCAGGTCGTTGGCGGCCGACATGACGACGCCACCCACGGCAGCGAGCATGTAGAGCACGTACAACTCGGGCCCATCGAGACCTTCGCGACGAAGGTAGTCGTCGGTGACCAGGGCCACCAGGAACACACCCACACAGATCGTGATGGCGAGCCACACACCCACCTTGTCGAGATGGACGGCGTCACCGACGAGCGTGGTTGCACCCTTGTCGTCGATGCGATGCCACAGCAGCACACCGAACACACCGGCGACGATGGCGGTGACTGCGGTGAACGTGGCGTAGCCGCGTCGCGGCCACGCAGGCGTGAGCGACGCGACCACGAGCAGCACCATCGCGCCACCCAACAGCACCAGCAACGGGCTGAGCCCGAACCAGTCGATCTTCGGGCCTTGCAGCGTGTCGGCAGCGAACAACGCGCCCATCACCCTTCTCCCTCTGCTGCGGTCTCGGCTGCTGCTTCTTCGGCCTCAGCGGGCACCACCGGCTCGGCGGGTTCCGGCCGCCGGTAGTCACTGTGCTGCTCAACGTGCTCGAGCAGCTTGTTCACCGACGGCTCGATGCGGTTGAGCATCGGCTTCGGGAACACGCCGGTGAACACGATCAACGCAATGAAGGGCAGCAGCAGCGAGGCCTCCTTCCACCGCAACTCGGGGAAGGTCTTGTTGTCGTCGTCGGGCTCGCCGTGGAAGACACGCTGGTAGGCCCACAGCAAGTAGAGCGCAGCGAGGATGACGCCCGTCGCGGCAACGACCACCCACCAGCGGGCGGTGGCGAAGGAGCCGATGAGGATCATGAACTCGCCCACGAAACCGTTGAGACCGGGCACGCCGATGCTCGAGAGCATCACCACCATGAACGCCGCCGCGAACACGGGTGCCACCTTCTGCAGCCCCTTCAGCTTGGCGATCTCACGCGTGTGGCGCCGCTCGTAGATCATGCCGACCAACAAGAACAGTGCACCGGTGCTGAGACCGTGGCTGATGTTCTGCAGCACGCTGCCGGTGAGCGCAACCGTCGTGAGCGCGAACGTGCCGAGCACGATGAACCCGAGGTGGGCCACCGACGAGTACGCGACCAACCGCTTGAGGTCGGTCTGCATCGTGGCCGCGATCGCGCCCCAGAAGATGCCGATCACCGCCAGCGTGAGGAACAGCGGGCGAGCCCACACCGCCGACTCCGGGAACAGGTAGACACCGAATCGCAGCAGGCCGTACGTACCCATCTTCAGCAACACGCCGGCCAGGATGACCGAACCCGCCGGTTGGTGCCTGCGTGTGCGCGTCGGGCAGCCAGGTGTGCAGCGGGAACAGCGGTACCTTCACCGCGAACGCGACGGCGAACGCGAAGAACAGCCAGCGTCCGGTGCTGGCAGCGAAGTCGGCGTTCTCGGCGATCTTCACCAGATCGAACGTGATCAGCCCGTTGTCGGCCTTCGCCAGCACCGCGGTGGCGATGATGCCCACCAACATGAATGCCGAACCGACCATGGTGAACAGGAAGAACTTCGTGGCTGCGTAGACGCGGTTGTCGTATCCCCAACCACCGATGAGGAAGTACATCGGCACGAGCACGATCTCGAAGAACACGAAGAACAGGAACAGATCGAGGCTGATGAACGAACCCATCACGCCGGCTTCCAGCAGCAGCATCCACGACAGGTAGCGCTTGTGGTCGTGATGCGGGTCGACACCGGCGATCACCAGCGGGAACAGCACGCCGGTGAGCACCACGAGGAACAGCGAGATGCCGTCGACGCCGAGGTGCCACGAGATGCCCCACGGCTTGATCCAGGTGTGCTGCGACACGAACTGGAAGTCGGCGTTCTGCGACTTGAAGGCGAACAGCACCCACAACGACAGGCCACCGGTGAGCACACTGGCAACGAGCGCAGCGACCCTGACGAGATCCGGGTAGCGCTTGGAGATCAACGCCACCAGCACCGAGCCGACGGCAGGCACCAGCACCAGCAGCGTGAGAATCGGGAACTCGATCACAGGATCCCCCGCACGACCACGAACCACACGAGCAGCAGCACCACGCCGGCGCCGATGGCGGCCGCGTAGTTGCGCACGTTGCCACTCTGCACCTTGCGCACCTCACCCGCCGTGCCACGCACCAGCGCTCCGGCGCCGTTGACCGCACCGTCGACCACGTGCGCATCGGCCCACGCCACGGCGTCGAACGCAGCGCGGCCGGGGCCACCCATGAATGCGCTGACAGCTCGGTCGTAGCCCCACGCATCGGCCAGGATCTGCGGCTCGATGGCCTTCGCCTTGTGCTTGCCGTAGACCATGATTGCGCCGACGATGCCGGCGAGCGCCACCGTGATGGCGACCACTGCCAGCAGGCCGCTGAGGTCGTGGGCGCCGGTGGAGAGCTCGTGTTCACCACGATGCACCACTGGCTCCAGCCACCCCTCCAGCCGCTGTTGCAGTTCGTGGGGGATCCAGCTCCAGTGAGGCAACTGGATGATGCCACCGACGATGGACAGACCGGCGAGCACCACCAGCGGGGCCACCATCACTGCCGGGCTCTCGTGCGGCTCGAGGGCATCGTGCGCGCCCGGCACCAGGTCGCCATGAGCGCCGTGCTCCTCGTGAGCGTCGTGCCAGCGTGCCGTGCCGAAGAACACCATGATCACCTGGCGAGTCATGTAGTAGGCGGTGAGCAGCGCGGTGAGGAGACCGAGCACGTAGAGCACCGGGCTCTTGTCGTATGCGAACAGGAGGATCTCGTCCTTGCTCCAGAAGCCTGCGAACGGCGGTACACCGGCGATGGCGAGCCAGCCGATGATGAAGGTTCCGGCGGTGATGGGCATCAGCACCCGCAGCGCGCCCATCTTGCGCATGTCCTGCTCGTGGTGCATGCCGTGGATGACCGAACCGGAGCCGAGGAACAGCAACGCCTTGAAGAACGCATGGGTGACCATGTGGAAGATGGCGGCGACGTAGGCACCCGAGCCCACCGCCAGGAACATGTACCCCAACTGGCTGACCGTGGAGTACGCGAGCACCTTCTTGATGTCGTTCTGAGCAACAGCCACGGTGGCGGCGAACAGTGCAGTGGCCACACCAACCACCGCGATGACGGTGCCGGCGTAGAAGCGCTGACCGACAGGACGGGGTTGATGCGCACCATCAGGTACACGCCGGCGGTGACCATCGTGGCGGCGTGGATGAGGGCCGACACGGGGGTGGGGCCTTCCATGGCGTCGGGCAGCCACACGAAGAGCGGCAGCTGGGCCGACTTGCCGCACGCACCGACGAAGCAGAACAGCGCGATCGCCGTGGCGGTCGTCTGCGAAAGGCCGGCGGCAGCACCGTTGATGGCCGAGTAGTCGAGCGAACCGACCGCCCAGAAGGCGAAGAACATCGCCATCATGAAGCCCCAGTCGCCCACTCGGTTGGTGATGAACGCCTTCTTGCCGGCGGTGGCCGCGCTCTCCTTCTCGTGCCAGAACGAGATGAGCAGGTACGAGCAGGTACCCACGCCTTCCCAACCGAGGAAGGTGACCAGCATGTTCGACCCCAGCACCAGCATCAGCATGCTGAACGCGAACAGGTTGAGGTACAGGAAGAACTTGCTGAACCGCGGGTCGCCGTGCATGTAGCCGACGGCGTAGAGGTGGATGAGCGAACCGATGCCCGTGACGAACAGGCACATCGTGATGCTCAGCGGATCGGCCAGGAACGCGAGATCGATCTGCAACGAACCCACCGGGATCCACGAGAACAGGCGCTGCACGTGTTCGCGCTCTTCGGCCGTCTTCGACAGCAGGTCGAAGAACACGCCGACAGTGACCGCGAAGGACGCGGCAACCATCAGCGTGGCGAAGTAGCCCGCCCGCGGATCGCCGAGCTTGCGACCGAACAGCAGCAGACACAGGAACCCCGCGAGCGGTAGCGCGGGAATGAGCCAGACGAGGTCGAGCATCACATCAACCCTTCAACTCGGCCATGTCGTCGGTGGTGGCGTTGGGCTGACGACGCAGAATGGCCACGACGATGCCCAAGCCGACGACCACTTCGGCGGCGGCCACGACCATCACGAAGAACACCGTGGTCTGCCCGCCGATGTCGCCCATCCGTCTCGCCAACGCGACGAAGGTGAGGTTGACGGCGTTCAGCATCAGTTCGACGCACATGAACAGCACCAGCGGGTTGCGGCGCACCATCACGCCGACGACACCGATGGAGAACAGCACTGCACCAAGCAGCAGGTACCACGTGGTGGTAGGAGTGGCAAAGGCGGCGGTCATCGCCCACCCGCCTTCGACTCGACGGTGAGCTCGCCTGGGCGCGGCTTGCGAGCGAGCAGCACGGTGGCGACGACGGCGATCACCAGCAGCACGGAGGTGAGCTCGAACGCCAGCACATGATCGCTGAACAGGTCGCGGGCAAGCGCCTTGATGTTGCCGTCGTGCGGATCGAGCGCAGCGTCTTGCACCGCCTGGCTCTGCGGCGAGGGCGGCACGGCGGCCTTGCGCGACACGATGATGGCCGTTCCGATCAGCACCATCAGACCGGCACCGACCACGCTGGCAACCGGTCGCTGCACCTTGAACGGCTCGACGTGCAGATCTTCTGCGTTGTCGACGCCGAGCAGCATGATGACGAACAGGAACAGCACCACGATGGCGCCGGCGTAGACGATCACCTGCACGGCCGCCAGGAAGTGGGCGTCCTGTGCGATGAACAGCACGGCGACCCCGAACAGCGTGAGCACGAGGCTGAGCGCCGCATGAACCGGGTGCGAGCGCACCACCACACCGACCGCTCCGCCCAGCACCATGGCTGCAGCGACGACGAACACGAACAGTTCCATCAGTCGGCCGGGCCTTCCGGAGCTCGCACACCATGGCCGAGCTCGTTGCTCCAACCGACCTGGCCGACGAAGTTGGCATCGCCACTGGCGGCGGTGGCGCGCATCCAGCCACTGGTGTTGAGATCTTCGCCTTCGCGCCAGTCTTCCCACGGCATCTGCTGGGGCGTGCCGTCGTCGCCCACCACCAGTTCGGTCTTCGTGTACACGGCGTCACTGCGACTGGTGAAGCTGAACTCGAACAACTTGCTCTCGGTGATGGCCTCGGTGGGGCACGCCTCCACGCACAGGTCGCAGTGGATGCAGCGCAGGTAGTTGATCTCGTAGACGAAGCCGAAGCGCTCGCCCGGCGACGTGGGGTTCTGCGGGTCGTTGTCGGCACCGCGCACGTAGATGCACTTGGCCGGGCACACACCGGCGCAGAGCTCGCAGCCGATGCACTTCTCCATGCCGTCCTCGTAGCGGTTCAGCACGTGGCGGCCGTGCATGCGCTCGGGCTTGGCGATCTTCTCGTCGCGCCCTTCCACATCCTTGCCCTGCTTCGCGACACGACCGCCGGAGTATGGCGTGGTGACGCGCGTGCCACCGAAGATCCGGTGCTGCTTCAGCGTGACGAGGAATCCGTCGAGGTAACCCATCAGAACATCGCCCCCTCTCGTTCACGGTTGCGAGCACTGACTCGCGTGGCCAGGCGCAGCAACCCTGCTCCGGCGAACATCACTGCGATGCCGATCGCCACGGCCACGTACCGCTCGGTCTGTGACCAGCCCTTGTCGCTGCCCACCCGGAACACGGCGATGAGCATGAACCAGCCCAACGACAACGGGATGAGCAGCTTCCAGCCCAGGTTCATCAGCTGGTCGTAGCGCAGGCGGGGCAGCGTGGCCCGGAACCACACGTAGATGTACAGGAACACCATCACCTTCAACAGCATCCACACGGTGCCGCTGAACGGCCCGAGGAACGACAGCACGTTGGCGTTCCCGAAGATCTTCAGCGGCTGCGGGCCACCGAAGAAGAGGGTGACGATCACTCCGCTCATCGTGATGGTGTTCATGAACTCCGCCAGGAAGAAGAGCGCGAAGCGGATGCTGGAGTACTCGGTGTTGAAACCGCCGACGAGCTCTTGTTCGGCCTCCACCAGGTCGAACGGCGGGCGGTTGAGCTCGGCTGTGGCGGCGAGCAGGAAGATGATGAAGGGCAAGACCCCTGTGGCGACCACGTGCCAGCGGGTGAAGCTGCTCTGCGCGGCAACGATGCCGCTGGTGCTGAGCGTGCCGGCGATGAGGATGACGGTGGCCAGGCTGAGGCCCAGCGCGGCCTCGTAGCTGACCATCTGCGCAGAGGCTCGCACCGAGCCGAGCAACGGGTACTTCGAGCCCGAGCTCCAGCCGGCCAGCATGATGCCGTAGACGGCCACGCTGCTGAGGGCCAGCAGCAGCAGCACGCCCACCGGCGGGTCGGCGAGCTGCAGCTTGGTGGCCTTGCCCAGGATGGACACGGTGCCGTCCTTGCCATTGCTGAAGTCGCCACCGAGCGGGATGACGCTCCAGACCAGGAACGCCGGCACGAACGCCAAGTACGGCGCCAACTTGAAGACGAACCGGTCGCTCTTCTCCGGGATGAGGTCTTCCTTGAAGAACAGCTTGATGCCGTCGGCCAGCGTTTGCAGCAGGCCCTTGGGCCCGGCCTTGTCGGGCCCGACCCGGTTCTGCATGTACGCGATGACCTTGCGCTCGAACCACACCATCAGCATCGTGCCCACCAGGCCGACCACGAAGATGACCACGACCTTGATGAGCACCACCAGGAACTGGGTGCTGAACACCGTGATCCCGTCGAGGAGGGAGTCGACCGCGAACATCAGAGGTTCTCGATTCGTACGTCGTTGACAGCGGCGAAGCAGTCGATCAGCTCACCGACGTTGGGGCCCGGATTGTTGAACGGCACGAAGGCCGTGCCGCGCAGCACCGTCTCGTCGGCGACGGCGGTGAAGACCACGGTGGACCGAGGGCCGATGACCTTCACGTCGGTACCCGCCGTGGTGCCGACCCGCTCGAGATCGAGCGGATGCAGGTGCACCGCCGAGCCGCGAGGCAACGCGGCGAGCGAGGGCGAGTTGGCCGTACCCGTCGCCTGGTCGTGCAGGGTGCGGCTGACGACGAGACGGAAGTCGTAGGCGTTGCGCTCGCGCACGTCGACTTCGACGACGTTGATCGGATCGATGGCCGCCGGTACACCCGCCAGCACACCATTGCCGTCGGCAGCCAGAGCCTCGGCGGTGACCGATTCGAACCCGGCCACCTTCGCCGCGATGTCGGCGGTGACAGCCTCCACGCTGCCGTAGCCGAGGTCGACACCCAGCACGAGCGCCAACTCGGTGGCGATCATCCAGTCGGGGCGTGTGGAGCCGGCGGGGGTGACCTGACGGGCCACGGTGCTGACCCTGCCTTCCAGGTTGGTGGTGGTACCCGACTTCTCCGCGTATGCGCTCGCGGCCAGCACCACATCGGCGCGCTGCGACGATTGCGTGAGGAACGTGTCGACGGCGATGATGCGACGAGCACCGGCCAAGGCCCGCCGAGCGAGGTCGGTATCGGGGAAGTCGGCGAGCGGGTCGGCGCCCAGCAGCACCAGGCACTCGATCTTGCCGTCAGCGGCCGCCAACAGTGCGCCGCGAGTGTCGAGGCCGCCCTTGCCGGGCCGGACGCCAACCTGCAACGCACCCACCACGTTGCCACGACGGAACGCTGGGAGCACCTTGGCGCCGGGTACTGCAGCGAGCAGCGCGTGGAGCGCGGCGATGGTGGCGGCAGACGACTCGGCGAGGTTGGCACGACCGGCCACGATGACCACGTTGCCTTTTGCCAGCTGCGCTGCGATGGCACCGTCGGCCAACGCACCCTGCACCGCCGCGACCTGCGTGCCCGGCTCGTAGCCGATGCTGCGCCACGCGTTGCGAGTGAGGCCGGTGTGCTTGGGGGTGAGCTCGATGATCCTGCTGCGCTGCTTCGCCGCGGCGTCGCGCAGGCGCAGGTAGAGCACCGGCAGCTCCTCCTTGAGGTCGGGGCCGAGCAGCACGATCGTGGTGGCGTTGGCGGCCTCGTCGATGGTGGCACGATCCAGGCCGAGCAGGCCGACAGGCAGGCCGTCGCCCATCTGCGAGTACACGTTGGGGGTACCGATGACCTCGTGCCCCACACGAGCCCAGGCGAACGCATCTTCGTTGGTGCCACGAGCGCCACCGATGACGGCGATGCCGGCGACGCCACCGGCCGCCTTCGCCTCGGTGATGAGCGCCGCGGCAGCGGCCAGCGCGGTGTTCCAGGAGGCAGGCAGCAACTCGTCGCCCTCACGAACGAGCGGCTGGAGCACGCGATGCTCGCTCTTCACCGCCTCGAAGTTGAAGCGACCGCGGTCGCACAGCCAGCCGTGGTTCACCGGGTCGCTGTCGACACCCATGTAGCGCAGCACCTCGTCGCGGCTGCTCTGCACCACCGTGCGGCACCCCACGGCGCACGTGGTGCACGTGGTCTCCTGCTGGCTGAGATCCCACGGGCGGGCCTTGAAGCGGTAGGGCTTGGCGGTGAGCGCGCCCACCGGGCAGATCTGCACGGTGTTGCCGCTGAAGTAGCTGCTGAACGGCTCGTCGGGAAGGTGGTGATGTAGGTGTTGTTGCCGCGGCTGCTGAAGTGGATGAGCGCGTCGCCGGCCACCTCGTCGGCGAAGCGGGTGCACCGGTCGCACAGGATGCAGCGTTCGCGGTCGAGGTAGACGATGTCGCTGATCGCGACCGGCTTCTCGTAGTGACGCTTCTCCTCCACGTAGCGGCTCTCACCCGGGCCGTTGCTGAACGCTTGGTCCTGCAAGGGGCATTCCCCACCCTTGTCGCACACCGGGCAGTCGAGCGGGTGGTTGGCCAGCAACAGCTCGAGCACGCCTTCCTGCATGCGCTTGGTGGTGGGCGACTGCGTGTCGATCTTCATGTCGGGCGCCACGGGCACCATGCACGAGACGGTGACTGCCGGGCCGCGACCCGAGTCGCACTCGACGAGGCACATGCGGCACTTGCCCACGGACGTCATGCGCTCGTGGTAGCAGAACCGGGGGATGTACTCGCCTGCGTCGGCGGCGGCCTCGATGACCAGTTGCCCCTTGCGGGCGACGTGGGGAACACCGTTGATGGTGACGTTGACGGCGTTGGGGTCCGGCGCCGGCACGTCGGCCTCGATGGTGGGCTCGGTGGTGGTCATCAGTGGGCTCCCACTGCTTCGATGCTGACGGGGATGTGCCTGCGCTCGACGATCTTGGCCTCGAACTCGTCGCGGAAGAGGGTGAGCGCCGAATGCACCGGGGCGTAGGCGGACGGCCCGACGAAGCAGATGGTGGTCATCTTGTAGGGGAACGGTGTGGCGGCCAGACCGAGGCGTTCGCTGGCAGCGTGCGGGAACGCACCGGGGCAGATGGACTCGCCGATCTCCATCATCTGCGCAAGGTCGGCGTGGGTGCCGCGGCCATCGACCACGCGCTGCAACACGCGCTCCAGCCAGGTACCGCCCTCTCGGCACGGCGTGCACTGGCCACAGCTCTCGGCGGCATAGAAGCGGGTGAGGGTGAGCGCCGCCGTCGGGATGTCGGTGGTGTGGTCCATCACCATGATGGCGCCCGAGCCCAGCATGGAACCCGCCGCGCCCACCAACTTGCCTTCGAAGGGCAGGTCGAGCTGCTCGGGCGTGAACCAGGGCGCCGACCCGCCACCGGGCACGAACGCCTTCAACTCGTTGCCGTCTCGGATGCCCTGGCAGAACTCGTCGCCGTAGAGCAGGTCGCGAAAGGTGGTGGTGCCGTTGACGATCTCGTACACACCGGGCCGGACCACGTGCCCCGACACCGCGACCATGCGGGTGCCCGGGCTGGTGGCAGTACCGATGGCCGTGAAGGCCTGCGCACCGTTGACGAGCAACCACGGCAGGTTGGACAGCGTCTCGACGTTGTTGACGATGGTGGGCTGACCGTAGAGACCGATCGCTGCAGGGAAGAACGGAGGCTTCAGGCGTGGCTCGCCGCGCTTGCCCTCGAGGCTCTCGATGAGCGCCGTCTCCTCACCCACCACGTACGCGCCGGCGCCCCAGTGCAGCACGATGTCGACGCTGAAGTTCGTGCCCAGGATGTTCTTGCCGACGTAGCCGGCGGCGTACGCGTCGTTGAGCGCGACCGCCACTCGTTCGTGAGCCAGCGGCATCTCGCCACGGATGTACAGGAACACCTGCGACAACCCGGCGGCGTACGCAGCGATGAGGCAACCCTCCACCAGTTGGTGCGGATCGCGCTCCATCAGCAGACGGTCCTTGTACGTACCGGGTTCGCTCTCGTCACCGTTGACCACGAGGTAGCGCGGGTACTTGCCGGCGGGCATCAGGCCCCACTTGGTGCCGGCGGGGAACCCGGCACCACCACGACCCAGCACGGTGGCCCGCGCACCTCGTCGTGCACCTCGGCCGGCGTGCGACCGAGCGCGGCGCGCAACCCTGCGTAGCCACCGGTGGCGTGGTAGCGCTCGAGGGTGTAGCTGTCCTCGTGCTCGAAGCGCGAGGTGACCAGCTTGGGGCGGTCGCCGTCGTCGATGTAGCCGGCGGCCCAGGGGTAGCTGCTCACGATGTGGCCTCCGGTGCGAGCATCCAGGCGGGTTCGACGGGCGCGTCCGGGGGTGCGACTCCGGCGGCCTTGTCGGCGGGGATCTGCTGGCGGATCCGGGCAAGCGTGCCGTGCGGCGGGATCTCCCCGTCGAGCCGCCCAGCAGCGAGGTCGTCGATCAGCTGGTCGAAGGCCGCCGTCGTCATCCGATGGCAGTGCCGGTAGTTCACCTGCATGTTCGGCGCCTCGGTGCACGCCGCCTGGCACTCGGCGTGCTCGAGGGTGAACATGCCGTCGGCGGTGGTGCCGCCGGCCCTCACGCCCAGGCGCGCCTCGGCGTGGTGCATCAGGTCGTCGGCGCCCAGCAACTGGCAGCTCATCGTGCCGCAGATGTTGACGAGGTACTTGCCCACCGGCTCGAACTTGAACATCTCGTAGAACGTGGCCGTGCCCAGCACCTCGGCCGAGGTGGCGCCCACCAGTTCGGCGACGTGGGCAATGGCGTCGTTGGTGACGTAGCCGTTCTGCTGTTGCGAAAGGTGCAGCAGCGGAATGGTCGCCGAACGGGCCTTCGGGTAGCGCCCGATGATCTCCTTGGCGAGGATGACGTTGGCTTCGTTGAGTCGACTCTGGGGGCCCCTTCGGCGCCCCCCCCCCGCCGGCGCGCGCCCCCGGCCCAAGGGGGGGGGCGGGCGCCGCTCCGCCCCCGGAGCCCCGGGCGCGCCCGCCCCCTCATCGATCCACCTCTCCGAGCACTGGGTCGACGGAGGAGATGACGGCCACGGCGTCGGCGATCATGCCGCCGCGCATCATGTGTGGCAGGCATTGGATGTTGACGAACGATGGCGCCCGCACGTGCAGGCGGTACGGGGTGGCCGAGCCGTCGCTGGCGATGTAGCAGCCGATCTCGCCACGGGGCTCTCGACGGCCACGTAGGCCTCGCCCTCGGGCACCTTGAAGCCCTCGGTGAAGATCTTGAAGTGGTGGATGAGCGCTTCCATCGACTCGTCGATGCGAGCTCGCGGCGGCGGGGTGACCTTCTTGTCCTGGATGCGATAGTCGCCGGTGGGCATGCGGTCGAGGATCTGGTGCACGATGCGGATGCTCTCGCGGATCTCGTTGAGTCGGATCGCATACCGATCGAAGGCGTCGCCGTAGCTGCCGACGATGACATCGAACTCCACTTCGTCGTAGTGCAGGTACGGCGTGTCGCGCCGCAGATCCCACGGCACGCCCGTGCTGCGCAGGATGGGCCCTGTGGCGCCGAGGGCGATGGCCTCCTGGGCAGTGATGACGCCGACGCCCTGCAACCGTTCGCGCCAGATGGGCTGCCCGGTCATGAGGATGTCGTACTCCTCCAGTCGCGGAGGGATCATCTCCAGCAGGTGCAGCACATCGTCGCGCCACCCGGCAGGAAGGTCGGCAGCCACACCACCCGGGCGGATGAAGTTGTGGTTCATCCGCAAGCCGGTGACCTTCTGGAAGAAGCGCAGCACCTCTTCGCGCTCGCGCCAGCCGTAGATCATCATGCTGACCGCACCCAGGTCCATGCCATTGGTGGCCATGAACAGCAGGTGCGACGACATTCGATTCAGCTCGCTGAGCAGCATGCGCATCCACACCGCCCTCTCGGGGATGTCGCCGTCGATGCCGAGCAGCTTCTCGGTGGCCATCGAGAACACGAGCTCGTTGTTGAGCGGGCTGAGGTAGTCCATGCGCGTGACGTTGGTGCCGCCCTGCATGTACGTGAGGTTCTCGCCGGTCTTCTCCATGCCGGTGTGCAGGTAGCCGATGATCGGCTTGCAGCGCAGCACGGTCTCGCCTTGCAGCTCCAACATCAGGCGCAACACGCCGTGAGTGCTGGGGTGCTGCGGGCCCATGTTGATGATCATGGTCTGATCGTCGGCGGGGTCGAGCGGAAGGTCGCCCAGCTTCGCTGCCTCGGCTTCGCTCATGCGCAGCACGGCGCCGACTTCGCGCAGCAACTCGCGAGCGGTGAGCTCACTGCGCGGCTTGAGGCCCTGCGCCGGCTCGTTGCCGGCACGGATGGTGCCGACGATGTCGTTGACGGCAGCGTCGTTGACGGCAGCGTCGTTCACGGCAGCGTCGTTCACGGCCGGCTCTCCCTCGCGGCGAAGTCGGTGCTGAACTGCACGGGAATCCGGCCCTGGTCGTAGTCCTTGCGCAGCGGGTGGCCGTCCCAGTCCTCGGGCATCAGGATGCGGGTGAGGTCGGGGTGATCGGTGAAGACGATGCCGAACATGTCGTACACCTCGCGCTCCATGGCCTCGGTGCCCGGGTACAGGTCGAACAGGGTGGCGATGCTGGGGTCGTCGGCGGGCACCTGCACCCGCAGGCGGATGCGCTCGCGACGTTCGATCGACAGCAGGTTCACCACCAGTTCGAACCGCTCACCGGCAATGCCGTCGGGCAGCGTGCGGTTGGGGAACGTGAGGTAGTCGACCGCGGTGAGGTCGGCACACATCGAGTAGGTGTCGTCGAGCAAGGTTCGCACCGTCGTCACGTACTGCTCGCGTGTGGGATGCAGCACTCGTTGGCCGTGGCTGTCGGACAGCAGCACACCGTGCAGCATCGGCGGTTCGGGCGCGCCGGCAGGCGGTTCGAGCGTGTCGGACACGGCTACCGGCTTCCCAGGACGACCGGCATCGGCTGCGCGCCCACCGGGATCTCGGTGACGTGCAACCCGGCGCCCGAGCCGGTGGCAGCACGCCGCTTGAGCAGCTCGCCGTCCTCGATCTTCTGGTGCAGCGTCTCGATCGCGTGGATGAGGGTCTCGGGCGTGGGCGGGCAGCCCGGCGCGTACACATCCACCGGCACCACCTGATCCACACCCTGCACGATCGCGTAGTTGTTGAACATGCCCCACTGCTGGCGCACACACCCATGCTGATGACCCACTTGGGCTCCATCATCTGGTCGTACACCTGCCGCAGCACGGGTGCCATCTTCTGGCTCACACGGCCGGCGACGATCATGATGTCGGCTTGGCGCGGCGACGCGCGGAACACCTCCATCCCGAATCGGCTGAGGTCGTAGTGCGCGGCACCGGTGGCCATCATCTCGATGGCGCAACAGGCCAGGCCGAACGATGCGGGCCACGAGCTGCGGCTGCGAGCCCAGTTGACCAGATCTTCCAACTTGGCCGTGATGGCGTTGTGCGGGATGCCGCCGAAGCCGTCGTCCTGGATGTCGTTGATGAGGCCCATCAGGCGGCATCCTCGCCGAGATCGACCATCTCCGGCCGGCCTTCGAGACCGACGCGACGGATGGTGCTGGTGGTGGTGCGCTCAGCGGAGACGGCCGGCTCCAGCCGGCGGTGCGCGTTGACGGGGCCCCAATCGAGCGCACCGCGAGCAACCACGTACACGAACGCACCGAAGAAGACCACCGTGAACGCGATCATCTCCCACAGCGCATACGAACCGAGGAAGCTGCGATCGACCGCGAACGGGTAGATGAAGATCAGTTCGATGTCGAACATGATGAACAGCATGGCAACCACGTAGAACGTGACCGGAAAGCGCTCTGGCGGCTCGCGGCTGGGCACGATGCCACACTCGTACGGTGCCTCCTTGGCGGCCGACGGGCGGCGTGGTGCCAGCAGGCGGGAGGCGAAGAAGCTCAGCGCGCCGAACAGCCCCGCCAGCACCAGCAGACAGACGATCGGCAGGTATTGGCCCATGCGGTCAGGCCTTTGCCGGCAGTGCCTTGGCCGAACGATTCACGAGCACACGTCGATCGCGAGTGTGCAACATCCAACACAGCGTGAGGAAGATGACGAGCGACGAGATGCAGATGATGGCCGCCGGCACACGCTTCGAGCCCATGTCGCGGATCATGAACACGTACTCGTGCGGACGAGAGGTGTCGATGACCGCGCGTGCGGGCGCACGACCGGGTTCGGTTCGCTGCGGCACGAGCGGCGCGATCTCCACCAGCGCGTAGTGCGGCTTGTGGAAGAAGGCAAGGAAGTCGATGCGGTCGTCCCAGAACTTGGGCCCGCGCTCGCCACCCTTCTCGTACACACCGACGACTGCGAACTCGCCGGCCGCGTACGCACCCGATTCTTCGAGGAACACGCCACCGGCGGCGCCGGCTTGCGCATACGACGGCAGTGCCGAGTTGAGCTGCTTCCACGACGAGTCGGCGAGCAACCCGCGCACAGCGGTGGCGTCGGCGACCGGATCGTCGGTGGGTGTGAACGACAGATCGAGCACACCCACCTCGGAGAGCGAACCAGGGTCGCGGATGACGGTCTTACCCGCCACTGGCTGCCAGCTGGGGTCGGGACCGAGCAAGCCCTTGCCGTACGTCCACCACACCGCGCCCATGATGAACATCCACCCGGCAAGGCCGGTGAGCGCCACCAGGAAGCCGAGCCGCGCACCGAGGTTGGTACCGAGGATGAGGTACAGGCTGCCGCACAGCACACCCACCGCCATGATGACGATGAGGGTGCCACGCAGCTCCCACTCCCAGGGGCCGATGGCGGTCTTGCCCGTGTTACCCAGGATGCCGGCAGCTGCCGACGCAATCGCTGCATGCATCAGAGGCTCCGGACGTATTCGACGATGGCGGTGATCTGCTCATCGGTGAGCAAGTGACCGAAGCCGGGCATGCGACCCGATCCTTGTCCTTGCAGACCGTACTTGGCGCCGTTCTTGGAGCCGACCTTGATGAAGTTGATCATGTCCTGCTCGTTGGGGAAGTGGCTGTTGGTGGCACCACCGGTGAGGTTCCAGCCGAATGCGCCCTGCGCCGTGACACCGGGCTGGTCGTAGCTCCAGCCCGGAGTGTGGCAGCGCGCACAGCTGTAGGCGCCGCTGGCGAGGTTGCTGTTGAACAGCGCCTCACCTTCGCTGGCCTCGGGGTTCTTGGCGAGGTACTCGTCGACCGACTTCTGGATCTCGGCCTGTGTGGTTTGCGGCAGCGTGCCGCCTTCGCACACGTACGGGTCGGCCTTGTTGACGAACTCACTGTCGCCAAGGCACCCCTCGGGTTTGATCTGAATCGACTTCAGGTAGACCAACAGCGTTTCGATGTTCTGCTCGGTCATCGGGCCACCGCCCGCTGCACCCCACGCCGACATCGGCGAGAACGGTCGGCCGTAGTTGAGGATGAAACGCACCTCTTCCTGGCTGAAGCGGTAGAAGACGGTGTTGAGGGCCGGGGCGTACCAGTTGACGGCGGTGACCTCTTGCGTGTTCGGATCCGTGATGGCGTACGGCGCCGACGCACCGCTGCCACCCATGCCGCCATGGCAGCCCGAGCAGTTGAACCCGCCATTGGCCGTGGTCTCGAACAACTGCTCGCCCCACCAGCGGAAGCGCTCTTGCTCGCCACTGACCGCGCCCGCCTGACGACTGGGCTCGAACATCCAGTAGAGCGGCAAGCCGATGACGAGCGTGACCAGCAGCAGCACACCGAGCAGCTGCATGCGCTCGAGGCGCGGGCCCTCGAGCTGCTCGTCGTCGTAGTACGCCTTGCGGTTGGGCGCCATCTCGACCTCGGAGCCGAGCTCGGCTCGGGCGCTGCCCTTGTTGAGGAAGAAGTAGGTGATCCACCCGATGGTGACGATGGCGAAGATCACCCACGCCACTGCAGTGCTGTTGAGCGCGATCATATGCAGTGTGGCCCTTCCGCCTCTTGACCAGTGGTGTTGGTACCGATGGCCGCTCCGACGATGGGCGCCGAGGTGTCGATCACCACGTCGCCGGTACCCGAGACGGTGACTGCGAAGTGATCCATGCCGCGAGGTGCCGGGCCACTCTTCTTCTCACCCACGCGGTTGTACTGCGAGCCGTGGCACGGGCATTCGAACCACTGGCTGCTCTTGCACTCCGGCACCCGGCAACCGAGGTGCGGGCACTTCTGGTACAGGGCGACGATGCCGTCCTCCATGCCGCCCAGGAGCGCCTTGTACTCCTTCACGCCCTTGGCCTTGGGCAATGCCTCGGAAGGGTAGACGGTGACGTACGAGCGTGCGTTGGAGGCGTAGAAGAAGCCGCCGTTGCTGCGGATGCTGGCGAGGATGTCGGTGAGCTTGCCCACGTTCACCTTGCCGCCGAACACCGGAGCGGCCGTGGGCCACAGGAAGGCGACGAACCCGGCGGCTGCGAAGGTGAGCAAGCTGGTGCTCATCAGCGTCACCGTGGCGCGGTTGAGGAACTGGCGACGGTTGACGCCGATCTCTTCCCGATCCGGTGGGATCCAGATGCTGGGCGCAGCGGCGGCCGCCGGCACGAGCGCCTGCGTGCGATCCTCCACAGCGGCGCGTTCCACCGACCGGCCCGACGGCGCTGCCGGCAGATCGATGTCGGCGTCGCGGTCGCGGCGGCGCGTCTCGCGGCTCAGTGCACCGGCGCCACGCACGTCGGCCTTGCGCGCGGTGACCAGCAGCACCACGGCGAACAGGACGACGATGGCGGCAACGGCGAGAGCGATGATGACAGCGGAACTCATGACAGCACGTACCTCACAGTTCGAAGAAGAGTCCGTCACGCCACGGGAGCGTGAAGTTGAAACCGGGGCCGCGGAAGAACGAACCGATGATGACGAGCACCGCCCAGAACATGAGGTGCACGGTCATCAACGACGTCGCGAACTTGCGATCCTCCGGTTTGTTGGACGGGTTCTTGTCGATGTAGGGCGCAAGGATCAGCACGATCATGCCCACGCCGGGGATGGTGACACCGGCGATCATCGGGTGGAACATGGTGAGCAGTTCCTGCAGGCCGAGGAAGTACCAGGGCGCCTTCGACGGGTTGGGCGTCTTGTTGATGTTGGCCTGCTGCAGCAGCGGGGCGTTCACGAAGATCGAGAAGAAGAACGTGAACGACAGGCATGCCAGCGCAGCCACGAACTCGGCAGCCAGCAGGTGCGGCCAGGTGTGCACCTTGTCGACCGGTGACGCCTTCACATCTTGGATGCTGCCGCTCTTGACGACGGTGAGCAGGCGTTGGGTGTGGCCGCCGGGGCCGGCCCCTACCGGCAGGCTGCCGCCCGTGGGAGCAGCGGCGACCACGCTGGCCACCTTCTCCTGCACGGCAACGCCGCCACCACTACCCGCCGCCTGGCGTGCCTTGCTGCGCTCGAGCAGGTGCGCAGGAATGCGCGGATCGGCCGCGGGCGCGTCACCGCCGGTCGCAGCAGCGGCACCGGCAGCAGCCTCGCCGGTGGCACCGCCTTCGACAGCAGCCTTGTCGCGTGCGGCCTGCGCCCGCTTCAGGAGGTGTTCAGGGATTTCGGTCATCGATCGCCTCCTTCGCTCACAACGGCCCCGAGATGCCGCCGTCTTTGCGGACACGCCAGAAGTGGATGGCCATGAAGATGACGATGACGAACGGCAGCATCAGCACGTGCAGCACGTACCAGCGCAGCAGCGTGTCGCCACCGATCTCCTTGCCACCCAGCAGCACGAACCGCACTTGCGTACCCAGCACCGGGGTGTAGCCCATCATGTTGGTACCCACGGTGACGGCCCAGAGCGCCAACTGGTCCCACGGCAACAGGTAGCCGGTGAACGACAGCAGCAGAGTGAGCATCAGCAGCACCACGCCGATGACCCAGTTGAACTCGCGCGGCGGCTTGTAGGCGCCGTGGTAGAAGACGCGGGCCATGTGCAGGAACACGCTGAGCACCATCAGGTGAGCGCCCCAGCGGTGCATGTTGCGCACAAGTAAGCCGAAGGTCACCGATGTCTGCAGGTTGGAGATGTCGTTCCACGCCTGCACGTCGGTGGGCCGGTAGAAGAACATCAGGAAGATGCCGGTGACCGTGAGCAGGATGAACAGGAAGAAGCTGAGGCCGCCGAGGCAGAGCGTGTAGCTCACCTTCACCGCGTGGCGCTTCACCTTCACCGGGTGCAGGTGGTACAGCACCGAGTTCATGATCACGTAGCTGCGGTTGCGCGGGCTGTCGGTGTAGCCCTTGCGGAAGATGCTGCCCGGCCGGAAGATGCTGTTCCAGGCTTGGCTGCCCTGCACATCACCGACCCCTTTGGTCAAGCGGTCCTTCGCGGTGGGACGTGGTGTCTCGTCGAGGATCTTTGCCATCGTTGTTCGTTTTCCCTCAGAGCCTCAGGCCGTAGGCATAGCCATGGCTGTTGGTACGTACGTGCGAGTCGCCGGCAACTGCCGGAGCCCCCACCTTGCCCATGATGATCACGCCCGTCGGGCAGCGATCGACACACAGTTGGCACCGTGTGCAGATGTCGTCGTCGATGATGAACAGCACGTTGTCGCTGGGGTCGAGCCCCGGCTGCTCGGTGTTGCTGGCTTCCACGATGGCGTCGGTGGACACCATGTGGATGCACTTCCACGGACAGATGTCGACGCAGCCCTCGCACATGATGCACTCGGTCTGGTCGATGTGGATGAACTGCTTGGGCTTGATGGCCTTCGACAGGTAATCCGCGTCGACCTCGACGAGTGTGTACTCGTCGGTGTACGGCATCATCGGTGGGTTGGCGTCGGTCTTCGCCATATCAGCTCTTCTTCACCAACGGGCGCCCGAACGAGCTGGTGGCGAGTTCCTTGCTGGGCGTGCCGTCGCCGCGCTTCTGCCACACGCTCCACAAGAAGATGAGCAGGCCGAAGTACCAGACGTGGATGACGACCACCACGATGTCGCGGACGGCTTCGTACGACATGGTGAACGGGAAGTTGCCACCGAGCGCCTGCGGCTTGAAGATGTCGCCGGGGCCGTAGATGATGAGGTTCTTGTTCCAGCCGAGCTCGGCATCGGCGTGCGCGATGAACTTGTCGGGCACGATGCCGAAGGCGACGAACATCAGGCCGAAGACGTACACCGACGCGAGCATGGCCTCGCCCCACGAGGTGGGCGTGCCCTTCGGGCGACGCTTGGCGTACGGCAGCACCAACAGCGCGCCTGCCGTGGACAGGATGAACGAAAACAGAAACGCCTCGTTCATGCCGGGCCACTTCAACACGTTGGTTTCGAATGCGATCAGCACCGGCGCTGCCCTTCCTCGTGAACTGCTGCACAAACTGTAGCCACCACACCCGGGGTCGATACCAGTTCGTCCGCGAGAACGCATCCAGAAATCGACCCACGAGCCGGTGTCACCGGTTCGGTCTACCACGCGGGTCGCGATCCGGCCGCCCCGTTGTGAACTCGTGCACAGAAGATTCCTCGCCGCCGACGAACTTCCCGGACGGCGGAATTCCCGAATCCCGTGTCCGGACGTCTATCGTTCGACCCGTGACCGAGATTCCCGAGCACCTGCTGAAGCGCAGTCAGGCACGCAAGGGCGGCGGCGACGCCGCTGCCGCCGCTGCCGCTCCTGCCACTACTCCTGCCGTGGCCGCCTCCGCTGCGCCCGCCGTCGCCGCAGCCAAGGCCGAAGTCGTACCCGCGGGGCCACCGCCTCCGAAGCCCGACATCCCGGTGGTCGCTGCCTACAAGGCGCGCAAGAAGATCCCTGTGTGGGCGATGATCACCCTCAGCATCCTGCCGCTGTGGCTGTTCATGTACGTGCTCGCGCTCAAGCCCATCGCGGCCAAGGCCAGTGGCCCGTTGGGCGAAGGTCTGAAGGTGTACTCCAACTGCGGCTCGTGCCACGGTGCCGGTGGCGAGGGCATCGGTTCCGCGTACGCCTTCACCAATGGGTCGGTCATCGCCACCTTCCCGCACATCGAAGACCAGTTGCGCTGGGTGAAGCTCGGTAGCGCCGAGTACGTCAGCGCCGGCGTGCAGATTCCGGGCGACCCGAATCGCGAGGGCGGCCCACACATCGCTGGTGCCAGCGGCGGCGTGATGCCGGCTGCCGGCAAGGGGCTCGGTCTGTCCGATCTCGAGATCCTCGAGGTCGTCTGCCACGAGCGCTACGACCTCGGCGGCGCCGAGCAGGGCACCGAGGAGTTCGAGCTGTGGTGCTCGCCGGAGGCGCCCGCCTACCTCGCCCTCGAGACTGGCGAGGCCACGTTCGACGACGTGCACACGGTGATCGCCGACAAGGGCATCATCGAGATCGGCAGCGTGCCGGTCGCCGGCACCACCGCTGAGTGACTCGGGCGCCCAGGCGGGCCCGAAACCAAGTGTCGATGTGGCCGCTTCCGGAACACAGCGGCCACACTGCTGTGCTGTGACCGACCACGCGTCCAGCGAGGCGCCCCTCCACACCGAAGTGCTCGTCATCGGTGGCGGCCCCGCGGGTGCCGCTGCGGGCTACTGGCTGGCTCGCCACGGCCACGACGTCACCGTCGTCGAACGCAAGACGTTCCCGCGCGACAAGACCTGCGGCGATGGCCTCACACCGCGGGCCGTGCACCAGCTCAACGAGATGGGCCTGGCGGAGCCGCTGGCGAAGTACCACCGCTACAGCGGGCTGCGAGCCACCGGCATGGGTCGGTCACTGGAACTGGAGTGGCCGAGCCACCCCGTGTACCCACAGCACGGGTACGTGGTTCGCCGCCGCGAGCTCGACCAGCTGGTGGCCGAGAACGCTCAGCGAGCCGGCGCCACGTTGCTGCTGGGGCACGAGGCCATACAGCCGATCGTCGAGCGCGGCTTCGTCCGCGGTGCCACCGTTGCGACCAACGGCACCACGCGCGAGGTCCATGCCAAGTACGTCGTCGTTGCCGACGGTGCCAACAGCCGGTTCGGCCGTTCGCTGGGCACGTTCCGCACACGCGAGTGGCCCTACGGCACGGCCATTCGCACGTACTGGCAGTCACCGCGTCACGCCGAACCATGGATCGAATCGGCGCTCGATGTGAAGGACCGCAACGGCAACCCGATGCCCGGGTACGGCTGGATCTTCCCGGTGGGCGACGGCACGGTCAACATCGGCGTCGGCCTGCTCAGCACGTTTCGCGACTTCAAGAGCGTCAACACCACACACCTGCTCGACGCCTATGCACATCAGGTGGCCGAGCGCTGGGAGATCGATCCCGGCAACCCCGAGTGCAAGGCCACCAGCGGGCGCATCCCCATGGGCGGCTCGGTGGGGCCCAACGCCGGGCCCAGCTTCCTGGTGGTGGGCGATGCCGCCGGCAGCGTGAACCCGTTCAACGGTGAAGGCATCGACTACGCGTACGAGACGGCTCGCATCGCCGCGCAGGTGCTGCACGAAGCACTGGTCACCAACGATCCGTCGTTGCTGCAGCAGTACCCGCGCCAGATCGACGAGGAGTACGGCGAGTACTTCAAGGTCGCCCGCCTCTTCGCCCGCATCATCGGCAGGCCTGCGCTGATGCGCGAGCTCACGCGCGTGGGCCTGCAGAGCCGCACGCTGATGGAATGGGTGCTGCGCATCATGGCCAACCTGCTGCGCGACGACGAGAAGGGTCCGGCAGAGCTGGCGTACAAGGCAGCGGCCAAGATCGTGAAGCTGGCCCCGAACGCCTGACCCCCGGGGCGGCGGGTCAGATCGAAGCGAGCAGTGCCGCCGGCGCGGCGCGCAGCACCTCGGTGGCTGCCGATGCCGGCAGCCGATCGCACGCCGACTCGGCACGAACGGCCCACTCGCGAGCGACGCCCGTTGCTGCCACGACACCGGCGTTGGAGCGGACGATGGCCAGGGCCTTCTCCTGCTCGACGCCGACCAGTGGCTTGCCCAACAGCGAGAGCAGCTCGACTGCTGCCACGCCACCGGCCTGCAAGGTGCGCAGCACCGGCAACGTGTACACGCCCTCGACCATGTCGTGACCGGCCGGCTTGCCCAGTTGCTCGTCGGTGGCCGAGATGTCGAGCAGGTCGTCGGCGATCTGGAACACCATGCCGAACGCTTCGCCGTACTCGGTGAGCGCGTCGATGAGCGGGCGATCGAGATCGGCGACCAGCCCACCGATGCGAGCTGCCGTGGCAAACAGCGACGCGGTCTTGCCACTGATGCTGGACAGGTAGCTGGCTTCGGGCCGCGCGGCGTTGTAGGTGTGGCGCAGCTCTTCGATCTGGCCCTCGCACAGCCGACCGATGGTCCGCGCGAGGAGCCCGGCGACTTCGGTGCCCAAGGAGGCGGCGATCTCCGAGGCTCGCGAGAGCAGGAAGTCGCCGGCGAGGATGGCCTGCAGGTTGCCCCACTTGGCGTTGACCGTGTCGACGCCGCGACGGGTGTCGGCTTCGTCCATCACGTCGTCGTGGTACAGCGAGCCGGTCTGCACCAGTTCGCACGCGATGCCACCCTGCACCGAGCGCTCGTGCACGAGCGCGTCGCCCGGCCCGGCCACCTGCGCGGCCACCACGGCGAGGACGGGGCGCAGACGCTTGCCGCCGGCCACGATGAGATGCGACGCGATGTCGTTGAGGTACGGGTCGGGGGTGTGCACCGACTCGATGAGCGCGGCTTCGATGCGCGCGAGGTCGGCAGCATGGCTGGGCAGCGCGAACAGCGGAGCGGACGACACGTCGGCAAGGCTACGTCAGATCGCGGTGCACCCCCCAACGAGGCCGAAGTTCACACGCGCGCCTGTAGTGCAGAGCGTGTCCGGCGTGACAAGTGCACTCGCTGCACAGCGTTGCGACGGGCGACCACCGATACACTTCTGCCATGTTTGAACGCTTCACCGATCGGGCTCGTCGGGTGGTTGTGCTGGCGCAGGAAGAAGCTCGCCTGCTGAACCACAGCTACATCGGCACCGAGCACATCCTTCTCGGGCTCATCCACGAAGGCGAAGGCGTGGCCGCCAAGGCCATGGAGTCGCTGGGCATCTCACTCGAGGCGGTGCGCAGCCAGGTCGAGGAGATCATCGGCCAAGGCGGCTCGTCGCCCTCGGGCCACATCCCGTTCACCCCTCGCGCCAAGAAGGTGCTCGAGCTGTCGCTGCGCGAGGCCCTGCAGCTGGGGCACAACTACATCGGCACCGAGCACATCCTGCTCGGCCTCATCCGCGAGGGCGAAGGCGTCGCGGCACAGGTGCTGGTCAAGCTCGGCGCCGATCTCAGCCGAGTGCGCCAGCAGGTCATCCAGTTGCTGTCGGGCTACCAGGGCGGCCAGGGCAAGGGCGAGCCACAGGCCGCCGCCGCCTCGGGCACGGCTGCCAAGGAAGAGGCCTCCGACAAGGGCAACAGCCAGATCCTCGACCAGTTCGGTCGCAACCTCACTCAGCTCGCTCGCGAGAAGAAGCTCGACCCCGTCATCGGTCGCAGCCGCGAGATGGAGCGGGTCATGCAGATCCTCAGCCGCCGCACCAAGAACAACCCGGTGCTCATCGGCGAGCCCGGCGTCGGCAAGACCGCCATCGTCGAGGGCCTGGCCCAGAAGATCGTGTCCAACGATGTGCCCGACACCTTGCGCAACAAGCAGCTGTACACGCTCGACCTGGGTGCACTCGTGGCCGGCAGCCGCTACCGCGGCGACTTCGAAGAGCGTCTCAAGAAGGTGCTCAAGGAGATCCGCACTCGCGGCGACATCATCTTGTTCATCGACGAGATCCACACGCTCGTCGGCGCCGGGGCCGCCGAAGGCGCCATCGACGCGGCCAGCATCCTCAAGCCGATGCTGGCGCGCGGCGAACTGCAGACCATCGGCGCCACGACGCTCGACGAGTACCGCAAGCACCTCGAGAAGGACGCGGCGCTCGAGCGGCGCTTCCAGCCGGTGCGCGTGGAGGAGCCCACGCTCGCCCACACCATCGAGATCCTGCGCGGTGTGCGCGACAAGTACGAGGCCCACCACCGGGTCACCATCACCGACCAGGCCATCGTGGCCGCGGCCAACCTGGCCGACCGCTACATCAGCGACCGCCACTTGCCCGACAAGGCAATCGACCTCATCGACGAGGCGGGCAGCCGCCTGCGCATCAAGCGCATGGCCACGCCGCCCGACCTGAAGGAGCTCGAGCAGAAGCTCACCGACGTGCAGGAGGCCAAGAAGCGCGCCGTGGAAGAGCAGCGCTTCGAAGAGGCCGGTCGCCTGCGCGATCAGGAGAAGTCGCTGCTCGAGGAGAAGGCGGCCAAGGAGGCCGAAGTCAAGGCAAGCGGTGTCGACCTGTTCGACGAGGTCGACGAGGAAGCCATCGCCGAGGTGCTCAGCATCTGGACCGGCATCCCGGTGTTCAAGCTCACCGAAGAAGAGACCGCCAAGCTGCTCAACATGGAAGCCGAGCTGCACAAGCGCATCATCGGCCAGGAGAACGCGGTCAAGGCCGTCAGCCAGAGCGTGCGCCGCACTCGCGCCGGCCTGAAAGACCCGAAGCGCCCCAGCGGCTCGTTCATCTTCCTCGGCCCCACCGGCGTGGGCAAGACCGAGCTGGCCAAGACGCTCGCCGAGTTCCTGTTCGGCGACGAGAAGAGCCTCATCTCGCTCGACATGAGCGAGTACATGGAGAAGCACACCGTCAGCCGGCTGGTGGGTTCGCCTCCCGGGTACGTGGGCTACGAAGAGGGCGGCCAGCTCACCGAAGCCGTTCGCCGCAAGCCGTTCAGCGTGGTGCTGTTCGACGAGATCGAGAAGGCGCACCCCGACGTGTTCAACACGCTGCTGCAGATCCTGGAGGAAGGCCGCCTCACCGACAGCCAGGGCCGCACCGTCGACTTCCGCAACACGGTGCTCATCATGACCAGCAACCTCGGGTCCAGCGATCTGCGCAAGGCCAACGTCGGCTTCACCAAGATCGACGAAGCAATGAGCTACGAGCGCATGAAGGACAAGGTCACCGATGCGCTGAAGGGTCACTTCCGCCCCGAGTTCCTGAACCGCATCGACGAGATCATCGTCTTCCACGAGCACAACCGCGATGCGGTGATGCAGATGGTCGACCTGATGACCAAGCGCCTCACCGGCCAGCTGGAGAACCAGGGCCTGGGCATCGAGCTCACGCAGTCGGCCAAGGAGTTGCTCGCCGAGAAGGGCTACGACCCGCAGCTGGGCGCCCGCCCGCTGCGCCGGGCCATCCAGCGGATGATCGAGGACGTGCTGTCGGAGAAGATCCTGTACAAGGAGTTCCACGCCGGCGAGATCATCGTTGTCGACACCGAGGACGACCCCGATCGCCCGGGCGACCGCAAGCTGTCGTTCCACGCGGTCGAGGGCTTCCAGCCGCCGGCCGCGGTGGAGCTGGCGACGACGGCCGCGCCCGAGATCGTCATCGCGGAGCCACCGGCGCCCACCGAGTAGGCGCTGCGCACCGGGCATCGTCCGGTCGCGCAACGCAACAGCAGTACGCTCCGCGCATTCGTCTGACCTGGAGGTTTCGACAATGGCAACGGTGGCGTTCGACATCGAGTACACGAGCCCGCGCAGCAGGCTCAGCAACGGGTTGCGCATCTTCTACGCGATCCCTCACCTCATCATCGTCGGCGTGCTCGGTTACGCGTCGGGTGCCGCCTCGCTCATCCAGTGGTTCATCATCTTGTTCACCGGCAAGCGCAACAAGAGCCTGTGGACGTTCTCGCGCAACGTGCTCGACTGGCAGAACCGGGCGACCACGTACCTGGGGATGATGTACGACGCCTACCCCAACTTCGCGTTCGAGAAGCTGAACGAGCCGGTGCACTTCTCCATCGACTACGAAGAGTCGGCCGACCGGCTCACCAACGCGTTGCGGCTGATCTGGGCGATTCCGGCAATGTTGATCTCCTACTTCCTGGCCATCGCGGCCGCAGTGATCACCGTCATCTGCTGGTTCGCCATCTTGTTCACCGGCACACAACCTCGCGGCATGTTCGACTTCCTGCTCAAGGTGTACCGCTACAGCACCCGCTTCAACGCCTACATCGGGCTGCTCACCGATACGTATCCCAAGTTCGAGTAGGCCGCGCAGGCGCCCACTCGTGCGGTGCGGCTGCCAGAATGTGCCGATGCGCCGCGCCTTCGCCCTGCTCCTCGTGGCACTCGCGCTCACGGCCTGCAAGGTCGACACGACCGTACACGTGCAGGTGAACGCCGACGGCACAGGTTCCATCACGCTCACGGCCGTTGCCGACGCCGAGGTGGTGGCGCAAGCCCCCGGCCTGGCCGAGGATCTCCGCTTCGACGATGCCATCGCTGCCGGGTGGGCGCTCACCGCGCCGGCCGCAACCGACACCGGTGGTCTGCAGGTGGTGCTGACGCACGAGTTCGCGACGGTGGAGGAGGCAACGGCACTGCTGCAGTCGATGAACGGGCCGGGCGGCCCGCTGCACGACATCGCCCTCACCCGCGCGGTCACCGACGACGACATCACCACTGGTCTGGCAGGCACGTTGCGAGTGGACGGCGGCATCGACGCGTTCGCCGACCCCGACGTGTTGGCAGCGATCGGTGGCAGCCCCTACGCCGACGACATCGCCGCCACCAACCTGCGACCCACCGATGTGGTCACGTTCACGTTCTCCCTCGAGCTGCCGGGTGAGGCGATGACGCCAGCGGGCGGCACGCCGGCCACCGCCGACGCAGCACTCGCGTGGTCGGTTCCACTCGATGGCACTTCGGCCGACCTGGCCACCACCACCGTGCTCGCGCAGGGCCAGCCCTCCAGCGTGTGGGGCACCGTGGCACGCATCGCGCTGGTTGCTCTGGTGGCCTGGTGCGTGGCTGCTGTGGCCTTCATCGCGTTCGTGGCGAGAGCTCGCACGCAGCGGGCCCGCCGCCGGCAACCCGGTCGCTGACCACCGCTCGCACATCAGCGCGAAGTGAGGAACAACGTGACACCCATTCCGTAGGGTGCAGGCATGGCCAAGGTTCGCGTCGTCTACCGCTGCACCGAGTGCGGCACCCCCACCCCCAAGTGGGCCGGCCGGTGCGCGGGGTGCGAGGCATGGAACTCGTTGGTGGAAGATGTCGATCTGCCCGAGCTCGCTCTCGGTCACAACCTGGGGCCGTCTGCTCCGGCCACTCCCATCGGTGCGGTCGATGCAACGTTCGCGCGGCCGCAGTCCACCGGCATCCCCGAGCTCGATCGTGTGCTGGGCGGTGGGCTGGTACCCGGCTCGGTCACGCTGTTGGGCGGTGAGCCGGGCATCGGGAAGAGCACGCTGCTGCTGCAGTTGCTGGCGCAGTGGCCGCACCGCACGCTGTACGTCAGCGCCGAAGAGAGCGCTCAGCAGGTCCGCCTGCGCGCCGAGCGCCTCGACGCCGTGCGCCCCGAGCTGTGGTTGCTGCCCGAGACCTCACTGCCGCACATCATCGCCGCCATCGACGACGTGCAGCCGAGCCTCGTCGTCATCGACAGCATCCAGTCCATCGCCGATCCCGACGTGCCCTCGGCGCCCGGCAGCGTGGTGCAGGTTCGCGGGTGCGCGCACCGGCTGGTGGGCGAGGCCAAGCGCCGCAACCTGCCCATCGTGATGGTGGGTCATGTCACCAAGGAAGGCGGGCTGGCGGGGCCGCGGGTGCTCGAGCACGTGGTCGACACCGTGCTCAGCTTCGAAGGCGACCGCCATCACTCGTTGCGGTTGCTGCGCGCGGCGAAGCACCGCTTCGGGCCCACCAGCGAGCTGGGCGTGTTCGAGATGGCGGGCGAGGGCCTCATCGGCGTTCCCGACGCCAGCAAGCTGTTCCTCACCGATCGGCGCACCGGGGTGGCTGGCTCGGCCATCACCCCCACGCTCGAAGGGCAGCGTCCGCTGCTGGTGGAAGTGCAGGCACTCACCAACAAGGTCACCCCCGGTGCGCCGCCACGCCGCAGCGCGCAGGGCCTCGACCCAGGTCGGCTGGCGCTGCTGCTGGCCGTGCTCGAGCGTCGGTCGCGCCTTGCGCTGGGGCAGCACGAGGTGTTCGCATCGGCCGTGGGTGGCGTTCGCCTCACCGAGCCGGGCGCGGATCTGCCGCTGTGCCTCGCGTTGGTCAGTGCGCTGCTCAACCATCCCATCCCGCCCGATGTGGTGGTGTTCGGCGAGGTCGGCCTCGCAGGTGAGCTGCGTCAGGTCGCGCATGCCCCGCGCCGCCTCGCCGAAGCAGCTCGCATGGGCTTCACCCGTGCGATCGTTCCCGCCAACTCGCCCAACGGTGTCGACGGCATCGCGCTCACGCGCGTGGCCACCGTCAACGAGGCCCTCGTGGCGGCGGGTCTCTCAGGGCGCCCGCAGTGAACGGCGCGCGCGGGGTCGGCGACATTCGTCGCTGGTATCAACCGGTCCCTCCACGACCGTCACTCGAGGGGCTGCTGGCGTGCAGTTGGAGCGCTCGGCCCGACGGCTGGCATCGGCTGGTGCCCGACGCCTGCATCGACGTGCTGTGGCTCAGCACCGGCGACATCTGGATGTGTGGTCCGGAGGAAACAGCATGGTTCTTCCAGCTGCCCTCGGGCGTCGTTGCAGCGGGCGTGCGCTTCCGCCCCGGGGTGCTGCCTTCCTTGATCGGCTTCCATGCCCACACGGTGTTGAATCGTCGCATGCGCTGGCGAGCGCTGGTCGGTGACGACAACGAGCGAGCACTGCTCCGCCGGCTTGCAGCGGCCGATTGCGACACCAGTCGCATGCTCGTCCTGGAGAACGAGGTGGCCACGCTCGCTGCAACAGGTGGCTGCCTCGACCCGCTGGCGGAGGCTGTGCTGGCGATGGTCACCCAGCACCCACGGGCGCGAGCAGCGGAGGTGGCCGCAGCGATGAGCATCACCACCCGCCAGTTGCACCGCCGGTGCCTCAGCTCCTTCGGCTACAGCGTCAGCACCCTCTCGCGCATCGTGCGCTTTCACCGCTTCTGGTCCATCGCCGAGCTGGCCGCGCCCGGTACCCCCCTGGCCGCAGTTGCGCACGACGCCGGCTACAGCGACCACGCGCACCTGGTGCGCGACTGCCGGGCCATCACCGGCGCGCCACCCGGGCGATTCCTCGCCGAGTCGTTCGCCACGTTCCCCGACATGTCCGATCCGTACAAGACAGGGCCTCGGTTCACCGCAACGCTGGCATCATGACCACACCTTCCCAGCGCTACGCCACCAGCTCCGCCCGTTTCACCGCTCTGCTCGACGCCGTTCCCGATGCCTCCTTGGCGACGCCCTCGCCATGCGAAGGGTGGTCCGTCGCCGACGTGCTCGCGCACGTGGTCTCCACCGAGACCGACTTCATGGTGCAGCGAGGGGTGGTGGTGAGCGGCACCGATGGCCTGCCCTCGATCGCGGCGTGGCCACTCGTGCGCGCCGCCATGCAGGGTGCACTCGACGATCCGGCCATCGCCGGCGCCACGTTCGACGGATACTTCGGGCCCACCACGGTGGAGGGCACCGTCGATCGTTTCTACACGCTCGACCTCATCGTGCACCGTTGGGACATCGCCACGGCCTGCCGCTTGGCCGAGCACGCGACGCTCACCGCCGACGAGATCGAGACGGTGCGCTCGAACCTGGTCGGGCTCGAGCCCGTCATGCGTTCCCCCGGCTTGTTCGGGCCCGAGGTGGCGGTGGCCGCCGATGCCGACGACCAGGCGAGGCTGCTGGCGTACATCGGCCGCGCCGCCGTTTGAATCGCGCGGGGCGGCTCAGGCAGGCCGGTACGGCGTGGTGACGCCCGGCTGAGCGCCGTCGAAGTCCACCAAGCCGTCGTCGACCAGCTTGATCAAGTGCGCCAGCACGCTGCGACCGGCTGCCTTGTGCAGCTTCTTGTCAACGCCCACGTACAGCGACTTCACCATCTCCGGGATCATCGTGGTGCCGGCGCGCACTGCCGCCAGCACCCCGGCTTCACGATCCAGCCGGTGCCGCAGGAACGCGTCGACGAACGGCTTGCCATCGGTGACGGGCGCGCCGTGAGTGGGCCACAGCACCGCTGGGGCGAGGTCGTTCACGCGCTGCAGCGACGCAAGGTAGTCGCGCATGTTGCCGTCGGGCGGCGTGATGACCGACGTGCTCCACCCCATGATGTGGTCGCCGGTGAACAACGCACGCTGCTCGTCCAGCCAGAAGCAGAGGTGGTTGCTGGTGTGGCCCGGCGTGTGGATGGCCCGCATCGTCCAGCCATCACCGAAGGCGGCGACCTCGCCGTCGGCCACCCGCACATCGGGGTCGAACGCGAGGTCGAGCGATTCCTCCACCTTGGCTTCGCCGGCGGCCTCGGCCGCTTCGGCCGCCGCTCGCTCTTCGTCGTCGGGCTCGTCGGGTGTGTCGTCTTCCACCCAATCGGTGCCGACTGCATGCGGCCCGAACGCAATGGTGGGGGCCCCCGAACGCTCGCGCAGCCAGGCGGCCAGTGGTGAGTGGTCGCTATGACAGTGGGTGACGAGGATCGCGCTCACCCGCTGACCCTCGAGCGCTGTCACCAACGCGTCGCGGTGCGAGTCGACCATCGGCCCGGGGTCGATGACGGCGACGTCGCCATCGCCGACGATGTAGGTGCCGGTGCCGTGATACGTGAACTTCGACGGGTTCTTGGCGATGACCCGCCTGACGAGTGGCGCCACCTGCACGGCTTCGCCGTAGCGCGGATCGTCGAGCGTGACGAACGGGATGCTCACGGTGCGATCGCCCGCACGGTGCCCACCTGGCGCCCGTGACCCATGATGCGCTCCTCCACCAGGGCCGCAACCGCCGTCGTGTCGATGCCCAATGCGTGCAGCGCCGCCACCATCACCGGCGGCCTGGCGCGGTCGCCGCCATCGGCGATCTTCAGAGCGATGGCCCGACCGTCGGGCAGCGCCGCAGCGAACACACCGTCGGCACCGTCCTTCGCCATCAGCCCGGGCACGTGCTGCATGAACACCGTGACGTCGCGGGTGACCCCACCCACCATCTGCGGGTGGGCGGTCATCGCTGCGTACACCTCGTCGCCTGCCGAGCCGGCAGTGCCATTGGCGATCGCTCGAAAGGCACGGGCGAGCCCCACCAGCGACATCGCGTGGGCAGGCGCGCCACAGCCGTCGACACCGATGTGCGCGTGCGTCTCGGCTGCCAGCTCGTCGATCGCTGCCGTGATGGCGAGCTGGAGCGGATGGTCGACAGCGAGGTACGACGCATCGTGTGCCCAGCCGTTGCGCACGCACGTCGCCAGCATGCCGCTGTGCTTTCCGCTGCAGTTCATCAGCAACGAAGTGCGCGGCAGGCCGGCGCGCAGCACCGCTTCGGCCGCTGCCTGGTCGAGCGGCAACGACCGCGTGTTGGCCAGCGCGCCTTCGTCGAGGCCTGCACCGACAAGGATGCGCAGCGCGCCATCGGTGTGCATCGGGGTGCCATCGTGGCTGGCGCACACCAACGCCAACAGGTCGGGTGGCAGTGACAGGCCGGCGCGCACCATCGCCACCGCCTGCATCGGCTTGTTCGAGGAACGCGGGTAGACCACAGCCAGGGGATCGCCGACCGCGAACTCGATCTCACCGCCGGGGCCCAACGCCACCACGGCGCCGTAGTGCACCGACTCGTCGAGCCCACTGCGGTCGGTGATGGCAACGGGCACGAACGATTCAGGTGTCGGCATCGGGCTCAGCTGTGGGATGTTGCGCGCGAGCGGCGCGGCGCTGGTGCCGGCGCAACTTCGGCTTCACCACGGTGAGATCGCTGTCGATGACCTCGTGGCGAGTGCCGGTGTTGCTGAGCAACGCCTGGATCATGGCCGCGCCCGGAATGGCAAGGATGGCGCCGACTCCACCCAGCACGGCGCCACCGGCGATGGCGGAACCGAACGCGACCGCGGGGTGCAGATCCATCGTGCGGGCGGTGATGCGCGGCAGGAACAGGTAGTTCTCGATCTGCTGGTAGACGACCACGAAGACGAGCACCACCAGTGCCTTGGTGGGCGAATCGATGAAGGTGACCAGCACCGGCAACGCGCCGGCGATGTAGGTGCCGACGACCGGTAGGAACTGGCTGATGACGCCCACCCACAAGGCCAACGCCACCGGCGCTTTGGTGCCCAAGGCCTGCAGCACGACCCAATGCGAGAACGCCGAGAGACCGGCCAGCAACGCACGCGAGTACAGGTAACCACCGGTCTTCTCGATGGCAAGTTCCCACGTGTCGAGCACCGACCGTTGCTGCTCCGCCCGTAGGCGGCTGCAGATCACGCGGCGCAGCTTCGGGCCGTCGGCCACCAAGTAGAAGGTGAACAGGATCACCGACAGTGCCTGCACCAGCAGCCCCAATGCAGTGACCGACAGGTCGACCACCTTGTTCTGTTGGCTCTGGATGAACGACTGCACCGCACCGTCGGGCTTGTTGATCTCCTTGATCACCTGGGTGGCATCGATGTGCGCGCCGAAGTTGTCGTTGAGGAAGTTGACCGTGCGGGTGACGTACTTCTCGGAGTTACCCAGCAACTCGGCGATCTGTTGGCCCACCAGCGCGCCGATGGCGACGACGAAGACGAGGAACGCGACCAGCACTCCGACGAGGATGACTGCGGTGGCGGTGCCCCGGCGCCAGCCACGCTTTGCCATGCGGTTCACGCCCGGCTCGACTGCGAGCGAGAGGAACAGCGACACCAGCAGCAGCATGAGGAACGTGTAGAGGCTGGCCCACAACGAGCGGAAGGCGAGCGCCACGATGGCACCGCCCCAGAAGACGGCGACGGCCTTCCACACCCATCGCGGCATGCGCTCTGATGGCGGAGTGGGAGCGATGTCGGACATCAGACGGAACTGTACCGACCCGCCACCCGCTGCAGCGTGGAGGCAAGGTCGCCGCGGTCGGCGATGGCAACACGATCCAGCCCCAACCAACCGGCCATCGCGTGCAGCTCGCGCACCACGTCGGGGGCCAACCGGTCGATCGGCACGCCGGGCTCGGCGTACGAACCGTGTACCAGCAACGTGCGGTTGTGCCGATCGGCCTTCAGGTCGAGACGGCCGACCAGCGAGTCGCCCCACAGGATGGGCAGCACGTAGTAGCCGTAGGTGCGCTTCGGTGCCGGCGTGTAGATCTCGATGCGGTAGTGGAAGCCGAACAGGCGCTCGCTGCGGTCGCGGTTCCAGCACACGGGGTCGAACGGGCTCAGGAACGCGCATGCCTCGATGCGCCGCGGCAGCTTCGCCTGCGGGTGCAGGTAGGCAGGCTTGTCCCAGCCCTGCACCTGCACCACGTGCAGCGCGCCTTCCTCGACCAGCTCATCGAGCAACGGCTTGCACGGCGCGTTCTTCTGCCGGTGGTAGTCGGTGAGATCCTGCAGCGTGCCGACGCCGTGGTGCTTGGCGGCCAGCAACAGCAACTGTTTGCGCGCCTCCGCTTCGGAAGGCGCCGGCCGAGCAAGTACCTGGGGCGGGATGACTCGCTCGGACAGGTCGTAGATGCGGGCGAAGTCGTTGGGGCGCCGCACGGCGGTGATCAGCCCGCTCCAGAACAGGTGCTCGAGGGCGACCTTGCCGTCGTCCCAGTCCCACCACGTGCCCTTCTTGCCCACCCGCTCACTCAGGTCGCCACTGGCCAGCGGGCCGTCCATCTCGATGCGACGCAGCACCTCGTCGAGATAGCCGGGTCGCCGCTTGTCCATCGTCCAGTAGCGCTCCCACTTGTGGGTGCCACTCATTCGCCAGCGATGCAGGTGATGGTGCTCGGTGGGTACGTGACTGGCTTCGTGCACCCAGTACTCGAACAGTTCGCCGGCAGCCGTTGCGTCGGAGATGAGCGTGCGTGGGTGCGGTCCCAGGCGCGCGAACAGTGGCAGCTCCTGGCTGCGCACCAGCACGTTGACCGAGTCGATCTGGATGACGCCCATCCGATCGAGTGCGCGTCGGAAGTGCCGGCGATCCACTCGACCGGTTGGTCGTGGGTCGGCGAAACCCTGCGCCGCGAGTGCGATGCGGCGAGCCTGGGCCAGCGTGAGCCGTTCCGCTGCCATGTGGGCGGCGCGACGGATCAGTCGGCGACGGCGATGGTGACGGAGTTGATGACGACGGGCGTGCGCGGGCGATCGCTGTGATCGGTGGGCACCTTCTGCATCGCATCGACGATCTCGAGCCCCTTCACCACTTGCCCGAAGTGGTTGTACTGCGGGGGCAGGCCAACGCCACTGGGACCACTGATGAGGAAGAACTGGCTGCCATTGGTGTTGGGGCCGGCGTTGGCCATGGCCAACGAACCGATCTGGTAGCGCTGCTTCACCGGCTCGTCGTTGAACCGGTAACCGGGGCCGCCACGGCCGGTGCCGGTGGGGTCGCCACCTTGGCACATGAAGCCGTTGATGATGCGGTGGAAGATGATGCCGTCGTAGTAGTGGTAGCCGGCCAGGAAGACGAAGTTGTTCACCGTGCCGGGTGCGTTGACCGCATCGAGAGCGATGACGAGCGTGCCCATCGAGGTCTCCATCGTGGCGGTGTAGCGCTTCGATGGGTCGATGCCCATCGCGGGAGCCTGGTCGAACTGCTGGGTGACGGGCGCGGAGCCGTCAAGGGCGGGAAACGGGGTAGCCATGCCCGCCACGCTACCCGCCCATCTACACCCGCCGGACTGCCGCCGAACTGCCGCTCGCGCTGCCGGCAGCCGGCTTCTGGGCGGGATCCGTCTCCGAACGGCTTCCGGGCGGGATCCGTCTCCATGTTCGAGACGGATCCCGTCCGTGTGCGGCCAGCATCAACGAGATTTGCCGGGTCGCCGAGCCCGCGATGCCCAGTCAAGATGTGCGACTCGAACGGCTCGACAGCTTCGCCCAGCGCCATCACGGCCTCGTCTCGCGAACCGCCGCCGCGGCCAACGGCGTCGGCCGATCGTCCTGGTACCGAGCCATCGAGACCGGCCACCTGGAGCAGCTGTACCCCAACGTTGCGCGGTTGTGGGGTTCCCAGGCCACCCTCGCGCAGCGTGCCCTGGCAGCCGTGTGGGCCGCCGGTGAGGGCGCCATGGCCTCGCACCGAACGTCGGCAGCACTGTGGGGCATTCCGCGGGCCGACGACGAGGCGATCGACATCCTGCTTCCCAGCCGCAGGCGCGACTCGCGGCCCGCCGGCGTGATCGTGCATCGCCCCCGAGACCTGCTCGATCTGCGGCCAATCATGCGCCAGCGAGTGCCGACGACCAACCCGATGCGGATGCTGCTCGATCTCGGTGCTGTCGACGAAGCCTCCGTCGTCGCGGCGATGAACGCAGTGCTGGCGTCGAAGGTGGCATCGCCCGCCGCGATCCGGGGCGCGCTCGCCCGCCATGCCCGCAAGGGCCGCAATGGGGTCACGGCGCTGCGGGCGGCGCTGGGGGCTTGGCTCGACGAGGAACTTCCCCCCGACAGCGAGTTGGAGGCTCGGATGGCTGCGCTGCTGGGCGACTTCGGTCTGCCCCCAGTGCAGTTCCATGCCGTTGTCGTCGGCTTCGAGGTCGACTTCCTGGTCGTCGGCACCAACATCATCCTCGAATGCGACGGTTGGGGCTCGCACGGCTTGGATCGCGACCAGTTCGAGTTCGATCGCATCCGGAACGCCGACCTGGCCGCCGCCGGCTACGTGATCGTCCACTTCACCTGGCGTCGGCTGACGAACGAGCCGGAGCGCGTCGCCGGCGACATCCGAAGGGTGATCGAGCGCTGGACGCGCTGAGCGGCGGCCCTTGCGTGCGCAACCGGACGTGACTCGTCTCGGAGTTGGAGACGGATCACGCCCAGAGGCCGATTGGGAACGAATCCCGCCCGGATGCCGACGGGAAACCTTGACTCACTCGGGTCGCGTCAGGTGTTGCGGGCGTTGTAGTCGCTGATCAGGCCGTTGGCTTGCTCGGCGGCCGCATCGAGTGTTGCTTGCACGTCGGCGCCGTCGAAGATGGCGGCGACAGCCGTGGCGAGCACCGAACGGATCTCACGCAACGGCCCGACCACCGGGCCCGACGAGGTGAGGGCGTCGGGTGATGCCGCCAACTGTTCGTAGGCAACGGAGAACCGCGGGTCGGTGGCAAGCGTGGTGAGATACGGCTCGACCTCGGTGGCATCGGTGCGCACAGGGATGTAGCCGGTGGCGGCAGCCCACTGGCTCTGCTGCTGGGCGCCGACGAGGTAGGTGATGAAGTCCCAGGTGGCCGCCGTGCGCACGTCGTCACCGGAGTCGACCGGCCACAGCGAGGCGCCGCCGATCAGCGCGCCGGGCAGGCCGTCGGGACCGGGCATCGGGCCGACACCCACGTCGCCGGGCGACAGCTGCGGGAACTGGCCACCGGCGAGCACGTCGAGCACCTGGCCCAGCGAGGCCGAGGTGGCGATCGTCATCGCTGCCGGCTCCTTGTCGTCGGCCAGCTTGAGCAGGTTGTCGAACCCGGTCTGGGTGTTGTCGCCGAGGTTGACGGCCAAGCCGTCGCTGAGCAGCGCCTGCAGGTACGTGAGCACGTCGACGCCGGTGCCGTTGTTGTAGAGCACCTTGGTGGCGCGACTGGTGCGGCCGTTGTCGCCGTCGACGTAGAACTCCTGCGCCTTCGCGAACCACTGCTCGACGTACCAGCCGCCGCCCGAGTCGAAGCCCGACTCGAGCGCGACGCCGTAGCTGGCCGCGCCCGTGTCGACGATCTGCTGGCTGAACTGACGCATGTCGTCGAGCGACTGGGGCGGGACGTCGGGGTCGAGGCCGGCCGCGGCGAAGACCTTCTTGTTGTAGAACAGCACCGGATTGGAGATGTTGAACGGCATCGACCACTGCACGCCCTGCGTCGTGTACGCGTTCAAACCGGAGGGCAGGAACTGCGAGGTGTCGAAGCCGCTGGCCTCGATGCACTTGCCCACCGGCACCGTGCTGGCGGTGTCGATCATCGCCTGCACCTGATACTCGGGCAACTGCACCAGGTCGGGGCGGTCGCCCTGGCTGGCGAGGAAGTAGTTGTCGGCGGTCTCCTCGTAGCTGCCCTGCACGAGCTTGACCTTCACCTTGTCCTGACTTGCGTTGTAGGCATCGGTGAGCTTGACGACTTCCTCACCCAGCGCTGCAGACATGCTGTGCCAGAACGTGATCTCGGTGGTACCCGAGGCCGCTGCCAGCGCGTCGGTGGGGCAATCGGGCAGCAGGTCGAGCGCGATCGTCGTGGTGGTTGCGGCCGGTGCGGTCTCGCCGGGGGCGACGGTCTCAACCGGGCCTTGCGAGGCGGTGGTGGCATCGTCGCCGGAGTCGGTGATGTCGCCACCACCACTGCAGGCGGCGACCAGGCTGACGGCCACGAGTAGGAACAGCGAGCGAGGAGTGCGAGCGCGCATCAGCCTTTCACCGCCCCCGCGGTGAGCCCGCGAACGAGTTGGCGTTGGAAGACGACCAACAGAATGAAGATGGGAAGTGCAGCAACCACGAGTCCTCCTGTGACGAGATTCAGCCTGCTGATGTCATTGCTCTTGAGGCGGTCGAGACCGATCTGGATGGTCTCGTGAGCACGATCACCACGGATCACCTGCGACGGCCACAGGTAAGCGTTCCAGGTACCGAGGAAGGTGAACAAACCCAGCGCTCCCAGCGTGGGGCGACTGAGCGGGGCGGCGACCTCCCACAGGAAGCGGAGGTGGCCAACACCATCGAGCGAGGCGGCTTCGCGCAGCTCGTGCGGCAGTTGCAGGAACACCTGGCGCACCAGGAACACACCGAACGTGCTCGCCAGTGACGGCACGATGAGGCCCTGGTAGGAGTTGATCCAGCCCAGAGAATCCGCCGTGCGCTGGTTGAACACCACGGTGACCTCGCCTGGGACGAGCATGGTGGCGATGTAGAACACGAAGATGGGGCCCTTGAAGGGGAACTCGAGAAAAGCGAAGGCGTACGCCGCGAGCAGGCTGGTGACGATGACGCCGAGCGTGACCATCACGGAGACGAACAGGCTGTTCATCAGCAAACGGCCCAGATCGCCCTGCGTCCATGCCTCGCTGATGGTGGAGAAGGTGAGGTCGACGGGCAGCAGCGAGCGTGGATGGTCGAGCGAGTCGGGGCCGGACTTCAGCGCTTGCAGCAGCACCGCATAGATGGGGAACAGCACGACGATCGCGACGAAGACGAGCAGCGAGTAGCGCCCCACCTTGCGCAGGCCGCGAGTGGTGTTCACGGCAGCGATGTCAGTTGCCATAGTGCACCCGCTTCTCGAAGCCGCGGAACTGCACCAACGCGAACACGAGCGAGATGAGGAAGAGCAGCACCGCCGCGGCGGACTTGAGGCCGATGTTGCCACTGATGATCGAGTTCCGGCCGTAGATCAAGTACGGGATGGTGGTGGTGGACTTCTCCGGCTCCGGGCCGCCGCCGGTGAGCAGCGCCACCTCGCCGTACGTCTGCAGCGCACGGGTGGTGAGCACGACGCTGATGAACAAGATGGAGGGCGACAGCATCGGCAGCGTCACGTTGGTGAAGCGACGGAAGCTGCCGGCACCATCCACGTAGGCGCTCTCGTACAGCTCCTTGGGCACGCTCTGCAGGCCGGCGGTGATGACGATGAACGTGAACCCGAGGCTCGCCCAGATGCTGCTGAGCGCCACCGCCGGCAGCGCGGTATCCGGGTCGCGCAGCAGGCCGGGGTTCTTCAGCGCGGGGATCCAGTCGCTGAACAGATCGGACAGCACGCCGATCTCGGGCTGCAGCAACACGAACCAGACCAGGCTGGCCACCGCCACGCTGGTGGCCACGGTGCTGGAGAACACGGTACGGAAGAAGCCGATGCCGCGCAGGTGCTTGTCGGCGAGCACGGCCAGACCGATGCCGAGGAGGAGCCCGATCGGCACCGTCATCACGGCCAACTTGACCGACACCATGAGTGCGTCCTGGAACTGCTTGCTCTGGAAGACGTCGAGGTACTGACCCCAACCCTTCTCCGTGCACTTGCGCCCCGTCTGGTCGCAGCTGAGGTGGCCGGTCTGGATGGCGCGGATGAGGGGGTAGATGGTCCAGACCCCGAGCAGCGTGAGCGAGGCGCCCAGCATCAGCACGGCGGCCGGCGCATCGCGCAGTCGGCGCTTCACGGCACCCGCACCCCGGTGACCGCATCGAAGCGGTGCAGGTGGTGCGGCGCAACGTCGAACCGCACGGTCTCGCCCACGATCGGCAGATCCGCGTGCGGCGCCACCCGTGCCGTCAACCGGCCGGCCGGCGACTCGGTGAGCAGCAGCACCTCGTGACCGAGATGCTCGACCTGGCGAACCGTGCCTTCCAGCTCGCCGGCGGCAGCAATGAGCAGGTGCTCGGGGCGCACACCCACCCGCACATCCGACGAACCCAGTTGGCCGGGCTGCAAGAGGTTCATCGGCGGCGTCCCGATGAACTGGGCCACGAAGGTCGATGCCGGGTGGTCGTAGACGTCTTGTGGCGTGCCGACCTGCTCCAACTGGCCGGCGTTGAGCACGGCGACGCGGCTGCCCATGGTCATCGCCTCCACCTGGTCGTGAGTGACGTAGATGAAGGTGCTGTCCAAGCGGCGATGCAGGTCGACCAGCTCGGCACGGGTATCGCCACGCAGCTTCGCGTCGAGGTTGCTCAACGGCTCGTCCATGAGGAACACGGCGGGGTCGCGCACGATCGCTCGAGCAAGCGCCACGCGCTGCCGCTGGCCACCACTGAGCTGGCCCGGCTTGCGCTTCATGTAGTCGGTGAGGCCCAGCACGTCGGCCGCCTTCAGCGCCGCCGCTGCCCGCTCGGCCTTCGCGACCCCACGGACCTTCAGCGGGAACTCGATGTTCTCGGCGACCGTCATGTGCGGGTAGAGCGCGTAGCTCTGGAAGACCATCGCGATGTCGCGCAGCTTGGGCTCTACGTCGTTCACCCGCCGGTCGCCGATGAAGACGTCGCCGCTGGTGGGATCTTCGAGACCGGCCACCATGCGCAGCAACGTGCTCTTGCCGCACCCCGAGGGGCCGAGCAGGATCATGAACTCATGGTCCTCGATGTCGAGCGAGACCCGGTCGACCGCAGTGACCCGGTCGTCGCCCTCACCGAAGGTCTTGGTGACCTGTTCCAGCCGTACCTGTGCCACGGCCCGCACGCTACGCCATCGGGTCGCGAACCGCCGCACGAGCCACCGGTCGCTAGCCTGGCCGGGATGGAGACCGAGCCGACGCACGCCGACACGGCAGCACCAGCACACTCGGCCGCGCCGCTCGATCTCGACGGCATCGAGCGCGACCTCGCCGACGTCGAGGTGGCACTGGCCCGACTCGATGCCGGCACCTACTGGACCGACGAGGTCACCGGCGACCAGCTGCCGGCCCAGCTGCTGGCCGAACAACCCACCGCCCGTCGCACCGCTCCGCAGTGAGCCGAGCAGTCTGAGCACGTCGACATGGCCAGCGCCACGTGAGCAACGCCCGGCTGCAGCGTGCACGGCGCACGCTGCGCGTCTGGCGGCTGACCGCTCGTAACGGGGCACGCTTCGTTGCCCATCGGGCACGTCGGTTGGTCACTCACCGCTCGCGCCACGAGGCGCTCGACAGCGAGTTCGCGATCCGCACGTCCGAGGACGTCGCCCGCCAGCTGGGCAACATGAAGGGCGCGCTGATGAAGTTCGGCCAGCTGCTCTCCTTCGTCGTCGAGGCGCTTCCGCCCGAGGCCCAGCAGGCCTTGAGCGCGCTGCAGTCCGATGCCCCACCGATGGCCCCCGAGGCCGCGGCAGCCGTGGTGCGCGCGGAGCTGGGCGCGGCGCCGCAGAAGGTGTTCCTCGATTGGCAGGCCGTGCCGGTGGCGGCCGCCAGCATCGGGCAGGTGCACCGAGCCGTCACACGCGACGGCCGCGACGTGGCCGTGAAGGTGCAGTACCCCGGAGTCGGCGACGCCATCGAGACCGACCTCAACAACACCGAGGGCCTGTATCGCCTGGTCGGGGCGTTCGCGTTGAAGGGGCTCGACACCAAGGGTTTCGTCGACGAGCTGCGCGACCGCATGCGCGACGAGCTCGACTACCGGCTGGAGGCCGGCAACCAGCGCGAGTTCGCCGCTCACTTCGCGGGTCACCCGTTCGTGCGCATCCCGATCGTCGACGCGGCCACGAGCAGCGAACGCGTGCTCACCACCGAGTGGGTGGAGGGCATCGGGTTCGCCGAGTTCCTGGCCACCGCAACGCCGGCCGCCAAGCAGCGCGCGGGTGAGGGCATCTGGCGCTTCGCGCAACATGCCGTGCACCACCTCGGCGCGTTCAACGGCGACCCGCACCCGGGCAACTACCGCTTCAGCATCGATGGCGAGGTCACGTTCCTCGACTTCGGCCTGGTCAAGCGATGGACGGCCGGCGAGTGGGAGCAGCTGCTGCCCACCCTGCACGCCGTCATCGTGCATCGCGATCCGACGCTGCTGGTGACCGCCATGGAGGCCTCGGGGTTCCTACGCAGCGGGCACGGGCTGGCGCCCGAGACGGTGTACGAGTACGTCAGCACGCCCTACACGCCGTACCTCACCGATCGCTTCGCGTTCGACCGCGACTTCGTGAAGCAGGCCTTGGCCACGATCATCGACGTGAGAGGCCCGCACGCGCAGGTGATCGAGCAGTTGAACATGCCACCGAGCTTCGTCATCCTCGATCGCGTGGCGTGGGGGGTGAACGCGATCCTCGGCAAGCTGGAGGTGGAGGCGCCATGGCGCGTCATGCTGCTGGAGTACCTCTTCGACGGCGCGCCGGCAACCCCGATGGGTGAGGCCGAGCTCGCCTGGCGGCGTCGCCGACCATAGGGACGCCCCGCTACGGGACGCAGCAGCGCCGGCAGTAGTGTGCGGCCCGTTGCCCGCACCGCTCGCGGTGCACCATCGGAGGGGGTTTCCGTGGCTGATCCGTACAAGCCGAGAGCACCGTTTGCGCCGTGGGATCGCCGGCAGTTGCCCGGCACCTTCGACGTGGAGGAGACCGCCCGGCGCGTCGGCAACTACAAGTGGGCGGAGATGAAGCTGTTCGAGGCGCTGGGCGGCTGGGTGGCCACCGTGCCCGAGCTCGACGTGAAGATGCGGCTGGGCACGCACTGCTACCACCACGCCTGGCACGCCGAGCTGTGGCACAAGCGCCTGCCCGAGCTGCGCGAGATGAACCCCGACCGCCTCACGGTGCCGGCCAACGATGCGATGGAGAGGTTCGTGGAAGCGCTCACCGAGCCGGAGGCGGCCGACCAGACGATCGAGAAGCTGGTGGGCGTGTACCGCGTGTTCATCCCGCACTTCATCGCGGCGTACACCTACCACCGCAACAACACCAGCGAGATCACCGATGCACCCACCATCCGCTCGCTGAACTTCGCGTTGCATGACGAGTTCGACGACTGGCGCGACGGCGAGATGATGATTCAGTCGCTCATCGAAACACCCGATGAAGTGGATCGCGCCGCGGCACATCAGGCGAAGTTGGAGAAGTTGATGTTGGAGGCCGGCGGCATCGCCGGCCCCGGTTCGATCGGAGGTCAGTGATGCGCAAGTTCTTCCCTGTCGAGGAGTTGGCCCGCGACGAGCGGTTCACCCAGATCACCATGCGCCAGAGCGAGGCCGACCCGCGCACCGTGCTGCTGGCCGAACCCACCGGCAAGCGCCCGAAGACGAACCGGCTCACCCCCGATCGCCCCGACGCCAGCGAGGCCGCGCGCAGCCTGATGCACGGCATCTTCGTGGGCGAGATCCAAGCCCTGGAGGGCGCCGGGCGCACCTGCTTCGACTTCGAGACAGGTAGCGGTGACGCACCCGACACGGTGCCGTTCGCACTCAAGCTCGACATGGCCCGCCAGGCGTGGGACGAAGCTCGCCACGTGGAGATCAGCGTGAAGCTCAGCGACTGGATGGGCAGCGAGATCGGCCAGTTCGCCGAGAACACCGTGCTGTTCGAGGTGGCCTGCAGCAACGACCCCGTGCTGCGCCTGGCCGGCGTCAACCGCGCTCTCGAGGGCCTGGCCATCGACGTGTTCACCACGATGAAGGAGTTCGGCGACATGGCCGGCGACCCGTATCTCGAGTTCTGCGAGGACTGGATGCTGGCCGACGAGGTCACCCACGTGAAGATGGGCAGCGACTGGTTGCGACGCGTCACCGAGAACGATCCCGAGCGCCGCAAGAACGCGCTCGAGTTCCAGAGCGTCGTCGACAAGATCTTCTCCTTCGGCGGCACCCGCTCCGACTCGAACGAGTCGCCCATCGGCCTCGCCCGCCGCTTCCGCGAGCTCGCCGGTTTCACCAACACAGAGGTGCAGGAGATCGCCGACGTCAGCTTGAAAGCGTTGGAGGAGCGCAAGGCGTTCTCCGCGGCGAGCCTCAACGACGGCGACACGGAACACAGCGAGACGGGCACCGGCACCGAGCAGCTCGCCGACGCATGAGCGTCACCGTCACCCCCGAGGCGTTCCGCTTCGTGCAATTCGACAGCGGCACGGTCACCCGCGTCGCTCAGGAGCTGATCGCGGCGTTGGGCATCGATCGACCGGTGCACATCGAGATCGACGAGACCACCCCGCTCGGTCGAGTGCGCGCCACCATCGGAGCCGCCGACGGCGATGCGATCGCGATCAGCGTGGAGAGCGGCGCCTTCGAAGACTCGCGGCGCCCGCGCCAGCAGAGCGAAGCGGCCACGGCTGTCAGCCTCGGGCGCATCCTGCTGCGAGTGCGCGATCGGTTGCACGGCGGGTTCGGTGAGGCGCCCGCCGACGACGATCTCGAGCTGCGCCAGATGGCCGCGTGGGAGACGTACTGCGCCGGCCGCCTGGCCCGGCTGGGGCTGCACGTGAACCAGCAACGCTGGCTCTACAACTTCCGCAACCGCCACGGGTTCACCGACACCGCCGACGCCGGCTTCCACCAGCTGTGGGCCGCCGACGGCCTCACGTGGGGCGAGGTCGACGCCATCAGCACCGCAGCAACCGTCCGGTCCTGAACGGCACGGCGGCGTGCGCCACAATGCACCCGTGACCGAAACCCGTAGCTCCACCATCGCTGTCAACGGCGTCGACCTCGTGGTTCATGAAGCCGGCGAGGTGGGCAACCCGATCGTCGTGCTCAGCCACGGGTTCCCCGAATTGGCTCACAGCTGGCGCCATCAGATGCAGCCGCTGGCCGCAGCCGGGTTCCACGTGATCGCCCCCGACCAACGGGGGTACGGCCACTCCTCGGCACCCAGCGCCATCGATGCCTACGGCACCGACCACCTCACCGCCGACCTGTTCGCACTGCTCGACCACTACGGCAAGGACGACGCCGTCTTCGTCGGCCACGACTGGGGCGCGATGGTGGTGTGGGAAGCCGCCCGCCACCGGCCCGAGCGTGTTCGCGCCGTGGTCGGTGTCAGCGTGCCCTACGTGGAGTGGCCAGGGCCACCCACGCAGCTGATGCAGATGGTCTACGGCGATCGCTTCTTCTACATCCTCTACTTCCAGCAGGTGGGCCCGCCCGAGGCCGAGCTGGGCGCCGACGCTCGCCGCACGATGAGCCACGTGCTGTACGGGGCGTCGGGCGAAGCCACGGCCGGGCGGGCGATGCCCACCGAGCTCCCGCCGATGGAGGGCACCGGCTTCCTGACGATGATGAGCGAACCGCCGGCGCTGCCGTACATGGGACCCGAGGGTGCGTGGCTGACGGAGGCCGATCTCGACCTGTACGCCGGCGAGTTCACCCACAGCGGCTTCTTCGGCCCGGTGAGCTGGTATCGCAACCTCGATGCCAATGCCACGAGCGCGGCCGGCCTGGGTGCCGACCGGCTGACGATGCCCAGCTTCTTCATCACCGGCGACGTGGATGTGGTGCGCCTGATGGACCCCACCGGCCCGGAGCGCATGCGCAACCTGCTGCCCGACTATCGCGGCGAGGTGATCATCCCCGGCTCGGGCCATTGGGTGCAACAGGAGACGCCGAGCGCCTTCAACGACGCACTGCTGGGCTTCCTGCGAACGCTCTGAGAGCGAGCGCCGAACCTAGCGCTGGTTGAGCTTGGCGATCAGGCGCAGCAGCTCGAGGTACAGCCACACGAGCGTGGTGAGCAGCCCGAACGCGGCGTACCACTCCATGCCCTTGGGCCAACCGGCCTTCGCACCCTTCTCGATGAGGTCGAAGTCGACGGCCAGCATCATTGCGGCCAGACCGGCGGCGAACACGCTGAACAGGATGCCCATCGGCGAGGCCGACTGCAAGAACGCGACGTTGCCACCGAAGATGTTGATGAGGAACGACACGAGGTAGAGCGCCATCAGGCCCATGGTGGCCATGATGACGATGCGCTTGAAGCGATCGGTGACCTTGATGATGCGGCTCTTGTAGAGGAAGAGCATCACCAAGAACACACCCAGCGTGGCGCCCACTGCCTGCACGACGATGCCGTCTTGCCAGTTGTTGTACGACTTGGAGATGACACCCAGGAAGAAGCCTTCGGCCACCGCGTAGATGGGGCCGAGCACCTTGGCCAGCTGCGGCTTGAAGCTGACCACGATGGCGCAGATGAAACCGACGATCATGCCCCCGAGGGCCAGCGCCGGGAAGCCGGTGACTTCGCTGTCGCGGGTGGGACCCATCACCCAGCCGGCCGTTGCCGCGGCGAGCAGCAGCACCATCAGCACGCCGGTGGCGGTGACGGTGCCGCGCACGGTCATCACGTCGCCGGCGGATTGCCAGCTGCTGACCGGGCCGTCGGTGATGGCAGGGATGTTGGTGGAACGAACTGCGGCGTCGGGTGCTGCCCAGCCGGCGCGAGCCGCTTGTTCAGCAGCCTTTTCGTTGAGGATGGGATTTGCCACGGATGCCCTCCTTGGGGGATCTGGCCCTGGGACCTGGCCCGGCGATCTGTTGCAGGCACGATACTGGCCGCCGCCGGCGCAGTGCTGGCACGTGCGCCCGATTCTCAGCGCAGGTCGTGCGCGCTGGGGCCATCCCACAGGTCGATGTCGGGGGGTGCCGCCAGCAATCCGGTGCACGCAGTTGCCATCTCCACCATGCCCGCACTGTCGAAGTGAGCCCGCTGCGCCTCGCCAGAGGCCCACTTCTGGATGAGCAGGTAGCGGCCGGGGTGAGTGACCGAGGCGCACAGGTCGATGTTGCGACAGCCTTGTTCCATACGGGTGAGCACCACGTACTTCGCCAGCACGGCCAGCAGCGCAGCCGCATCGGCCGCATCGAACCGCATGGTCACGATGGCCAGTTCGATGTCGTTGACCGCTCGCTCGCTGGCCGCCTGTTCCGCCATGACGGCGAACGATACTGCTTGTGAATCTGTGCACGGGGTGTGAGGGGGTTCACTACCTCGGTATCGTGACCAAGATCACTGGCCGAGGCCGAGGCCTCACCCAGCCATTCAGGGTTCATACCAGAGTCGTGTGCCGTTCAAGTTCGTGCCGTCAGGCGTAAGCAGTCGTTCAGGGTTCGAGGAGCAGTCGTGGCGAAAGATCGCGTGGAGCGGGACGAAGAAGACCTGGTCCGCCTGTACCTGACCGACATCGGTCAGTACTCGCTCCTCACCAAGGACGACGAGGTTCGCCTTGCCAAGCAGATCGAGAGTGGCAAGGCGGCGACCGCCGAGCTCGACACTGCCGGCGAGCTGACGGCGGCGAAGAAGCGCGAGCTGCGTCGCGCCGCCCGCGAGGGTGAAGACGCCGAGCGAGCGTTCGTGCAGAGCAACCTGCGACTGGTGGTGTCCATCGCCAAGAAGTACCAGGCGTCGGGCCTGCCGCTGCTCGATCTCATCCAGGAAGGCAACCTGGGCCTGATGCACGCGGTCGAGAAGTTCGACTGGCGCAAGGGCTTCAAGTTCTCCACCTATGCCACGTGGTGGATCCGCCAGGCCATCACACGCGGCATCGCCAACACCGGCCGCACCATTCGCCTGCCAGTGCACGCCGGCGACACGCTGGCTCGCCTGCAGAAGGCGCGCAGCCGGCTCGAGCTGAAGCTGGGCCGCCCGGCCACGCTGAGCGAGCTGGCCAAAGAAGTCGAGATGCCCGAAGACAAGGTCACCGAGGCGCTGCGCTTCGCTGCCGAGCCGCTGTCGCTCAGCGAGCCCCTGCGCGAAGACGGCGACGCCGAGCTGGGCGACGTGGTGGAGGATCGCTCGGCCGAGAGCCCGTTCGAGGTGGCTGCCACCGCGCTGCTGCCCGACGAGATCGCCCGCCTGCTGGCCCCGCTCGACGAGCGTGAGCGCGAGATCCTCAAGCTGCGCTTCGGCCTCGATCGCGGCGAGCCGCGCACGCTGGAAGAGGTGGGCGAGCACTTCAACCTCACTCGCGAGCGCATCCGCCAGATCGAGGCACGCGCGATGAGCAAGCTGCGCCACCCGTCGTCCGATACGGGCGCGCGCGATCTGCTCGCCGTCTGACCGCGCACTCACGCCGGCCGAAACCTGAGCGTTGCCGCTCATCGTTCTGTTTTCTCAAGTCGCCTGCTGTTCCGGGCGATACTCGATCATGGAGCTGATCGACCTGATTCCGAACGCGATGTCGTTTCGCGTCATCACCACGATCGACATCGAGGACGAGGCCGAGATTCCGGTCGACTTCACCGGTCGCGTACGTCGCCACGCCGGCGGGTCGGTGAGCTACGTCGCCTGGTACCGCGACGGGCAGCTGCACAACCCTGGGCGCCAGTACCCGGCATATCGGCGCTTCCGCCCCGACGGCAAGCTGAAGTACGAGCTGTTCTACACGCACGGGCTGCTGCACGACCCCACCGCCTCGCGGCCTGCCGCTCGTGGTTTCTTCGCCGACGGCGAGGTGCACTACGAGGAGCGCTACTGGGCCGGCAAGCGCCAGGACGGTCGCGACGGAAGCCCCGCCATCCGCAAGTGGCGCAACGACGGCTCCGTGCGCCACGAGCTGCGCTACATGGACGGCCGCCGCACGGCCGACGACGTGCACTGACACCGGCCGAATCGGCGACTGCTGTCAGCCGATGATCACGAATGCTGTGCCGTCGTCGATCGCCGCGACCAGTTGGTGATCTGGCGATCCATAGAGCGTGGTGCGAGCACACGTGGCACCCGGGCTCGGCAGCGGGCCGATCACCAGCGGCTGGTCCGTGTACCCCATGTCGGGGGCGAGCAGCGGGTCGGTGCGCACCTCGATGTGGTCGATCGGCTGACCGCCCGCCCGCCGGCAGCTGACGGTCTCCACCAGCGAGGCCCGCATGAGCACATCGCGCGGCACCGGTAGCTCACGAACGGCTTGCGGCATCGCGCGAAGTCCTGGGTCGAGGCTGCGCACCTGCCGCAACACCAACCTGGCGGGAAGCGGCCGCTCTCCACCGACCAGGCGCGGCCAGCCTCTCTCCACGGTCTTGAACTCGAAGTCGAGCACCACCGTGCTCACCTGTTGCGCGACGGGGAGCGACTGGTTCAGGCGCGAGCGCCACCGGTCGGCGACGGCCGCGACCTGCGCGAACAGCTCCTGGATCGCGTCGCCGTCGAGGACGTGGTCGCCATCGGTGAGCAGCGTCGAGCCGGCGAGTCGTTCGACAGCGATCGCACCAGCGCGGCGAGTGATGCGAATCACCTCCGGCAGCTGGATGTCGTCGGGATCTGGGTTGGTGACGTCGACCGCCCCGGCCTGCACGTTGATCTCGACAACAGCGTCGTCGGCCTCGCCGCCGGGCAGGAACGTGAAGGTGGCGACACCGTTGTTGCGTTCGAGCTCGTCGTCGAAGCGAGCATGCACGGTGAGGCCCATCGCTCCACTGAGGTGGTCGATCTGCGCGAGCCGGCGCTCTTCGAAGGCCTCGAAGCTCCAGTACGAGCTCCAGGCCCGCAGCAGTGCGCGTTCGATCGTCTTGTCGCGATCGTCGGGTTCGTCGAGGCGCTCGGGGCGCAGGTACCCGGTGTAGGAGGTGTAGAGGCCCGCTCCGTTGAAGCCTTCGATGTCCTCCACCGAGCTCGATGACCGGAACCGCAGCCCGGCTGCATCGTCGTAGTCGGCGTACGTGCGCTGGAGCTCATCGGTGATCGCCGCCAGCGTGGCGGGGGCGATCGGCCGGCTCTCGAGCAGCGCCCGCACGCCGCCGGCGGCGAGCACTTCGCCGAGCAGCGACCCGCTCGGCCGTGCCGCCACGAATGCCGTCGCGAAGGCTGCGTCGGCGGCCGAGGGGAAGACGTCGGCGTAGTCGTCGAGGCCTTCGAGTGTGATCCAACGAGCTCGCGCCGATGCAACCACGGTCGGATCGGTGATCGCTGCGACGATGGCTGCGCGCAAGGGCGCGAGGTGCTCGACGTAGGGCCTGATGGTGATGGCCAATGGGTCGGGCGGCGGTGACAGCCCTGGGGTCGACAGCAGCGTCAGGAAGCCGGCCGACTTGCCGCCGATCACCGGTCGCCATTCGGCCACCTCCGTCTCGGAGAGCGCGCCATCGGCCGAGAGATCGGCCACCAGCGCTTCCAGGTTCACGACGAACGGCATGCCGGTGATGTCGGTGGGGGGCACCGCCACAGGCGCCGGTTGTTGCTGCGCGACCCACGCTTCGTACTGCTCGCGGCTGATCAGGGCGATCTGCAGCGTGGAGCCGCGCGTGATCACGATCGCGTGTGCCCGCACGCGAGCCGCCTGGCGCAGGCCCGGATCCGCGTGGATGCCCGCTTGCGACGCGTTGGGGATGCTGCGGTTGCGTGCCAGCAGGTTCACGTGCGCGAGCGGGGTCTGTGGTTCGGAGGTGATCAGCGCGCTCGCCGGCGGCAGCCAGTCGGGCACACGCTCGGTCACGATGATGTCGCCGGCCTTGGCCTCGCCCAGCTGCGCACCGCCCTCGCCCACGTAGAGCAACCGGCCGGCGGCGACACCTTCGCTGTACACGGCCACCGTGCCCGCGGGCACGAGATCGCGGAAGTAGACGATGCGATCGTGGTACGGCAGCTCGGCCGCCGTCATCTGCTGGGCCACGGCTTCCTGCTGCGCCGAGCGCACGACCCACTCCAGCCTGCTGCTCACCTCGGCGGGCAGCACTGGCGCCAGCCGCTCGAAGAACGTGGCGACCGACTCGGGGGTCACCTCGTCGGAGTACTCGAGCTCGATCAGCCAGTGATCCGGCTCACCGGCCACGGGGTCGGGGAAGCGAACGATCGAGCCGACCCCGTACGTACGCGGATCACCGTGCAACGCCAGGTCGTAGAACGCAGTCGCGTAGAGGCGGTCGCTGTTGAGCGTGAGCCCGAGCGGCAGGTCGGCGGCCGGCATCGACCGTGCCCAGCGGTAGATCTCGGCGATGGAGTTGAACCGCTGCCCGACGATCGGTGCCACGACAGCAGCGGGTATCGGCTGCCCGTTGAGCAGCCGGTAGTAGTACCACTCGTCGTGGAGCCCGTAGAAGTTGCTGTCCATCAGGTGCACGCGTGCGAGTCCTGGTGCAGCGAGCGGCCGATCGAAGTCGGGGATGGCGAACTTCATCGAGGTACGCCCGCCATCACCGGCGCGCGAGAGCGCCATCAACTCGTCGACGCTGCTCACTCGCGGCACCGAGTGATCGTTGAAGCCGTTCTCGTCGAAGAACACGGGCACCGGCACCGGCGGTGTGGTCGTGGGTGGAGTCGTGCTGGTCGGGGTGGTCGTCGAGGAGCTGGTCGGTGGCGCCACCGAACCCGCCACGGAGGTGCCGCTCGACGTGTCGTCAGCGGGCGAGCAACCTGCTGCCAGCAGCACGCACAGCACGCCGATGGCCACAGTGCTCGCCCGGCGGCCGCGGGCGGCGGTATGGGCGTGCGACACCGGCGGCATGCGCATTCGACGCTGCTCGGCGCTCGACGGTTCCCACGCCCCTGGTCTGTTGCCGCTCGATCGTCTGCGCTTCGTATGGGTTTCCTCAAGTCGACCCGCCGGCGAACCGATAGACAGCCGATGATCAGGGGAATCGATGCAGATGGGCATGGCGGCGCCGAGTTTCTCGAACCCCGCGCGCCCACCGAGCCGAGCGGCCAGCTGCTGACGCGGCTGAGGACACGCGACGAGGTTCGGCGGCTCGGTGAGATCCTCGAAGTGCAAGGAGTGGTCGGGGCCGCCGATGCACTGCTGGCGCGGTACGAGCAGGACCTCGGCGACCCACGCCGCATGGGGGAGATCCTGGTGGCCCAGGGCCTCGCTTCTCATGCGCAGGTCCTTGCCGCGCTGGAGATCCAGCGCGCGTCCTCGCCCGTTGTCGCGCGCAGCGTCCAGGCGACGCGGACCGCGAGCGTGTCCGAGCGCAGGACGCGCAACATCCAGTCGGTCGCGATGTTCATGATCGCGCTGCTCGGAGTCGTCGTGATCTCGCGGTCGAGCGGCGGGCTCGGGAACTGGTACGGCATCGGCGCAGTGTGCCTCTTGACGGTCAAGTTGGTTGGCTCGGCGTGCTACCGCCCCACCCTCACCGCGCCGCCCGACGGGCATCGCGTGGCCGTGGTGGCAGCGTTCTACAACGAGGATCCGGTGGCCTTCGCTCGGTGCCTCGAGTCGATCAAGAACCAGACTCGGCCGGCCGACGAGATCTGGGTGATCGACGACGGTTCCCGCGACGACGCCTGTCTCGAGATCGCCCGCGCCGCACTTGCCGAGATGCCCGGGGTGGTCGTTCACCGCTTCGACGCCAACCGCGGCAAGCGCCACGCACAGGGCTACGCGTTCGCTCGTACCGCCTCCGACATCGTCGTCACCGTCGACTCCGACACGGTGCTCGACGCCTCGGCGATCGCCGAAGGGCTGCGACCGTTCGGCGACCCGAAGGTGACTGCCGTCGCCGCCAACGTCCGAGCGTTGAACCACCGCCGCAACCTGCTGACGCGGCTCATCGACATGCGCTACGCCAACGCCTTCCTGTTCGAACGCGCCGCGTACTCCACGGTCGGCTCGGTCGTGTGCTGCTGTGGCAGCCTGAGCTTCTTCCGCACCGCCGTGGTGCGGCGACACCTCGACGACTTCTTGCACCAGAGCTTCCTGGGCATACAGGTGCAGTACGGCGACGACCGCCGGCTCACGCAGTACGCCCTGCAGGACGGGCTCGTGCGGCTGCAGGACACCGCCGTCGCGTACACCCTCGTGCCGGAGACGCTGGGCCACTACCGGCGGCAGCAGCTGCGTTGGAACAGGAGCTTCTTCCGCGAATCGTTGTGGGCGATTCAGCGCTTCGGTCCCCGCCGCTGGCCGTTCTGGATCAGCGTCGCAGAGCTCGCCGTGTGGATGATGTTCACGATCAGCCTGCTCGCTGCCGTGTACGTGCGGCCGGTGCTCACCTGCCAAATGATCCCCTGGAGCTTCGTCGCCTTCGCCGTCGTCCTCGCCTACGCGCGCAACGTCCGCTACTTCGGGCGGCCCGACGAGTCGCTTCGGTCCCAGTGCGCGACGTTCGCGTGCGCCCCGCTCTACACGGTGCTGCACGTGCTCCTGCTCACCCCGCTCCGAGTGTGGTCACTGCTCACCCTGCGCCACACCGGTTGGGGCACCCGCGCCAACGTCGAAGTACGCAGCTCGTAGCCGCTCTGCGAGGGCGGGCCAGTTCCACTACGAGGATGGGCCCCTAGACCGTGGGGTGTTTGGCGGAGGTGGACGGGAATCCGCTCACTCGCGCGAAAGCCCAGCTAAATCGCTCGCGATCGCACCGCTGAGCCGATTTGAGACTTCCACTGAGACTTATCGGTTCGCCGGGCGCACCAGCTCCTGGTCGGCGCACAAAGGCAGCCGCGCAGGTGGGCGGACACAGTCCACCACGACAGCGCGGAAACGTGCAGCGAACGACGGACGCTAGTCAGGTCACCGACATGGTTGTCGCGAGCGATGGCCGAACGGGGTGGGGTCACCGGGCGAACGAGAGAGTCGAACGTGAACAAGGAGGGCCTTTGTGACCATCAACGACGAAGACGCCACGCTCGCCAGCGATGGGTGTCGCCTGCTGACGATTGACGCTGCAGCGGACTTCCTCGCAATCAGTCGAGGCGCGGTCTACCACCTTCTCGATCGAGGTGAGGTGGCGTCGATTCACATCGGACGCTCACGCAGAATCGCACTGGCCGAGTTGCGACGCTTCGTCGCCAAGTCGGGCCATATGCCCTTCACTGTGGCGAGCAGATAGCCGAGGAGTGCTGCACTCGATACGACGGAACGCGGGCGTGCGGGGTTGCCACCAACGGACGACAACTTACGTTGGATCGACGGCGCGGCGCATGAGGAGTCGGTCGGCTCGTTGGCGGAAGGTGCGGAATCCGTGCTTGAGGTACAGCCGCTTGGCGACCTCGTTGACGTCGGCGACTTCCAACACGACCGTCGCAGATGCTTGGTCGGCGCATCGCTCTACTTCTCGCATGAGTGCGTCGCCGATGCCACGGTGCGGTTCGGTCGCGACGTCGGACAGCACCCATGTCCTTGTCGAGGGGACGTAGGTGCGATGTGCGCGAATCTGGCGTTCACAACGTGGTGCGAGCACCAGTGCCGAGGCGGCCGCGATCGCGGTTGCGGTCACGGCGATGGCGACCTTGCCGTTTGCGATGCAAACGAGCATGACGGCGAACGCGGGAACAAAGGTCGCGACGAACGCCAAGGTGGAGCGCGCGACGTGGCCGGCTTCGGTGAGGAGCGCGATGCCACCGTTGGGGTGGGTGATCCGTTGGTCCGCGCTGAGCAGTCGCAGCGCGGACGCGAGTTGGTGCTTGTTGAACCGTCGGGCATGGAGCCGCGCCGCGTCCGTGAAGCGGAATGGTTCACTCGCTGGCGCGGTGGGCGGAGCGGATGACGAGGCCATTGGGCTGATGGTGCGGGCAAGGGAATGCGTCGATGTTGACGCTGCGGCCGGCGGCGATGGGAATGGGGATGAGGCATCCGCAGGGATGGCTGGGCAGCACGACCGTCGAGGGAGAACGCCCCGTCGGAGGGTCGTGCTGGCCGGCGGAGGGTTGGGCGGTCAGCCACACCGCCTGCGGTTCGCCGGTTCGGGCTTCGTGGATGACATCCACATCGGTGAGCTCGCGCAGGGTGATGGTGGCGCGTTGCGAGCCGGGGTGGCGGTCGATGTCGATGATCCCGATGGGGAGCTTCGGGTCGAGGGTGCTGAGGTGTTGTGCGAGTTGTCCGACGGTGAGCATCGGCTGGTCTCCCTTCGTGGGTCGGCGGGTCAGGTGGTGCGACCTGGGTGCCGTGGCTTGCTGGAGGGGGAAGTGCTGGTTGGTTTCTTCGACGGCGACGTGCGTTCGGTTGGCTTTGGTGGTTCGGTGACGGTGAGCACGTAGTCGAGGAAGCCGGGGATGGATGCTGCGACGTGTCCGGTTGACGGTGCGACGATGATGCCGCGGTCGAGGAGCCTGTTGCGGACGGCGCTGAGTGCGGTGATGGGTTTGCCGAGCGCGTCGGCGATCTGGCCGGTTCGTACAGGAATGCTCGTCGAGATGCGCGCCATCGCAGTGAGGTAGGTCTGTTCGCCAGCGGGCAGCTTCTTCCAGCGAGCGACGTACAGGCCGCGTTCGCTGTCGTGTCGGGCGAGGTCGATCGCTCGGTTGGCGTCGTCGAGGGTGATGCGTGCGTGGCCGTCGGAGGCCTGCCAGGCGTAGTCGCCGAACAGTTGGACGAAGTACGGGTAGCCGCCGGTGGCGTCGGCGAGCACGGTGAGCGCGTCGCCGTCGAAGGGTCGGCCCGCGGAGTCGGCGGGGCCGGCGAGTGCTTGCAGGGTGGCGTCGTTGTCGAGGTTGTCGATCGGGTGGAACGCCATGCGTTCGCCATAGGTGACGGCGTCGGTGACGAGCCCGGGTGTGTCGGGCAGCCCGCCGAACACGATCATCGCGGTGAGCCCCGGTCGGCGGCTGAGGTCTTGCATGATCGGTCCGAACACCGAGAGCTCGTCGGGATGCACTTCTTGTACCTCGTCGACGAGGATCATCAGTCCGCGCCGGTCTTTCGTGCAGTGCTCGGCGACAGCCAGTACAGCGCTGGCGAACTGTTGGGCGATTGGGATCGCGTCGCGCCGTTCGCGTTTGGACTCTCGTCGGTAGACGCCGAGGTTGAGCGTCTGGGATTCCTCGCCCCATCGTTCGCGCAGCTCGACGAGTTCGCGGCTCATCTTCTTGGTCAGCCCCGTGCAGTCGTGGAGCTGTTCGACGATCGCGCCGATCGGGTCACCGGGTGAGCGGGCCTCGTGACGCACCACAGCCCACTTGCGTTCCATCGCGATCGCCGCGTACCGGTCGAGGAGCACGGTCTTGCCGACACCGCGCGGCCCGTACAGGACTTGGAACGACTGGCGCCGGTTGCCACTGGTCCGGACTGCGGTCTCGACGAGCTGCAGGAGGTGCTGGCGGCCGGCCAGCAGCGGCGGTTGCGTTGCGAATCCTGGCCGATACGGGCTCGGTGTCGACATCATCGCTCCTCTCGATAGGAAACGATAACACAACCCGTTTATAAGAAGCTATCGACAATCGTAATTCGCTGATGTCGCGCCGCCGGCCGGGTAGGGGTGGGGAGTGTCGCTGATGAAGGACTCGTCGATCGCGCTATGTCAGCCGGTTCGTTCGTCGCGCCTCCAGACGCTCGCGACGGTTGAGCTCCCGAGAAATCGCCGCAGCGACGAGGTCTTGCACGCTGATGTCGTCCTGGCGGGCGCGAACTCTCAGCCGCTTGATCAACGAGCGAGGCAGCTTCGTGGCCAGCGGGTCGATTGGTTCGTCTCGTTCGATACGAGGGCGCGGCACAGCGCGAGAATACGACTGCTCGCAGACGGCTCGTTCACACGGACGCAGACGGCGCGCCGCATACCGGCTTACTTGTATGCCCCACCCGCGAAAAACGAGTTCGGCAGCGGTGATACCGTGAAGGGTTCGGGGGTAGCCATGCTCCACACCACGCCAACTCAAGCGGCGGTGGATGACCTGGAACAGCGCGGCCCCGGAGCAGGAACCATCGGTGCTGGCCTCGCAATTGCGACCCTGCTCGCCGTTGTGTACGTCGGCCGGGCCGAGGTGTTGATGATGCCGGCGCTCGGGATGATCGCCGTCACTGCGGCCGTCGTCGACGCTCGCACACTTCGAATTCCGAACTGGCTGACCGGCACGGGTGCTTTCGTCCTTGCTGTTCTCAGTGTCCACCTTGTTGTTGTGGAGAACACTGCGTGGCAGCCGCTCGCCGCGGGAACGGCGATCATGGGCGGGCCGCTCCTCGCGGCGCATCTCGTCAGCAAGTCGCGCACACCCGGGCTCGGCGATGTCAAGCTCGCAACTGTTCTCGGCGCGCCACTCGGCGCAATCTCACCGGCCGCCGCGTATTGGGCACTGCTCATGGCGCTGTCGATCGGTGCCGGGTTCGGACTCATCTACCAGCGGACGACCAAGCGCCGGGCGTTCCCCCTTGGCCCAGCGATCTCGCTAGCATCCGTCTTGACAGCGTTCGCATTCGGTCTCACCGACTCGAATGGGGTGTGGACGCTGTGATCGCGATCGCGACCGATCGCCTCCTGCCGACCTTCGGCTGCGCACCTGCGCATCGCCGAGAGGAGTTGTCATGAAGCGATCCCACCCAGCCTTCTCGTTCATCGTCGTTGCTGCGCTCGTGCTCGGTGCCTGCTCGAGCGGCGACAGTTCGAACGGCGACCCGACCGTGCCGATCCCAACCGCCGCTACGTCACTGACCAGCACGACGTCGGCCGACTCGACGACCACGTCTACCGGTTCTGCCTCGAGCGATGCGTCGACATCGACGACGTCGTCGTCGACGACGACGACGAATGGTCCGCCAACGACACTGATCCGGCCGGCCGACTTGGTGACCGACCCCAACGACCCGAACAACCTGCACGCCAGCCTGCCCGAGCATCAGCCGATCATCGACGCTTACGTCGCCGCGTGTGTACGCGCAACTCGTCACCTACTCGCGATGGCCGCTTGACCCGACGAGCCCGGAATTGGCTGCTGCGCCGATCACGGAGCGAGTCCTGCAGGCGAACAACGACGGCATGGTCGAGCGCACGCAGAAGAATCAGGTGCTCGACATCTCCGGCGGCGTCACGCTGCGGCCGTACGTCGTCGAGAACGATGACCCGACCCGAGCGTTCGTATGGGACTGCCAGATCGATGCGACGTTCTGGAAGGACAAGGACACGGGCGTGAAGGCACCGCCCGATGCGTGGCCCAATCTGGGGCCACCCGGCGTCGAGACCGGCGTCGTAGCTGTCATGGTGCTTGTCGACGGGCGGTGGTTGCTCGACGACGGCGGACTGGAGCCGCAGGCATGCGAGTAGGTCGCAGCTTCGTCGCGGCCGTGGTCATGGCGGGCGCACTCGCGGCGACGCCGACCGTGCACGCAGCACCGCCGGTCGGTCCCGGGGGCGATCCACCGCCGCCGCCTCAGCCGGGGCCAATCACGGTGCAGTATCGGAATGGGTCCGGTGGACTGTCGTCGACGACGTCGATTCCAGTGGGGTCGGCGTTCCGTTCGGCGGGTGGGTCGGATCGCGCTCCGTGCACGTTCATGTACCTCGGCCTCGACCCGGATGGCGACGGCCCGCTGCAGCCGATCTACGAGCCCCGTGAGTCGCTGCAATGGATGTTCCGCGAGACGACCGACACGGTGGTGGAGCTCACGCCTGAGGAGTGGGCAGCGGTCGCAGAACTGGGTGGCACGGATGTGGCGTCGGTGTTCGCAACGTATGGTCGTGTTGAGTCGGCGTACCGCCGGTTCGACGTGTACTGCGTCGGTACGCAGGGCTCGGGCACGACGACGAACTCGTTGGTGACGTCGACGCTGGTGTCGATTCGTGACGTGTTCTGGGACCCGTATGCGCGGATCGGCACGTTGTGGACTGGTCTGCAGTTGGATCGCCCGGTCGCGTTGACGGTGCCGGACAGCGGGCTGTTCGGTGGGTTGCCGGTGAACATGCCGGCAACTCTGCAGATCGACGCGGCGCCGTGGAGGACATACGTGTCGGCACCGTCCACGTATCGGGGTTGGACCTCGCGGCTGGTGTTGTCGCCGGACTCGCTGGTGTTCGACTTGTCGTTCGATCCCGATGACGGCCCAGCCACGTCGATCACCGTTGACTGCTTGGAAGGCTCGGCGGATCAGCCGGATGCGGGTGCGATCCCACGACGGTCCAGCGACGTGCCTGACTTCGCGGAGCCGGGGCAGTACGACGCGCCGTGTGTCTGGATTCCGCCGGAGCCTGGCGAGCTCATCGTGACGGCACGGATCACCTACGAGGTGGTGTTCACGGTGTCGGGCTTCGCCGATGTGCTGGCCCCGTATGTGTGGTCGTCGAGTCCGCTGACGGTGCGAGTCGACGAGCTGAGTGTGGTCAACACCCGGACAGGCAACTGACGAGGAGGCTCGAGATGACGGCGACCGAAACCACTCCGCTGGCCGGCAGACGATCCGGTCAACCTCGCGGTCCCTCGCGACGGGTGCGGTTGCCGTGGCTCGCCGCCGCTGCCGGGCTGGCGGTCCTTGTTGCAGCGTTGGTGTTGTGGGGGTTCGGTAGGGCAGCCGAGCGGCGCGAGGTGGTGATGGTCGTCGCGCCGGTGGAGGCGGGCGACCCGATCACGGACGCGGCGTTGGGTTCGACGATGGCGGCCATCGACTCCTCGTCTACCCAGCTGTTCTCGGCGTCACAGCGTGCCGAGCTGGTGGGCAAGATCGCCGCGATCGACCTTGCGCCGGGCGACCTGCTGGGCCCGTCGTTGATCTCGACCGGGCCGAGCGTGCCAGACGGCTGGTTGGAGATCGGTGGGCTGTTGCGCGCGGGCCGGTACCCGGTCTCGTTGAGTGTCGGCGACCAGTTGCTGGCCCTCCCGATGGATGGCGCCGATGTCACCCCGGTAGCGGTGTTGGTCGTCGAGTCGTCGGTCGGTGACGACCGGGCGTTGACGGTCGTGCTGGCGGCAGCACCCGAGTCGGCGGCACAGGTCGCGCAGTGGGCGGCATCTGATGATTTGGTGTTGGTCCGTGTCGGAGCGCAGCCGTGACGTGGGTGATCGCGGTCGGCTCGATCAAGGCCTCTGGCGGCGCCACCTCGACGACGTTGGTGCTCGCGGCATCAGCAGCGGCGACCGGTGAGCACGTCACCCTGGTCGAGGCGGACCCGTCGGGTGGGTCGCTGCTGGGTTGGTGTGCGGACCTCGACCCGTCCGGCCCAGGACTGTACGAGGGCGTGTTCCAACGCGATCTGGCCGTCGGTGTGCAGCGGCTTGGCGAGTTCGATGTGGTCGCCGCGCAGGGTGATCCGTGGCGGATCTCGGCCGCGCTGGATCGCCCTCGAGGTTGGCGGCAGTTGCTCGACCCGCTCGACGGGGTCGTCGTGGTCGACATCGGCCGGCTGTTCCCTGGGTCGCCGGCGGCACAGATTGCCGGTGTCGCCGATGTCGTGGTGTTGGTCGCTCCGCCCGAGCCCGGCCCGTTGGCGGCAACCTTGGAGTGGGTCGCCCGTCGCGGCCAGTTCGCCGCGACGGATGCCCAGATCGACGCCGGGCGGGTGAGGATTCTCACTGTCGACGTCGCGGCCGAGCGTCGCCTGCGGATCGACCCGGGTCGATTGGCGCGTGACGAACTCGGCCCCGCCTACGCCGGCCATGTCCCGTTCGATGACGGGGCTCTCGACCTGTTGTGTCGAGGTGCGTCGATCGGGCATCGCTCTCTGCGCCGATCGCGATTGGTGCTCGGCGTACACGGCTTGTTGGCGCAGCTTCAGGTGGGGGTGACGGTGTGAACGGGCCACAGGATTGGTTGATGGAGTTGGCGGAGCAGGTTCGCCGCGAGTTCGGTGCCCAGCTTCCGGCCGCACCGGTGCGTGAATCGCACGCAGACCGTGACCGCCGACAGGAACAGACCAAGTTCGAACTGGAGACGAAGGTGCTGCCGATCGTCAACGAGCAGCGCGTCGCCAGTCGGGAACCGGCGCTGTCGGAAGCGGAGGAAGACATCGTCGTCGAGTTGATCCTTTCGGCGATGTTCCTGCTCCCTCGCCTGTACGGGATTCTCGCCGGGGAACCGTTGGCGGAGGACGTGCTCGTGTTCCCCGGCCAACCGGTGCGCGTCGATCGTGCCGACGGCACCAAGAGCTACTACCCGGCGCTGGCACGAACCGCCGAGGAGTTGACCCAGATGATCGCCGACGTTGCGGCGACACATCATCGGCCATTCAGTTTCGAGCATCCCTTCGTCGACGTGCAGTTGTCCCCCCGGCTGCGGTTCCACGGTCAAGGGTTCGACGTCGTGTCCAGACCGGCGATCTTCATCCGTGTGCACCGTGTGATGGGCGCAACCTTCGATGACCTGTTCGAGTGGGGCTCGATCTCGAACGGGATGCGCTACCTGCTCGGCACCGCAGCGGTCGAGGCCCAGCTGTCCGCTGCGACCACTGGGGTGCAGGGCTCGGGCAAGACGACGGTGTTGCGCGCGTTCCCGCTGGCGTACCCGCCGGACACGCGGATCGTCACCGTCGAGACCGATTTCGAGTTGGGGTTGGTGTCGTTGGGTCGGCCGTGGACACAGGAGATGCAGGCGCGGATGCCGATGACCTCGACGTCGCGTGGGATCTCGTGCGCCGACATGATGGCCCCGGTGCTGCGCACCCGCGGCGAGCTGAACATGATCGGCGAGGTCCGCAGTGATGAGGCCGACCCGGCGATCCGCGCCGCCAACATCGGCCAGGGCACCCTGGTGACAGTCCACGGCTCATCAGCCGTGGCGGGGCTCGGGCAACTGATCGATCGGATCTGTGAACGCGGCTCGAGCGAGCGTGACCAGGCCGCGCGGATGGTGTACCAGGCGTTCGACCTGGTCGTGCATTGCTCGATGGCCCGCGATCGGCGACGTTGGATTCAAGAGATCGTCGCCCCATCGATCGAAGGTGACCGCTGCGTCGTCCACACCCTGTACGCACCGCAACCCGGCGCCGGTGATCTGCGTGGCCGAGCGTCTCGCACGCCATGGCCGGATCTGTTGGTCACCAAGATCCGCACCAACTTCCCCGACTTCGAGCTCGCCGACGCACTCGACGACACCTACCTGCCGATGCAAGCAGCGGCCCACGCGACCGGGTCGCCGTTCTCGCTGGAGGCGGTGTCGTGAACGCCACGATGCGGCTCCTCGTCGCCGTGGCGGCCGGCCTGGCGGCGGGCGCAGCGGTGTGGTGTGCCGCCGAATCCATGCGCCCACGATCAGCCTCCAACCCGCTCGCTCGACGTCGCTCGCAACTGGCGAGTGGCAACGCATTGGTCGTCGCCGTCGTTGCCGGACTGGTGGTGTTGTTGGTCACGCGCTGGCCGGTCGCCGCTGCGGGGACGATCGCGCTGGTGGTGGTGTGGCCGAGGTTGTTCGCCGGCAAGTCGGCGACCGTCGAGCGTCGCCGTCTCGATGGGATCGCCAAGTGGTTGGAGGACCTCCGTGATCTTCAGCTTGGATCGAATCTCGATCTGGTCGAGGCCTTGACCGAGTCCGCCAAACGGGCGCCGACGGTGATCGAAACGGAACTCGGCCGGCTTGCCGGTCGGCTCGGCCATCACATGCCCTTGCGCGACGCACTCGTGCATCTGGCCGACGAACTCGATCACCCAGTCTCGGACACCGCCGTGGCGTCGATGTTGTTCGCCGCCGGGCACGCCTCGGGTTCGGCGTTACAGGACACCTTCGCCCAGCTCGCGGTGACGGCCCGCGACGAGCTCACCGCCCGGGACCGCATCGACCGCCTGCGAGCGAACTTCGAACGGTCGATGCGTCGGATGCTGGCGATTCTGGGCGGCCTGGTTGTGTACATGATCGTCGTCGCCTCCGAGACCCTGGAGCCCTATCGGTCGTCGGTCGGCCAGCTGTGGCTGTTGGTGCCGTTGTCGATCTGGGCGCTCAGTCTGGTGTGGCTCCGCAACCTGTCCCGATACGAACGCGCCGGCAGGTTCGTCAGCCGTGAGGCACTCGCCGAGGCTCGGCCATGACGCTGACCCAGCTCGCGTTGGTCGCCGGTGCAGCGACCGTGATGGCCGGATGGTGTCTACGACGAGCGATGCAGTTCGGTCCGGCGACGGTTGCCACCACGTACCGGCGCTTGTACTCGACCCGGTCCCCTGTCCCCGACTCCGCTACCGGTTCGCGGTGGGATCGCTCGTTCGCCCGCTTGGGGACACGACTCGCAGCCTCCGATGTCGGTCAACGGATCGAAGCACGCCGTCGCTACGCGTTCCGTGCCGGGGGTGTCTCCGTGCCGCTGCTCGCCACCCGGATCGTGTCGGCCGCAGTCGTCGGTTTCGTTGCCGGGCTGGTGCTCGTGCTGGTACCGACGATGACTGGCGTTGCGGTCCCCTGGCCGATCGTCGCGATCGCGCCGTTCGGTGTCGCCGTGTTGATGGGCTGGTACCAGTTGTCGAGCGTCGTCGCGGTTGCCGATCGTCGCTACCGATCGTTCCGGGCCGGGGTCGCCGCCTACGTGCAACTGGTCGCGGTGTGCATGACCACGAGACGATCGATGACCGAAGCGATCAGCTACGCAGCCGAAGTCGGTACCGGGCCAGCGTTCGAAACGATCGCAGCCGCAGTGCACGCCGCCCCGCAGATGGGCATCCGGGTCTGGGAAGCACTCGACAGTGTCGGCGTCGAGTACGACTGCCGCGAGCTACAAGACCTGGCGTCGTCGGTCGGCCACGTCGCCCGGATCGGCGTCGGTGTCGAAACCACGGTCATTGCCGTGGCGACACGGATGCGCCAGGTCGCGTTGGATGACATGCAGCGTTCCGCTGATCGCCAAACCTCCACGATGTTCGGCCCGACCCTGCTGTTCGTCGCCGGCGTCGTCGCATTCCTCGGCTACCCGCTCATCGTGCGCGTGTTCGACGCCTTCTCCACCACCAGCTAACCGAAAGGAACCCGACATGACATCACCCGCTCCGTATGTCACGAGCCCGTACGTGACAAGCGTCGTCGATCAGGCCTACATCGGCCTGACGATGCTCTTGCGCACCTTGCGCGTCTGGTCTGCCCGAGACGAGGGCCTCGACGAGTCACCGTCCAAGCTGCTCTACATCGCCCTGGGGATCATCGTCGCCGGCATCGTCGCAGGGATCGCCTACGCGATCGTCCAACAAGCCGGCGACAACATCCCCGACCCCGTGGTCCCCGCCGGACCCTGAACCCGCGACCGCTTCTCGATGCGAATCCGTCGACGCCCCCGACGAGCGGTCAGTGCCGCGCGGCGACGTTTCGACTGGCGCGACGACCGAGGGGTTTCGAGCAGCGTCGAGCAGCTGTTCGCGTTCGTGTTCCTCCTGATGTTGTTCCTGTTCTTCATGCAGGTGATCGTGTGGTGGCACGCCAAGAACATCCTCGAACAGTCAGCGGCCGAGGGCGCCAGGGCCGCCGCAGCTGCCGACGGTGGATGCACCGACGCAGCCACCGCGGCGACATCGATCGCAACACGGATCGGTGGCGGCTGGGTCAGGACCTCGACGTCACCTGCACCGGTGGCGCCGTCGAGGGCGAACTCGTGATCGTCACCGTGACCGCATCGACACCGGGGTTCGTGCTCCCCGGATCGCTCACCGTGTCGGCCGTTGCCAACGCACCGGAAGAGTCACCGTGACGGCCCGTCGGATCCGCTGGCGTGACGATCGCGGTCAAGCCGTGAGCACCGAACTGTTGTTGCTGCTGATCGTCGCGCTGATCGGGTGGGGCTTCCTGGCGTGGCTCGGGCGGCTGACCTCCACCTCACAAGACCTCGCCAACAGCGCCCAATCCGCAGCCCGCGCCGCATCACAACAGGGCAACCCCACCGACGCGCTCACCGCCGCTCGCGCCGCCGCCTATGCGTCGAACCTGCAGTCGCCATGCACCACGCAACCTGCCGTTGCCATGTCGTGGCAACCAGGCCCGACCGGCACATGGCGCGGTGGCAGCGTCACCGTCACACTCACGTGCACCGTCGATAATCGCGAACCGATCACCAACGCAGGCCGCACCATCGCAGCGTCAGACACCCAAGTCATCGACCGCTACCAGGAAGCAGAATGAAGCGCCGCCTGCACACACTCCGCCGAGCGATCGCGGACGACCGTGGCGTCATCGGTCCTGCTGTGGCGATGCTGCTGATCGTCGTCCTCATCGGTGCCGGCCTCGTGTTCGACGGTGGCCGGGCACTTGCCGCTCGCCGCCAGGCGATCAACACCGCCGAGGCCGCCGCCCGCGCCGGCGTCGCGACTGTCACCGCCGACGGCCTACGCGAAGACCCGGCACGCGCCGCGACACTCGACTTCCTCGACGCTGCAGGCGTCGCACGAAGCGACATCGTGTCAATCACGGTCACCGCGACCACGGTCACCGTCGTGCTCACGGCTCGTCGGGACGCGGTGTTCGGCCAACTGATCGGCAACGACAGCATCGTCGTGCGCGGCAGCGGCGAAGCAACAGCAACGTTCGGGAACAGCCCATGATCCGCCAAGCCCTCCGATTCCTGGCGCGCCTGGCCGCCGGCCTGCTCGTCGTCGCCGTTCTCACCGTTCCAGTCGCACTGATGGCGAGAGTCGCCGGGAACCCGTTCGGTGGTGACCTCTTGCGCCGCGTCCAGGACCGAACCGTCGACGACGCCACAATTCTGCGGCTGCTCTCCATCGGCTTCTACGTGCTGTGGGCATGGTTCGCGCTACCCGCCATCCGCCAGGCAAGGCTGTGTCTCAAGGCCCGCCATCCCCGCCCATCGGCTCAGGCCTCGCCTCGCTCGGTACCCGTGATTGTTGACCGAGGTCCACAAGGGTGGCTCACCAGGCTCGTGCGCTACGCGCTGACTTCGTCCACGATCGCCGCGATCACCACCACGACCACGCTCGCCGTGTTCCCCTCCTCCGCGCTCTCCAGCACGCATGGCACCACGCAGGCCAGCGGCCGACCCGCCGTGACGGTCGTCGTGAACGACGCTCGCCACTCGATTCAGTCCGAGCACAGTGAACGTCCCGATCTGGTCAGCGAGATCGTTGCTGGACGCCGGGACACTCCCTACTCGATCGCCGCCCGGCTGTTCCCTGACCGACTGGACGGTGCCCGAGACGAGATCCTCGCGCTGAACGTCGGCCGACCGATGCCTGATGGTGGTGCGTATCAAGGGGGAGCCTTCTCTGAGGGCATGACCGTGCTCACGCCGCGCAGCCAGTCCGCAACCAAAGACGCTTCGTCCGGGACCAGCGGCGACGCCGGCTGGCTCCCGGGCGAGACCGTGGTCGTCGAACCCGGCGACAACGTCTGGGACCTCAGCGCCGAGCGGCTCGATCGCGCCGACGGCGAGATGGACACGCCCACGAACGCGGAGATCGCCGACCACATGCACCTGGTCATCGACACCAACACCTTCCCCAGCGGCAACCCGAGCCTGATCTTCCCCGGCGACACGATCAACTTCCCCGCGATCGGCAACCCGCCACTCACGCCACCGACCCCGCCACTTCCACCCCAGCCCGAGATCGATCTCCCAACGCCGCCGACCACCGAGGCTCATCCCCCGCCGTCCGCCCCGCCGGACGTACCCACACCCACCGAAGCGCCGACCATCGTCATCGAGACCGGCACCACGGTGCCACCCCGGCATCCCGCTGACACCCCGCCCGGCAATGAGCAGACCGCACCCGCGGTCACGGACAACGACACATCCCCGGACCGGTCGCTCGTCACGATCGCCGGAGTGACCGGAACCGTCGCGCTCGCCTCCGGGCTCACCACCGCCCTCGTACGACAGCGGCGTCGTCGCCGCGCCCTCGGCACCGGCCGACCGAGTCGACTCTCGACACGACAAGCCGAAGTCGAGACCGCGATCGTCGCCGCCTCCGACGTTCCCTTCACCCGTTGGGCGGGCCAGGAACTCGCCGCGCTCGCTCGCCAACTCACACCAACCGCGATCACCGGCGCGCCGCTCGCCGTCGAACTGGAACCCGGAGTCGGCATCGAGATCCTCTGGGACCAACCGTGCCACACCGCACCCATCCCATGGGAAGCAACCGACGGCGGCTGGTCATGGCGCGTCCACTACGACCCCGACGAACCAACACCTCTCGCCGAATGGCCCTCACCCATCCCCGCCTTGGTCACCGTAGGAACACGCGGCCACCGCCAACTACTCGTCGACCTCGAAGCAGTCGCAACACTGGCAGTGTCCGGACCGACGGCGGACGTCGAGGCATGGATCCGCGCGGTCGTGCTCGAACTCGGGGCCGGCGACGACCTCGCCGATGCCAGCGTGCTCACCGTCGGCAGCGGAGTCGACGGCGTCGAACACCTCGAACGAGTCGCGCACGTCCATCCCGACGAAGCAATCGGACTGCTCACCGCCAGGGCCCACGACGTCACAAACCTCCTCGACGAACACGAATCGCTGTTCCACCGTCGCCTCGGCGAGAACCCAGTGCTCGGCCTCTCCACGGACGTCGTCGTGTGTGGCGACATCGAACTCGAGACACAGAGACAGATCGCAGCCTGCGTGGTACCTCGTCACGGGGCAGCCGCCATCCTCACCGCCGACATCGGACACGCCGGTGCCCGCCTCGTTTTCGACGGCTACGGCTCCGCGGTCCTCCACGGCATCGGCACCGACCCGATCCTCATCACACCCGTCGGCGTCCCCCGAGAGACCGCCGCCGAGATCGCCGTGCTCCTCGACCACGAACACGACGCGTCCGCCGACGAACCACTCACCGACGAACTCGTCGCGGAACTCGTACCGGAATCCGAGCAGCGGCCCACTGACATAGCGCTGGCGTCAGCGAGCGAACCGAGCGCCGCGTTTGTCCAGAACAGCCTCCTCGAATCCGCGTGTTCCGACAACGGCGACGTCGAGTGGTGCCGACCCGAACCCGCACTGCTCGTCCGCATCCTCGGACGGCCAGTCGTGCCCGACCGTCCCGAGATACAAGGCCTCAAACTTCGCCTGCTCGTCTACCTCGCCTGCCAGAACGGCCGAACAGTGTCGAGGTCGCGGATCCTCGACGCCGTCTGGGGCGGTGAGGCACGCGAGCGAAAGACGTTCTCGAACAAGCTCTCCGACCTGCGCAACACCCTCGGCACGTCACCGACAGGAAGCCCTTTGCTGTCGACCGCAACCGACGCCGGCGTCCGACTCGACCCGAGCGTGATGACCGATCTCGCCGTGTTCATCGCCCTCGCCGCCCGTGCCCGCGACGCAGCGTCGAACGAAGCCATCGAACTCCTCAGCGACGCGCTGACACTCGTGCACGGCGAACCATTCGACGACGGCGGATACGAATGGGCCGACGCCACCCAAGACAACGTCCAGACACACGACCACATCCTGAACGCAGCCCGCGACCTGTACCGACTCGCCTGCGACGCCGACGACCTCACCACCGCCCGCTTCGCGCTCGTGCAAGGCCTCAAAGCCGTCCCCGGCCACGAGGACCTCTACCGACTCCGCATGCAACTCGAACACCGCGCCGCCAACACCGCAGCGATCCACGCCACCTTCAATGAGCTCACCCACCAGCTCAACGTCCTCGAATGCGAACCGTCTACCGAGACCGTGAACCTCTACCGCCAACTCGTAGGTCGTCGTTCCTGAAACTGCCGCGTTCCTGCCCTTGGCCGGCCGCGGCTGGCAGGGCGCCGATCGCCGCACTCGGGGACTGAGGTGCAGCGGGTCTGCGCTGTTGTGTTCTACGCCCAGTGGCGGCCTGCCGCTCGGGACCGATCCTGATCGCCACCAACGGGGGTTTCCGGGAGGTCCGAGCCACCGAAGGTGTCGTCCATCCTGTCGTAGACGTCCCAATCCTCTGGCCAGACGTAGTCCTCGTACGAAGGCGTCAAGGTGTCCTCGTCAGCCAACCCACCCCAGTGCGTGTGCCGTGGGTGGGGGGGGGACAACTCCAGACCTGCCAGGGCCCCGGGTCCCATCGGACACTGGTGAGGACCGTCTCGATGGGACGCCGACCGGGCTTCGTTCGCTGCCAAGACCAAAGGCCACCCGATATTCCCAAGTCAGCGCTCTTCGGATTGAACGACAGACCGATTCGCGTGGAGCGCACGTTGACGGCCGCTCGGCCCGTCTCTTGCGGCGGGAAGCTCAGTCGCATGCGGCGGGCGTGCGCCGCGGGCTGCCTTTTCCTGGTCGGTCAGCTTCCGTGTCATCGGGTGGGCAGCCTCCTCCATGATGCCATCCATCACAACGTGGCCTGCGGCCGTGACGATCATCGTCACGGTGCTGTGCTCGCTCGCGAAGAAGGACAGCCCGATCACACGGGCTATCGCTTCGCGCATCCGCCGCCGCTAACCGGCGTCACGTCTGATGAGATCAGCCGATCATGAGTGGCGGGTAGAAGCGCGCCCCAGCACAGGTACTCACTGACGCTCAAGGCTCACCCAACGTGGCCTCACGCGGACGCCGTAGGGCTCGTGCGGCGCCATGAGATCCCGCCAGGCGGGAACTGCTTGGTTGGGTCTGCGAGCGGACCAGCAGCCGGACAGACGAGTCCACTTCACGCGTCACACCCTTCCGTGTCGGGGCAGGCTAGAAACTGCACCCGGTTGTCGAGAGCGAACGTGGATCGAGCCCGACGCCGTCGCGGTAGAGGCTGGCGACAAGGGGTTGCGGGCAGTGTTGGATGCCGTCGGGGGTGCGGATTTCGAGGTGGAGGTGGGGGGTGCCGGAGCGGCCGGTGTTGCCGGAGGTGAGGATGAGGGTTCCTGCTTCGACGTGGCTGCCGCGGGTGACGTGGAGGTTGCTGCCGTGGCAGTAGGTCCATCGGGTGCCGAGGTCGTCGATGATGGTGAGGCCGATGCCGCAGGTGGCGCAGCCGTTGATGCCGCGGGTGGTGCAGCCTTGCTCCCACCAGTTGTAGGGCCAGGCTGAGACGGTGGCGACGGTGCCGGAGCGGACGGCGTAGATCGGGGTGCCGGTGGGGATGATCCAGTCCCAGGCGGGGTAGTCGTGGTGTGGGTCGTCGAGTTGGTTGACGGTGGCGTCGATCATCGAGCGTGGGCCGGGTAGCGCCCAGTCGCCTGCTACTACTTCGCCGGGCTCGCCTCCGAAGCAGCTACTCGGTATCGACGCCGGCGGCGCGGACGTGGGGGACGCAGCGCCGCCGAGTTCGGTGTACTTGTCCATCCACCGTTGCTGGTATTGGCGTGGCGTCAGCCGGTTGCCGGCCTCTGGTGCGGGGACTGTGTCCCACTCGGCACTGCTCGAGGCCGGGAGGTGGCCGATGTACCAGACGACGGGAACGGCGGCGACGTCGTTGTGTTGGTCGAGGATCGCGCCGACCATCTCCGCGGCCTTGGCGTCTTGGACTTCGGGCGGGGCCAGTAGTGCGCGGGCGTAGCCGCCGTAGTTCGCCCAGGTCGAGTCGATGAACTGGTACGCGCCCGACGCGCTCGCGCCGGGGTTGGTGGCTTGGTAGTTGTCGCCTGATTCGAGGCTGCGGATCGTCGCCAGGATCGTCTCGATCTGCGCGGCGTCAGGTGCGCAGGCGACGAATGGTGGCGGGTCGCCGTTGGCGAGCAGTACGGGTATGGAGACGACACCGGCGAGCAGGGCGAGCGGTGATGCGAGCAGCAGGGAGTACTTCACACCGGTGACCCCACCCTTCGACCGGTTCGCGGCGCACGACCTCGGTTCGGCGTCGGTGTCGCGGTCGGGGTGCCGGCGGGGTGGGGCAAGCCGGTGAGCGAGGTTGGCCACCGGGGCCGGCCCGCTTCCGGAGGTACTGCGATGGCACACGACACAGGGCGCACGACGAGACGAACGATGCACCGATTGACCGTCGCCGTGCTCGTGTCGGCCATCGCGATCACGGCGGTGGCCTCGCCTGCATGGGCGGCGGTTCCGAATCCGCCGGCCGACGGGTCGGCACCGGGCGCGGCGCTGATGACGTCGCTGTTGGGCTGGTTGAAGTGGGGCGGCTTGGCCGCCGCGCTGGCCGGTCTGCTGATCGGGGCGATCACGATGGGCGTCGGCCACTTCGGCAGCAACTACTCGGCATCGTCTGCGGGTCGCAAGTGGCTGCTCGGCGGAATGGGCGCAGCGATCCTGTCCGGACTGGCGTGGACGATCGTGACGACGCTGTTCGCGGCGACGGGCGGCTGACGATGGCTCGTTCGATCGCGGTACTCGGTGGTGCGCTGGTGACCGTGATGTTGGTAGGTGTCATCGTCGCCCGGGCTGGGAGTGGCGATACCGGACCGGATGGCAACACTTCTGCCCCAGTCGCGGAACCCTCGGCGAGCTCTCCATCAGCTATCGGGCCGGGTGTGGACGGTGCGCCGAGTGCCTCGATCGACGAAGCACAACGTGCCGCGATCAAGGTCGTGGGCCGTACGGGCGAGGTCGTCGCGGCAGGGTTCATCTCCCGACGTGAACTCATCGAGACGTTCACCACCCGGTCGTTCGGGCCGACGTTCGCGGACGAGACCGGTCGGGCGATCGACGCGATGCTGATCGAGTTGGGCAGCCGCGAGGTCGACCTTGCCGACCTGGTCGTGCGTGAGCAGCCGATCACCTCGACCGCCGCCACGACGGCGGACGGTGTGGAGGTGCGGGTGTGGTCGGTGCTGATTATCGCCGCGCCGGGTACTGGCCCTGGGCGGCAGGTGTGGCGCACGGTCACGCTCGACATGGTGCAACACGACGGGGTGTGGCTCGTTGACGGGTGGGCGTCGTCGCCGGGCCCGACGCCGTCTCCACCGGCGGAAGGGATCGTCGATTCGGCCGAGACCGTGGCGGTGCCGTTGTCGTGGGACCCGGCCGAGGCGGGCTGACATGTGGCCTTTCCCGAATCCGCTGGACTTGTTCGGCGACGCCGTCGGTGGCGTCGTCGGATGGGCCTGGGACAAGGTGATCCAGGGGATCTACACCTGGTTCGACAACGGCCTGCTGCTGTTGATGGAGTGGGTCTGGAACGTGCTCGACACCGCCACCACGCCACGGGTCACCGAGGCATGGTTCACGAACGGCCTGATCCGCCCGCTCGCCGGAGTGGCGGTTGGGATCACGGTGGCGATGATGCTCGCCTCGGCGATCCAGGCCGGTCTCGGTGGACGGCCGGAACTGATCATCGACGCGTTGAAGGAGGGCCCGAAGTCGCTCGTCGCCACCGCGCTGACGGTTGTTGTGATGGACGTGATGATCCAAGGCGGCGACGTGTTGGCCGACGTCGCGTGGCAGGCCGGTCGCGGGGACGCCCAACAGGTACTCGACGGGCTGGCGGCCACGATGGGTTCGTCGGGCGGGTTGGCAGGGACGTTCCTCGGGCCGTTGGCGTTGCTGTTCGGGATGATCGGCTTGCTCGTGACGACGGTGGTGTTGTTCATGCGCTCGTCGATGCTGTATCTCGTCGCCGCGTTCGCGCCGATCGTCTGGTCGACGTCGGTTGCCCCGATGATGCGCGGCTCGGGTCGTCGGCTGATCCATCTCGTGGTCGCGTTGGTGTTGGCGAAGCCGGCGATCGCGATCACGCTCGTGGTTGGCACGAAGCTGCTTGCCAACGCCGGCGCTCCGGGCACGACAGGCGCAAGTTCGGGGGCGTCGGCCTTGGGGACGATGCTCGCCGGGTTCTCGTGTTTCGCGATCGCAGGTCTGAGCCCTGCGGTCGTCTTCAAGCTGCTGCCGAGCGTGGAGGGCGGGAGCGCGGCCACGGGTGTTGCCGGTGGCTGGGGGCGGTCGGCGATGACCGGAGTGCAGATGGGTCTGATGGTCAAGTCGATGGGAGCCTCGGCAGGTGCTTCGGCGGCGACCCGGGCGATGCCGTTGACTTCGAATGCTGGCGGCCCGTCGGGTCAGAGCGTCGGAGGGATCGCCGGAGGCCCGGGCGGATCGGCCGGTGCGACGGGATCTTCTTCGGCGGTCGCGACACGGCCAGCGACCACCTCGGAGCCTGCATCGACTGGGCCAACGGTCGCGCCACCGGGTGAGTCGCGTGACACCCAACCGACCGGCGACCAGCGAGGGCCGTCGGCATGAGCGGCACAACCCGCGAGGCCGCCCGTTATCGGTTCGGTGACTCGTCCCGCAGTGGGATGCTGCTCGGGCTGTCGTTGCGCCAGGGCGCGCCGCTGGTGGCCGGGATGTTGTGGTTGGCGTTGGCGTTGATGATCGAGTTGCCTCTCGTCGGGCTCGTCGGTTTGGCTCTCGCATCGGTTGCGTCGTTCGGCCGTTGGCGGCACGCACCGCTGTACGACATCGCCGCTCCGGGAGCGCGACTTGGGCTGCGACGGCTACGAGGGCGCGGTGTATGGGCGCGCCGCTCGTTGATCGGCGCCGGCTCGGGGTTCGACGATGTCCTTCCGGCAGCGCTTGCGGGACTTGAGTTGATCGAGACCTCGGTCGATTGGGCAGGCAGCACAGCGAACGTCGGCGTGGTGCGAGACCGAACGGCCGGGACGGTCTCGATGGTGATCGGAGTGCTCGGTGATGGCTTCGCCGCGTCGAGCGCGCTCGAACAGGACGGGATGCTTGCCGGGTGGGGCGCAGCGCTCGCTCCGCTCGCCCGCGACCGATGCCCGGTCACCCGGGTCACCTGGCAGGAGTGGGCGCACCCGGTCGGTGTCGGCACGCACCGCCAGTTCCTCGCCCGCGTGGCGACCCGACCCACGAGCGCCACCACGGCGGGTGCCGACTACGCCGATCTGCTCGACACGCTCGACCGATCGACGATCGCCCACGATGTGCTGCTCACGGTCACGGTCGATCTTCGTCGAGTCCGCGCCCGGCGAGGAACATCAACGGTTGCAGCGGCGCTCGTGGTGCTCTCAGGTGAGGTCGACCTGCTGGCCGCCCGACTGTCAACAGCGGGACTGGTGGTGTCGCCGCCAATGACGCCGGCAGAGTTGGCGACAGCAATCAGGGTGCGATCCGACCCGACCCGGGAACATGCAGCCGTCCCGCGATCGCTCGCAGCGATCGCCGGGCGGGGTGTGGCCGAGTGGGGACCGATGGCCGTCGAATGCGACTGGTTCCACGCACGAGTGGACGCATCCGTGCATCGCACCTACCGGATCGTCGGCTGGCCGATGCTTCCCGTGCCAGCCGACTGGCTCGCCCCACTGCTGACCGGCGGTGGCCAGACACGCACCTTGACCGTCGTCATGGAACCGGTGCCGATCGGGCACGCCGCCCGGGCAGCCAACCGGCAGCTCACCTCTCTCGAGACCGATCGCGACGAGAAGCAACGCAAAGGATTCCGGCCGACCGCTCGCGAGCGGCGCCGTATCGCCGACATCGAAATCCGGGAAGAAGAACTCGCTGCAGGGCATCCGGAGTTTCGTCACGTCGGACTGCTCACGGTCACCGCCGCCACCATCGACGAACTCGACGACGCGTGCGCACAGGTCGAGCAGGACGCCGCGCAATCGATGCTCGACATCCGCCCCGTCGCCGCTCGCCAAGGCGAGGGATGGGTCGCCTCATTGCCCCTCGGCCGATCAGTTCGACGCGGGGTCTGGACGTGACCGCAGTCGACCATCGCAAGCAACGTCAGCGCCCATCGCAGGTGACCGACCACGCCACCCCGCACAAGGGTCGACGGCCAGCCGACCGATCAAGAACACACCGTGACCCTGATGACAAGCCGGTCAGTCGACTCGGAGGCGGCCCCGGCGTGCCCGTCGACTGGTCCCGGTCGACGCTCGCCCACCTGCGCTCGGTGTACCCGTTCCACACGGCCGCCGGGTTCGGGGAACGAGGGGTGCTGCTCGGCTCCGACGTCACCGGCGGGTTCCGCGGCTTCTACTTCGACCCGTTCGAGTTCTACCAGCAACGGCACCTCACCAACCCGAACATGATCGTGATGGGCTCGGTCGGGTTCGGTAAGTCGGCCACCGTGAAGGCGTTGATCCGACGCCTCCAAGCCGTCTACGGCGCCGGCCGCTACATGGCGATCATCGACCCCAAGGGCGAGTACTCGACGGTCGCCGCGGACCTCGGGTTGGCGGTGATCAAACTGTTCCCCGGCGAAGGCGGAGCACGGGTCAACCCGATGGACCCCGGCAGCACCTCGAACGACGACAGCGTCATCGCCCGCCAAACCCTCGCCGCGCAACTCGTCGCCGGCGTACTCGGCCGCGAGCTGACCCCGCTCGAAGATGCAGTGCTCTCGTGGGGGATCGAGACTCGATGCCGCGCCAACCAGGCGTTCACTCTCGCCGACCTGCACCGCGAAATCCTCGACCCACCCGACGAACTCGTCCGCCTCTCGCGCCACACGCCGCTCGAACTCGCCCGGGCCACGTCGCCGGTCACGTTCGCGCTCGACAAGCTGTGCTCGCGCACACTGCGCGGCATGTTCGACGGCCCCACCACCGTCCACGTCGACTGGGACAACGGACCAGGCGTCGTACTCGACCTGTCCGCCGTGTACGCAAACAGCGAAGCCCTGCCATTGGTGATGGTCGCCGCCACCCACTGGCTCAACGGCGCGCTTCGTGGTCGCCCCGAACGACGATCCGTGCAAGTGATCGACGAAGCCTGGGCCGCGGTGCGCCACGGAGCCGCATACCTCCAGGGCTCACTCAAGCTGTCACGCACCTACGGCGTCGCCACCGTGCTCGTCTGCCATCGCCCCTCCGACCTCACCGCACAAGCCGACGACGGCACCGCGTCGTCGAAGATCGCCGCCGGCCTGCTGTCCGACATCCAGACCCGCGTGCTGCTGCGCCAACCGCCTGAGCAGATCCCCGCAGCCGTCGAGATGTTCGACCTCTCCGAACGTGAACGCGATTGGCTGAGCCAACTCGTGCAAGGCCGTGCGATCTGGAAGGTCGGTGCCCGCACCGCCGTCGTTCAGACCGTGCTGACCGTCAACGAGCGCAAGCTGTTCGATACCGATTCCGCGATGTCCAGTTCCGGTCTCGGCGCGGGCTTGGGGGAGCGTGTCGGGTGAGTCGGCCGCCGGCGACGACTCGCTGGCCGATCGACGACATCTTGGCGCGCACCGACCTCGCTGCACTGTTGGACGAGTTCGCCCAGCCCGACCAGCGTGCCCGTCGCTGGCACTGTCCGCTCAACGATCACGACGACAACCACGCCTCGGTCACCATGCATCGCGACCAGCGTGGCCACGAGCGTTGGCGGTGTTGGTCCGGCGACCAACGCCATCGCGGCGATGCCGTCGACCTCGTCCAAGCCGTCCGTGGCAACACCCGCGCCGAGGCGATCGAGGAGCTCGCGACACGAGCAGGATTGCAGCCCGGTCGCGATCTCCCACCAATCGCGCCACGCAAGCCGACGCTGCCGCCCGCGGCAGCACTCGATGAGCGAGTCGTCGCCTACGCGAACATCTGCGCCCGGTTGCTCTGGTCCCCGCTCGGCACGCCCGTGCGCCAGTGGCTTCACAATCGGGGCCTTGGCGATGACGTACTCCGCGCGAATCACGTCGGCGCCGACCCCGGCCGCGACCGACTCCGCCGATCACGCGGAATCCCATACGGGGCGGGAGCTGGAGCCACGTTCCCAGCCCTCGACACCAACGGCCGGATCCGCTACGTCCAAACACGAGCGCTCGAGCCGAGACCCGGATACGGCAAGTACGACAACCCCTCCGCCGCGCTCGCACCGAACCCAAGGCTCACATGGGCTGTGCCGCCCGGCCCCGCCCAGCCAGGCCAGCTGCTGATCTGTGAAGGCATCCCCGACGCACTCATCGCCGCCCAAGCCGGCTACCGATCCGTCGGCCTCCTCGGCACCAACGCCCTAGACCCGACCGTCGCCACACGCATCGCCAACATCGCAACTCGCGACAACCTCGACATCACCATCATCACCGACAACGACGACAACGGAGTCGGCAAACACCTCGGCCAACAACTCGCCGACCGACGGCGAGCTCCGCGAGTTGCGGCCGGCGCGTCCCCCATCCGGGGCGCCCCCCGGCGCGCACGCCGAGGTGGGGGGGGGGGGAACGGTGGGGCTGACCGTATCGGTCGACGGTTGGATGCAGAGCGCGGCGTGCGGGGGTGCCGGCCCGGGGCCCGCACCCCCGGCGCCGTGCCTAGCGAACGGGGAGTAGGGCTGCAGCGGGGTCCCGCAGCGAACGCAGAGGCCGGATCTGTGCGCTGTTCACGATCGTGCGGCGACGCACGTTCTGTGCTCGCCGAGCGTGCGTTCTGTCGTCCCAGGAGGTGGACGGCATCGATGAGCGCTGGCGGGCGGGCATCACCAACCTTCAGAACTGTTGCCAGAAGCTGCTCCAATGCCTCAGCGTGAAGCTACCCACCTCGTCGTAGTGCTTGTTGACGTCGAGTCCAGTTGAACTCAGCGTCGAACCAAATTGCTCCACCGACTGCGCTGGGCGAGACGGCGGTGGCGGTGACGCGGGGCTTCCCCCGATCTGGACCGTCACCGTAACCGTTGGCACGCTGATGGCGGCACTCCGCGGCTGCACCTGATGCAGCTGTCGATTGCGGAACGGCTTCGTCAGATCCCATGCCGGGTCAGCGATCAGGCCGTCGAACCACGCGTCGAACCAGGGTGGCGCCGCGAACGGCGTCGACGCCCGCCGACTGCCCCGGTACAGGTCGCCGGTGGCGTACCAGTCGCCCCACTGGTTCTTGGAACCGCCGTCGACGCTCGCGGCCTCGTGAAAGGCGGCCGCCGCTACACACTGGTCCAACGCCCTCACCGCTGAACCGAACAACAACGTCGGCGTCGCAGTGATGAGCAATGCGTGGTCGAGCCCGAGAAGCGGCGGATTGCCGACCGCTTCGTTGGTCCGCCAGATCCTCTCAAGTCCGCTCGCCCACAAGGCGACGCCAACGTGTCGCGCCGAGACATCGAGGCAGGTCTCGACGTCGCAGCGTCGGGCTCGTCCGCTCGCTCGAAGGGTGTCCCGGACGGCGTCGCGCACTGCCCGCAGCGGATCGGGCGGCGCACCGGAGCTCGTCATGACAGGAAGCGTTGCACGCCGATCACCGCTGCCGCGACCACAATTTCAATGGACCCCTACTCGTCCGCCGACAGCCGCAGCGGATCGAACCGTGGTGGCCAAGCAGCGACCACGGAGTCCAAGGTTGATTGCTGGGCCATGAGCCACTCGCGGTAGCCGTCACTGGGACGCTTCGGATGGCCGACGCAGAAGGCGATCAACTCGACAGCCAACTGGGTTGATGCGGCCGCGTTCTCGGCACGGAACGCGGCGAATTTGTGCTCCATAGTCCGTCCGAACCGCGGGTGATGCGCCGGCGATGCAAACTGAGCGGAGGGGTGAACGGCCATCCTTCGGAACCGGAATACATCCGCCGTGATCGTTGCGAGCGCTTGACTCTGCTTGTTCGTCACGCGAGTGACTCGGCGCAGCGTCTCTGCCACCCGCGTATGTTGCGCCGTGCCGTTTGCTCTCCACGTCTGGAGCAACGTGTCGGGCACCGGCATCCGGGCCTGAACGCCGTCCTGAAAGCCCTCGATCGCGAACGCCGCCGCGGCAATCGCTTGCATACCCTCACGCATCACCTGTCGGAGTTGAGTGCCGAGTGCGGTGTCGTCACCGGCATGGTGCGCTACCTCCGCTTCGTCTTCGATCTCGGCAGCGGTGACGGCGTGGTCGATCGCGACCTTCAGCCATTCCGGCGAGACATCGATCGACGTCTCCAACTGAATCGGGGCCGCCGTCACCTCGCCGGTTGTGCGGTCGATGGACAACGAGATGTTCGACACCCGCAGGTTGGTGCCCTGCACGATGAACACGCCCTGGTGAGCCTTCTTGTCGCTGCCGTTCGTCTCGATGCATCGGAACGGTACCGGCCAACTGTCGCGTGACTTGGCGACGTTCGTGGAATCAGAGGCAGCGAACACGAGACCTCCACGCGACCCCGGTGCACATGACCGAGCACAACGACGTCGGAGTTCCTAGCGTCGGCGGACACTCGTGCGCCTCGAATCCTTTGGCCCCGGACGCAGTACGAGCGCGGAACACCCCGCCGGCCGCGAGTACAGATCGCATCCGTGCTGGGCAGCTGGCGAAGGCGGGGCCGGTCGTGGCGGGATCAGCCGCTCGGCATGGGTCCCGACGCTGCGGTCGACGCCGACGACCCGCTCTGTGCGCTACGGCCTCGCCTGGATGTCGAACTGGAACTGTCGCTGATTCGCGATCAGCTCCTCAGCTCGTCGTGACTGCAGGCCGACATCGACGAGCAGACAATGGGTAAGCATCCATCGGAGCGTCTCGGCGATGTAGCGAAACATCGGACCGTCGTCGTCCTCGAAGGAGGATGGGTGGGCGGTCTTGTTGCGGACGCGGGTCGCGTCCGCAACGAATCGTCCGTTGGCGCCGACGACCGCCGCTCCGGTCGCGCCAGACCGTTCGACAAGTTGCGACAGCTTTCCTCGAAGACCGAGAGCGTTCATTGGACGAAGCATTCGTTCTGCCCATTCCTGATGCTCCGCCGGGGCTGCGGCAACGATCGCGTCGACCCTCGCTGCGTGCGCGACGCGAGCGGCTTTCGTAGCTGCGCGGGACATCCTCATGGCGCTGGAGTGGTAGTTCTCGACAGCGAGCCACGCGGTGAGCGCGAGAGTATTGGTGTACATGTACGGGGCATAGGTCGGGAGCGTCAAGTACACGATGGCTTCTCGGTGGCGCCGCCAGACCTTCATCCAAGCCGGCAGCAGATCCGCCAAGGTCATGCCGAATTGGGGCAACGTCGCAACCATCTCGTGAGGCTGAACAGTCTTTGGTAACTCCATCGGTCGTAGCAGTCGTGCGCAGTACACGCCGGGCGACCGATGGCTGCTCTCGCGCTCGGGATAGCAAACGACCTGATCGATGCTCACGTAACTACGCGTGCACATCGCGAGCAGATCGCGAATCGGGAAGCCATACGTTTCCACAGCGCGTCTCACGCTGAGAGCGACGGCTCCCGGATGAACCCGAACCTCTGCCGTACGTTCGATCGACCCTGACGTGGCACTGGCGCTCCAGACATGGCCGGCGATCATCTCGATTCGCACGTCCCCGTCAACGCCATCACCGAGCGGCGCAACGGTCGACGTCATGGGGATGGACGACGCCGAGGGGGCGTATGACGTGATCCCCACCCACCCCGACGCCCATGACATCAAGGGCCCGAACTGGAATCGAACCTCGGTCATCGGATCGTCCGCCGATTCGAGGAACCTCCCGCCCACTACGGCACTGACGGTCCAGACCTCGGGGTTGCGTGGAGAACCGCCGAAACCCCAGCGTGAACGGGTGCACCCCAACAGGGTGACAGGCATGCCTGAACGATCAAGCCCGTGAACGACAGGAAGCGTGGGCCGAGGTTTCCCGACACCACCATCGGCGGGCGGGTCCAGTCGGTCGACCGTCTTCAAGAGGATCGAACCGCCTTCCTCACTAAGGGTGCCGTACACCTCGGGCGCGCCCACGATCGGCGTCGTCCACCATGCCTCCACGGCCTGGCCTAGATCCATGAAAGTCCACGGGGCAATTTGTCCTCGAGGGGCTTGACGCCTTTCTGCACCTGCTCATCTTGCCCGAACGAGCTCTCGTCGGCAGCGCATAGACGCGGCTCATATCGACGCATCGGGACAAGGTCCCGTTTCACCCCGAGCGGCGCCTATGAACCGTGATCTGCCTCAGTTCGGTGGGCTTGGCTGACAGCGGACGACGATCCATCCATTCAGGTGGAGTCGGGCAACTCGTGAAGCGTGAGGCCGCGCACTCGGACTGACAGCTCTGCATGAATCAAGGCGCTGTCGAGCCGCATACCACCGATCGCAAAGCTGCCCGAGAACGTTCGCGCTGGGAGTTGCCTCGTTGCGCCGCTAGCGCTCCTGGGGTGGGGAGTCGTTGCGTGAGGTCACGCGGCGAGTGCTTGGTGGATGTGGTTGGCGACGCTGTGTCGGGCGCGGGGGATGTTGATGCGGGTGCCCGCCTTCACCGCTGGTTCGGGCAGGTCGAGGGCGGGGAGCAGCACGCCGTTGATGTAGTGGGTCCACTGGGTGGGGCTGATCTCGCCTCGGTCGATGCCGTCGTTGACGGCCGTTCGGAAGTCGGCGAGCGCCAGTCGGTTGACGATCGTGTCTTCCTGTTCGCCGTGGAGGTTGGTGCCGATCATCCAGTCGAAGTGGTGAGCGTCCGTGGGTGTGAAGCGATCAGCATGCCGTTGGCGGGTGGCGTGGCGGCGTTGGTGGCGGCGGCCGGCACGTCGGGTGAGTACCTCGCACAGACGGCCGCGCCCTTCGAGACTGATCGCGAGGCCCGGCTCGCACACGAGGGCAGCGAGGTCTGCCAGCAGATCGTCGCAGGACTCGGTGGGCATCCCTCGGTGCACCGCGCGCAGTCGGCAGGACAGCGCTATCAGCAGAACGGTGTTGGGTTCCACATGGGGCCGTCGGCCGACGGGCATGTGGAGCAGGGCGATCACGATCCGATCCGCATGGTCTTGGCGGGTGAAGTCGCGCAGCACCCTGATCAGCCCGCCGACGTTGTCGACTCCATCGAACGCCGGTTGGTCGGCGGGCCAGTTGCGTGGGAGTGGTTGGTCGGCGAGGGTCTGCTCGAGTGTTCGGAGCTGTGTACTGAGATACATGGTGGCCTCCTGGGCGTTGGGTTGTCGGAGGCGATGGTGCGATTTGGGGTTCCCGGCGATGTTCCCTGTCAGGTTCCCGATTCGGTTCCCGATCAGGGGTTTCTGTTCCCGATGGGTGCGCTGTGATGGCTCGGGAGCGTGTCGAGCCGCCCGGTGCCGGGCTCGAGCTGGTGGTTGTTGCCGCCGGCGCGGCAGCGGTCTTGGCGGGCCTGGTCACGGCGGGAGGTGCGTGGCTGGCGGCGTGGTTCTCCGATGGCCGTGTCGGAGGGGGTCTGGCCGATTGGTTGCGCGTGACGGTCCGGCTGGCGCGTGGCGAGTCGCCTAAGGCCGCCTGGGGTGACCTGGCGACCGGGTTTCCATCGACGGGCGCCTACTGGGCGTGCACTGCTGCGGTGGGGCTCGCCACGGTGGCCGTCGTGACGGCTGCGGTGGTGATGTGGCGACGTACGGCGACCCCCCGACGGGCACGGTTCGGCCAGCCGTTGGACGCACGGATCGCAGGTCGCGGCGACGTGACTCCACTGCGGGTTGATGGGCTGGTGCCACCGACTGGTCGGATGTTGCTGGGTCGTCACGCCGGGTCGGGGCGAGTCCTCGCCACCGAGGATCGCGAGCGGAGCGCGCTGTCGGGCAGAGCCGCCGTCCGGCAGGGATCGAGAGGGTCGGTGGCCTTGATCGGGCCGACAGGATCGGGCAAGACGGCGTTGGCGGCGTCGGCTGTGGCGACGTGGGATGGCCCGGCGGTAGTGGTGTCGGTGAAGCGCGACCTGTACGACGTGACGGTCGCGGCTCGCGCCGAGAAGGGCGAGTTGGCGGTGTTCGATCCGGCGGCGTCGACGGGTTTGCCGTCGGCGCGTTGGTCACCGTTGCAGCGGGTGGGAACAGCGGGCGAGGCGCTGCGCACCGGTCGTGCGTTGGCGCAGGCGATCCCGCGCAATGGGGTGACCGGGGCGGACTACTGGGCCAAGCATGGTGAGAGCCTGTTGGGGTCGTTCATGTGCGTCGCCGGCTTGTCACAGCTCGTTGCGCCGGAAGGCGCTGACGGTCCGGAGCCGGTGAACATGCAGCAGATCGCGACGTGGGTGTCGACGGTGGCGATGGCAACGGACCCGGTGATCAACGCGTTGCTTCGCCGGGGTCTGGAGGACGACCAGCCGCCGCGGGTGCAGTTGATGGCGCGCCATGCTGCGTCGGCGTTCATTGGTCTGTCTCGTGAGGACGATCGGATTCGTTCGTCGATCTACGCAACTGCTCGGCTGGCGGTCGAACCGTGGCTGGAGCCGTCGGTGGCGCATTCGGCGACCACCGATCCTCGCCAGTTCTACGACGTCGGCGGCGAGTGGGAGCAGTCCCCGAGGTTCATCAACTTGGAGTGGTTGATGGGGGGCGGTGATGGGCGGTCGAACACGTTGTACCTGGCGGCACCGCAGACTGAGTTCGAGCGACTCTCACCGGTGCTGGGCGGGCTCTTGGCTGAGTTGAAGGACTCGATCCACACGTGGGACATCGCCGGCCGCAAGCTGAGCAAGCCGGTGCTCTTCCTCATTGACGAGACCGGGCAGCTGGAGCTCGGCTGGCTGCCCGGCGAGGTGTCGACGATCGCCGCGCTCGGGGCGTTCTACGTGACCTGCTGGCAGAGCCTCAGCCAGATCCAGCACCGCTACGCATCACTGGCCGACACCGTGCTCGGCGGTCACCGATCGAAGGTCTTCTTCGCCGGGATTGATGACGCCGCGACGCTGCGCTACCTGCACACCGTCACCGGCAGCGAACACGTCGCTCGCCGATCCTGGTCGGCCGACGTCTGGTCGGGCGGCGGGCGTGGTCGCCGGTCGATCTCGGAATCCCAACAACGCGAGGAACTCGTCCCCAACCATCTTGTGCGGACGATGGTTCCCGGTGAGGCGGTGCTGCTACACGGCACGCTCCCCCCGATTCACCTGCGTGCCGTTCGGTGGTGGACGGAGCGTCGACTGCGCGACCTGTTCCCGAGTACCCGCCCTGATGTCGTCACGTGCCCGCTGACTGCCAACGCCGCCGAAGTGTCCGGGCCGGTGTTGGACGCCTCGACACTCGAGTTCTCCCGGAGCCGGTTGCCCCGACCTGAGACCGGGCCGGTCCCGCAGAACGCAGGCGGCCATGCCCGTCCACGGCGTGCGAACGGTAACGGCCAGCTGACGATGGACCTCGAGACCGTCGCCTCCGCCGACACCGTCGAGCCGACGGTGGCTGTCGATGACAGCGCCTCGGGCGCGGGTCTGCGGGCCGTCAACAGGGTCGCCGGGCGTTGTGAGCGTTGCACCGACCCGATCGCGCCGAACGCCGGCTCCGTCCGCGTTCTGAACAACCGAGAAGTGATGGTGTGCTGGCCGAAATGCGCCAAGGAACCCGGATCGGGAACTTGATCGGGAACATCGTCGGGAACATTGCCGGGAACCCGATTTGAGACCGTGCGCGCATGGTTCGTGTCGCCACCCGCATCGAGTTCCCGAACGACGACCCTGGCCCGATGCTCACCCATCTCGACCGGTGGGCGACGGCCACACTGACCAGCCCGGAGGCGTGGGCGTCAGTGCTGGAACGCTGCGGGCAATGGCAGGACTACTCGGCTCGCAACCAGGTGCTGCTCGCCTCCTACGGGATCGCCACCCCGGTCGCCGGTGTCGCCACCTGGGATCTCGTCCCATCGCGTGAGCACGGCCGACCGTGCGCTGTTCGAGCCGGCGAGCACGGCCTCCCGGTCCGTGCCCCGGTCGAAGTCCCGGTCGCCACGACGTCGCCGCGCAGCCGCGACGGTCAACACACGGTTCGTGCCGTCGGGAAACACAAATGGGAAGTGGTGTTCGCCGAAGAACAACTCGCCCGCCGCCCACCACCAGGCGAACTGGCATGGCCCGCCCTTCCGGCCGGGCTGAGCGGCGCGGGAGGGCACGCCGAGTACACCGAACTGGTCCGCCAATCGATCGGGCGACTCACCGGTCGAACCCCGCGAACGGTGAAGAACCCATGGGACCAGTTGGTCGACGCCGCCGGTCGCGTGCCGCTCGGTGGCCGCCGCCCAGAACTTCGCCCAGCGTTGTGTCGCCAGGCCGCGTGGCTGGCCGCCGACCGCGTCGGTCACGCCGACGGGCCACTCCCGACATTCGACCCGGTTCACGTGCGCGGACGTATCCGATGGGAGCTACTCGCTGACACCCGTCGAGCCGCCCAGCAACTCGTTCAGGCGTTCTCACAGATCGCGGAGGTTGACCTCTCGGCATCCCCTTTGCCGCGGATGGCGATCGCCGACGACCGCACCGTGGCACCGGGCCGCCGCAACTACCTGGCACCCGCCGACGTCGCCGCCCTGCCGATGGGCGTGTGGGTCGAAGCCGGACCGTACACCGCGATCGAATGGGCTGCCCGCGGGATGCCCGACGCGGTCGGCCGCGCCGGATTCATGCGCGTCTCGGACACCGGATACCTCGGCGTCTACGAGACCAGCGAAGGCGCCCGATGGCGGATCGAGTCCACCCGCCCGGCATCGGGCCGGCGCGGCCTGCTCGACGAAGGCGAAGCGTCCAACTTCGTCGCCGCACAGAAAGCAGTCGGAGTGGTTGTGAGTGATCGATATCCGACGCTGGCCGCGACCGTGCTCCCACCGGCCGCAGGTCCAGCACCGAGCGGTGTGTTCGACCGTCAGCACTCCAACTGGCGGCCGCTGACCCTCGGTCGTGACGAGCGCTCCGAACAACGAGACCTCACCGATCGGGTCCGCTTGGTCGTCGCGCCGGGCCCTGGCGGGCGGTGGGACAGCTGGGTGCTCGCCGACTCCGACATCCGGCAGCTCCCACTCGCTGCCAACAGCGCCGCAGCCAAGTCGGCGGCTGAGACCGAAGGCCGGCGAACGATTGTGCAGCTCGCCGCCCAGGCCCCGCAGCTCGCCGACGAACTCATCCACGACGCGGCCGCCGGAGGCACACTCACACGAGAGCTGCTCGTCGACGTCATCGGCCACCGTCTCGATCCAGCCGATCGTGCCCGCCTCGCCGACCCGACAGTTCAAGCCGCCGAATTCGCCGAGTTGCTCGGTGCTACCGGTGTGTTGACACCACCGACCACGATCGCCGTGTTGGCCCACGAACACGTCGACGCCGATCAGATGGCGGCGTTGATACCAACGATCGGGTTGCCGATCGCCGACGGTGTGCGTGCCCTCAACGAGCTGTGGGATGTCGATCGAGTCGCTGCCGGCCAGATGCTCGGCGCCACCGTGGTGGAACTCCGACAAGCGGGCTGCACACCCGCCGAGATGCTCGCCTCTCACCCCCGAGAGGTACTTCGCAGTCTTGACGCCCGCCCGCACACATGGGAACTCGCCGCCGCGACCTTGCTCGAAGCAGGCATGCCCGTTGACGCCGCAGTCCGACAGCTCGCGGCTCACGCCCCGACACCCGACGCGTTCGCTGTCGCAGTGTTCACGATCGTCGAGGACCCGATCGCCGCATATGCCTACTCCGCTCGTCACGCGCAACCCGACGACCTCGCCGCGCTCGGCGAACGCTACGGGCTCGACCCCGACACCGCCGCCCAACTCCTCGCCGACGCCGGCACCCACCCGACGACCGCAATCGAAGCGTTGACCATCGCTTGCAGCAGCGACACCGCCACTGTCGACGCCCTCGCAGAACGTCACTTCAACCAGTCGCCGACCCTGCTCGCACCCGTCATCGACCTGACAACCGGGGCGGGGTTGCGAGCGGCACTTCCACTGCCGAACGCGACCGGCATCGACGACCTCGCCCGGCAACTCGCCAATCTCGTGGCCCCAACCCTGGACCCGCCAGTACTGGCAAACCACGCACAACCGGAGTTCTGACATGAACCGACCCATCGCCCGAGGCCGTCCATCGTCGAGCCAAGTGTGGCTCGACGTGGTATCCGCGGTCGACTACCTCTCGCGAGGCCACCGCCCCGGCTTCACCGTCTACGACGCACTAGAGGAGGCGCTCCGATGGCACATTGGTGCGCTCCTTGCGGGATACAGCGAGTACCCCACTGAAGTTGACCGAAGCGATCTGCCGTGGGACGACCCCGACGCACTGCGCACCGCGCTCGAACAACTCGCCTTGCACAACCCTCCGGACGCCGACGACGAGCAGTCGACGTCGGCGTATGCATTGCACACCGCGCTCACACACTGGGTCCGGCAGATGTCTGACCAGTACAACGAGGGTTGCGTGGGCCCACCCGGACTTGGAGATCCAGGCTGCCTCGGACGGACTGGCTCGCGGCGCTACCTGTAGTCGCGGGCGTGACTGCCTTCGTACAGTTCCGACACCTGGGCGCCGTCGAACTCCATCGCCTCTGCGCGGATTCCTGGGTCGTGGAGGTCGAGCACCCGCAACTGGTCGCCGACTTTCACGATCGACTCGATACGCACGTAGTGGTCGCCGTAGAGCTCGGCGTAGCGAGCGAGCGCCTGCAGCTTCGGGCGGGTGTCGGCCAGGTAGTCGCCGTGGGGATCGATGATCGACACGCCGAGCGTGCCGTCACTTCGACGTGACACCACGAGGAAGTCGACCTGCAGCGAACCCCACGCCGCGCTGTCGTCTTGATAGGCGATACGCAGTGAGGCGGGGGTTGGGCGTGCGGGATTTCGATACCAGGCGACGAATGTCGGCCGGGCGGCTTCCGTCTCCAGCACGGCGCGTTCCCATGAGTTCAGGTCTGCCGGGAACTCGCCGCCGGCATCGGCATAGAGGTGACCGGTGTAGGTGGGCAGGTCATCGCCCCCGGCCTTGCGTGTGGCGGCGGTCAGGTTCTGACGCAGATCGACGGTGACGGCCTCAGGCCGAGCGGTCTGCTCCTGGACTCGCCGGAAGGCGTCGCGGGTTGCGCCGGTGGTGTTCTTGATGTCGACGGCATAGTCGGCCAGACGATGTTGCACCCAGAGCGTTGCTTCGCGTTCGACCTCGCCGATCACGTCTGGCACCATGAATGTCCATCCCGACGCCTTCGCGGACGGAGCGGATGATCTTGCGCACTTCCCGCTCGAGGTCGGTGGCATGGGTAGCGACTTGGTAGGTCTCGTAGCGGAAGCCGCTGCCGTCGAAGCTGTAGCGACCGCGGGCCAGGTCGGCGTGCTCGATGTTCTGCACGTTGGCAGCAACCGCCTCCGCGTGCTGGGCGGCAAGTCCGTCGAGCTTGGCGTTCAACGCTTTGGTGAGGCGCTGGCCAGCAGCCGGGAGCAGGGCAGTGCCGGTGATGTTGTCGGTGAGCAGCCGGGTGAGTTCCTTGGCGCGTCGCAACGGGTTCGCCAACGCATCGGGGGCGGGCAACGACGGCAGGGCCTCGATCAGGTCGAAAACGTCGGCCGGCACCTGCAAGTTGCGTTCGAACACCTTCGGCGCGCGCACCACCGTTGCGCCGACGCGACCCTCCGCACCGCTCTTACCGTTGCCTTCGAGCTCGTCCTTGATGGCATGCAGCGCGTCGCGGTTGAACTTGGGCAGGTAACACGCGACGGTGTTCAAGGCGTCGTCGGTGGCGATGCGATGGGCCAGCGGAGAACGCACCATTCGACCGATGATCTGAGCGATGTGGGTGGCGTCCGCTGCGGGGCGTTCGCTGTAGAGCACTTCGGCACGGGGGCAATCCCATCCGGTCGAGATGGCCGTCTTCGCCAGCACGACGCGAATGGTGTGATCATTCTCGATCGATTCGGGCGCTACCCAGTCGACGGCCCGACCACCGATATGGAGTCGTTCGTGCTCACCGAACACATGCGCCACTGCACCAGGTCCGAGTGCTGGCCACTCCGAATCGATCACGTTCACGAGCTCGGTGAGGTGCGCATCACTGGCCTTGTCAGCTACCTGCACCACGAGCACAGGCAGCACCTCAGGCGAGTTCTGCTCGGTGGCGTAGTCGCGCCAGCGACGGTCGTAGTCGAGGGCAGACCGTACGGCCTCGCGCAGGAGTGTCGAGCCGAACGCGCCCTTTTCGTCGGGCTCGTCGAGGCCGATCTCGTCCTTGATCAACCCGGAGGCGCGGACCCGATCGACGTCGACTTCGATGTGCGGGTAGTTCGTGCGGTCGGCGACGCCGTCCATCGCTCTCGTGAACCGTGCGATGGTCGCCGAGATGCCCCACACCAGTGGCACGGCAGGGTGTGAGCCGGGAGCGCCGGCGATGATGCGTTGCACGATGGTCTTGCGGTCGGTCGCCGGCTTCACGCCGCGGTGGGCCTCGTCGAGCACCACGTACAGGTCAGTGGTACCGCCGTTGATCGTGTTGGCGATGACCTCCCAGAACGAGTACTGGCGCAGGTTGCGTCCGCCTTGAGCGAGGCCGGCGTTCTTCGACAGCTTCTGGATGTTGAGGAAGTACACCCGCCCACCCGACAGCGTCGAGTCGAGGAAGTCGTTGTCCAGAATCGCGAGCCGGCTGGGCTGTAGCAGGTCGGAGGCGGCCAGCATCTTGTTGCGTGTTTGCCGGTTCAGCGCGGGGTCGTCGGTCACCCACATGAAGGTCGCCCGCGGATCTGCTTCGACGCCCAGGTCACTGGAGCCGTGCAGCATTGCTTCAATCACGGCGGTCGCGATCACGGTCTTGCCAGCACCGGTGATCGCAGACAGCGCGAAGCTCGATCGGCTGCGGTCCTCCTGCCAGTCGCGCCGGCCGCGGCGAAGCTGCTTCAGGCACCCCAGTGCTGCATCACGCTGATAGTCGAACAGTTGATACTTCACGACGCACGCCCCTGGTTGATCGCGAACGTCGTCAGGTAGTTCTCGTACAGGCGCACCACTGCCAGATCCGCCGGAAGGCTCTCGGCCACTCCGGCGAAGACAGCTGCTGAGTCCGTCACCACGAACACGGTCCTCGCATCGGCGGGCAGCGCTGCGACGAAGTCGCGCCAGCGATCCGGATCGAACAACACCCCGTAGCGATCCGCCACAGCAAACGGGAGGAGGTCACCGCCCGCGTCGGTCCGCTCGGCCACCGTCGATCCCTGCCCGCCGGCCCGCAGCCAGAGCATCGGCGCTACCGCTGCGAACGCCCGATCCAGTTCGACGTCGACGGGGTCGAGATACGTGAGCTTCACGAACTCCACGTTCTCCTCGAAGCCGTCGGCCATCGGGAACTCGTCAGTGAACTTGTAGTCACCCGTGATCGGAGCGCCATCGGGCGTCAATCCAGTCACGGCGGCCGTGATGCGCGGACGGGTGATGTGCTCGAAGATGCCAAGTGCCTCCCACTCCGGGTCGCCATCGCGAAAACCTCGCCCGGTGAGAGCCTTCGCCTCCTCTGCGGACACCTCGTTGTTGGTCACCATGATTGCCTGCCGACGCCCACCGTCCTGCCGATTGAGCCGCATCACCGCATGCGCCGTGGTCCCCGACCCGGCGAAGAAGTCCAGAATGACCGCGTCTGGCTTGTCCGCAGTTGCGATGCTGACCGCATCCTCAACCGCATAGAGACTCTTCGGGTACGTGAACCGGTTGCGCTCACCGAGCATGCTCGTGAGCATCTGTGTACCCCCTCCGCCGCCCGCAACGTGCCGAGTCGATTTCCAAACTGTCTTCGGCACAGCCGTCGCAGGCCGCGTGCCTTCAACCAGTACCTGGCCTCGAGGTCCCCGCCCGGTGAGTCGAAAATCGCCAGCCTCGATGGAGGCGATCGTCCCGGCCAGCAGGTAACGAATGGTCCATGTACCGCGGTCCGCTGACGACTCGGAAACGTACGCGTAGCCAGTTGCAGCGAGTTCTCTGAGGCGCGCTCCATCCACGCGCCAGATCCCTAGGCGCCCGTCGCTCCGGACCGGCCACGCGAGAGGTCTGCCGTTCGAGTGCCGGGGCCGGTTCTCCTCATCCTCTCCCTCGAAGGGTGGGCCCACATCGATGATCCGCTCGCCCAAATCGTCGAGAATCACTGGGTAGCAAAGGTTTGGTCGCGCTTGTCGATACCAGGACCCGCCTCCTCGCAGGAGCCACTCCCATCGCACGTTTGCCTTGCCGGCTTTGGCGTCGCCAGCCGGTCGGTCGTCAAGCAGGTCCACCGCAAGAAGCGAAGGCTGGGCGGCCCCGAAGAAACAGAAGAACGCATACTCGTCGACCCGGGATAGCCCCCCACTAGAAGCGCCGCTGGGATTGATGACGATCGACACCATCTGGCCCCGCGCGCTCGGGAAGGTCTGCTCCAGGAGCAGACCGAGGCGCAGGTACTCCTTCTCGTCGATGGTGACGATCAGGACTGAGTCGTCGGGGTTCAGAAGCTGCTTGGCCAAGAGCAGACGGCGCTCCATGAACGCCAGCCACTTGCTGTGGCGGTAGGCGTCCTCGCCGTCGACGTAGTCGTTGTCGTACTTCCAGTCCCTGGCTCCGGTGTTGTAGGGCGGGTCGATGTAGATGCAGTCCACCTTGCCGGCATGCGAGAACTGCAGCATCTCCAAGGCGTGGTGGTTCTCGGCGTTGATTACGACGTGTGCCGGCTTGTTGCCTCCGCGCTGGATGCTGCCCACGCTTGTAAGGCCGGGGTACACGGGCTCGCCGAACTCGGCTACGACCACGAGGTCGTCCACGCCCATCGTGTCGAGGATGCCGTCGTCGGTCACCACGGTGGCTTGGCCGCGCCGGACGCCCTCGACCTTCATCGGCCCGCTGTTCTTGTCGGCGCGGCGAACCACCTTGGTCCCGCGGCGCACGGGGTGCTCGGGCAGGCGCACGCGCTCGGGCAGATGCGACTCGAACACCAGCCCGAAGCTGCGCTTGGCTCGCACCTTGTCCACTGCGGCGCGCAGCTCTGCGCGGAGTCCGGGATCTGCGACCTTCTCGAGCAATACGTCCAGCTCGTCAGCCATTGTTGTGTCCCGCGAACTCCATCAAAGTCACACTAGGAGACGCGAAGCTGACCCCCCGCTTACTGCAGATCCAGTCCGCTGCTGACTCTCGTGTTGGCACGGCCGACGGGCAATTCTGGTGTGTGGGGGAACCGCTGTCGGAGGTGTTCGTGTTCGGCGAGCTGGGCCGGGGTAGCTGGGGCTGCGCCGAGGGGTTGGGTGCTGGTCACGCTCCAACGTTGTCGGTAGCCCGCGATGGCGTGGAGTTGAACCGCCGCGTCGGGTTCGAGCTCGGTGGCCCATTGGGGGGTGAGCCCGCCGACTGCGATTGGCAGCCACTGCTCGTCCGCTGCAACCGCCGCGGCGAGAGCGGACCCAGTCTCCGGCACAAGGGTGCTGAGGATGGTGGCCGTGTCGGGTCCCCAGAGTTGGTTGGCAAGGGTGTTGGTGACTTCGGCGTACTCGACGATGTGGGGCCAGTGTTCGAGGATCCAGTGTCGGCGGGCGTGCTGGTTGTCGAGGGCAGCCTTGAGCACCTCGGCGGTGTCGTCGAGCAGTTGCGGGTCGCCGCGACGTAGGCGGGCGATGAGGGGTTGTTGATCGGCCGGGGCGGTCTCGAAGATCTGGTCGAGTTCGGTGCGTCGCGCGACAAGTTCGTGATGTGAGCGTCGGTGAGGCCAGAGGACGGTGGGCGGGTCGCGGTGGTCGAGAAAGGCTTTGGTGTGAACCAGCCGGGTGCTGAGCGCTTCCCACGCCTGACGCGCCGCGTCGTCGATCACGGGCACGATGCCGACGTCATCGCTCTCGTGATAGTGCCGGGTTCGCCAGGTTGCGATGTCGCGCACGGCGGTTGTCCAGGTCTGGGTGCCGATCGGGTCGGCGGGTTGGTAGCCGACGAGGGTGGTGAGCCATTGGGGCAGGTCGGCGATGAGGGTGTTGGTTGCGCGTTCGATGACGCGTCGGATGGCCTGTTGGACGTTGCCGGCTTCGCCTGGGTCGATGCCGTTGAGGGCGAGGTAGCTGGTCCACGTGGCCAGCGTGGCGTCGGCTGCTTGGGTGAGTTGAGCGAGGCGCATGCGCGCGGTCTCAGGCAGCGAGCGGGGGGTGGCGTGTGGGTCGAGGATCTCGACTTCCTGCCATGCGAGTGAGCGTTCGGCGCACTTTCCGTCGGCGGACAGGAACCCGACGAGTACCTCGCCGGCGGTGTCGTCGAGTCCGATGATGGTGCCGATGTTGTGCCGGTCGAGTGCTTTGACGGTCTGTCCGATGGCGGCGTGGGTAGCCGTGCGCGACGCTGTGGCGATCGCATGTCGGAGTTCGGTGGCGTCGACGCCGATGTGTTCGTTGGCGAGGCGTTCGATGTGTCGGCAATGGTTGAGTCGAGCTTCGAGCTGGTCGAGCGGTCGCCGGGCGAGGGCGTCGACGGTGGCGACGTTTGGGTCGATGGTGTGGGCGAGGTGCTTGGCGCGGGATCGTTCGAAGGTGTCGACGAGTTCGTCGTCGATGGTCCCGGGTTCCTCGGTCGGCAGCGGGATGCCGTGTTGGTCGTGGCGTTCGAGCGGGTCGCGGGCGAGGAGGTCGATCTGTTCGGCTTCGGGTCGTGTGATCACGAGCAGGTTGCTGTGTTGTCCGCGAGACATGTCGACGTACGCGGCTTCTCGGTAGAGGCCGTCGAGGCCGACGGTGATCGCTTGTTCCCAGGTGCCGCCCTGGGCGCGTGTTGTGGTGAGGGCGTAGGCGTGGTCGACGCGTCCACCGTGGGCGAGATATGCCTGATCGAGGGTGATGATCGAGTTGTGGTTGTCGAGGATGACGCAGAGCGCGCCGTCGCCGATCCCGGTGACGGTGCCGGTTTGGCCGTTGGCGACGGTGACCTGTTGGGCGTCCAGGGTGCGCGCCCGATCGCTGTTTCGGCGCAGCACGACCCGCTCACCGATCCGGTAGCCGCGATGCCCGTAGTGCCCGTCGAGGTCGGCGGCGAGTTCTCCGTTGTCGACCAGTTGTCGGCGTGCGGCCTCGTTGAGGACGTCGACGAGTTCGTTGGTCCCGGCGAGCAGCACAACATGGCGGCCGTCGCCACGGGCCTGCGCCCACCGGTCGATCGCGATCTCGACCATCTGTTGACGGTCGTCAGCGACTGCCACTCGGTCGTGGTCGAGGTAGGCACGCACCGCGATGGTGATGTTGCCGGCGCGCAATTCGGCCAGCGCGCCCTGTTCCCACGATGCCTGCTGACGTCGGTTCACGGTCAACTCAGCAACCGTGGCCGTGTGTTCGGTTGCGGCCGAAAACCCGCCTCCGGCGTCGATCTCGGGGAGCTGGTGGTGATCGCCGACCAGGACCACCCGTCCCCGACCGCACGGACAAGGTTGATGCTCCGCTCCAGGAGTCGAACGTCGGTCATTCCCGCTTCGTCGATCACCACCACGGTGGAGGGGGTTGGTTGCTCGTGGCCGCGTTCCCACGCAGCCAGCAGAGAGTGCAGGGTGCGTGACGGGATGTTCGCACCAGTGTGCAGTTCGATCGCCGCCCGGGCCGATGGGGCGGCGCCGTACACGTGGTAGCCGGCGCGCTGGTAGGCGTCGCGGAGCGTGTCGAGCGTGAAGGTCTTGCCGGTCCCCGCCGGCCCGACGAGCACGGCCAGCGGCCCGGTGGCGGCGCATAGCGTGCGCACTGCCGCGGCCTGATCGACACCGATCGTGATCCGGTCGGCGATCGCCGATTCGACGATGTCGGCGGTGAGCGGCTGGTTGGTGTTGGTGGCGGTGAATGCGGCGAGGAGGCGTTGCTCGATGGCGAGCATGTCGCGACTGGTGTAGCGGGCACGGCCGCGTGGCGCTGGTGTGTCCGGTTCGTGAACCGCGATCACTTGGTCGCTGGCCAGGACGCGGGCCACGACACGATCGATCGTGGCGACCGTCGCACCCGTTCCGATTCGGGCAGCGACAGCTTCGGTCAACTCGAACCTGGTGAACGTGGTCGAGGTTTGGGTGAGTTCGCGCCGGAGCAGATCGGCGATCCACTCCTCCGGTTCGACGGTTCGCTCATAGTGGTCGGTACCGCCGGCCTCATCGAACCCAACCGCCGCCAGCCGCCACACCTCGCCCACCGGGTCGGCGGCGACGGTCTGGGTGGCTTGGAAAATCAGCTGCTCGGCCTGTTCCGGTCCCCACCCTTCGGCGATGGCTTCGCGTTTCCATCCTGCATCGAGCCGCTCGCCTTCGCGTTCGGGCTTGCCCCGCCGCGTCGCCAACGTGGCCTCCTGCGCGGCTTGCGGGGTGTCGGCTCGACCGTTCGAAGCGAGCCACGATTCGATCTCGGCGCGACGTTTCGAGAACACCTCGAGCAGATGCGATGGCACACCGGCGACTTCTTGCACGTGACGGCCGCGGATCCAGTCGACACCGAGGCTGGCGGTGAGCTCGCGGCGGGCGACGGCCTGGAAGATCTGGCCGGCGGTCTTGGCGGAGCGGTAGATCTCCGGGTGAGCGAACGCCGACCAGCGTCCGTCGTTGCCTTCGACGAGGTTGGCGACAAGCACATGCCAGTGCAGCAACGGGTCGCCGGCGCGTGAGGTGCGGTGACGGAAGCCTGCTGCGACGACGCCGTGGGTGGTGATGCGCTGTGGCCGCCACTGGGTGGTGTTGTTCGGGTCGAGGGCTTGTTGCTTGTCGATCCATGCCTTGTTGTGTGAGCCGCGGTTGGCGCGGATCGCTTCGCGTTCCAGCCAGGCGACCGCTTCGCGGACGGCGGTTTCGCCGGCGTCGATGATCGCTCCTTGGACGCGGGGATCGTCGGAGACGGCGTACAGCACGCTGGCCGACTTCGGGAGCTTGAAGGTCAGATCAAACCCTGGGACGCGCCGTGCGGAGGTGCGGAGTGGGTTGCCGTTCGGATCAAGACCACCGGTGCCTGGAGCGAGTCCGGCGAGCACGGCGCGCAGATCGTCGGGTCGTACGTCGCCGGTCAGGTCGAGTCGTGCCGCTCCCCCGCCGAGCCATTGGCCGACAGATTCGCCGGCGCCGGTGTAGTAGTCATCGAGGGATTGGGCGACCCCGGAGAGGTGGTAGGCCTCTTGGCCGACTCGGAGTTTGGCGATCGACAGCATGGTGCACCGACGCACCCCACCCCGCCGTCGCCGCGGCCGCGACGCCTGTTCACCCTTGGGTCGTAATCTGTGCATTCTGATCGACGCTTTCGGGCGCGGATCGGGAACATGCCGCGATTGCGGGTCGGGAACACGTTGACCGACGCGATGCGTTCGTGCGGTGGACGGGGTGGGGTTGGTCGGTGAGCGAGCGTGCGTGGTGCGGGCTCGGGAATCGAGTCAGCGGTCATGTCGCACACGAAGCCGGGACGTTCGAGGAGCGGGCGCAGCGGTCGGCCGGGTCGAGTTGTGTCGATGGTGCCCGACGGGTTCATGTCGCACACCGTGACTTCGAATCTCCGACGAGCCCGGCGGTGTCGCGGGTGGTCGCAGGCAGACCTTGGCCAACGGGTGGCGCCGCTGCTCGATGGCGTGTCGCTGACGCAGGCTCAGGTGTCGGCGCTCGAGCTTGGTCGGACGCACCTGACCATCGATGTGCTCGTCGTGTTCGCGATCACGCTGGGCGTGTCGGTGGTCGACCTCGTCACCCCGACGGCAGAGGTGCCGGTTCCCGCGTGGGCGTCAGCGGCGTTCACGACGCCGTCGCTGATTGCGGTGTCCGACGGTGAGTTGATCGCCGAGGTGGGCCGGCGGCTTCGCCGCTGAGTGCGGTTGGTCGCAGGTCGTGACGCGCGACGGATTCTCGAGGGGTGGGGTGACTCTAGGTCGAGGACGCGCTGGGCGGCCTCGACTCTCGGGAGGCGATGATGCGATCAGAAGCGGTGAGCTCGCTGCGGAACTGGGCCAAGGATCGGCTCGGCGAACAGGAAGATCTGCTGCGCTCGGTCGAGCGCGCCATTGCGCGGTTGGCGGAGCTTGACGACGAGCGCTCGCAAGTGGTCGAGACGATCGGCGTCTGCGTTGTCCGTCTCGGTGAGCTCGGTCTTGACGAGCAGCAAGTTGCAGCGTTCGTCGGAGTCGAACTCGGCGCGCTGCGCGCCGGCCGGTCGAAGCCCGCCGGCACCGTCCCGACGCGTCGCGCATCGGCTGCACCGGTGAACGGCGAGGTGCTGTCGTGACCGGAACGAATCCCGTCGAGGAGTGGTTCGCCCGGAACCCGCGTCGTTCCAGTCCCGAGGTCGACTACGGGCAACGTTGGACCTCAACTCGCGAACCGGGCGTCGAGTGGCGGATCGCCTGGAACACCGGCACGGGCGAGATGTACGCGGCGCGGCGCGATGACGCCGATCTGCATGTGCTCGGCATCGCTCGCACCCTCGCTGAAGCGGAGTCGGCACTACAGGGATGGGCGAGTCACGCCAACCAACCAGGCGGGCTCGACTGGGCGATCGAACGGACCCGTGATCTCACCGGCGACGGCGAACTCTCGCTCCACATCTCACGCCTCCGCGCCGGCCTCACAGAGCTTGCCTCGTACCCTGAACCCCTCGGCCGCCGAGGGCTGTCGGTCGAGCTCTGAGCGACCGTCGCGCGCGCCGGGAGGGGCACGCTTCGATCGCTACCGTGGGACCATCGGCATCAAGCGTCTTTCGTCTCTCGTCACTATTGCGTCCTGGTCATGAAGGCTGTGTTGGTGTTCACCGATCAGTTCATCGCTGACATGCATCGTCGCTTCGCCGCGAAGCCGGCAACGCACCGAGAGGACATCTACTTCGTCGCGACGTCGTCTGAGCGGAGCGGCCTTCGGCAGTGGATCGAGCAAGCCGTCGCTCGTGTTCCTGAACCCGGCAGAACGAAGTTGATCTCGCGACTTCAGGCCGACGAGCACTTCATCAACACGCTCAACGAGCTGGCGGTTGGCTCGGTGCTGCAAAGCGTGGGAGGTGAGGTGTTGTACGAGCATGAGGTCGAGGGAATGACACCCGATTGGTACGTGACCGGTGGCGACAACAACGCGCCGCTCGTGGTCGAGGTGTGGAACAAGAATCACGCGCAGAAGCGCGTGTGGGGCTAGGGGTCCGACAGATCCTGGGGGCGTTGGGCGCAAGGGGCCACCGTCCGCCGATGTCGCCAAGAAGGTTGGCAGCGAACTGCGCGGATGGCTTCTCAGCGGGGACGCGGGTGTTGGGAGTCAGCGAGAGTTCGATGGCTACCGTTTCCGAGTTGCCGCTCGAACGGCCACGAGCGATGGGCCTGCGGAGATGACGCTTCCCGGTGAGGGTGGTGCGTTCACGACGGTCGAAGCGCGCGAGGCGATCGCACCAAGGTGCGGCGGTACGAGCAAGTTGTCGCCAGCAGAGGGGAGGCGTTCGTTGTCGTGGTCGGCCACGAGGTCGGCACTCCGATCAGCCGGGATGCCATGCGCGATCTCGTAGCCGGTCGTCAAGGTTTCGAGGTCGCCTTCGATCCGCCTCGACGGCGAGTTTCTCGACGTGACGTTGCCGATGAACGTGGTGGACGTCCCGATCTCGCTGTCGGCTGCCGTCAGCTCTGTTGGATGGGTGGAGGTCGTGCTCGCTGATAGCGCAGAACCGCCGCGGTCAGCTTGGATCTGTGGCCCAACCCGGCGCGTCGTATCGACACGCCGTCGATTCCCGGTTCGACGCTGCACGCGTGACCTGTTCGCGCCGACGGGAAGCCCGCACCGAGCATCCGGGTGAGCGGGCCGAGCTCCGGGCGCTACCATGGTTGTCGGCTTCCCCGCTGTTGATGTGAACGACGCGTGAGGAGGCCTGTGATGGATTCGATGCCACGGTTGGTGGTGCTGCGTCTCGTGAATGGGGTGGTGCTCGATCATCCCTTCGCCTCCGAGGTGCGGTTCCCGTTGTGGGCGGCGACCCTGGATGCCGACGCGTCCGATCCGTTCGGTTGGCGGCGTTCGTTGTGGCCCGTGGCGCCGGGTGGGCGGGGGTGGGTTCCGCAGGTGCTGCACTTCGGTGATGTTGTCGAGTTCGGCTCGTATCACGATCCGGTGCAGCGTTGGTTCGGCTGGTACACGCACCATGCCGGGGACGGGATCATCGTCACGGGACCGTTCGCATCGCCGAGCGACGCTTTCTTGGATGCCGAGCCGACTCGCCGCGAGTTTGAGTGTCGGGCGATGCTCGACTATCAGCGATCTCGGCTGCAAGCCGCAACGCAGATCGCCTGACGGTCCGACTGCCCACGGCACCTGGCCCGAAGGGCCGGTCACGTCACCCACTGCCGCGGTCTGTCGCCGCGATCGGGCGAAGGCGACAGCCGGCGGCGGATCAGTAGTCGCTCGGAAACAGGACGGTTGTGGTGGTGGGTGGTTGGTCGAGGTCGTCGGTGATAATCCAGACGGTTGGGTCGGGGTTGCCGCCGGCGAGGTGGGCGGGGACGGGGTAGGCGGAGATGATGCGTCCGTCGCTGTTGGTGATGGCGCGTGTGTTGGCGGCCTGGTCGGCTGCGTCGATGTCGCCCCAGTCGTCGGCGGTGTGTCTGTTGAGACACTCGACGAGCCAGGCGCACCGGTAGTCGTGTCCGGAAGCCCAGCCGTGCATTTTGGCTGACGCGTTGACGCGGGCGTTGCAAAGGTCGATCATGGCAGCGGTCTCCTATGCGGCGTCGGCGGTGGCGGCCGCGGTTGTCACGCCGGCGAGTTGGTTGAGGTAGTCGAGCGCGGCCTGTGCGCGGGCGGCGACGGTGAGCAGCACTCGCGGGTGTTCCTTGAGGACCCGCACCCAGTGCGCGAGGTAGCTGGCGTGGTCGTGGCGCGTGGCCGGCGCGATCGCTGACTGTGCGCACCAGAACGCTGCGCCGAGTTCGGCGATGAGTTCTTCGATCGCGTAGGCGTCGTCTCCGAATCGGCCGGTGAGGTCGCGGGCGAGTCTGCTGGGGTGGGCTGTCCAATGAACGTGCTCATGACAGGTCGTGGAGTAGTAGAGCGCTGGTTGCTCGAACTGGCTGAGGTGGGGTATGTGGATGCGGTCGTCGGCCGGGATGTAGCAGGCGCGGTTGCCGCCGGTGATCACGTTTGCGCCGATCGACGCGAAGTAGGTGTCGGCCGCGGCGATTCGCTCGGGTGTGTCGCGTGGCTCGTCGCGATCGGTCAGTGTCGAGTCGGCGCCGTCGACTTGTTCGGCGGCGAACACGGCGAAGACTCGCGACACCAACCGGCCGCGGGGTGGGGTCGATGTGTCGGTGTCGTCGGGTTCGTTGGTCGAGTCGTCGCGCTCGGTGGCGGGTCGGGTGGGCTTCCACAGCAGCACGTGCGTGGCACGTTCGCCGCGTCGTACTTGCGCGCCGTGTCGTTGCCATCCTCGATAGGTCGCCCATGTGCCAGACGGCCAACCGTTCGCTGCGGCGGTGAGAGCGAGCACGACAGCGTTGAGCCCGCGGTAGGGACGTGCGTCGATGCTGCGCGGTTGGGCGTTGGTGGCGATCGTGTGCCACGGCATGTGCCAGGTGTCTGCGCCGTTCTCGATGGCGGCGATCAGGTCGTTGGTGACGTGTTCGATGAGTTCGTCGGTGTTCAATTCGGGCTCCTTGGGTCTGTCGGCCAGCGGCGGATCGCGGGCTCGCCCGTACGGGCGTTGAGGCCGACCGGGGAAAGGGCGGGTGTCAATGTGTCCCGCAGCGCCGGAGTTGTTCGCCCAGGATTGACACCCGCCCGCCGGTCGGCCGACCCACTGCACCCGCCCGCAGGGCGGTCACGTCACCGGCTTTGCCGGCCGTCTCGAACCCGTCAACGTCGACGCGGGTTCGAGACGGCTGGTTGCTCAGACCGGGAGACGGGCGATCGCGTTGGCGAGGCAGCGCGGGAGGCGGGCGGCGAGCAGTCCGGCGTCGATCGCTCGGGCGATGCCCGGGTCGTAGGGCACGCTGGTGACTGGCAAGGCGAGGGCGAGGCTCACGTCGCGTTCGGTCAAGCAGCGTTGATGCTCGGAGATCAACACGACGTGATCGGGGACGAACGGCACGCCGATCGCGCGTCGCAACGCCAGGTAGCACGGTCGTGTCACCAGCAGGCGTTGCGGACTCAGTGGGTCGAATCGGTGCAACACATCGTGATCGTTGCCGGTGTCCACGAGCACCCGATGCCCCGCCGCGACCAGCTCACTGATCGCGCTGATCGCGTCAGCGTCGATCTGGTCGCCTGTAACGGAGACGACGCGTAGACGGTCGCATGGTTCGACGGCATTGGCGATCGCGTCGGCGAACGTGCTGGCGGGTGCCGGGTCCGAAACACCGAGGATCGCGGCGGCGTCACCGCGAGTGTCGAGCAGCAGCGTCGGTTGGTTGCTCCGTGCGGCGAGAACGGCCAGCGCTGCGGCGATGGTGGTGCATCCCTGACCACCTTTCGGGCTGGCGCACACCGTGACCTGGCGGGCCGATGTGGCGGTCATGCCGCGTGCCCGTCGACGCGGGCGACCTGATAGGGGCAGGTCGCGGCGAGGTAGGCGGGCATCCGCTCGATGTGGCGGGCGGCGAGTGCCGGGACGCGGGTGCGGACCTCGGTCCGGCCGCCGACAGTGCGGATCATCCCGAACCGTTCCAAGCGGGCGAGCGAGGCGCGCATCTGCGACGCGCCGACGCCGAACGTGGCGGCGAGATCCTCGATCGACCAGACACGACCAGTGCCCGTCGTCAAGCATCGAGACAAACGATGCAACACGAGGCTCGAGGTCGGGCCGAGGAACGGCGGAAGGTAGATCAGCGCGTCGTCGGTGTCGGTCTGCAGCCCGTTGGCGGCAAGTGGGTCGTCCCACACAGCAAGCTGCAAGGTGGGGGTGTCGTTGGTCATGTCGGTCTCCGTTCAGGCGGTGTGCGGGTGGCCTGGTCGGATCGGGCGACTTCCCCAAGTTCCGATCCGACCAGGCTCGCCCGTACGGGCGTTGAGGCCGACCGGACAAAGGGCGGCTGTCAACGCGCCGCGCAACCTCGGACCCGTGCTCACGGATTGACAGCCGCCCGCCGGTCGGCCGACCCACCGCACCCGCCCGCAGGGCGGCCACGTCACCGTCTGTCCCTGCTGTGTTCGCGTTGTGCTCGCGGCGAGGCGGGGCGTTGTCTCGGCTGATCGTGTTCCATCGACACGCGTGACGGCTCGGCGTTCCCACCCCATGCGTGCGCCGTCACCCTTCGCCAGGGCGAGTGAACTGGCAGCGAGCTGCGCGCGAGGCGAAGTGGCGGGCCTGCGTTGGCGGCGATGTCGGGAGGTAGCCGCAGACGATGGTTCGTCGCTCGATCGGCGAGTGCGGCGCGTCGATGTTCACCCGACGTTCACCGTCACCGCCATTCGTGGCGACGCGTGGACTGGCACACTTTCTCGGGTGTTCGAGGCGTTGAGCAACTTCCGTGATGTCGGCGGTCACGTCACCGTAGACGGACGCAAGTTGCGGTCGGGGCTGGTGTACCGCAGTGACGCGCTTTGCTTCGTCACCGAGCGCGACCGTGCTCTTTTGCGTGAGACGCTACGTATCCGGACGATTGTCGACCTGCGGACATCGATGGAGCACGAGCGCATGGGACGCTACGACCTCACTGATGTCGGCGAGGTCGTACATCTCCCGGTTCTCGACGGGGCGCTGATCAGCGAGAAGGCGCACGACGGGTCGCTCGATCTGGCCTCGATGTACCAGGCCATCGCGTTCGACCACGCTGACGAGATAGCCCTCGTGTTGACGTTGCTCGCCGACCCTGATCGATTGCCAGCGATCATCTCGTGCACGGCTGGAAAGGACCGCACCGGCATCGTTGTTGGCGTGCTGCTCGCCATGCTCAGCGTTCCCGAGGAGACCGTGCTTGCCGACTACGAACTGTCAGCAGCAGGTCTCGCCACGCTGCGCGGCCGCATCATGGCCCGCCTCATCGGCGACGGCGTTCCGAACATCCCAGCCGCCGCGTTTGCGCTTGAGCCGGCGGCGCTGGCTCAGGTGCTCGAGGACATCAGGTTGCGCCATGGCACAGTCACCGCCTACCTCATCGCTGCGGGGGCGCCAGTCGACATCGAACAGCGGCTGGGCATCCTTCTCGACGACTCGAGCCCCGAGATCACACGCGGACTGCTCGCCTAGGTGGTGCGACGCCAGCGAGACCGTGACTCCAACCTCCAGCGGTTTCCTCCAAGGCAAGCTGCGCCGCCCGCGCTTCGACGTCGTTACCGTCGACGGCGATGTGGAGGCCTCGATGTCAGACGTCGAGATGACCCGAGAGAGCGGTGAGGGTGTCGATGAACTCCTCGACGATCTGGAGTACGACCCGGTCGGCGGGACGAACCGTGTTGATCGAGCCGACGACTTGTCCGACGAAGTAGGTGGCGAGTTCGTGCGCGCCCGAGCCGGGCGTCGTGGCCGACCGATTGATGCGGTTCAGCGCAGCGCCGACAAGCAGCGGTTGAAGGGGCATCGGTAGCGGCTTCGGTGAGTCCTCGCGTTCCCATTCGTCGGTCCACGGGGTGCGCAGCATTCGCGCAGGCTTGCCCGTGATCGATCTCGAACGAACGGTGTCGCTCGACGTTGCGGCGAGAAACTTTTGTTTGACCACCGGTTCGGTTTCTGCCTCGGCGGTGGTGAGCCAGACTGATCCTGTCCAGATCCCCGCTGCCCCCAGTGCCATCGCTGCGGCCATGTGTCGCCCGGACGCGATGCCGCCCGCGGCGAGCACGGGCACGGGTGAGACGGCGTCGACGACCTCGGGGACGAGCACCATGGTCCCTACTTCGCCGGTGTGCCCTCCCGCCTCGGAGCCTTGGGCGACGATGATGTCGGCCCCGGCTTCGGCATGCTTGACCGCGTGCGCCGTCGTGCCGGCGAGCGCGGCGACCTTGACGTTGGCTGCACGAGCTCGGTCGATCACGTCTGCGGGAGGCGGGCCGAGTGCAGATGCGATGAGTCTGATCGGGTGTGCGAACGCGATGTCGAGCAGCGGCTCGTAGCCGGCCGGAGACACGTTCATGCTCATGCCACGCGGTCGCTCACCTTCGGGGAGATCGGGGACACCGAAACGCTGCAGGATGTCGTCGACGAACGCCTGATGTGCGGGCGGAAGCAGTTGGCGTAGTTCGTCTCGATCGAGACCGCCTTCTGTGGCACCAACGTACTTTTGTGGCAGCAGGAGATCGACGCCGTAGGGACGGCTTCCAACCTCGGCGTCGATCCACGCAAGATCGATCTCGAGTTGCTCCGGGCTGTGAGCAACCGCCCCGAGCACACCGAAGCCGCCGGCACGAGACACGGCGGCTACAACGTCTCGGCAGTGGCTGAAGGCGAGGATCGGAAATTCGCACCCGAGTAGTTCGGTGATCGGTGTTTTCAAGGTGATCAGGCCTTCGGGAGAACGATGGTGACGGTGCCTTGGGCGGCGCAGACAGCCTTGTCGTTGTTGGTGATGTCGATGCGGGCGACTCCGCTGCGCTTCGTGAGCGAGATGATCTCGGCGACAGCGACGCACACTCCCGACGACACCGGTCGGAGCAGGTTGAGTTTGAACTCGGTGGTTGCCACCCAGGCGCCCTTGGGGATCACTGGGTAGAACACCACGCCGAGGCAGTGATCGACGAACGCCGAGAGGCAGCCACCGTGGAGGTTGCCGAAGGGGGTCAGGAGATCTTGTCGGGCATCCATCTCGGCCTCGAGCCGGCCGGCAGTGAGCGCAGCGTGACGGAAGTCGAGATATGTCGAGATTCCTCCGGTCGCCGTGGCAGCACCGAGCATCCGCTCGGCCGTTCGCTCGTCGAACAGTTCAAACTCCATCAGACAACCTCCGCGATCCTCGTCTCGACTTTGTGGATGAGACACTAGTAGAGTTGTGTTTCATCGAGCGAGTCGGACTTGCACGACCACCACCCACCACCATCGGAGCCACTCATGACCGAACGCACCGCCGGCGACTTCCCGATCTCGCCCACCACGGACTGGGGTCGCGATCTTGACATTCTCGATCCGCGGTACGTCGCCGACCCCTTCGGCGTGTGGCGCGAACTGCGCGACGGCTGCCCGGTCGCCTTCTCTGAGCGCCGTGGGCGCGCTTGGATGCCGGTCAACTACGACGACATCTCGACGGTTGCTCATGACACCGATCACTTCTCGTCGAGGCGGATCGGTGTCGTCGATCTGCCAGAGAACGAACGGGAGGGACGGCCGCTGCTGACGGCCCCGCCGATCACATCGGATCCTCCGGAACACACCTGGGCGCGACGGATCCTGCTTCCGGCATTTGCGCCGGGGCGAATTGAGACGATGACGCCGATCACCCAGAACCTTGCCCGGGAGCTGCTCGACTCGATCGCGGCCGGATGCCAGGCGGATGCGGCGCGGGACTATGCACAACACATCCCGGTGCGGGTCATCGCACACATGCTCGGCGTACCCGCTGCCGACGAGGAGATGTTCACGAACTGGGCGGTTCGCATCCTCCAGGAGGGCTTCAACGATCTTCAGAAGAGCCTCGATGCGATCATCGAGACGTTGGAGTACTTCGGCGCACGCGTGGACGAACGGGCAGCACTGCCCGCCGATCAGCGACCCGACGACCTCATCACGCTCCTGGTGGAGACCGAGATCGATGGAGAGCCGCTCGACCGGCGCCACCTACTGGGAACCTGTTTCCTCTTGCTGCTCGCGGGCATCGATACCACCTGGAGTGCGATCGGTTCGTCGTTGTGGCACCTCGCAACCCACCCGGAGGATCAGGCACGACTCCGCGCCGAACCGGACCTCATCGACTCCGCCGTGGAGGAACTCCTACGCGTCTACAGTCCGGTGACCATGGCGCGAGAGGTCATCGCCGACGTCGATGTCGCGGGGTGCCCGATGAAGCCGGGCGACAAGGTGCTGATGTCGTTCCCGGCCGCCAACCGCGACCCGGCACAGTTCGAGAACCCCGACGAGTTCATCATCGATCGCGAGCGCAATCGTCACGTCGCGTTCGGCTCGGGTATTCATCGTTGCCTCGGGTCCAACCTGGCACGGATGGAGCTGAGGGTGGCCATTCAGGAGTGGCTCACCCGCATCCCGACCTTCGAGCTCGCAGATCCTGCCGCGGTGACGTGGACAGGCGGTCAGGTGCGGGGACCTCGCACGATTCCTGTCCGATGGTCTGCCACCCAACCATGACCTCCTCCTCGCATGTCATGACTTGGCGATGATCGGTGGGAGCAGGAATCGACGCAGGTAGGTGTCGAGTCCGTCGCGGCTGCGACGTTTCGGACCGCCGACGGTCAGCAGGCTGAGGATGGAACGAAGGATCCATTCTGTCGCGTCATCGATCGGTAGCCCTGGCCTGTGCTCGTCCGAATGGGCGACGAACATCGGGCGGAGAAACTCGGCCACCATCTCGAAAAGCGCGACCGAGGTGCCTTGGATGATCCCGACGCTGTTCAGGCTGTCGTCGCTCGTGAACAACAACGCAATCGTTTCGTCGCGGTGTGCGGCGCGAATCGTGACCTCGACGAACTCCAGGATCGCGCTGCCGAGATCCGGTTGAGCCTCGACTCGCCCACGAACCCGCTCGAGGTATCGCTCGGTTGCACGCAGGATGACTCCTGACACGACAGCATCTCGCCCTGCGAAGTACCGGTACACCGTTGCCCGCGAGACACTGGCCTGCTTGGCGATGTCCTCCACGGTCGTCTTGGAGATCCCGGATCGTTCGAAACAGGCCTCAGCAGCGTCGAGCAGGCGATCCCGGGCCGTGTCGGGATCGTTCGGGGCCACGGCCCCCCATCGAAGTGATGCATTCGTCACGACTCCCAGTATGTCTCACGAGCGGGACGACTGCACAGGTTCTGGTCGGATCGCGGCCGCTCGGGCCCCGTCCGCCATCCGCCGATGCACGCGCGTACGCGAGAGCTGGATCCTTACGACTACGAATCCTCCACCGTGATGTGACATGATGTCGATGTTGTCTCATGCTCTCGATCACCGTCAGACGACGGCGAGCGGAGGACAGGGGATCAACGGGGACTTGGGGGTCGATGATGGGATTGCTCGATGGGCGGGTGTGCGTAGTGACCGGTGCCGGTCGCGGACTTGGACGAGAACATGCGTTGCTGCTCGCGGCCGAAGGCGCCCGAGTGGTGGTCAACGACCTCGGTGGCGCCATCGACGGCTCCGGCGAAGATTCTGGCCCGGCGCACGAGGTCGTCGACGAGATCAGAGCTGCGGGCGGCGAGGCGATTGCGAACACGGATTCAGTGACGAGTTGGGCCGGAGCTCAGCAACTCGTGCTCGACGCGATCAACGCGTACGGGAGACTCGATGTGCTCGTCAACAACGCCGGCATCCTTCGCGATCGGTCGCTGGTCAATCTCGAGGAAGCAGAGTGGGACGCCGTGATCGCCGTCCACCTGAAGGGTCACGTCGCGCCGACACGGTGGGCCGCTGCTCACTGGCGCGAGCGCGCCAAATCCGGGGAGACGGTCAAGGCGAGCGTGATCAACACCGCCTCCGGGGCGATGCTCGGGAACCCCGGACAGACCAACTACAGCGCCGCGAAGGCCGGGATCGCGGCGATGACGCTGGTCGAAGCGGTGGAACTCGGCCGGTACGGGGTCCGCGCGAACTGTCTCGCACCGCTCGCACGAACCCGTTTGACCCTGCAGACACCCGGCGTCGGGGATCTCGTTGGTCCACCAGCTGACGAGTCGTTCGATCTGTTCCATCCCGGGAATGTTTCACCTCTGGTTGCGTACCTCGCGACCGCCGACTGCCCCTTTACCGGGGGCGTGTTCCACGTCGGCGGCAACGAGGTCGGCTTGTATTCGGGCTGGAGCCTGAGTGAGGAGCGGATCCTGACCGCAGCCGGCCGCTTCTCGCTCGCCGATCTGGTCGATCGGGCACCGGCGCTGTTGAACGAAGGTGCTGCGCCCGCTTCGATGGCCACCTCGGTCGCCGACACGATGGCCAGGTTCGGCCGCAGGGGCCACGGTTGACGGCGATGGCAGCGATCCAGGTGCCCACCGATCCTCGACTGTTCCGTCTCGCTGAAGGCGACGAGACCCGTCCTCGCTTGCTCGGCTCACATGCGCCGGAGTCCGACCTGTACTTCTGGCCGCGACGCCTGCGCTGCCCCGTGACACGGACCCCCGTGACAGATGTCGACTTGAGCCCCGAGGGTGTGCTGTATGCGTGGACGTTCCTCTATGTCCCGCGCATGGGCAGCATCTCCTTCGGCGACACCGGCGGCTACGGCGTCGGGCAGATCGATCTCCCGGAAGGGGTTCGAATCCAGGCGCCGCTGCTCGGTACCACCGACGACTGGCAGATCGGCTCGCCGATGGGTCTGACGACGTTCCCGGTCGGTCGCGACGACGACGGCAATGACCTCGTCACCTTCCGCTTCGAAGCGGTGCGCTGATGGCAACGAAACTCGCCCGCGACGTGTACGTGATCGGTGTCGGAATGCACCGCTTCAACAACGAACGCCTCGCCTCAGCAGCGATGGCCGACGTGGCCGGCATGCAAGCCCTCGACGATGCAGGGATCGGCTTTCCCGAAGTCGGCGCCCTCTACAACGGATACCTCGGCGGCGGACTCACGAGCGGGGTCGGCATCGCGAAAGAGTTCGGACTCACCGGCATCCCGGTCACCCACGTCGAGAACGCCTCAGCGACCGGATCATGCGCCTTTGGTGAAGCGGTCCACGCGGTTGCGGGAGGCCGTGTCGACGTCGCGATGGCGCTCGGGTTCGACGACATGAACCGCATGGGCGGTCTCGGACGCAGCGGTGGACGTCGGATGGGAGCCGAAGACGTGATGCTTCCGGCCGCGTTCTTCGCGATGTGGGCGACACGGCGGATGCACGATGTGGGAACCACTGCTGAGACGTTCGCCGCCATCGCCGCGAAGAACTGGAACCATGCACGCGCCAATCCGCTCGCGCAACGCCGGGCCGATCACGAGGTCACCATCGACGAGGTGCTCGGATCGACGATGATCTCCTATCCGCACACCTCGATGATGGCGTGCGCCGCCGGCGGAGGCGCAGCAGCGGCGATCGTCGCGACACGAGAGGTCGCCGAACGCCTCAGCTCGGGGCGCCCGTTGGTCCGTGTCACCGCCTCGCAACAGCGCTCCGAGACCTACACCGATGGCCACGTCTTCCTCGGCGCCGTCATCGGCCCGGCACAGATGACTCGCGACACGGCCGGCGATGCCTACGAGCAGGCGGGAGTGGGACCTGACGATCTCGATCTCGTTCAGGTGCACGACGCGTTTCCCGTCGAGGAACTCGTCTACTACGAGTTGCTGGGGATCTGCGGCGACGGCGAAGGAGACCGACTCGTGGCTGAGGGTGCCACCCGTCTCGGCGGGCGGATCCCATTCTCGACCGATGGCGGTCTCACCGCGCGCGGCCACCCGGGCGGCCCCACCGGTCTCGCCCAGATCCACGAGACGACCCTGCAGCTCCGTCACGAGGCCGGCGCCCGGCAAGTGCAACGGGCACGTACCGGTCTGTGCCACATGGCTGGGGCGGGGTCGGTGTGCGTCGTCCACATCCTGCAACGAACAGAAGGTTGAATCGATGAACAAGCTCCCCATCAACGGCGACCTGGTCGGACTCTCGATCGACCCGATCAGTCACTCGTGGACCAACCGCGACACGATGCTGTACGCGCTCGGTGTCGGATGCCGGCCACCGGACGACCTCGATTTCATCTATGAGGGCCGCGGACCGAAGGTCGTGCCGACGTTCGCCGTGATTCCCGGCCTGCGGGCGATGGGGTCGGCGATGCAACGAATCGACATCAACCTCGCGGCCCTGCTGCACGGAGAACAGTCCGTCACCACACATCGCCCACTGCCCGCCGCTGCCGAGGTGACCGTCGAAGGTTGGATCGCTGCGGTCTGGGACAAGGGCAAGGCCGCCGTCATCGAGTTCGAAGGCATTGGCTACGACACCGAGGGACCCCTCTTCGCCGTCCGTGCCAGCCTGTTCGTGCTCGGTGGCGGCGGCTGGGGCGGCGAGCGAGGCCCGAGTGGCTCGGCCGCCTCGAACGCCGCACCGGCACGTGATCCCGATGTCGTCGTCGAACGCGAGACCAGACCCGAACAGGCTGCGATCTATCGGCTCTCCGGCGACATGAACCCGATGCACATCGACCCCGACTTCGCCACCAAGGCCGGCTTCCCCGGCCCGTTCAACCACGGACTGTGCACGTTCGGCACCGTTGGCCACAGCGTGCTGACCGCGTGGTGCGATGGCGATGTCGGCCGGTTCGCATCGATCGAGGGCCGCTTCGCCGATCAGGTGTGGCCGGGCGACACCATCGTCACCCGCATCTGGGACGAAGGTGATCACGCGATCGTCGAAGCTCGCACGCAGCGCGACAACGTCGTCGTCTCGAACGGGCGCGCCACCAGACGATGACCATTGACCCACGAACCCCGGTACTCGTCGCTGTCGGCGAGGTCACCAACCGCTCCGCGACCGTGGTCGACCCCATCGAGCTCGCGACGGAAGCGACCCGCCGAGCGTTTACCGATGCGGGCGTGCCGATCGGGCACCGCATCGACACCGTGGCCACACCCGGCATTCTGATGATCGGCCGCGATCATCCGGCGAGCCGGATCGCGGAGGCGGCCGGGCTTCGGGCACACCGTCGGATCAGCTGCCCGGTTGGTGGGAACACTCCGCAGTACCTTGCCGGAACGCTGGGCCAGGACATCATGTGCGGGCAGGTCGATGCCGCCTTGATCGTGGGTGCCGAAGCCGGCAATTCGGCACGTCGCGGCCGCGCCGCCGGCACCCTTCCGGTGGCAGGCCCGGTCGAAGGTCACGACGAAACCCTGGGCGATGCCCGTCCCGGGTTGAGCGCGATCGAGATGGGCGCAGGACTGCACTGGCCACACGAGGTGTACCCGATCCTCGAATCGGCGATGGCCGCACGAGCGGGACGCACGCTCGACGAGCAGCGAGTGTGGCTCGGCCGGCTGATGGCACCGTTCACCACCGAGGCGGCGCGCCACCCCGACCAGGCATGGTTCCCGACCGAGCGCACACCGGAGGAGCTGTCGACGGTCACCGCGGACAACCGGATGGTGTGCGAGCCGTACACCAAGCTGCTCAACAGCATCCTCACCGTCGACATGGCCGCAGCGTTCGTGATCATGGCCGCCGAAGTCGCGCAGGATCTGCAGATTCCTCGCGATCGTTGGGTGTTCAGCTGGGCCAGCGCGACGTGCAACGACGTCTACTTCCCGGTGCAACGACCCGACCTGTCGCGCTCCGCCGGTATCCGGGCCGCAGGATCAGGGGTGCTTGCCGCGGCAGGCATCGGCCTCGACGACGTGAGCTGGTTCGATCTCTACTCGTGTTTTCCGGCAGCCGTCGAAGCCGCGGTCGACGCGCTCGGGCTCGAGGCGACAGATCCGCGCGGTTTCACCGTCACGGGTGGCCTGCCGTACCACGGTGGTCCGGGCAACAACTATGTCAGCCACTCGATCGTCGAAATGGCCCGACGGTGCCGGGCGGATCCGAAGGGCGTCGGGATGGTGTCCGGACTCGGTTGGTACATCACCAAGCACTCGGTCGGGTTGTGGTCCGCTGCTCCTCCACCGAAGGGCTGGCAGGCGCCCGACATGACGGGTGTGCAGGCGTCCATCGACTCGACCGCGCTCCACGTCGTCGAGACGAGCGCGGCAGTGGGGACCGCACGTATCGACGGGTACACGGTGGTGCACGATCGCGACACCGGACCGGCGTCGGTTCCGGTGTTCGCCAGCACACCGGACGGGCACCGTGTCGTTGCTCGTAGCGACGACCCGGATGTCGCGGCCGCGATGTCGGGCGGCATGTTCGTCGGCCACGAGATCGACCTGAAGCCATCCCATGATCATGCGAGGTTCGAACTTCGATGAACTCATCAGCCGAAGCGCTCGTGCTCACCGGACCGAACACGCTCGAGCATCGTACGTTCGACCTCCCCGACGTCACCGCCGACACCGCGCGGCTCCGCATCGAGGCCTGCGGTCTGTGCGGCACCGATCACGAGCAGTACAGCGGACACATCGCCGCCCCGTTCTCGTTCATCCCCGGTCACGAGATCGTCGGCATCATCGACGAGATCGGCGACACCGCCGCCGGGCGATGGAACGTCGGAGCAGGCGACCGGGTTGCCGTCGAGGTGTTCCGCTCATGCCGGCAATGCGAGCCGTGCGCACGCGGCGAGTACCGGCGCTGCGTCCGTAACGGGCTCGCCACGATGTTCGGCTTCGTCGACGCCCAGATCGCACCGGGCTTGTGGGGCGGGTATGCGACGCATCTTCACCTGCCGTCCGATGCGATGCTGCTCCCGATCCCCGACTCGCTCGACCCGGTGCTGGCCACCGTGTTCAACCCGCTTGGTGCAGGTATCCGTTGGGGAGCGACGATCCCTGAAACGAAATCCGGTGATGTCGTCGTCGTCCTCGGCCCGGGCATCCGCGGTCTTTGTGCCGCCGTTGCTGCGAAGGAGGCGGGTGCGTCGTTCGTGGCGCTCACCGGTCTCGGCCCTCGCGATCGTGACCGTCTCGACATCGCTCATCGATTCGGTGTCGACCTGGCCATCGATGTGGCCGTCGACGATCCGGCGGCCGCGCTCAAACGAGCGACGGGTGGTCTCGCGGACGTCGTCGTCGACGTCACCGCGAAGGCACCCGCCGCCTTCGCCCAGGCTGTGGCCCTGGCTCGCCCTGGTGGGACGATCGTGGTCGCGGGGACACGTGGTGGCGGTGGTGCGCCTGGATTCGAGCCCGACCATCTCGTCTACAAGGAGCTGCGGATCATGGGCTCGCTCGGCGTCGACTTCCATGCCTATCGCGCGGCCATTGATCTGCTCGTCGCCGGCCGTTGGCCGTTCGCGGAGCTCTCTCGCCGCGTGGCCGGCTTCGGTGACCTTTCGGCGTTGTTGGACACGCTGTCGGGCGCCGACCGGGACGCCATCCCACCGTTGCACGGCGTGTTCTCGCCGTCCGCTTGAAGAATCCTCGACCGTACACAGCCTGATTGAAGGAGTGCAGCTCATGTCCACCGGATCACGGATCGCAATGCTCGACATCGACGAGGCCAAGCGCCGGGCAGCCACACGCGGGATTCCGGACACGATGGCGGAGCTGTCCGTGTTCCGGATCGCCTTGCATCAGCCTGGCGTCGCCGCCGGCTTGAGCAACATGTTGCACGAACTGCTGTGGAAGGGCGTGCTCGACGCCAGGCTGCGCGAGCTGATCATCATGCGGATCGGATGGTCGACAGGCTCGGTGTACGAGTGGACGCAACACTGGCGAGTCGCACGCCTGCTCGATGTGCCCGAACGAGATCTGCTCGCGGTACGCGACTGGCGTACCGCCGAGCACTTTGGCGACGCAGAGCGGGCTGTGCTCGCAGCCACCGATGACACGCTGCAGCACGGCACGATCACCGATGAGTCGTGGAGTGCCTGCCGTGCAGCCCTCGACGACGACGCCGTCCTCGTCGAACTGGTTGCTGCCATCGGTAACTGGCGGATGTTCTCCGCACTGCTCCGGTCCCTCGACGTCCCCCTCGAGGACGGCGTCGAGCCGTGGCCTCCGTCGGGTGAGGCACCTGCAGCTGTCGACGGAGGTGAGTGACGTGTCGGGGTGGACCTTCGCGGAGATCTGGGAGACGGCCGCGGCACAGCTCCCCGACGCGCCGTTCGCCAAGCAGGGCAGTCGCACAGTGACGTGGTCGGAGGCCGAACGGCGAGCCGAAGGCCTCGCCACGTTCCTCCTCGACCGGGGTGCTCAGCGACAGGACAAGGTGGCGCAGTACCTGTACAACTGCCCCGAGTACCTCGAGTCCGTGTTCGCTTGTTACAAGGCAGCGCTGGTCCCGGTGAACACCAACTACCGGTACGCAGCAGACGAACTGGTCTACCTGTGGGACAACGCCGACGCTGTCGCTGTGATCTTCCACGGCATCTTCGCCGACACGATCGAAGCCATCCGCGAGCGAGTGCCCCGCGTGGCGTCGTGGTTGTGGGTCGACGACGGCTCGGGCGATTGTCCCGAGTGGGCCACCCCGTACGAGCAATCCGCTGGCGCCGCGGGTCAGCCGGTGGTCGACCGGGTCGAGCGCAGTGGTGACGACCTGTACATGCTGTACACGGGCGGCACCACCGGGATGCCGAAAGGCGTGATGTGGCGACAGGACGACCTGATCGTCGTGTTGAGCAGCGGTCTCGGGCTCAGCGTCCCCGAGACCTACGACCCCGACTTCGTCGCTGACGCGCTCACGCGACCCGGCCCCGTCCAGATGCCGGCATGTCCGCTCATGCACGGCACCGGCGCGCTCACTGCGTTCGGTGCTCTCACATCCGGCGGCTCCATCGTGTGTCTCGAGTCCCGCCATTTCGATCCTGACGAGCTCCTCGACACGATCGACCGTGAACGGGTCAATGTCATCGCCATCGTCGGCGATGCGTTCGCCAAACCGATCCTGGCCGCTCTCGACGCCGACCCGGATCGTTGGTCGCTCGACTCGGTGATGGCGTTCGTGTCGTCGGGGGTGATGTGGAGCGAGGAAACCAAGCAGGGCATGCTGGGCCATCAACCGAAGATGCTGTTGATGGACGCGTTCTCCTCGTCGGAGGCGTTGGGGATGGGGCAGTCGGTGTCGGGCGGTGGCGCGGCGGCGAAGACGGCTCGCTTCCAGGCGAGCGTCAACACGATCGTCGTCGACGACGACGGGCAACGTGTCGAGCCGGGCTCCGACACGATCGGTCGGTTGGCTGTCGGCGGCCGCCAGCCGATCGGGTACTACAAGGACCCGGAGAAGTCGGCGCGCACGTTCATCATCGTTGACGGCAAGCGTTACTCGTGCCCAGGTGACTATGCGACCATCGACGCTGACGGGACCGTGAAGGTTCTGGGTCGCGGGTCGGTGTGCATCAACAGTGGGGGCGAGAAGATCTTCCCGGAGGAGGTCGAGGAGGCCCTCAAGACCCACGGCTCGGTCGCCGACGCGGTTGTCGTCGGAGTACCACACGATCGGTTCGGCGAGATGGTCGTCGGCGTGGTGGAACGCCGGCCCGGCATGGTCGCGACCGAGACCGAGTTGATCGAGCACGTCCGTGCACGACTGGCTGCCTACAAGGCCCCGCGGCGAATCGTCGAGGTCGACACGATCGGCCGTGCGGCGAATGGCAAGGTCGACTACAAGCGGCTGCGAGACCAGGCGAGCGACGGATTGTGACTGGGTCGATCCATGGGCACTGATCTCTGGGGCACCACGGCCATCGTCGGGGTCGGCGAGACCGACTACGTGCGAGGAAGCGACCGCCACGTCTGCGATCTCATCCTCGACGCGGCGATGGAAGCGATCACCGACGCCGGGCTGAAGCCCGCGGACATCAACGGCATCATCCCGCCACCGGGCTACATGAGCACCGAGGAGATCGCCGCGCACCTCGGCGTACCCGACGTCGCCTACCACGTGTCGGTACTGATGGGCGGTGCCTCACCGACCGCATCGTTGCAAACCGCGGCCATGGCGATCGCCGGCGGTCTCGCTGACAACGTGCTCGTGTGCATGGGCTGGAACGGGTACTCGGCGCTTCGACCCAAACCAGACGCACGACCAACCAAGCGCGTGATGAACCTCGGGCCGATGGGCGAGACCGTCAGAAACCACTATGCACCGTATGGGCTGATGTCGGCCGCGCAACACTACAGCCTGTATCTGCGCCGGTACGTGGAGACCTTCGGGATCCCCGAGGACGCCGCTGCTGCAGTGGCGATCGCGTGCCGCAACCATGCGCAGCTCAACAGCAAGGCCTTGATGCGAGGCGCGCCGCTCAGCCGCGCCGACTACGACGCCGCGCCGTTCATCGCCGAACCGTTACGGAAGTTCGACTGTTGCGTGGAGACCGATTGCGCCACCGCCGTCGTGGTGACGAGCCTCGAGCGCGCCCGTGACCTCGTTCATCCGGCAGTCGTCTACCTCGGCGGAGCCGAAGGCCATCCCGAGCCCGCCGACGAGATCGCAAACCGCGCCAACCTCCTCGAACTCGGCATCCACCGAGCGGCACCCCGCGCCTTCGCACGAGCCGGGGTGTCGCCACACGACATCGACGTGCTCGAGATCTACGACTGCTTCACCTATGTCGTGCTGCTCCAACTCGAAGCGCTCGGCTACGCCGAGCCCGGCGGGGCCCCTGCGTTCGTCGCCAACGGCAACATCGAGCTCGGCGGCCGGTTCCCGCTCAACACCCACGGTGGGCTGCTCTCCCAAGGGCACTGTTGGGGACTCAACCACGTCGTCGAGGCCACCCGCCAACTGCGTGGCACCGCCGACGCCCAGGTGACCGACGCCGAACTGGCGTTGGTCACCGGGTACGGCGACCTCGGCGACGGCAGCGTCGCCATTCTGGGGAGAGACCGATGAGAACGTACGTGCCAACACCCGAATGGATCGTCCTGGACTGGCATCACGCATGCATCGCCGCCGAACTGCTCTGCATCCAACGGTGTACCGGGTGCGGGCGCTGGCGTCACCCACCACGCCGGTTCTGCCCTGCCTGCCAATCCGACCAGGCAGCCTTCGAACCGGTCACAGGGAGCGGCTCGGTGCTGTCCTTCGCCGTCAGCCATCGCAGCCTCGACCCCGGGTGGCAAGCGCACGCACCATATGCGACCCTGCTCGTCGAACTCGACGAAGGCCCGCGCCTGCTCGCCGCGACGACAACACCACCTGGCGAGATCCGGATCGGCCAACGCCTCGCCGTGCGCACCGAGGCGCTCAGCGAGAACTTCGTGCTCGTGTGGGCCGACCCGGCCTCCCACGACGAACCGACATCGATGGCACCACGAGCGAGAGGCAACCCTCATGACTGACAGCACAACATCGACCCGTCCCGACGGCCACGACGACTTCGATGTCGAATCGTGGCTCGACGAGCACTGGCATCCCGATCTCCCGGTCGGTGAATGGTGGTCACGCCTCGCCAACGCCGGACTCGCACATCCGATGCTGCCGGCCCCCTACGGGCGGGGATGGCAACGAACCAAGACCGGTGACCTCGCCCGAGCGATGATCGCCCGCGGGGTACTCGGGCCGCCCTCTGGCCTGGGCATGATGCTCGCCGCGCCGACCTTGTTGGCACATGGGTCACCGAAGTTGATCGAGATGTTCGTCCCCAAGATCCTCGACGGGCAACACGGATGGTGCCAGCTGTTCTCCGAACCGGGTGCCGGTTCCGACCTGGCCGGGTTGCAGACGCGCGCCGAGCGCGACGGTGACGAGTGGGTCATCTCCGGGCAGAAGGTGTGGACGTCGATGGGGCAATGGGCCGACTACGGAATCCTCATCGCGCGCACCGACCCCGATGCCCCCAAGCACCGAGGCATCACGTACTTCGCGTTCCCGATGAAACAGGACGGCGTCGACGTTCGGCCCTTACGCGAGATGACTGGGCACGCGTTGTTCAACGAAGTGTTCATCGACGAGGCACGCGTGCCCCACGACCACATCATCGGCGACCTCAACGACGGATGGCGAGTCGCCAACACAACACTGATGGTCGAACGCAGCGGCATCGGCGGCGAGAACGTGGCCGCTCCGAGTGCAGCGATCGCGGGCACGATCGCCGGCCACCTCGATCGGTCTGCCGGATCGTTCGGGAACGACGCCGCCGTTCTCGGCGGTGGCATGGTCGGCCCAGGCCGGGTACGACAGTTGATGGTCCTCGCGCTCGACAACGGCAGCATCGGCGACCCCACCATCCGACAGGACCTGATCCGACTTCACTCGATGATCGAGATCACCGGATGGCACATCCGACGGATGAAGTCCGGTAACGCCGCCACCGGCGCGGAAGGCAACCTCGCCAAGCTCCGCAACAGCGACATCACCCGACTCGCCAGGGACGTCGGGTGTCGAATTCTCGGGGCAGGGGCCACCATCGTGGGACCGGACAGCGCGAGTGGCGGCGCGGTGCAGGAACTCGCGCTGTTCTCACCGGCTCCGTCGATCTACGGCGGCAGTGATCAGGTGCAGCGGAACATCATCGGTGAACGAGCACTCGGTCTCCCCAAGGAGCCCGGCCCCGATCGCAACACTCCGTTCCGCGACCTGCCGCACAACGGCTGATCAACTCGGCAAGCTCACCCCGTCGGCGGTCGCTGGGCACCGCGAACGAGCCGACCCGGTAGCTCGCCAGTCGCACGACCTGATTCGTACACCGGTATGCCTGACACGACGGTGTGGAGGTAGCCATCGGCTCGCTGCAGCAACCGCCGTCCGCCTGCCGGTAGGTCGAAGTGCATCTCCGGGGCGGACAACCGGAGGTTGTCGAAGTCGATCACGTTGATATCGGCCTTGTAACCAGGGGCGAGCACACCGCGATCGAGGAGTCCGAGCGCGCGGGCGGTGTCACGGCACTGGGCCTGGACCACGAACGGCACGGTGAGGCGCTCACCGTGTCGGTCACGGCACCAATGCGTCAGCAGTGTCGTGGGGAACGAGCCGTCGCAGATGGTCCCGACATGCGCGCCACCGTCGCTGAGCCCCGGAACGGTCAGCGGATGAACCAGCATCTCCCGAACGCTGTCGAGGCGCCCATCGACGTAGTTGAGCGCCGGGAGGTACAGGAACGAGCGGCCGTCGTCGGCGAGCAGCACGTCGTAGACGAAGTCGAGGGGATCTCGACCGGCGCGGCGCGCCTGGGCGGCGATGCTCGTGGCCGGATCAGGTTCATAGTTGGGTGGATCGCCGAGCACGAACATGTTCTCGAACGCACGCACCACCCCACCGCCGAGCTTGGACCTGTCGCGCTGGCCGGCATCGGCGGCGAACACACGCGCCCTGAATCCCTCATCTCGCATCGCGCTGACACGCTCGCCCAGCGAAAGATCAGCGATCTCGCGATACACCGGATTCGCCATCAACGGGTTCAAGGTGGCCTGCAATCCGAGCAGCAAGCCGACCGCCCGAGTCGCGACCTGGCCACGGATCTCCAGGCCGTCGGCATGGGCTTCGTCGAGCAGGTCGAGCATCCGCCGATAGCCACCAGGATCACGGGGCGACTGGACCAGCGAGAACGACGCGGGTCGACCTGAGGCTGCGACCATCGCTCGCAGCGTCGCGAACTCATCCTCGACATCGATGAAGTCGGATACGAGTTGCAGCACTCCGGTTCCCTCGCGGCCGACACCGATCGCGATCCCGACGAGCTCGTCTCGGGATGCCCTGAGCGTGGGGGTCGGGTCGCCCCGACTGGTGCGGTGATTCAGTGTGCGTGAGGTCGTGAAGCCGAGCGCGCCGGCACGTATCGCCTCACCGGCGAGCAGTCCCATCTGTTCGATCTCATCGGGGGTTGCGCTCTCGCCGGCGGCGCCGCGGTCGCCCATGACGAACAGCCGAAGCGCTCCGTGCGGGAGCTGCGCGGCGAGATCGATGTCGTGCGGAATCGCATCCAGCGCGTCGAGGTACTCGCCGAAGCTGTTCCATCCCCACGGCAGGCCCTCGTGCAGCGCCGCGCCGGGGATGTCCTCGACTCCCTCCATCAGCTCGATCAACCGCTGATGGTCGCTGTCGTGCACCGGGGCGAACCCGACGCCGCAGTTCCCCATCACCACCGTCGTCACCCCGTGCACCGACGAGGGCGCGAGACGTTGATCCCATGTCGCCTGTCCGTCGTAATGAGTGTGCACATCGACCCAGCCCGGCGTCACCAGCGCCCCGTCAGCGGCGATCTCCCGTCGACCCGTCAGGTCGACATCTCCCACGGCGACGATTCGGTCGCCGACGATTGCGACGTCAGCTCGGCGTTCGCCGGCACCGGTGCCGTCGACGACGGTGCCGTCGCGGATCACCAGATCAGGCCTCGCTCCGGACACGGCGTCACCCAGCCGTGGGCTGCAGTGCGGTGACGTCGATGCCGTACAGGTCGGCGACGTTGCCCGACAGGATCGCCCGCGTCTGCTCCGCGGTCAGCTGCGCCGTCTGTTCGGCGAGCATGCCCTGCGACCACGGCCAGGTCGAGTCGGAGTGCGGGAAGTCGTTGGCCCACATCAACCGTCGCCAGTTCATGTCGTTGGCGTGCGAGAAGGCCGTCCAGTCGTCCTGGAAGGTGACGAAGATGTGCTCCGCGAAGTACTCCGACGGCAACCTGCTGAGGGCCACCCCGGGCTGGAGCCAGTTGCGGTGCCGCTTGTAGGCGTGGTCCATCCGATACATGTAGTGAGGCACCCAGCCGGCATCGGCCTCGACGCAGACGACCCGAAGATCGGGATGACGCTCGAACACGCCGCCGAACACCAGGGTGCCCATGATGTCCTGGATGCTACGGATGATCGACAGGAAGCTGTTCAACCGGGGCCCTCGCCAACCACCCCCACGGGCGGTGAGGATGTGGAAACTGAGCGGCAACCCAAGCGACACCGCCGCCTCCCAGAACGGGTCCCACATCGGGTCGTCGTAGTCCGCCTCCGTGCCGGGATTCCCCGGCATCATCACGCCACGAAGGCCGGCCGCCTTGATCGCCTCGAGATCGGTGATCCCTTCCTCGACGGTGCGCAGCGCGGTCTGACCGCACCCGAGGAGCCGATCCGGAGCTTCGGCGCAGTACTCGGTGATCCACCGGTTGTAGGCGTTGAAGCACGCTCGCTTGTAGTCGACGTCCGGGTGGCCGCACAGCACCATCCCCACCGTCGGGTACAGGATCTCCGCGGCGACCCCGTCGCGGTCCTGGTCGGCGAGCCGCACGGTCGCGTCGTAACCGGACTTGTGGAGCTCGTCGAACTTGACACCCTCCTGGGTCAGTTCCCCTGCCGGCTTGCCGGCGGCGGCGACCAGCCCCATCGGCACCGTCGACTTCATGCCGGGCACCACGAACACGTCGCCTCGTACAGGATCCTCGACCATGTTCGGCGCTGTGTCGCGGTACGCCGGGTCGATGTGAGCCGAGTAGCAGTCAGGTGGTTCCGTGATGTGCGAGTCAGCGCTGATCACGGGAAAGTCGAACGACATGCAGATCCCCTCTCGTCTGCACCGACACTACTCCAGCCCCATATACGACACAATGACCAATTCGTCTCATTCCAGCTTCTTCGGCCGAAGGGTCACGTGCCGGTGAAATGCGGGCTGCGCTTCTCGATGAACGCACGCGGACCCTCCATGGCGTCGGCCGACGCCATCACGACCCCGGCTGCACGCGACTCGATGCGATACGCCTCGTCGAAGGGCAGGCCATTCGACGAGACCATCACCTCCTTCGCCTTGCGCATCGCCAACGGCCCGTTGCGGACCATTCGCCGGGCGAGTTGCATCGCCTCGTCCAGCACGTGCACGGACGGCACCAGCCGGTTGACGAGACCCATCTCCGCGGCCGACTGCGCGCTGATCCGGTCACCCACGAGCACGATCTCCGCTGCTTTGGCCCATGGCACCTGACGTGCCAGCCTCGCCAGCCCACCGCCGGCGGGGATGATCCCGCGTGTCACCTCTGTGAGTCCGAACTCGCTGTCCTCGGCTGCGATCCGCAAGTCCGTGCCGAGCAGCAGTTCCATGCCGCCGGCGAGCGCGAACCCGCGGACGGCGGCGATCACCGGCACCGTGTAGTCGGTACGGCGCAGCAGTGCCTTGTCGAGCAGTCGGGGATCGGCCTGCAGTCGCTGGTCCCACTCATCCTGCGCTGGTCGCGCACCGGTGAACAACGGGATCAGCCGCCCGAGGTCCGCACCGGTGCAGAACGCCCGGTCTCCTGCACCGGTCACGATCACCACCCGAACAGCGGGATCGGCTGCCATCTGCTCCCATGCGTCGGCGAGTCTGCAGACGAGTTCGGGATCGAGGGAGTTGAGCTTCGCCGGACGATTGAGCGTCACGATCGCGATGCCCTCGTCCATCTCGACACGCAGCACCGGCTCCTGTACTCCTACGGGTGGCGTTGTCGACTGTGGCATTCGGGGAACCTCCGCGTCCGGGCGCTGCCCGGCGGCAGCACGATACACATCGTACGCCTTGTCTCACCCCGGCGTTCGTCTGGTCATGTCAGTGGTGATACGCATCCAAGTCGGGTTCTGCCATGACCTCGCGGAATCGGCGGAACGGCCACGGCCACGCTGCTGGTACGCCGCGAGCGTCGAGGTACCAGCTGTTGCATCCGGTCACCCACACGGTCGCCTGCGCCGCTTCGATGCGCCGGGCCTCGTGCTCGCGCATGGCCGCCTCAGTCGCATGGATCTCCGTCGAGAGGCCTGCCTGGAGCCGGCGCACGAGTTGCAGGATGTAGTCCATCTGGAGCTCCGCGACCTGGATCAGGGAGAAGTTGCCGACGGGGCCGTTCGGGCCGTTGAGCATGAACAGGTTGGGGAACTCGGGTATCGAGACGGACAGATAGGCAGTGGGGCCGTCGGCCCAGGCCTCTTCGAGGGTTCGTCCGTCGAGGCCGGTGATGACGGTGGGCCGCATGAATCGGTCGACCTCGAACCCGGTTGCGAGGACGATGACGTCGAGCTCGTGAAGGCGTCCGGTGTCGGTTCGGATGCCGCGACGTTCGATGCGCGAGATGGCAGCGGTGACGAGTTCGGCGTTGGGTTTCTGGATCGCGTCGTAGAAGTCGGCCGACACGACGAGCCGTTTGCAGGCGGCGCGGTAGTCGGGCTCCAAGCGGCGGCGCAGTTCCGGGTCGGTGACGTGCTGGTACAGGTTCGCCCGACAGGTGTCCTCGATCTGTTCGAGACGCTCGGACTTCGCGTCGACAACGGCATCGGCGAAGTTCTCCGCGAACGCCGACTCGAGGAAGTCCCGGAGCTCTCTGAGTCGATGCGGCTCGTTCCGGAACGTCGCCCTCTGGTCGTCCGAGAACAGCTTGTTGTCCATCGGCATGATCCACTGCGGTGTTCTCTGAAAGAGACTGAAGTGCTCCACCCGATCGACGAGCGCGCCGGTGATCTGGACCGCCGTCGACCCGGTGCCGATCACGCCGACACGACGGCCGTCGATCGGCACATCCTGGTCCCACCGCGCGCTGTGGAACATCGCCCCCTCGAACTCGTCCACGCCATCGATCTCCGGCATCCGGGGATGGTGCAGGACGCCACTCGCGGCGATCACCACGTCGAAGTCTGCTCGATGTCCGCGCGCAGTCTCGAGGTGCCACACACCCCGGTCGTAGATCGCGGAGACGACTTCGTCGCCGAGGCGAAGATGCGGGACGACCCCATGGTCGACCGCAACGCGCTCGAGGTACGCCTGGATCTCGTGCCCGGGCGAGAACATGCGGGTGAAATCGGGATTCGGAGCGAACGAATACGAGTAGACGTGCGACGGGACGTCGCATCCGATGCCGGGATAGGTGTTCTCGCGCCACGTGCCGCCGACGCGGTCGGCCTTCTCGAAACAGACGATGTCGGTGATGCCGGCCTCGCGCAGCTTGATCACTGCGAGGATGCCGGCCATGCCTGCCCCGATCACGCCAACGCGCAGCGATCGGTCCCCGACGAGACGCGAATCCGGCACGGCGTCAGCCATCGGTCTTACGTTGAGTGCCGACCAGCAACTCGCTGAACGCGACGCCCTTGTCGATACTCGGCTCCCTCGGCAATCCGAGCACTCGTTCACCGATGATGTTGCGTTGGATCTGGTCGGTCCCACCGCCAATCGAGATGAGGTATGAGGAGAATCCGATGTCGTGCATCCTCCCGCCGAGCGGAGCGTCCTCCCCCCAGAGCGTCGCGTCGGCACCGCAGATCCGGAACATCGTCTCGCGCAACGTGCGCAGCAAATGACTGGCGGCCAACTTACCGACCGAGACTTCTGGACCCGGTCGCCCACCTCGTTCGACGGCCCCCTTCACCCGTAGATCGGTGAAGCGGGCGATCTCGAGCAGCGAGTAGATCGTTGCGTACTCCTGCCGGATGAGCGGATCACCCGAACGGTCGTACTGCTCGACGAGACCGCGGAGCAGCGCGCCGACCCCACCCGACGGAACGCCCTCGCCCGACCCACTCTCACGCACCAGGTCGCCCACCCGGCCCGCGAGGTCCGGCTTGGTGATCGACATGCTGCCACCGGAGCTCCCGAACGAACCGGCGCCGAGCATCGTGCGTTCGTTCGCCAGCGTGGTCAACGCGACCCCCCAACCCGAGCCGACCTCGTCGAGCCTGTTCTCCTCCGGCACGACGGCGTCGGTGAGGAAGACTTCGTTGAAGATCGAGCGACCGGTCATCTCCCGAATCGGTCGAATCTCGATGCCAGGCTGATCCATGTCGATGACGAAGTACGTGAGCCCCTGATGCTTCGGGAGGTCCGGGTTCGTCCGAGCGACCAGAATGCCGTAACGGGCGATGTGCGCACCGGAGGTCCACACCTTCTGCCCGTTGATCACCCACTGGTCGCCGTCACGAACCGCACGGGTCTGCAGGGACGCAAGATCGGACCCCGAGCCCGGTTCGCTGAACAGCTGGCACCAGATCTCCCCGTGGACGATGCCGGGCAAGAAGCGATCCTGCTGGTCCTCGGAGCCGTGAGCCAGCAGCGTCGGACCTGCAAGGTTCGGCCCGATACCGGCCGGTGGCCCCAACGCCCCGACCGCTCGACGAGCGACGTTCACCAACGGGGCCAGGTGCGGGTCGACACCGCGCCCGTAACGGTGTGTCGGCCAGGTTGGGAAACCCCACCCGGACTCGGCGAGGACAGTCCACCAGTCGCCGAGCGACATCTCGGGGTCCCAGTTCGCTTCGAACCAGGCCCGAGCTTCGTCGGCGACCGCGCGGGACTCATCGTCGTCGAGCACCGCAGCTACATCTGGAGTCATAAGACATACTATGACATATGTCTCGTCGCGGCGGCAACTGCAGGAGGTGTCGTCATGACGTCGGGTCGAGCGAGCCGAACTCCTCGTACGGAATCGCGATGAACAGTCCCTCCGCCTCGGCGAAACGCTTGCCGGCCACGATGGCTTCGCCGTCGATCCACAGCTTGCGGCCGTCGCGCACTCGTAACCGAGCACGAAACTCGAGGTCGACAGCCAGCGGAGTCGGCGCGAGGTAGCTCACGGTCAGGCGGCCGGTGTAGGCGGGCGTCTGGAGCATCGACAACACGAAACCCATCACGTCGTCGAACACGGCGGCGACGATGCCGCCGTGGACACGGCCCGGCGCACCCTCAAACGCTGCACCGAACGACACCTGTGCCACCGCATCATCACCGTCGCGGTGGCAGGTGATGGCAATTCCCATCGGGTTCGCCGGACCCGAGACGACACAATCGGGGTAGTGCACCATGCTGTCACCGTCGAGTGGGGCCACCTCGAACAACCGCCGCTTCATGTCGTCGACCGGACGCGACCGCAACGCAGCGGACTCGACGTCGGGGAACACGTCGCGGACGAGTGCAGTGATGCGGTCAAGCACGTCGTCGTCGACGGCGTGACCGACGATCGAGTGCCCCAACTCACGCAGGGCAGTGGCACACGCGACTCGACTTGGAGAAACGGCGATCTGACCTTGAGACGATTTCACAATAGAGTTGATACTACACCCTTACCTGTTTGTCTCATTCCGCTCGCTGGCCGGCGCCTCGTCTCGCTCAGAAGCGGACCATGCAGCAACGGGGACCCCGAACCTGACCACCATTCCACGTAACGTCGGCGGGATCGATGAGCTCGAACCTTTGGATCCGGTCCATCCAGGGCGTTTGGAGCGAGTTGTGAGGACAGGTTCGGATGGCCGGCCGAGGGCGTCGCCGATGACCGGAGTGATGTGCCCCGGGTTCGGCGGGCTCGCGGGCGCTTCACGTCGCCTTCTTTCGTCGCCGTGACTCACGAGACGGACACGGACACGGACACGGACACGGCCACGGCCACGGACACGGATGATGGAGGTCGGGGGCGCTGCATCACACGCTCGCCAACACTGGTTCTACGGTTACCGGCCGATTCGGTGGGCGTGGGCCGCACGACGACGGTCCGAGTCCGCGGGCAAGCAGGGTGCTATGAGGACTTTCGGTTGGCCAGTGCCCATGCGCCGGGCAGCAGCGTGCCGGCCAGGACCAGTTTGATGGCGTCACCGATGAGGAACGGGGTGACGCCGAGCGACAGAGCGTTGGTGTCGCCGGTGGCGACGGGCACGTTCAGTCTGTGGGCCAACCATGCCGCGCCGAACGCGTAGATGATGATCGAGCCCAACGCCATCGCCGACCATGACGAGGCCAGGTTGCGGTCGTGCTTGCGTTCGGCGAGGTAGCCGATGACACCGGCAGCGACGACGAAGCCGACGAAGTAACCCATCGTCGCGCCGGTGCCGTTGGTCCAGCCTCCCGCGCCGCCCGCATAGAACGGTAGGCCAACCAAACCGAACATCCAGTACAGCAACTGCGACGCTGCACCGGAGCGCCAACCCAACGCCGCCGGCCAGCAACACACCCAAGGTCTGGCCGGTGATCGGCACGGGCGTGAAGCTGAGCTTCAACTCCCATTGGGCAAGGGCAGCGGTGAGCAGCGCGAACGCAACCACGACAACGATGGCACGCACCGCGGCGAGGTTGCGCTCGGACGGTCGCGACCAGATTCGGTCGACGAGAACGGCGGGGTGAACGGAAGTCATGGTTGATCCTCGGAGGGAGAAGGGGGATGGACCGCTCGGGGAGTCGCCGGGGACCGTCCCGACTGGTACACCAGCGACGCCTGTACGACAAGAATGCATATCATTCGAGCTGAAGAAACGTCCTGGTAGGGGTGGCGGGGGCGCTCGCGCTTTGTGGTGCGGTCGGAGCCGATGGCTCCGACCGACCCCATTGCCATATCCAATGTCAGAAGCGGACCATGCAGCGTCGGGGGCCGCGGACCTGGCCGCCCTTCCATGTGACGTCGGCGGGATCGATGAGCTCGAACTCCGGGATGCGTTCCATCCAGACCTGCAGTGCCACCCGAAGTTCGAGTCGGGCGAGGTTCGACCCGGCACAGCGGTGGATGCCGGCACCGAATGCCACATGACGATTGTTCTCGCGATCGAGGAGCACCTGATCGGGGCTCTCGAACACGCGCGGGTCGCGGTTCGCCGCCGGGAACGCCATCAATATCCGGTCACCTGCCTGCATCGGGCACCCCTCGAACTCCGTGTCGTGCGCGACGATTCGAGCCATCGTGACCGGCGCGTAGACCCGAAGCATTTCTTCCACCGCGGTCGGCCACACATCAGGGTGGTCGCGGAGCTGCTGGCGGTGATCAGCGCGATGTGCGAGGTGCCACAGCGAGGACCCGATTGCCGACCACGTCGTGTCGATCCCGGCGATCAGCATCAGATTGCATGCGCCGAGCACGAAGATGTCGTCGACTGGTTGTCCATCGATCTCGAGGCGGAGCAAGTCGCTGATCAGATCGTCGTCGCGCGGGTTCGCTCGCCGATCCTCGATCTGCTGCATGAAGAAGGTGATGATCTTCATCCGGCTCTGCAGGCCGACTTCGCGATCGATCAGACCGGTCTCGAGCACACCGCGTACCCAGTCGACGAAGTCGTCCTCCATCTCGAACGGGACACCGAGGATCATCGAGATCACGCGAACAGGAATGCGTTGTGCGTAGTCCGACGCGGCGTCTGCGGTGCCGTTGTCGATGAATCCGTCGATCAGCCGGTTGCACAGGTCGCGGGTGATCGACTCGTACTTGGCGACCGCCTGCGGTGCGAACGTCGGCAGGATCGCACGCCGATGCCCGTGGTGCTCCGGCGGATCCGAATCGATCGGTGGGACCCTGACGCCACCATATGGCCCCTCTTTCGATTCAGGAGAGAGTCCGATCACGCCAACCTCACGTGACGTAAAGATCTCCGGAGTCTGTGCCATCGCCACGACATGGGCATGGCGCGTCGGCATCCACGAACCGCCGTTCTGATCGCTGTGCGCGATCGGGCATCCTGACTCGCGGATCTGATCGAGCAGAGGGAACGGGTCCGAGACGAAGTCATTGTCGAAGATGTCGTAGTGGTTGAGGAGCTCGTCGAGGCTTGCGTTGCGCATTCCCATGGTCACTCCCTGATCTCGATGGCGCGCTCCGGGCAGTTGCCTTCGGCGCGCTTGGCTGCCGCCTCCAAGTCACGGGGAATGTCTCCCTCGATCAGCACCACCGCATTGCCGATCTCGTCACTTCCGAAGACATCGGGCGCCGCGATGGCGCACATCTGGTGTCCATGACACCGATCCTGATCAACCTGTACACGCATCTGCAACCCCCTGATCGTAGTCAACTCGAACAATGATACACATCCGCCGCAGCGTCTCACAATGGCAGCACCATGGGACGGAACCAACGGCGCGAGTATGCAGGTCAACACTGCAACACCGTGCCTATCGCCAGCAAGAACAGCCGGCACGTTCCGACTGCATCAACACGCGACAGATCGGCTACAGTGCCTCATCTCGACGGGCATCGCAAGAGCGACATGGGGAAGCCGCTCACGCAAGTTCGAGTCCGATCACCACCTAGGGGGGCCATGGGTACGAGAACCAGGCATCAGCTTCACGTCGCCGTCGCGACGTGTTTGCATCGCCGCCCGAGCAGCCCACACGTGGGCCGTGCGGGGCACGCATGACGTTCGTCAACGGGACCATCCTCGGTGTCTTCACCGGCGCGCCGTACGCGATGTTGGCCATCGTGGTCACGCTGATGTACCGCTCGACCGGCGTCCTGTCGCTGGCCCACGCGGGTTTCGCCAGTATCGCCGCCTACGTCTATGTCGACCTCGCAGGCCCGCTCGGGGACAGTCAATGGCCCGTGGTTCCCGCGGCTGTCATCGCCGTCGCCGTCGCCGCGACCACCGGCATGCTGGTGGAGCGCGTTGCCATTCGTCAGGTGCGGCACGCGCCGGCCACGACCAAACTCATCGCCACCCTCGGCGTGCTGACCGTGATCAACGGCACCTTATTGTACTTCTACGGCGTCGATCCGAAGTCCGCGCGGCTCGTCTTCCCGAACAAGACGGTCCAGATCGGCGACGTGCGCGTCGCGTACCAACAGTTTGCGGTGCTGGCGATCGCCGTGGGGTCGGCGTTGCTGCTCAGCCGGTTCCTCCATCGAGCACGCTTCGGCGTCGCGATTCGGGCCGTTGCCGACGATCCCGACGCGGCGAGGCTCGCCGGCGTACGGCCCAACGCCGTCTCGCAGTTCAACTGGATTATCGGCGCCACACTTGCGGGCGTCACCGGAGTCCTGGTCGCGCCCCTGCAACTCGTGAGCGTCGGTACGTTCCCGTTGCTCCTCACCAAGGCATTGGTGGCCACGCTGATCGGTGGACTGGTGTCGCTGCCGCTGGCCTTCGCCGGAGGCATCGCCGTCGGAGTCATCGAGAGCATCTCGATACTCAAGTCGAGCGTTCCCGGCGCATCGGACCTCGTCATCCTGGTGCTCGTCACCGCAGTGCTGCTGTTCCGCAGAAAGTGGCCCACCGTTGCCGCCTCGGCAGGTCCCACGTCACACTCGGTCCCGCGCTTCACGGTGCCCGCTCGCTTCCGCTGGCTGCTCATGGCGATGGCACTCGCCGGCGTGGCCGCGGCGGTGATCATCCCCGCTGGTTCGACCTATTGGTCCTTCATCGGCGGCCGAGCCATATTCTTCACGATCCAATGCCTCGCGATCGTCGTCGTCTCCGGTTGGGGTGGCCAGGTCAGCCTGATGCAGGCCGCCTACGCCGGAATCGGAGCGTTCGGAACGGCGTACCTCGTCGTCGAGCGCGGCTGGCCGCTCGGTCCCTCGCTCCTGGTCGCCGCGATCGCAGGGATGCTCATCGGTGGACTGGTCGGTATCCCCGCCCTGCGACTGAGCGGACCGCAGTTCGCTGTCGCTTCGCTCGCCTTCGCGGGTGCAGCATCGAGTTGGCTCTTCAAGCAGAAGCAGTTCCCGCGTTCGATGCCGCGCGGCGATCTCTTCGGCTTCGATCTCTCGAGCGACACAGGTGCACTTCATGATGGCAGGCGTCGCACTCGTGCTCTTCGTCCTCGCCTGGGGTGTCCGCCGCTCCACCCACGGCACGTTGGTATTCGCGTCCCGTGACGCGGCGGACACCGTGTCGCACTTCGGCGTGTCGGCAGCGAGAGTACGCATGGGTGTCTTCATGTTGTCGTCGTTCATGTCGACCCTGGGGGGCGGCCTCTACGCAGTGCTCGTCACAGGCCTCTCTCCGAGCGACTTCTCGTTGTTGCTCTCGCTCTCCTTGGTCATGTACACCGTCGTCGGCGGGATGCGCTCGCTCCTGGGCCCAGTCATCGCAGCCGCCATGTTCGGAGTCCTGCCACAGGTCATCCAAGGACGGTCGGGTTCCACCGGGAGCGCGATCCCGGACATCATCGCCGGATTGATCGTCGTCGGCCTGATCGCCTCCCGCCCCTCGGGGGTCGCGTCCTTCCTACCGACCCGACTGATCTCGCCTCGGCGGTCCCCCGAACCCGAGCGCCGCGTCGTCCTCACCCGTCCGGTTCCGACACCGACCGAGGTTCGCGCATTTGTCCATCGTCATCCCTACCACGACCGGAGGTCAGAGTGCCCGCCAACATCGACGATCACCCGTTGAACAGAATTTCCAGCGACCTGCCCCGTCGGGGAGGGCCCAACATCCAGGTAACTTTGGCGCTGATCGTCGCTCTGGTCGGCGTCGTCCTGCTCGTCGCCGGGTATCTCGGCGTCTCGGGCACGACCGTGACGAGTGATCAACTCTCCTACCTCGCGTCGTCCACGCTGCCGGGTATCGCGGTGCTCGTCGCAGGTGCTGTCCTGCTCGCCCGGGCCGCCGCCTTGGCTCATCAACGTTCAACCGAAGCACTCAACCGTCAGGTCGAGTCCCTCGTCGCCTGGCTCAGCGATGCGTCGAACGATGCCGAATCACCTACGGATCCAGGCGAGTGACCGGGGCTGTGCTCACCGTCACCGAACTGAGCGTGCGGTTCGGAGGTCTACTCGCCAACAACGAGATCTCGATGTTGTTGCCGGCACAGTCGATCAGCGCGATCGTCGGGCCCAACGGCGCGGGCAAGACGACGTTGTTCAACGCGATCACCGGTGCAATCCGAGCCACCTCGGGCCGCATCGACTTCGGCGACGTGGACATCACGAACATGTCGGCGACCGCGCGCGGTCGACTCGGCATCGCGCGCACGTTTCAGAACCTCTCGCTGGTCGAGGACCTCAGCGCTGTCGACAACATCACCGTCGGTCTCGGCCGGTTCCGGCGCAGCGGATTGCTCTCTGCGATGTTGTCGCTGCCGCGGTCCTTGCGCACCGACTGCGCCACACGGCGCCTGCGCGCGTAACGCCCTGGGCTTCGTGGGGCTTGCAGAGGCGGCGGATCGCCCGGCCGGGCATCTCAACTACGGCGACCGACGCCGCGTCGAGATCGCTCGTGCCATCGCGCTTGCGCCATCGCTGCTACTGCTCGATGAGCCCTCGGCCGGAATGGGCCCGTCCGAGACCGACGAACTCGCAGAACTCTTCGTCGCCATCAAACGAGAGTTCGGCTGCAGCATCCTCGTCGTCGAACACGACATGACCATGGTTCGGGCGGTCGCCGAATTCACGCTGGTGCTCGATCACGGCGTGGTCATCTCCTCCGGCGCGACGACTGCAGTGCTGGCCGACCCGGCAGTCACCGCCGCCTATCTCGGATCGAGCCGATGACGATGCTGGACGTATCGAACCTGACCGCCGGCTACGGCGACATCCCTGCCCTCCGCGGCATCGACCTCCACATCGGCGCAGGTCAATTCGTCGCGGTACTCGGGCGCAACGGAGCCGGGAAGAGCACGACGATGCGGTGCATCGCCGGGCTGCACATGCCCGAATCGGGCAAGATCACGTTGAACGGCACCGAAGTCACGCGGGCGCGAGCAGACGAGCGACTCCGCCGCGGGCTGGTGTTCGTCCCCGAGGGCCGTCATCTCTTCCCCCACCTCACCGTGCACGACAACCTGATGGTCGGCGCCTACAGCCGACGACTCAAGGGCAAGGCACTCCGCGACGCCATCGATCAGGCGACGGCACACCTGCCGCGCGTCCGGGAACGGCTTCAGCAACTCGCCGGGAGTCTGTCCGGAGGTGAGCAGCAGATGGTCGCGATCAGCCGGGCGCTGATGGCCAAGCCGACGGTCCTGCTGCTCGACGAACCGTCGCTCGGACTCGCTCCGATCGTGGTCGACACCGTGTACGAACTGCTGCGCCAACTCCGCGACGAGGGCATGACCCTCGTGGTCGTCGAGCAGTACGTCGACATCGTGCTCAGCCTCGCCGACCATGCGATGGTGATCGACAAGGGCCGGACGGTGTTGCACGACACCGCATCTGCCGTTGCGTCCTCACCGCAACTACTGGCTGCGTATCTCGCAGCCGAGACCGAACAACAAAGGGGGAACCAATGAAGAAGTCCAATGTCATGATCGCTCTCGTGACCGCAGCCATGGTCGCAGGCGCCTGCGGAGGCCGAACCGACGGCGGTGCCACCGCGTCGACACCACCGGCAGCCACCACCGGCGCCGTGGAAGCCACGGCCGTCGCAGCGCCGGCGACCGACGCCCCCACCACGACCATCGGCGTCTCGGACCCGGGCGTCACCGACGACACGATCAAGATCGGGGGGTCCGCCACACTGTCCGGGCCAACCGCTTCGATCGGCGTCGAAGTCGTTGGCGCCGCTGGCGCGTACTTCGACCTGATCAATCAACGTGGCGGGATCAACGGCCGCAAGATCGACTTCATCACCTACGACGACCTGGGCGACTCGAGCCAGTACCTCGCGAACGTGAAGAAGTTGATCGAGCAGGACAAGGTCGTCGCGCTCGTCACCGGATTCGGCGACGCCGCCGTCGAGTACATCGCCAGCCAGGGCACCCCGACAATCACCTTCGGGGTGTCACCGGCGACCTTCTCCTCCAAGTATCCGACGATCTATCCCGTCGTCGGCAATGCCCTGCTGTGGACACAGGAGACCATCGCTGCCCTGCAGCAGGCGTCGGTGGTCCAGCCAGGCATGAAGGTCGGGGTCATCTACGACGACACCTTGATCGACATCTCACCCTACGTACCGGCTATCAAGAAGTCGTGGGAGAACGCCGGCGCCACGGTGGTGTCGACCGACGTCATGAGCCTGGCGACGGGGAGCTGCGACAGCCTGGTTCTGAAGATGAAGGACCTCGACATCGACTACTGGGACTTCCAGACTGCGGCATGGTTCCTGTGCGTCCAGGCCGCCGACCGTCAAGGCTGGAGCCCGAAGCTCGGCTGGGGCGGCTGGCCCGCAAGCGTTCCGATCACCGCGAGGGTGGCGGGGCCGCTGGTGGAAGGCGTGTGGGCCGGATCGAATGGCGACCAGCCCAATGGCGCCCCGCGCGGCCTGACCGAATCGACCACCGAATTCGTGGACACCATCAGCGCGTTCAATCCTGAGCTCGCCGATCCGATGCGACTGGAGTCGCCCGCGACGCTCGGCTACTGGGCTGGCGCAAAGCTCCTGGTCGCGGCTCTCGAGGCGCAGGGCGACGTCATCAACAAGGCCGGCCTCAATGCATGGATCCAAGGAGTCAAGAACTTCGACACCGGTGTCACCCCGCCGATCATCTCGATGGCCCCGGACTGCAAGACGGGGAGCGAGCTCGTCTGGATCGCACAATGGCATTGGGACGCAGCGAACCAGAACGCCGTCCGCACAGCGGGTGACTACTTCACCAGCCCTCAGAAGGAAGCGTTCGGCGGCGAGTGCTTCCTGACAGCGCTGTCCGACGAGATTCTCGGCGGCTGACTCGCTGACCGCCGTTCCGTGTGGGTGTTCAGCCGCGGCAACAGCCGCGGACTGATCACCTGCCCGACCGCGGGAGCGGACTCGCATACACGACTTCCACCTGCCAAGGTCGGCCTCGCACCATTGTGCGAGGCCGACCCGCCGCGACAATCACACTCCACCGGCCGGGAGCGCCACACCAGCAGTTGTACCGCGACAGCGGTGAGATCGGTCCGCTGCAGTATCAATCTGCAACGGGCACACCAGCACCAAGGCGAACCAAGCACAGCCGAACCCGCCGCAAGATCGTCACCCGTCACGGTGCCGCGCCAGCGGCAAGAGGATCGCAGTGGAAGCGCAGCACGACAGGGCCTGCTCACCGTCGCCGATCCACGCAGCGCGCACTCTCCGGCGTCGAAGGGGTCAGTCTGGTTGTGGCCGGTCGTTCGTCGGTGACTTCCGACGACAAGCGCCAGACGACCCCGCTATCGGCATCACGCCCGAGTGTCTCCGGCGGCGCCGACTCGCTGAGGATCTGCTCGACAACGGGACCGAGTTCGGAAGGGTTCCATCGATCCCTCTTGTCCTGCTCGGCCCCTCGGCGCCAACCGTCGGCGATCGAGATCCTCCCGCCGGCGACGTTGAACACACGACCCGTCACCGCCGCCGACTCGGTGCTGCCGAGCCAGACCACGAGCGGCGAGATGTTCTCGGGCGCGAACGCGTCGAACTGGCCCGCCTCGACTCCCTTCGCCATCCGGCCGAAGCCGAGGTTCTCGGTCATCCGAGTGAGCGCTGCAGGTGCGATCGCATTGACCGTCACGCCGTAGCGGCCAAGCTCCTTGGCCGCGATGATGGTCATGGAGGCGATTCCCGCCTTGGCTGCGCCGTAGTTGACCTGGCCCGGATTTCCGTAGAGACCCGACGCCGAGGAGGTGTTGATGATCCGAGCGTCGTTGGTCTCGCCACTGCGAGTGCGTTCACGCCAATACTCCGCAGCCCAGCGCATCGGCGCCACGGTCCCCTTCATGTGCACCTTCACGACGGTGTCCCACTCGTCCTCGGTCATGTTGACGAGCATTCGGTCGCGCAAGATGCCGGCATTGTTCACCACCACGTGGAGACCACCGAAGGTCTCGACGGCACAGTCGATGAGCCGCTTTGCTCCGGCCCAGTCGGACACATCATCGCCGTTGGCCACCGCCTCGCCACCCTGCGCCCGGATTGCGGCCACCACCTCACCCGCGGGCCCTGCCGACGAGCCGCTCCCGTCGACCTGAGCACCGAGGTCGTTCACGACGACCTTGGCCCCTTCGGCCGCAAAGGCCAGCGCGTGCGCACGCCCGATGCCTCTTGCCGCGCCAGTGATGACCACCACTCGCCCCTGGCAGATTCCAGCCATCTTCGATCCCCTCTCCGGTGCATGTCCGCCCACGTGGACTATGAGACATGCAGACGATATTGTCACATCCGTCCAAGCAGTTCGCTCATGCATCGAGGGGGTACACGTGACGACGAGTGGGGGGACATCGGTGGAGCAGGCGATCGCGTGGCTCGAAACAACCTGGGACCCGGAGCTGACCGTGGCCGAGTGGTGGCAACACCTCAGCGACGCCCGGCTGTCGAATCCATGCTCCCCGAGCCGTGGGGGCGCGGATGGAACCGAGCAGAAGCCGGCACGTTCGCGTCGGCGATGGTGGCGAAGGGCGCGCTCGGGCCGCCCACCGGGATTGGGATGATGCTCGCGGCGCCGACGATTCTCGCTCATGGTTCGGGCGAACTCGTCGAGCGGTACGTCCCGAACATCCTCAACGGTCGCGACGGCTGGTGCCAACTCTTCTCGGAACCCGGCGCCGGGTCCGACCTCGCCGGGCTGCAGACCAAGGCCGAACGCGATGGCGACGAGTGGGTCGTCAACGGGCAGAAGGTGTGGACCTCCGGCGGCCAGTGGGCCGACTTCGGCATCCTCGTCGCCCGATCCGACGCCGACCTGCCGAAGCACAAGGGCTTGTCCTACTTCGCCTTCCCGATGCACCAACCCGGCGTCGAAGTGCGGCCACTTCGCGAAATGACCGGACATGCCATGTTCAACGAGGTCTTCCTCGCCGACGCGCGGGTCGCTGACGCCGACATGATCGGCGACCTCAACGACGGCTGGCGCGTTGCCAACACGACGCTGATGATCGAGCGGGCCAGCATCGGAGGCGCCGGTGCGGCCGCCCCCAGCGCCGCCATCGCCGGGTCCGTCGCCGGCCACCTCGGTCGGCCGGCCGGCAGTTTCGACAACGAGGCCGTCCGGATGGGTGGAGGAGGCATCGGGCACAAGCGAGTGCGGCAGTTCATCGAACTGGCGCGGAGCAACGGCCGGATCGAGGACCCCTCCGTGCGCCAAGAGATCGCCCGCCTCTACACCATGGTCGAGATCACCGCATGGCACATCGGCCGCACTCGCACCGGGAACGCTGCCACCGGCGGAGAGGGAAACCTGGCGAAGCTCCGCAACAGCGACATGACACGCCTCGCCCGCGAGATCGGCGCATCCATCCTCGGCGCCGGAGCAACCATCACCGGATCCCATTCGCCCACCGCAGGCGACGTGCAGGAGCTCATCGTCTTCTCCCCCGCACCATCGATCTACGGCGGAACCGACCAGGTGCAGCGCAACATCATCGGAGAACGCGTCCTCGGCTTGGCCAAGGAACCTGGGCCGTCGAGCTCCACACCATTCAAGGAACTGCTGCAGAACCCGGCCCGCTGAGCCGTCGAAGGATCCACATTCAGGCTCGCCGCGCACCGGCACAGCGCATCACAAGGAGGGAACACACATGGGAGCGCCAGCACAAGTAGGTTTCTGGGCGATCGCCGACTCCACACCTGAGCGGCTCGCGATCGTCGACGCCGAAGGGATGACCTGGACCTTCGGCGAGTTGGAGCAACGGTCCAACCAACTGGCGCACGGTCTCCGCGGGCTCGGGCTGCAACGTGGCGACGGTGTGACGATCGTCCTGCCGAACGAGGTGATGTTCGTCGAACTGTACCTGGCAGCGATTCAGATCGGCCTCTACCTCACGTGCATCAACTACCACCTCACCGGCCCGGAGATCGCCTACATCGTCAACGACTGCGAGGCGAAGGTGCTCGTCACGCACGAGCGGTACGCCGCCGCTGCGACGGTGGCCGCAGAGAACATCCAGGTTCCTCTCGCTCACCGCTTCGCCGTCGGCCAGATCGCGGGCTTCCGCCCCTACACCGAGATGGCGGTGGGGCAGCCGATGTCGCGTCCCGACGATCGATCGCCTGGGACATCCATGCTCTACACCTCCGGCACCACAGGCCGCCCCAAGGGTGTGCGGCGCCCATTGCCGGAAGGCGACCCCAACGCCGCCGCGGCAACAAGTTCGATGCTGTCGATGTTGTTCGACATCGAGCCCGGCGAAGGGGTGCACCTCGTGGCCGGGCCTCTCTACCACGCGGCACCGCTGGCGTTCGGTATGAGTGCGCTGCATCTGGGTCAGACCATGGTCCTGATGGACCGCTGGACCCCGGAGGGGACGCTGCGGTTGATCGAGCAGTGGGGTGTCTCCACCAGCCACATGGTGCCGACGATGTTCCATCGTCTGCTCGCCCTACCCGACGAGGTCCGAGCAGCAGCCGACACGTCGACTTTGCGATCCGTCATCCACGCCGCCGCGCCGTGTCCGGTCGAGGTAAAGCGAAGGATGATCGAGTGGTGGGGCCCGGTGATCTACGAGTACTACGCAGCCACCGAAGGAGGCGGAGCGTACGTGAAGCCAAAGGATTGGCTGCTCCATCCCGGAACTGTCGGCCAGCCCTTCCCCGGCTCAACGTTGAAGATCTTCGACGACGACGGCAACGAGTTGCCGGCCGGTGAGGTGGGCACGGTCTACATGGGCAATGCGCGGGGCGAGTTCGAGTACTACAAGGACGAGGCGAAGACACGGGCCAGCCGCCGAAATGGGTTGTTCACGGTCGGCGACATGGGGTACATCGATCCGGAGGGATGGCTGTTCCTCTCCGATCGCAAGGCCGACATGATCATCTCGGGTGGGGTCAACATCTACCCGGCCGAGATCGAGGCGACGCTGCTCGGCCATCCCGAGGTGGCCGACGTTGCCGTGATCGGCGTTCCTGACGAGGAGTGGGGCGAGTCGGTGAAGGCGGTCGTGCAGCCCAAGGACCTATCGCGGGCCAGCGACGAATTCGCCGAGGAACTGCTGGCCTGGTGTCGAGAGCACCTGGCACGTTACAAGTGCCCCCGGTCGGTCGACTTTCGGGACGAGTTGCCCAGGTACCCCACCGGCAAGCTCTACAAGCGCCTCCTCCGCCACGAGTACTGGGCTGGCCACACTCGCTCCATCTGAGCGGGCCGACTTCACATACGCGACAGATTGCAGATTATGTTGCATATGTCGCGGACTTCGAAAGGATCACTCACAACATGGCTCACTCGCTTCGCGGTTCCGCTGCAATCGTCGGTGCGGTCGACGCGGTATCGCCCACCGGCAAGCTGAACCGCACCGTCGCTCAACTCGAGGTCGACATGATCGGCGCCGCACTCGCCGACGCCGGGCTGGCAGTCGGCGATGTCGACTGTGTCATGTCGACCAACGGAATGATGGCCTCGCTCGATCTCGCCGAGCGGATCGGTGTCACCGGTCGCTTCACGGACAGCACGATGACCGGTGGATCCAGCTTCGAGGTGCACGTCGAGCACGCTGCCGCGGCGATTGCCGCGGGCCTGTGCGAGGTCGCTGTCATCGTGTACGCGGCAACACCGCGCAGCGGCGCGAACCCGTTCGCCGGGGGATCGTCGGCCGACCGCGGTTCGGCCGCGTTCCAATGGGATCTTCCCTACGGAACCGGGCTGCCGGCGGCCAGCTACAGCTTGGCAGCCCGGCGTCACATGCACGAGTTCGGAACCACGTCCGAACAACTGGCCCAGATCGCCGTGTCGTTCCGGGAGTGGGCGTCGAAGAACCCGAACGCGTACCTGCAGACGCCGATCACCATCGACGACGTGCTCGCCTCACCAGTAGTCGCCGAACCGCTCCACAAGCTCGATTGCTGCCTCGTCACCGATGGCGCCGGAGCACTCGTCGTCACGTCTGCAGAAAGAGCCCGCGATCTCGCCCAACCGCCGGCCTACATCCTCGGCACCGGCACTGCCCACACCCACGGCATGTCGATCAGCCAGATGCCCGACATCACCACCACCGGCGCGGCGATCTCCGGCCCGCAGGCGATGAAGATGGCCGGTGTCATACATGCCGACATCGATGTCGTCGAGTTGTACGACAGCTTTACCATCACCGCTCTGATGACCCTCGAAGACCTCGGGTTCTGCGCGAAGGGCGAGGGCGGAGCCTTCGTCGCCGACGGTCGCCTCGGCCCGGGCGGTTCGCTGCCCACCAACACCAACGGTGGCGGACTGTCGTACACGCACCCCGGGATGTACGGGATGTTCGTCCTCGTCGAGGCCGTGCGCCAACTCCGTGGCGACAGTGGCGACCGTCAGGTGAGCGACGTCGACGTGGTCCTGGCCAACGGCTGCGGCGGGCTCCTCTCGTGCGCGTCCACCATCGTCCTCGGCACCGAAGCCACCATCTAGGAGCCCGACCATGCCCCGCATCGAACCCACCCCCACGCCGTTGTCCCAGCCGTTCTGGGATGCCACACGAGACCGCCGGCTGCTCGCCCAACGATGTGCCATGTGCGATCGGTACGTCTGGTACCCGCGCGAACATTGCCCAGGTTGCCTCCGCAGCGAACTGGAATGGGTCGAGCTGTCGGGAAACGGCACCATTTACACGTTCAACGTGATGCGCAAGCCCGGCAATCCAATGATGGCCGACGCCGTGCCGTACGTCCTGGCGCTGGTCGACCTCGACGAGGGCGTGCGCATGACCACCAACATCGTCCACGTCAGCCCGGAGGAGGTGCGGTGTGGCCAACGCGTTTCGGTCGATTGGAGCATCCAACTCGACGACGGTCGATGTCTGCCCACCTTCGCACCTACTGTTCGATGACCGCCGACGCGCACCTCGCCGATGCGACGGTTGGTCGCGAGGCCGGACCAGGGAAGTGAGGGACCCAGCGGTGCCTGAGGTCGGGATTCAACGTCATGGTCTCGTGGGCGTCGTCGAGATGCGTCGCCCGCCCCACAACCATCTGGGTGACGGCGTGGTCGGTGAACTGGCAGCTGCCTTCGAGGACCTCGATGCCGATCCCGATTGTCGCCATCCTGCTCTGCGCCGAAGGAAGGTCCTTCTGCGCCGGCGCCGACTTCTCGGGACGACGTCCGAGGCCGCAACTTCGCGGGTGGCCGGGACGACTACGGCGCCCCCGCACACGGTCGAGTCGACGATGTCGGCGCGGGATCGCTGTACCACGAAGCGCTGCGGTTGTTCGCATCGGCACTCCGGTGATCGCAGCCGTTCACGGCGCAGCGATCGGAGGGGGTCTCGGGCTCACACTGGTCGCGGACCTGCGTGTCACCTGCAGAGAAGCGCGGTGGTCGGTGAACTTCAGCCGGCTCGGCTTCCACCCGGGATTCGCCCTCACATACACATTGCCTGAACTAGTGGGAATCCGTCATGCCCGTCGTCTCTTCTACACCGGGTGCCGCATCGACGGCGCCGAAGCCGCAGCGATCGGACTCGCCGACGAGTGCGTGCCGCAGGACGAGGTTCGGTCACGTGCTCTCGAGCTGGCGGAGGAGATCGCCTCGTCCGCACCCCTTGCCGTTCGGGCCATCAAGGCCACGCTCGGCGGTGATCGTCTGGATCGCCTGCGGCGGGCGACCGACCACGAGCTCGCGGAACAAGTACGCCTGCTCGGAACCGATGACGCGCGCGAAGGCATCGCTGCCTACGCGGAGCGTCGCACACCGAAGTTCGCGGCACGGTGACGGCGTCGATGGATGATGAGAGGATGAGCCGTCGATGAAGAACCTCGATGGAAAGGTCGCGGTGGTCACCGGAGGCGCGAGCGGCATCGGCCGCGCCGTGGCAACAAGGTTCGCCGAGGCGGGGATGCGCGTCGTCCTGGCGGACATCCAGGAGGATGCGCTTGATCGAACCGCGTCCGAGCTCGCAGCAGCAGGCCACCAGGTGATCGGCGTCCGCACTGATGTCTCGGTCGGGGAATCGGTCGAAGCGCTCGCCGCGACAGTCATGGCCGAGTTCGGTGCCGTGCACGTTCTCCACAACAACGCCGGTGTCGGCGTCGGCGGATACCTCTGGACTCATACCCAGCGGGACTGGGAATGGGTCCTCGGTGTGAACCTCTGGGGCGTGATCCACGGCGTCCGTGTGTTCGTGCCGTTGATGATCTCCCAGGGCGAACCGGCCCACATCGTCAACACCGCGTCCATGGCCGGTCTCATCTCCGTGCCCGGTCTCGGTGCGTACAACGTCTCGAAACACGGGGTCGTCACCTTGAGCGAGACGCTCGAACGCGACCTCCGAATTGCCGGTGCACCGATCGGCGTCTCGGTCCTGTGCCCGGGCCTGGTGATGACCAACATCTTCGAGTCCCACCGAAACCGGCCCGGCGACATATCCGACGAGGGCCAGGATCCCGGGTTGCTGGGGCTCACCGCAGCTGCCGACGGCCCTGCACGAGCCGACGCGCTCGAGTCCTTCGGCACGATGCTCACGCCGGAGCAGGTCGCAACAGCCGTGCTCGAGGGCGTCGTCGACGATCACTTCTACATCCTCACCCACCCCGAACCGGCCCGGTCCCTCGTCCGCTCTCGCGCAGACGACATCATCGAGGCCCGACATCCTTCACCGCTCCGGAGCCGACCGTGACCCATTCCACCTTCCGTCCGTGCAACCCTACGAGCGATCACATGGCAGCGTCGTGAGATCGCCGATGCTTGCTCCTCCGCTGCAGTCGACCATCGACACAGGCAGCGAGCGGTTCCGCCAGAACCGCGACGACGCACTCGAGCAGGTGCAGGTCATCGACGAACTGCTCGCCCAGGCCGAGGCCGGCGGTGGCCCCACCGCGATCGCACGGATGCGCTCACGCGGCAAGATGCCGATCCGCGAACGAATCGCCAATGTCCTCGATCCCGACACTCCGTTCCTCGAGATCAGCGCGCTGGCCGGGTACGGGTCGAGTTACACGATCGGCGGCGGCATGGTGATCGGTATCGGCATCATCGCCGGGACCGAGTGCGTCATCATGGGCAACGACCCATCCGTCCTCGGCGGGGCGCTCACTCCGTATTCCGGCAAGAAGTGGTCACGGGCGATCGAGATCGCCCGCGACAACCGCATCCCCTACGTGAGTTTCGTCGAATCCGCCGGCGCGGATCTCCGCATGGGCGGTGCCGGCAACGAAGGCCCGATGACCCAGACGACGCATTTCGCCGAGAGCGGCCGCCCGTTCTACGAGATGATTGAACTGTCCAAGCTGGGCATCCCATCCGTCTGCGTGGTGTTCGGGTCCTCCACCGCTGGCGGCGCCTATCAGCCCGGTCTGTCCGACTACGTGATCGTGGTCAAGGAGCAGTCGAAGATCTTCCTGGCGGGCCCACCGTTGGTGAAGATGGCCACCGGCGAGGATTCCGACGATGAGACTTTGGGTGGCGCGACGTTGCACGCCGAGACCTCAGGACTCGGTGACTACTTCGCCGACGACGAGATGGATGCGTTGCGCTTGTGCCGCGAGGTGGTCTCGCATCTCAATCGGCAGAAGCCGGGGCCGCTGGCGGCATCCGTTGTCGACGAACCCGTCCACAACTCCGAGGAGCTCCTCGGACTCGTCAACCGCGACCTCCGGCAGCCCGTCGACGTACGCGACGTCATCGGCCGCGTCGTCGACGGTTCGCGCTTCGAGGAGTTCAAGCAACGCTGGGGTCCGACGATGGTCTGCGGTTGGGCCTCGATTCACGGCTATCCGGTCGGGATCCTCGGCAACAATGGCGTCATCTATCCCGACGCTTCCCAGAAGGCAGCCCATTTCATCCAGCTGTGCAATCAGATCGACGTGCCGCTGGTGTTCCTGCAGAACGTCACCGGGTACATGGTCGGACGGGACTTCGAGGCGGACGGCATCGTCAAGAAGGGTTCGCAGATGATCAACGCTGTCACCAACTCGACGGTGCCGCACCTCACCGTGATCATCGGTTCCAGCTATGGCGCAGGCACGTACGGGATGTCCGGGCGCGCCTTCGGCAATCGATTCACGTTCATCTGGCCGACCGCCAAGATCGCGGTCATGGGGCCCAAACAGATCGCCGGTGTCATGTCGATCGTCCGCCGCACTCAAGCCGCCCGAAAGGGCATCGAGTTCGATGAGGAGGAGGACACGGCGATCGTGGCAATGGTGGAAGCAGCGCAGGAGAAGAGCTCGCTGGCACTCGCCGCCACCGGTGCCATCAGCGACGCCGGGATCATCGACCCCCGAGACACCCGCACCATCCTCGGACTCTGCCTCTCCGTGGTCCGTAACCGCCCTATCGAGGGCGCCGAGACCTACGGAGTCTTCCGACTGTGAGCAGGCCCATCACCTCTGTCCTGGTCGCCAACCGCGGCGAGATCGCCCGGCGCGTCTTCCGGACTGCCCGCAGCATGGGCATTCGATGCATCGCCGTGTACGTCGATGCCGACGCGGACGCGCCGTTCGTCACCGAGGCCGACGAGGCGATCCGGCTCGACGACGGTGGCTACCTCGACGCGAGTTCGATCATTACCGCAGCAAGGTCGGCCGGCGCCGACGCCGTTCATCCCGGCTACGGCTTCCTATCCGAGAACGCAGAATTCGCCCGCAAGGTCACCGAGGCCGGCATCATCTGGGTGGGGCCGACACCGGACGTGATCGAAGCGATGGGCGACAAGCTCGCCGCAAAGCGGAGCGCCTTGGCGGCCGGAGTGCCGACGCTGCCCTCCTCGGATGATCCGTCGAATTCGGACGCTGTCGGGTTCCCGTTGCTCGTCAAGGCCGCCGCGGGTGGCGGTGGCAAGGGAATGCGCATCGTCGAGTCCGCCGCCGATCTCGACACGTCGGTCGCCTCGGCCCAGCGTGAGGCGACGAACGCTTTCGGAGACGGCCGGGTTTTCCTCGAGCGGTACGTACCCCGCGCCCGGCACATCGAGATCCAGATCCTCGGCGACGCGCACGGCGGGCTTGTGCATCTCGGCGAACGCGAGTGCTCGATCCAGCGTCGTCACCAGAAGATCATCGAGGAGAGCCCGTCGCCTGCGGTCGACGGGCCGCTCCGGGCGGCGATGGGCGCCGCTGCGCTCAGCCTCGCGGCGAATCTTGGCTACCAGTCGGCTGGCACCGTCGAGTTCCTGTTTGACGACGCGACCGGCGAGTTCTTCTTTCTGGAGGTGAACACCCGTCTCCAGGTGGAGCATCCGGTCACCGAAGCCGTGACCGGGATCGACCTGGTCCGCGAACAGTTCCGGATCGCCGCAGGCGACACATTGGGCTACGACCAGACCGCTGTCACCTTCACAGGGCACGCCATCGAGGCCCGACTCTACGCCGAGGACCCGTCCAACGGGTTCCTTCCCGCAACCGGGACGTTGACCGCGTATGTCGAGCCCTCGAACCCAGAGGTGCGCTGGGACAGCGGCGTCGAGGCCGGATCGGTGGTCGGCGTCCGCTTCGACCCCATGCTCGCCAAGGTCATCGCACACGCCCCGACACGGGCGGAGGCAGCAGGGCGACTCGCGTTGGCGCTTGATCGACTCCACATCGGTGGCGTCGTCACCAACCGTGCCTTCCTCGCGGCCACACTTCGCCATGAAGCGTTCCTCTCCGGCGCCACCACGACCGACTTCATCGAACGAACCGCACGGGAACGGGCGCCGAGCCCCGACGACGCCGCAGAACGTCGAGCGGCCGTGGCCGCTGCCCTCTGGATACAGGGCAGGAACCGCCACGAAGCCCCGGTCTGGGAAGGCCTGCCCTCTGGTTGGCGCAATGGCCCGATGCCACCGCAGTCGGTGTCGCTCCGGCACGGCGATGAGGTGCTCGTCGTCAGGTATCACTTCCGGCGTGATGGCGCAGTCACGCTCGTTGGCGGCGAAGGAGGAGGAGATCACGGACTCGCCCGCATCCACAACTGGAGGGTCGACGGAATCGACATCGAGATCGACGGTCGTCGCAGCGACGTGCGGGTCACCGACGACGGTGCTCGGATCCATGTGCAGTCGCTGCACGGGACGCTCACCTTCGATGTGCTCCCGCGCTTCACACCCCCCGCCGGGGACGACATCGGCGGCGGTGGACTGTCCGCCCCGATGCCTGGTGCCGTGCTGGATGTGCGGTGTGCTGTCGGGGACTCCGTCGCCGCCCGACAGGTGCTGGTCGTGCTCGAAGCAATGAAGATGGAGCACCATGTCAGCGCGCCATTCGATGGGGTCGTCAGCGAGGTCCGAGTGCAGATCGGCGATCAAGTCCAAAGTGGTGCGGTGCTGCTCGTCATCGAGGCGCACATCGGAGGCGATCTCTGATGGCCGACCCGATCCGCATCGCCAACTGCTCCGGATTCTACGGCGACCGCCTGGCCGCGGCCCGCGAGATGGTCGATGGCGGACACATCGATGTGCTCACCGGCGACTGGCTGGCCGAACTCACCATGCTCATCCTCCAGCGGACACGTGCCAAGCACCCGCGCGGCGGGTACGCACGTAGCTTCGTGACACAGATGGAGCAGGTGATGGGTACTTGCCTCGACCGTGGCATCAGGGTGGTGTCGAACGCCGGGGGCCTCGACCCCGACGCGTGCGCGGAGGCAGTTGCCGAGGTGGCCGGAAGGCTTGGCCTTTCGCCGACCATCGCCTACGTCAACGGCGACGACATCCTTGGCCGACTCGACGAGTTCGTCGCTGCGGGGATCGACCTTGCTCACTTCGACACCGGCGAGCCCATCGGCGACACGTCTCGGTTCATCACCGCGAACGCCTATCTCGGTTGCTGGGGCATCGTCGAGGCCTTGAACCGTGGCGCAGACATCGTCGTCACTGGACGCACGACCGACGCAGCCGTCGTGTGCGGCCCGGCAGCCTGGCACCACGGCTGGGCGCGTGACGATTGGGACCAGCTCGCCGGAGCCGTCGCCGCCGGGCACATCATCGAGTGCGGCACACAGGCGACCGGCGGCAACTACTCGTTCTTCACCGAGGTCGAGGGACTCGTTCATACCGGGTTCCCCTGGGCGGAGGTCGCATCCGACGGTTCGTCGGTCATCGGCAAACACGACGGGACCGGCGGGCAGGTCTCGGTTGGTACTGTCACCTCCCAACTGCTGTACGAGATCGCGTCGCCGGCATACCTCGGCCCCGACGTCACGGCCAGGTTCGACACCATCGAGCTGGACCAGGTCGGTCCAGATCGTGTCCGGGTCAGCGGCACGAAGGGCGAGCCACCGCCGACGACGCTGAAGGTGGCGATGAACGAGGTCGGCGGATTCCGCAACGAGGTCGGCATCGGCCTCGTGGGGCTCGACATCGACGCCAAGGCCGCGTTGGTCGAGGCCGCCTTCTGGGCGGCGCTCCCGTACCAGCCGTCCGACTACGCGAGCGTGTCCACACGTCTGGTACGCACCGACAAGGCCGACCCCGCCACGAACGAAGAGGCGACCGCCGTGTGGCGCCTCTCGCTCAAGGATCCCGACGAGCGCAAGGTCGGTCGCGTCGTGTTCAACGCCACGGTCGAACTCGGCCTGTCCACGATCCCAGGCTTCACCGGAATCGGCGGCGGCGGCCAACAGGCCCAGCCCTACGGCGTGTACCGGCCGGCGGTGGTGCCAGCTGATCTCGTACCGCAACACGTGGTCGTGCTGGGCGGCGACCGGACGGTGGTCGACTCGGTGGCGCCGTACCCCGACCGGACGGTCGATGTCGATCCCCGTCCCGGCCCCACCGTCAGTGCCCCGACCGCACCGACGCGGCGAGCGCCCATCGGGACCATCATCGGCAGCCGTTCGGGCGACAAGGGCGGCAACGCAAACCTCGGCGTGTTCGCCCGGTCCGACGAAGCATGGGCGTGGCTCGATCAGTTCCTCACGCTCGACAAGCTCCGCGAGCTGCTCCCCGAAACCGCCGCCTACGTCATCGATCGTCATCGACTCCCTTCGATCCGATCCCTGAACTTCGTCATCCACGGGCTGCTCGAGGAAGGCGTCGCGGCTTCCACTCGCCGCGACCCCCAGGCGAAGAGCCTCGGCGAGTGGCTTCGCGCACGATTCGTCGACATCCCCACCTCTCTCCTGCAAGGAACTTGACCATGGACTTCGATTTCCCACCCGACGACGACCCGCGACGGCTCGCGATCCGCCAATGGATCGCCAGCCATCCCGATGCCACGATGGCCGAGACCGCCGAGGCCGGTTTCGTGGTGCCTCACTGGCCACAGCCATGGGGCATCGAGGCCGATCCGATGCATCAGCTGATCATCGACGAGGAGTTCGACCGAGCTCAGATCCACCGGCCGGTCGGCATCGGCATCGGTTGGGCTGCGCCCACGATCCTGCTTGCCGGCACGGAGGCGCAGAAGGCGGAGTACCTCCCCCGGATCCTGTCAGGGGAGGATCAGTGGTGCCAGCTCTTCAGCGAGCCGGATGCCGGTTCCGATCTGGCATCGCTGCGTACGAGCGCCGTTCGCGACGGCGACACCTACGTCGTCAACGGCTCGAAAATCTGGACGAGCGGCGGTCACAACAGCCGCTACGGCATCCTGATCGCCCGGACGGATCCTTCGGCTCCGAAGCATCGAGGGATCAGCTACTTCATCTGTCCGATGGACCTGCCGGGCATCACGCTCACTCCCATCATCGACATGACCACTGCACATTCGTTCAACCAGGTCTTCTTCGACGACGTCCGTCTGCCGGCCGACCTGCTCGTCGGTGTCGAGAACGACGGATGGCGTCTCACCAAGGCCACGCTCTCCAACGAGCGCGTGATGCTGTCGTCGGCCGGATCGTTGTGGGGCGCCGGGCCGTCCGCCGCCGACCTCATCAATCTCGTCCGCGCCGACGGCGGGCAGGAGGATCCGCTTCTCCGCCAGCGCCTCGCCCGGCTCCACTGTGAGTCCGAGGTGCTCCGCCTCAACCGCCTGCGAACGCTTTCGGCTCGGCTCAAGGGCCGAACCCCTGGCCCAGAGGCCTCGATCCAGAAGGCGATGGCAGATGAACACGGTCAGCACGTCATGGAGCTGGCCAAGGATCTCGTCGGGGCTGACGGGCTGCTTGAGGGCTCCGGCCCGGTGGGCGCAGTGCCCGAGGACGCGCGCACCGGCGCGACAGAGATCCGGCTCCGAGGACACCAGTTCCCCGGCGTCGACCCGATCTGGCACTACGGGTTCCTCTTCTCCCCGGCCTTGACGGTGGGCGGCGGAACGTTCGCGATCCAGCGCAACATCATCGGGGAGCTGGTCCTCGGCCTCCCCCGCGAGCCGAAGGCCGACCGATGAACGATCTTGCCACCATCGCATCCGACCTCCTGGCGGAGCAGGAATCGCTCGACCGTGTGGTCGCCGATCTGTCCGACGAGCAGTGGCGCACGCCGACCGCCAGCCCGCGCTGGAGTGTTGCCGACCAGATCGGACACCTGACCTACTTCGACGGCACTGCGACACTCGCGATCGAGGATCCTGACGGCTTCCGGGCCAGCATCGACGCGCTCATGGCTGCTGGCGACGGGATCGAAGCACTGACCCTCTTCCGCCACCTCTCGCCCGACGGACTGATGGCGACGTGGCGCGACCACCGACGTCGGCTGGCCGCAGCGGCATCCACGCTCGCCGAGGGGCGCGCATGCCCTGGTACGGGCCGTCGATGAGCGGAAGATCGTTCCTCACCGCCCGCCTGATGGAGTGCTGGGCGCACGGCACCGACATCGTCGACGCGGTGCAAGGGCACCGACCCCCCACCGACCGGCTCCGTCACGTCGCGCAGATCGGCTTCATCACCCGCGGATGGACGTATGCGAACCGTGGCGAAGCGGTGCCCGAGGGCGCCATCCGGGTCGTGCTCGAAGCGCCTTCCGGCGAGACATGGACCTTCGGTCCCGAGACCGCGGCAGCCAGCGTCACCGGCACCGCCGAACAGTTCTGTCAGGTCGTCACCCAACGCCGACACGTCGACGATACCGACCTCGTCGTGATCGGCGGCATCGCCGCCGACTGGCTCGCCAAGGCGCAGGCCTACGCCGGCCCACCGAGCACCGGCCCGGCACCACGAGGCAGGAACTGATGTCCATCGTCCGCAGCGTGACCAACGGCGGCGTGTGCACCGTCACGCTGTGCGACGAGGCGAACCGCAACGCCCTGGGCCGACAGTTGGTCAGCGAGATGATCGCCGCCTTCGAGTCGGCCGAGGCAGACGACGACGCCCGTGTCATCGTGCTCACCAACGAGGGCCGCACGTTCTGCGCCGGTGCGAACCTGGCGGAGCGTTCAGCAGGGCCTGATGATGCTCCACCCGCAGCGACCACCCCGATGCACCTGTTCGAGCGCTTCGCCCGTTCGCCGAAACCCTATGTCGGTCGCATCGCCGGACACTGTGTGGCGGGCGGCATGGGGCTCGCCGCGGCGATGGACATCTCCGTGACAGTGGACGACGTCAAGTTCGGCTTCACCGAGGTCCGCATCGGCGTCGCGCCGGCGATGATCTCAGTGGTCTGCCTGCCGAAGATGCGCGGTGCCGACGCCCGAGCCGCGTTCCTGCGCGGCAACAGGTTCGACGGAGCCGAAGCCGCACGACTCGGTCTCGTCAATCTCGCTGTTCCGCGGAGTCGACTCGACGACGAGGTCGACCTCATCGTCGAGGACCTGCTGGCGGCGAGCCCGAACGCCCTGGCCGTCAGCAAGCAGCTACTCGCGGCTGTCCCCATGATGCCGACAGACGAGGCGTTCGAGTGGACGTCGAAGGTGTCCGCTGAGCTCTTCGCCACCGACGAGGCGCGCGAGGGCATGAACGCGTTCCTCGAGAAGCGACCACCATGGTGGGTGAGATCGACACCAGCCAGGCGACCTGACGACGCGTGAAGACCTGAACGTCGAGCACCGGTCCAAGAGAGAATGCATTCGACTGTCTCCGACAGCTGCTCCTGTACGGCTCAGGTGTGCAGCATGGGGGCTCCATCCAACTTGCAGAGGATGCCGTCGATCTGCCGCAGATCGTCCTTCGTCCAGGCGTCTCCCCGGTCGTCTCGAGCCATGAGAGTCAGTCGGCGCATCACCACGAGTTCCGGGTACGTGAGTGCCACGATGTAACGATCTCGGTTCATCACCACCCGACTGCGACCTCGATCACTGGCCCGCACTCCGACCCGTCGGATCCTCGCGCACCGACGGACAGCTGGCAGACCTTGACGTCACGTCGTCTCCCAGCCTCACGTGCACCTCGACGCGAGTTGAGACATTGGTCCCTCATCATCACCTACCTTGCTCGCATACGACATCTTGCCAATATTGTTGCAAACAGCGTCCGCTCAGCCGCTATTGGTCGGCCTCGACGCCAGGACACTTCTGGTAAGGGAGTCTTTGCCCGTACGAGCACGTCGACACACCGGCTCGTCACTCAGATGTGCGACAGATCACTCCATTCGTCTTGACCCGGCGCGGCGGTGCGGCCAGACTTGGCGTTGACGTTGCCGAGGAAGGGGATCTCGGGAGCCATTCACGCAGGTGCGGGGCCATCACGGTCGGCGACACCACATGCCGGCCCGGCTAGATGCCGGCGGGAGGAAAGCGATCGTGTACCCAGGCGCTCATGCAGCAACCCGACCGGACCACCCAGCGGTGATCATGGGTCGTTCCGGCGAGGTCGTGACCTACCGGCAACTCGACGAGCGTTCGAATCAGTTGGCCCGACTGTGGCGGGAGCGAGGCTTGGTCACCGGTGATCACGTCGCCATCTTCAGCGAGAACCAGCCGCGGTTCTTCGAGGTCATGTGGGCAGCGCTGCGATCCGGTCTGTATGTGACGACGATCAACAGTTACCTCTCGGCTGAGGAGGTCGGCTACATCCTCCAGGACTCTGGGGCTCGATCGCTCGTCACCACGTCCGAGAAGGCCAAGATTGCGAGCGCTGCGATGCAGCATGCGACGGGATGCGTCGTCCCGTTGCTGATCGGCGATGCAGATCCGCGATTCGAGCCATACGCCGACGCGATCGGTTCGATGTCCACCGATCCACTCGACGAACAGCCAGCGGGCGAGATGATGTTGTACTCCTCCGGAACGACGGGCCGTCCGAAGGGTGTCAAGCGTCCGCTGAGCGGCAAGTCGGTCGCCGACGGAATGCTGATCGCAGGGCTGGTGAGCGGCGTGTTCGGGATGAGCGGCGAGTCCACATACCTGTCACCCGCTCCCTTGTACCACTCGGCACCGATCGGGTTCAGTCTTGGCGTTCAGTCACTGGGAGGGACGGTCGTCGCGATGGAGAAGTTCGACCCGGTCGACGCGCTCCATCTCATCGGCAAGCATGCGATCACTGATTCTCAATGGGTGCCGACCATGTTCATCCGGATGCTGAAGCTCGACGCGGAGCAACGATCCGGGTTCGATGTCTCGTCGATGCGGGTCGCGATCCACGCCGCGGCACCGTGTCCTGTGGCCGTCAAGCAGCAGATGATGGATTGGTGGGGTCCGGTGCTGTGGGAGTACTACGCGGGCACGGAGTTGAACGGCTTCTGCCTGGTGCGTCCCGACGAATGGTTGGCCAGGCCGGGGACTGTCGGTCGGCCGTTGATCGGGTCGATCCACATCCTCGACGAGACCGGCGACAACCAACCTGCGAATGTGCCCGGCACCATCTACTTCGGTGACGGGCCCGCCTACGAGTACCACAACGCCCCCGACAAGACCGAGAGCGTGAAGGACCCGCGAGGCTGCGGCTGGACCACGCTGGGTGACGTCGGATACGTCGATGACGACGGATGGCTGTTCCTCACCGACCGCCAGGCGTTCATGATCATCTCCGGCGGTGTGAACATCTATCCGCAGGAGATAGAGGACTGTTTGGTGTTGCACCCCAAGGTTGCCGATGTCGCCGTGTTCGGAATTCCCGACGACGAGATGGGCGAGGCGGTGCATGCCGCGGTGCAACCTGCAGAGGGCGTTGCCGGCGACGAGACACTCGCCGGCGAGCTGAGGTCATACGTTCGCGAGCACATCGCCCACTTCAAGTGCCCGCAAGGGTTCGAGTTCCACGACGAGCTCCCCCGGCTCCCCACCGGCAAGCTCTACAAGAACAAGCTGAGGTCACCCCACTGGGAAGACCGCGAGCGTGCCATCTGATGATCCGACAACACACCACACCCGTACCTGACGAGGAGACCCACCGATGAAATTCGACGTGATGACCGGCGGCCTGCCGCTTCGCTCGATGGCTGCATTCGCCCAGGACGCCGAGCGCGCCGGCTTCTCGGGAATCGTGGTCACCGAGGGCGGGCGCACCGCATACCTCGGCTGCGGCGCCGCTGCGCTCGCCACCGACATCGACATCCTCACTGGTGTCGCGGTCGCCTTTCCGCGCAGCCCGATGGTGACAGCGGAGATCGCGTGGGAGCTGGCCGAGGCGACCGGCGGTCGCTTTCGTCTAGGGCTCGGCACACAGGTCCGCGCCCACATCACGCGCCGCTACGGCTCCGACTTCGAGCATCCCGGCCCACGGCTCAAAGAGTACGTGCTTGCGATGCAGGCGATCTTCCGTGCGTTCCGGGGCGACGAGCCGCTGGCGGTCGATGGCGAGTTCTACCACCTCGACCTGCTCCCAGCGCAGTGGTCACCTGGGCCGATCAGCACACCGAACCCGCCGATCGACGTCGCTGCCGTGAACCCGTGGATGCTCCGCATGGCCGGCGAGGTCGCCGACGGTGTGCACGTCCATCCGCTCAACCACCCCACCTACCTCCGCGAGACGGTGATCCCCAACCTCAACGAGGGTGCCACCAAGGCGGGCCGCTCCGCCGAGGATCTGGAGATCATCGTGCCCGCGTTCATCGTCCCCATCGACGACGACGAAGCGCGCTGGCGCAACTTCGCACGGATGCAGGTCGCGTTCTACGGATCGACACCCAACTATGCGTTCATCTTCGAGCAGTTGGGTTTCGAGGGCACCACCGACCGCATTCGCGAGCGGCAACGCGCCCGCGACCTTGCGGGTATGGCCGCCGAGGTGTCCGACGAACTGCTCGACCACTTCGTGGTCACAGGCCCGCGCAGCGAACTCGCCGACAAGATCCTGGAGCGCTACCAGGGGCTCGCGGCGAGGAGTCGTCAGCTACTCCGGGGGCCTCGACTGGACGAACGACCCGTCGGCCTTGAACGCATGGGCCGACGTGGCCCGAGGCGTCATGAACCCATGACGGCAACGAACATGGACTCGATCATGACGTGGTGATCGTCGGCGCAGGCTTCGCGGGCCTGTACCAGTTGCACCGGCTGCGAGCGTTGGGATTCTCGACGGTGTTGCTGGAGGCCGGGTCCGGGCTCGGCGGCATCTGGCACTGGAACTGCTACCCCGGCGCCCGGGTCGACTCGCACGTGCCCGTCTACGAGTTCTCCGACGAAGAGCTGTGGAGGGACTGGTACTGGGACGAGCGATTCCCGGACTGGACGGCGCTTCGTCGTTACTTCCAGTACGTCGACCACAAATGGGATCTGAGCCGCGACATCCGCTTCGACACCCGACTCGACACGGCCACGTGGGACGAGGCCTCCACCTGCTGGCACCTCACCACACGGAACGGGCAGTCCCTTCGAAGCCGGTTCCTGGTGCTCTGCACCGGCTTCGCGTCCAAGGCCTACATCCCCGACCTGCCCGGGCTGGACGATTACGAGGGCCAATGCCACCACACGGCGCACTGGCCTCAGGAGGGTCTCGACATGACGGGACTGCGCGTCGGTGTCATCGGCACGGGCGCCAGCGGAGTCCAAGTGATCCAGGAAGCGGCGAAGATCGCCGCGTCGGTCACCGTGTTCCAGCGGACGCCGATCCTCGCGCTCGCCATGCAACAACACCGCCTCACCCGAGCAGAACAGGACGAGGCGAAAGCTCGATACCCGGACATCTTCCGAACCCGCACCGAAACCTTCGCGGGCTTCGACATCATCCGGCGCGACGAGTCAGCGCTCGCGGTCTCCGACGAGGATCGTCGCGCCGGCTTCGAACAGATGTGGCAAGCGGGAGGATTCAGCTTCTGGGCCGGCAACTTCGCCGACATCATGACCGACGAAACCGCCAACCGCACCGCCTACGACTTCTGGCGCGACAAGGTCCACGCCCGCGTGCACGACCCGGCGGTCGCAGAGCTGCTCGCCCCGACCGAACCGCCCCACCCGTTCGGCGTCAAGCGGCCTTCGCTCGAGCAGACCTACTACGACGCGTTCAACCAGCAGAACGTGACACTGGTCGACCTGAAGACCACACCCATCGAGCGCATCACGACGGCCGGCGTCCGGACGACACAGAACGACTACGACATCGACCTGCTCGTCATGGCGACCGGGTTCGACGCGGTCACCGGCGGTCTCACCAGCATCGACATCCACGGACGAGCCGGCACCACCTTGAAGGACTACTGGGCCCGCGGGGTCCGCAGCCACCTCGGCCTCGCCAGCGCCGGGTTCCCGAACCTGATCTATCTCTACGGGCCGCAAAGCCCGTCAGGTTTCTGCAACGGGCCGACGTGCGCCGAGGTACAAGGTGGCTGGGTCGTACAGCTGCTCAACGACCTGAGAGATCAAGGTGTCACACGCATCGAAGCAACGCCGCATGCGGAGGACTCATGGCGTGACCTGGTGCTGCACGATCGGTGACATGACGTTGTTCGACAGAGCCGACTCGTGGTACGTCGGCGCCAACATCCCCGGCAAACCGCGCGAACTGTTGAACTTCCCCGGCGGTGTCCCGTTCTACGCGGAGTCGTGCCGGACATGCGCAGCAGACGGGTACAGCGGCTTCGAACTGGCCTGACGAAGCGGCAAGCACGTCGAACTGCGAACGAGCACCACCTCGTCGAGACCTGCGATGAATCGTTCCAGCAGATCGGCGAGGCGTCGCCGGTCACCACTGTCGAAACCATCGAGCGCCTCGCCCACCGCAGAGAGTCGTCGCAACGCAAGCCGCTTCTGCATGGCGCGCCCATCCTGGCTTGCACGGACCACCGTCATTCGCTTGTCAGTCCGATGCGTGCTCCGCTCCGCCAGACCCGCGTCGACGAGCCGGGAAACGGCTCTCGTTGCCGTGGACGGCTCGATGCACAGCGCCATCGCAAACTCGTGCATGGTCCACTCACCATGCTGGACGAGGAGATCAAGAGTGTCCATCTGCCCCAGGTCGAGCTGTGGTTCGGTCGGCGCCCACGCGTACCGGCGCATTCCGCGTGCCGCTGGACCACGGCGAAGAGTCCGCCAGGCGATGGCAATGCGCTCCGCGCCGTGCTGACGACGGCTCGGACGGATCCTGCGCCTCGCGATGAGAGTTGTCCGGGTGGTCACGTAGCCCTCCGTTGCGCAACGCATCACTTGATCCCGTAGCCTAGACGTGTCGTCCAATCGTCACGTTCAACCATCGGGAGTCATGGATGCAAGAGTCATCAATCGTCGGCACGGCGACAGCGACCGACGAGCGGTTCGGAGTGACCGATGCACGGATTCGTGCCGCCGCGCTGCTCCGCCGACTCGGTCACGGCTTCGTGCGCCACGATGCCCCGGATGAACTGTTCGAGCAGTTGATCAACGCGATCCTGCCGGTGGTCGAGCAACTCGAGACTGGTAGCGAACGCGATCGCTCTTTGGTGAGCATGGGTGACGGGCCGTCGATGTTCGGCGAACCGCCCGCCGACGGTGAACGGCTCTCGCACTTTCCCGACTGTGTCGTGTCCGGCGCCGCGAATCCGATGGGCGTCGCGATCGAGGTTCATTCTGACAACGGCGATGCGGTTGCGGAGACGGTGTTGGGTGCCGCCTTTGAAGGTGCGCCTGGCCGAGCTCACGGTGGCGTGGTCGCGGCGATCTTCGATGACGTGATGGGGTACGTGTTGTCGATCCACAAGGTCCCGGCATTCACAGGCCGGTTGACGGTCACCTATCGATCGCCGACGCCCATTGGCGCGCCGCTCATCTTCCGTGCACGTTTGGATCAGCGCGAGGAACGCAAGCTGCACATGTCGGCGACCGCGCACACACGCGACGGCCTGGAGTTGATCGCCGAGGCGACAGCGACGTTCATCGTCATCCCGATCGAACGGTTCATGCCGGGTTTCACGGGCGTGCAGGAATGATCGATCGCTCGGCGACTGCGGTACGACCGTTACCGGACGAGTTGGCGGATCGGATCGATCTCGCTGCGCCGGTGTTTGCCGACAACGGGCTCGACGCCACCCGGATCGACGATCTCGCCAAGGCGACTGGGATTCCACGCGCCACGCTCTACTACTACTTCCCTGGCAAGGAACACATTCTCGCCCACCTGCTCTCGCGAACCCTGCGTCAGATGACGGCCACGCTGTCCGACGTCGCGGCCGAGCCCGGCACGGGACGCGAACGGTTGGCTCGACTGGTGCGAGCGCATCTGGTGTTCATCGGCGAGCACGGCCCGACCTACCGGTTGTTGTTCGCCGAACTGGGCCGGGCGGCTTCATTGGTCGACATCGCTGCAGGCGTCGATGTGGCGATCCTTTCACCGATCCGGCAGGCGCTCCGTGACGGCCACAACGACGGGTCACTTCACATCGACGACGTCAGCGCCGCCGCGTCCGTCGTCTACGGCGCAGTCCTGGTGACGGGCATGCAGCACCTTCTGCTCGGCACCAGCGGAGACCTTGCCAACCGCGCCGACGCAATATCGAACGTCATTCTGCGAGGAATCGGCGGGAAGCCAACACCGCGGCAAAGCCGACGAACGACCACTGGAGGGACCTGATGGCCACGACCGACAACCTGATCACCGAGGCCGCCGACAACGTGCTTGTCGGCTTGTTCAGCGACCCAGCCGTTCGTGCTGATCCGTACCCGGCTTACCGCCAGCTGCGCGAGACGGCGCCGGTGCACCACAGCGCAGTCCTGCCGCTGTGGGTCGCGACCCGCTACGACGACTGCGGCACGGTGCTGCGCGATCCTCGGTTCGGCAAGAGCGACGAAGTGCAGCGCATCTTTGGTTCGTCTGCGCAGAGCGCTGATCGGGAGGTGCCGATCATCTCGCGGTACTCGATGCTGCGGATGAACCCACCCGATCACACCCGGATGCGAAGTCTTGTCGCCCGCGAGTTCACGCCCCGGCGGGTCGATGAGTTGCGTCCGGCGGTCGAAGCGATGGTCGATGAGGTCCTCGATCAGCTCGCCGACGCTGGCGGCGGTGATGTCATGGACGTGCTTGCTTTCCCCTTGCCGGTGCGAGTGATCGGCGAGCTCCTCGGTGTCCCGATCGAGGACCGTGAGCAGTTCCGCTGGATCGTGCGCGACGCGGCCGGCGCGCTCGAGCCGATGGCAAGCGCTGAGACGATCGCCGCCGCTGAGACCGCGAGCAACACGATGAACGACTACTTCCGGTCGCTCATCGCCGAGCGGCGGAATCGGCACTCCGATGATCTGATCGGTGGGTTGATCGGGGTCAGTGATGGCGGAGACCGACTGTCCGAGAACGAGTTGGTGGCCACGATCGTGTTGTTGTTCGCGGCCGGGTTCGAGACCACCACCAACCTCATCGGCAACGGCCTAATTAGCCTGCTGCGCAACCGGGACCAGATGCAGATGCTGCGGAGCGACCCCACCCTCGGACACCGCGCAGTGGAGGAGATGCTGCGCTACGAGAGCTCGGTTCAGCTCGACGCGCGGACCGCGCTCGAGGAAACCGACATCGCAGGTCACCACATCGACGCCGGCCAGGTCGTGCTGACCTTGCTCGGCGCCGCCAACCGCGACCCCGACCGTTATCAGGACCCGGACCGTTTCGACATCACCCGAACAGGCACCCAGCACCTCAGCTTCGCCGCCGGCATCCACTACTGCCTCGGCGCCCCACTAGCCCGACTCGAGGGCGAAGTTGTGTTCGAACGACTGCTCGCCCGTTTTCCCACCATCGACGCCGACACGACTCCCGTGTGGCGCCCGAGCCTCACCCTGCGCGGCTTGGAGACGTTGCAGGTGACTGTCCGGTGAACACGACGGTATCGGCTGGGCAGATGCCGGATCTGACGCACCGCGAACGCACCATCGTCATCATCGGGCTGATGACCGGCCTGCTGCTCGCAGCGCTCGACCAGACGATCGTGTCCACCGCGCTCCCGACGATCGTTGGCGAGTTCGGCGGCATCAATCACCTGTCGTGGGTCGTCACCGCATACCTGTTGGCCTCGACGGCGAGCATGCCGCTGTGGGGGAAAATCTCCGACCTCTACGGCCGCAAACGCATCTACCAGACCGCCATCGTGCTGTTCCTCATCGCGTCGATGTTGTGTGGCCTGTCGCAGTCGCTGTGGCAGCTGATCGTGTTCCGCGGTTTGCAAGGCATCGGTGGCGGCGGGCTGATGTCACTGACGTTCACCATCGTCGGCGACATCGTCCCACCACGAGAACGTGGCCGCTACACCGGCTACCTCACCGGCACCTTCGCCTTGGCCAGTGTGCTCGGCCCACTCATCGGTGGTCTGCTCACCGATCACTTCTCGTGGCGTTGGGTGTTCTACGTGAACATCCCGATCGGGATCGCTGCGCTTTTCGTCACCGGCGTCGTGTTGCGTCTCCCATTCCACACGACACCGCACCGGCTCGACTTCACCGGGTCTGGACTGCTGGTGCTGTCGGTGGTGTCGTTGCTGTTGGCCACCGCGTGGAGCAGCGACGAGTACGGATGGGGCTCACCGCTCACTGTTGGCCTCTACGTGCTCGCCGTCGTCGCCGGCGCCGTGTTCATCTGGTGGGAACGACGAGTCGCCGAACCGGTCATCCCGCTGCGCATGTTCAACCGGCCCGGTTTCAGCTCATCGGTGTCGATGGCGTTCCTCGCCGGCGCGGCGATGTTCGGAGCGATCGTCTACCTCCCGCTGTTCTTCCAAGGCGTCCAGGGTCGCCAAGCCACCAACGCCGGGCTGTTGCTCCTTCCGTTGATGCTGGCATTGATGGTCGCATCGCTCGTCGTCGGTCGCCTGACGACACGCACCGGCCGTTACAAGATCTTCCCGATCGTCGGGACCATCGTCGCCGCCGGCGGACTGTGGTTGCTGTCCACCATGGGTCCAGCCACCGGGCGGGTCGCGTCATCGATGTGGATGATCGTGCTCGGCCTCGGCGTCGGTGCAACCCTGTCGGTGCTCACCATCGCAGTGCAGAACGCTGTCGAGATGCGCGACCTCGGCGCCGGCACCGCGTCGGTCAACTTCTTTCGCACCCTCGGTTCCACTATCGGTGTCGCCGTGTTCGGCACCATCCTCACCAGCCGCCTCGACACCGAGCTCACCGACCGACTCGTCGGTGTCGACCTGCCGCCCGGTGTCACCGGCGACACTCTCGCTCGCAGCCCGCGAGCCATCGCTGCGCTCCCCGAGCCCCTCCACAGTGCAGCGGCCGGTGCGCTGTCGGCATCGATCACCACCGTGTTCGCCGCGGCCGCCGTGGTCATGGTGGGCGCGTTCGTGATCTCGATCCGAATGCGCGAGCTCCCGCTGCGTGACCTGGCCGCGATGACATCCCAGCCACCGATCGTCGAGCCCGCATGAGCTACCGCCAATCCAACGTCGTCACCGGCCACCATGGGGTCGACCTCGTCGCCGACCTCTATCCACAGTCATCCACCGAGAAGCCGTCGGTGATCCTGCTCCACGGTGGCGGACAGAACCGCCACGCCTGGGCCAAGACGGCCCGCACCATCCACGCCGCCGGCCACCACGTCGTGGCCTACGACGCCCGCGGCCACGGCGACAGCAGCTGGGATCCCGCCGGGCGGTACGAGACCGAAGACCTCGCCTACGACCTGCTCGCCGTCCGCGAACGATATTGCGGTCGCCGCCCCGCGGTCGCTGTCGGTGCATCCATCGGTGGCATGACGACCCTCATCGCACACCGCATCGCCCCACCCCGCCTGTGGGCCGGGGTCGTGCTCGTCGACGTCACCCCCCGCATGGAAATCGACGGAGCCCGACGAGTCGTGCAATTCATGTCCGCGCACCCCGACGGATTCGCCACCCTGCACGACGCCGGCGACGTGATCGCCGCCTACAACCCCCACCGGCCCCGACCCGACAGCGTCGACGGACTCACCAAGGTACTCCGCCAACGCGACGACGGCCGCTGGGTGTGGCGCTGGGACCCCGCGTTCATCACCACGAAACTCGATGTCATGCACGCTGACCCCGCCAACAGCGAGCAACGCTTCCGACAGATGGCCGACCACCTCCTCGACGGGGCCCGCCGCATCACCGCCCCCACACTCCTCGTCCGAGGCGCAATGTCGGACCTGGTCAGCCCCGACACCGTCAACGAGTTCCTCACCGCCGTCCCCCACGCCGAAGCCGTCGACGTGTCCAACACCGGACACATGGTCGCCGGCGACGACAACGACGCGTTCACCACCGCCGTTCTCACCTTCCTCGACCGCATCCCCCCGATCCCCCAACCCAGACAGGCCCCCGACCAGTGACCCCTGGACATCCTCCCGTCTGGCTCATGGTGGGGTTTCGGTGCGCGTTGCGGCCCACCGTCGCAGCGCGGTTCTGGTTTCCCGGCGGATCGTGCGTAGTGCTCGGCGTGAATTTCGGCATCGGAGCGCCTCGGCATGCACCCAGATCTGAACGTGCTCGCCGGTCAGCGTGGGTTGCAGAGTGAGATGCCCGACGAGGTTTGGCCCGCCAGCATCGGCTCGCCAGCGGATTCCATCGGCGAACCACCGACGTGAGATCCGCAGGGTGACCGGACGATGGTGCCCAACGGCGACCACGGTTGTGTCGTGCGTGCCATTGCTCGAGATCCGGCGGAGCGTCGGGCACCATGGATCAAGGCCGTCAGCGGCTCGTAGTTCACTGGCGACGGTTGACCACGCACCGGCTATGGGCAGAACCTCGTTCCACTGGTCCACACGTCGACCTTCGGCTGTGGGGGAATCTGCGGCGGCCGGTTCTCGGTGGGGAGCGACGGCGAACGCTGCCAGCAACGCTGCTACTCCCGCGAACCACACGACCCCGGATGCGATTGCCAACCCGGCGGCAAGAAGGATCGCCGCGGTAACCAAAGCGGCGAACACGGCGGCCGATCTCGCGCTGTCGCCACGACGGATCCGGCGAAGTCGTGGAGCCAAGCTCGGATCGTCGGTGCGCAGACACCGCTCGAGTTCGGCGATCGTGTTGTTGACCTGCTCGTCGTCCATCGGGAATCCCACAGTTCGTCTGAGGTCGCCTGGCGGTTTCACCGTATCCCAAATCGAGCACCCCAACTCCTGACGGTTCAGTTCGAGGGCGGCGGTGGACCGCCCGACGACCCGCCCTGTTCAGGCGCACCCCGTGCTGCGGCGCCTTGCGGCGTTCTTTGCGATTGTAGTTGGGTGCTGCAACCATCTATGATGCCGATATGGGATCGACGCAGCTTCGGGCTCAGCGGACGTTGGATTCGGTCGTTGCGATCGAGGAGGCGGTGGTCACGATCGTTCGTGAGTTCTCTTTGGCTTCGACGCAGGAGCGCTTCATCGGTGCGGCTGGGGTGTCGGTGGAGCGGGCCGGGTTTGGCGTGTTGAGGTGTGTTTCGGAACGTGGTGAGGTGCGGGTTTCTGAGTTGGCGCAATTCCTTGGTGTGGACACGTCGACGATGAGTCGGCACGTGAAGACGTTGGAAGGTGGCGGGCTTGTGGTGCGGGCGGAGGATCCGTTGGATGGTCGCGCTGCGCGTGTGGGGTTGACCGCTGCTGGGGTGGAGGTGTTGCGGTTGTTGGGTGAGGCGCGTCACCAGTACTTCACGGAGCTGTTGGCGGCTTGGTCCGACGCCGATCGGTCGGCATTGGCTCCGCTGCTGACGCGGTTGGCGAACGAGGTTCTGGAACAGGGAGGTCGTACATGAGTGTTCCGACTCCTGCGGGTTCGCAGTTGTCCCATCGGCAGATCTTGGTGGTGTTCAGCGGG
>JADKGZ010000008.1:182500-212708 GCA_016722025.1 Acidimicrobiaceae bacterium
ATCATCGCAGCGGCGAGGCCGGCGACGACACGCAACGCGATCAGCGGTTCGGGACTGTTCACGAAGGCTGAGGCGAGGTTAGCGGCGGCGAACACGACCAGGCCGATGATCAGGATCGGTTTGCGCCCCCACCGGTCGCCGATCGCGCCGATCGGCATCAACAACGCAGCGAGGGCGAGGGTGTAGCCGTTGATGATCCACAGCAGCTGACCTTGAGATGCGCCGATGTCGGCGGCGAGGGCCTGCTGGGCGACATTCAGCCCGGACGACGAGGCGATCACCGCGATCAGCGACACGCACATCGTGATCAGGATCAGTCGCCGTTGCCGGGCATCGGCGACCGCTTCGTCGTCGGTGTGCGGATCGACCGGATCGAGCAGCTCGACATCGACGGGTTCGTGGGGAGGGGTCATGGGGCGATGCCTGTCTGGTGAGGGAGCGTTCGGATGGGGGCGGGGCGGTGGTTGGTCGCCGCGAGTTTCGATGGTCGTGTGCGTGGCGCCGTCACGTCCTTGACCGTCATCGGCAGATCGAACAATGTTCTCGACATCGCCGTGCGGGTCGAGTCGATGGGCCGAGATCGGCGGGTTCGGGGGCGGGGCGGGCCATGTCAGTGGACCAGCGTCTCTTCAGACTGGTGATCGGGGTCGCTGTCGGGTGTTGCCGGATCGGGGTGATCGGCGGGTCCTTCGACGTTGAGGTTGGGCAGGATCCGGTCGAGCCATGCGGGCAGCCACCAGTTCTTGTCGCCGAGGAGTTCCATGGTGGCGGGGACGAGCAGCATGCGGACCAGTGAGGCGTCGAGGAGCACGGCGGCGGCGAGACCGACACCGAAGAGTTTGATGACCCGGTTGTCTTCGAGCAGGAAGGCTCCGAACACGACGATCATGATCGCCGCGGCGGCGGTGATCACGTGGGCGGTGGCGGCGAGGCCGTCGGCGACCGAGGTCCGTGAGTCCTTGGTGCGGTCGTACTCCTCTTTCACCCGTGAGAGGAGGAACACCTCGTAGTCCATCGAGAGCCCGAACACGATCGCGAACATCATCATCGGAACGAACGGTTCGATCGGTGCCGGTTCGACACCGAAGACGGAGTTGAGCCACCCCCACTGGAACACGGCGACGACGACGCCGTAGGCCGCGGCGATCGACAACAGGTTCATGATCACTGCCTTGAGCGGTACGAGCAGCGACCGGAACACCATCATCAGCAACACGAACGACAACAACAGGACGACGCCGATGAAGACGAACAGCCGATCGGCGAGATAGCTGGTGAAATCGATCGACGCCGCAGTGGTCCCAGTCACGTACACCGTGAGGCCGGTACCGGCGATCGCAACCGGGACCACCTCTTCCCGGAGTCGTTCGATCGTGTCGGTCGTCACTTCCTCTTGCGGAGACGTCGTCAAGATGATCTGAACCAGCGCCGCCTGCGGGTTTGCGGGGTCATCGACGCGCGCTGGCGAGGCGAACTGGACACCCGGGTCGGCCCCGATCGCGTCGACCAAACCCGTCAGCGCGTCGGCGTCGCCGGGGTCGGTCAGCGTGACTGCGGCGACGAGCGGCCCGTTGAAACCGGGCCCGAATCCGTCCGCGAGTAGGTCATAGGCGCGGCGGGTGGTGGTCGCCTCGCTGTAGTTGCCCTCGTCCGAGAACCCGAGTCGAAGCGACGCGACCGGCGCCGCAAGGGCGAGCAATACCACCGTGCCGACGAGCAACGACCGCCACGGGTGCGCTTGAACGACGCGGCTCCACCGAAACGGAAACGTCTCCTGTAGCAGCTTCTCCTTGCGCGCCGGCAATTCGCGACGCAGCGGGGCAACGGCGAACCCCGCAAGCAACGTCACGACGGCCAACGGCGCCCCGATCAGCAGCGGGTCGATCGACAACCCAAGCCCGAACAACGTCACCGCCACAAAGCCGGCGGCGATGATCCCCCGCCACCGGGTGACCTCGATCCGAGGGCCAGCGAAGCCGAGCAGCGCCGGCAACAGCGTGATCGACGCGATCATCGTCACCGCCACCGTCGTGGCTGCGCCGATCCCGAGCCCAGAGATGAACTCGAGACCGATCAACAACATCCCCAGCAGCGAGACCACGACCGTCACCCCGGCGAACACCACCGCCCGGCCAGCTGTGTCCATCGCATTGACTGTCGCTTCCTCGAACGACTGACCCTTCTTCAGGTTCTCCCGATAGCGGGTGACGATGAACAACGCGTAATCGATCCCGACCGCGATGCCGATCATCGCCCCCAACGTCGTCGCGAAATCGGGGATCGTGACCAGGTTGCTGAACAACGCCACGACACTGGCACCGACACCAACTCCGAACAGGGCAACACCGATCGGCAGACCCATCGCAAGCACCGATCCAAACGCAAGGATCAACACGATGATCGCGAAGCCGAGCCCGATCAACTCCGACTGCGGCGGCTCGAACTCGGCCAATGCCCGACCACCGACCTCGACCGTCACCCCATCCACGGCGGGGACCAGGTCACCAATCGCGGCGCCGATGTCACTCAGTTCGACCTGGTCGAGCGAATCGTCGAGGTTCACCGTCGCGAAAGCAATCGTGCCCGACGGGTCGATCTGACGTTGCCCGCCCTCGTCATACGGACCGAGCACCGTGACGCCCTCGATTGTCCCGACCTCGCCGAAGAACTCCGTCATCGCGGCCTGCACCGCCGGGTCCGCCACCCCTTGTTCGGCACGGAACACGATCGAGCCGGACTGCCGGCTCGCACCCTGCTGCGGAAAGAACTCCGACATCACATCGAATCCCGAAGCGCTCTCCGACGCCGGGATCTCAAACGCGCTCGAGAACGACGGCCCGACGATCACGTTCCCCAACGCTCCGAAACCAACCAGAGCAACCAGCCACGCGATCAGCGTGGTGCGCCGGTGATGAAACGTCCATCGACCAAGTCGTGCGATCACGTCAGCAAATCCGATCGTCGGGGGCGAAGCACTGCTGGAACGATACTATGCCGTAGCTGTCTTTCCCACACGCGCCAGAAAGGTCGGCACGATGACTCGTGGCACACAACAGAGGATCCGCGATGCCGCGCTCGGGTTGCTCATCGCCGAAGGCGTACCCGGTTTCTCCATCGATGAGATCTGCCGTCGCTCCGGGATCGCCAAGACCACCATCTACCGGCACTGGCCCAGCGTCCACGACCTCCTCGTCGACACCGTCGCCAGCCAGATCGAGCATCTACCGACACCCGACACCGGTGGGCTCAGATCCGATCTCGGCGTCCTCTTCGGGCAAGTGATGTCGATGCCGGAGATCACCGGCAAGCGGCGGATGATGCTCGGACTGATGCAAGCCGCCACAGACGACCGAGACCTGCGTAACGAGCTCAACAAACTCACCCGTGAACGATCGCTCCCGGTCCGCAACGTGCTCCGGAACGCTCGCGACCGCCGGGAACTCGCCGACGGAATCGACACCGATCACGCCGCCGACCTCATCGAAGGACCCATCGTCTACCGGTACATGATCCGCGGCGACACCTTCGCCCAACACGACCTCGACGCCATCCTCGACCTCATCGTCGCCGGCCTCACCCGACCACCCGACACGCCCGCATGAGCGACGCTCCGGCCGATGAGCAGCACCCAGCACCTCCACAGCGCCCTCGGCGACATCCCAACCGACGAGTTCGAAGCAGCCCTCGACGCTGATCAACAGCCGACCCTATTGGGGTTGGGCTCATCCAATGGCCCAGAGCCTCCGTCAAACCCAGGGCGATTCATCGCGGGCGCCGGCGGGCCCCCCTTCGCACCACCGAACGGGCGAAGCTCCAACCACCGCCCAAACCAGGGCGGTCTTGACATCTCCTCCCAATCGCAGAGGCAAATGGCGGTCACTGGCGGTGAATCGGACCGGCATGAAATCTACACACGGCCCTCTACCAGGTAATGTGCCCTGGTAGAGAGCCGATTTGCAGAGCGCCCCCGGTAGGAATCGAACCTACGACCTGCGGTTTAAGAACCTGATCGGCTGTGTGGGAACGGTGAATGGTGGGGGGGGCCGGGGGGGGGGCGCGGCCCCGGCGGGCCGGGGCGGGGGGGGGGGGGGGGGGGGGCCCCCACCCCCCCCCCCGGGGGGCGGCGGGCGGGCGGCCGCGGCGGGGGGGGGGGGGGGAATCGGGCCGCGCAACCAGCGATCTCGTCGAGCTGCGTTCATCGTCCGGTGACGTCGACTCCGGGGTCGAGGATCCCGAACGCCTTGCGCGACACCATTTGCGGTCGCTCCCCCTCCGACTGTACGTAGCCGCGCGTCGTGGACACATCGGAGTGGCCGACGAACCTCGCCACGTCCTCGAGGTCGAGGTCGCCCGATGCGTAGAGGTTCGTCACCACCGAACGGCGACCGGTGTGCGTACCGATCTCCGATGGGTCGAGCCCTACCGCCTCCGCAGCCTTGCGGATCGCCTTGTCGACGTGCTGGCGGAGCATCAGACTTCCGGCGGGGTTCACGAAGACGAGGTCGAGCACCTCACCCTGATACGACACTTCGGGCCACGGCACGACCCGCTCTCCGCGCAGTCGCTGCGAGCGGTCATGGTGCGCCGCCAGCAGCGTGAGCGTCGTTGGAGCGAGTAGTTGCCGGCCGGCGGTGCGGCTGGTCTTCGGTGCGCCGAGCACCATGCCGATGCCGTCGGCGTACGTGGCGCCGCGTCGCAGACGAACAGTTCCAGCGTCAAGGTCAAGGTCTTGCCAAGCCAGCCCGAGCGCCTCGCTGACACGCCAGCCTTGAACGAAGCACAGAGCCACCGCAGCGACATAGCGCTCGTCGCACACGCTGACCAGCCGCGCCACTTCAGCCGGGGAGAGTGTTCGTCGTTGGACCTTCGGCACCCGAGGTGAGCGCACCTTCCTGGCGACGTTGTCCTCTGCGAGGCCGAGGTTGACGGCCTCGTCGAGCAGTTGCACAAGCAGCATCCGGATGTTCCGAGCACGCGAAGCGGAGCCCGCGTCTGCGATGTCAGCGATCACACCGGCGACCTGCTCTGGCCGAAGCTTTCGGACGGGCACTTCGCCGAGTCGCTCGTTGACGACGCGCAGCTGCTTCTCGTACGTGGACCAGGTGGTGACGCGCACACGGTGACGGGCCACGTGATCAAGCCACCAGCGTGAGAGTTCGGTCAGGCTGGTATCGGCGTGGAAGCCGCCGGAGAGCGGTGCGAACTTCCCTGCCTCCAGCTCGGCAGCGACGTGTCGGTCGCGAGACGCCTCAGCCGCGGCGCGCGTCCGGCCGGTCGGTCGTCCCGTTCTGCCGTCGGCCTTTCGCCACGGCGCGACCCAGACGTTGCGGGACCTGTCAAAGAACGGGTCCGGTTGGCCGCGCTGGGCGCGGTTGACCACCACGAACGACCCGGTTGACGAGTCAATGACACGCTTGCCACGAGGAGCACGGGGCACGTGAGGACCTCCCTTCGGTGCTGTACCCCACCCAGGTTAGCCCTCGACACGTGACACTGAGACTTACAATGAGACTTACACTCCGTGAACGTCCCTGGACGTCCATGGACAGTACCGGACGAAATCCCTGGTCAGGGCCGATCCCGTGGTTCTCCATGAACGCCCAGAGACGCTGAGGCGGAGGTGGACGGGAATCGAACCCGCCGGACGAGGATCGCTCGTCCCAACCGCTTTGAAGGCGGCGGAGCCCACCAGGTACCCGGACACCTCCGGCCGACACCGTAGCCGCCGTTCGGTACGCTGCAACCATGAAGCGCCTGATCCTCCTCATCGCCGTCATCGCCCTGGTCGCCGCGGCCGTCAAGAAGCTGCAGTCCTCCTGACGCTGTCGTTGTTCTGCTCGGAGACGGCGCTCCGGCAATACGGCGCCGACTGGCGCACCATCGCCCCTGATCTCTCGTACGTGGCGCTGCCCGCCGAAGGCAGGCTCTCCGACGACGACATCGCTCGCATCGATCTGGCCGTCTTCACGGCCGACATCTGGACCGGCGATCGCGGGCCCGCCTTCTTCAAGGTGCTGCTGCGCGCCCCGAACGCGAAGTGGCTGCACATGTTCGCCGCCGGCACCGATGATCCCGTGTTCGCCGAGCTGCGGCGCAGAGGCACGCGGTTGACGCATTCGGCGGGCTCGTCGGCCACGCCCATCGCTCACACGGTGATCATGCACACCATTGCGCTGTGCCGTGGCGCCCGCGAGCTTGCCGTGGCGCAACAGCAGCGCCGCTGGGCCGAACGTGACGTCACCGATGTGGAGGGCCGCACCATGGGCATCATCGGCCTGGGCAGCATCGGGGCGGAAGTTGCCCGGCTGGCGCAGCACTTCGGCATCCGGGTCATCGGCGTGCGGCGCAGCCCGCGTGGCGACGAGCCGTGCGAGACCTGGCCGACGCAGCGCCTGCACGAACTGCTGCCGCTCGTCGACGATCTGGTGCTCACCGCACCGCTCACCGATGCGACCCGCAACATCATCGGCGCCACCGAACTGGCGCTGCTGCCGCGAGGCGCTCACCTCATCAACATCGGCCGCGGGCAGTTGGTCGACGAGCCGGCGCTCATCGCCGCGCTGCAGTCCGGCCACCTCGGCGGCGCCGCGCTCGATGTGTTCGTGGTCGAGCCGCTCCCGGCCGACAACCCGCTGTGGGATCTGCCGAACGTGATCGTCACACCGCACAGCGCGGGTGGCACGCCACTGGCCACCGAGCGAGCCGCCGAGATCTTCGCCGGCAACCTCGGCCGCTACCTTCGCAACGAATCGCTGATCAACGAAGTCACCTGACGCGAACGAGGATCCGGCGCGCGGGTTGGCGCCGACGGCCGCCGTCGATATGGTCGGCCTCGACCCCTGGGTCGCCGACTTCCCCCAGTCGCAGTTCCCGTTCTCCTGGGGGTACGTCATGTTTCTCTGCTGGTCCGCCAAAGGCGGCAGCGGCACCACCGTGGTGTCGGCCGCACTCGCTCTCGTCCTGTCGCATCGGCGCCCGGCGCTGCTCGTCGACTTGGCCGGCGATGCGCCGGCAGCACTGGGCATCGCCGAACCCGCTGGCCCCGGTGTCGCCGACTGGTTGGCCTCGCCCACCGCCGACGCCGCGGCACTGCAGCGGCTGGCGGTGCCCGCCACCGACACGCTGCAGCTCATCCCTTGGGGTGCTACAGGCACGCGCTCGTCGCTGGCCGACGCCCGGTGGGGCCAGTTGGCACAGGCCCTCGGCACGCTCGGCGCGGCCGCCGTTGTCGATTGCGGTACCGGTGCGCCGCCGGCGGGGCTGGTGGCCGCCGCCGGTCACAGCCTGCTCGTCACCCGGCCGTGCTACCTCGCGTTACGGCGGGCGGTGGCCACCGGCGTGCAACCCAGCGGCATCGTGCTGGTGCACGAGCCAGGGCGAGCACTCACTGCTCGCGATGTCGAGCGTTCGTTGGGCGCTCCAGTGGTGGCGGAGCTGCACTACGACCCGGCCGTCGCCCGCGCCGTCGATGCCGGCCTGCTGGCCGCTCGCCTGCCCCGCTCGCTCGCTCACTCGTTGAAGAGCGCCGCATGATCGACCTCGTCGCCGAGCAGGCACCGCTGGGTGGGCTGGAACGTTGGCTGCGCGACCCCACCGTCAACGAAGTGATGGTGAACGGCGGCACCGATGTGTGGGTCGAGCGCGGCGGGCAACTGCAGTGCGTCGGCCACATCCGGCCCGGCACGTTGCTCGGCGTCATCGAGCACATCCTCGCCCCCGTCGGCCGGCGACTCGACCGCACGCATCCCACCGTCGATGCACGCCTCGCCGACGGGTCGCGGCTGTGCGCGGTGGTGCCGCCGGTTGCCGTCGACGGGCCGTGCCTCACCATCCGCCGCTTCAGCGCACAACCGATGCCGCTGGCGCGATTCGCCGGCCCTGCCGTGAGCGACCTGCTGTGCGAGCTGGTGCACCGCCGCTGCAACCTGTTGGTCAGCGGCGCAACCTCGTCGGGCAAGACCACACTGCTCAACGCGCTTGCCGGCGAGGTCGAGCCACACGCACGGCTGATCACACTGGAAGATGTGGCCGAGCTGCGCCTCACTCACGAGCACGTCGTGCGGTTGGAAACCCGTGACGCCACACCTGACGGTGTTGGCGAGATCACCCTGGCGCACCTGTTGCGCACCGCGTTGCGCATGCGCCCTGACCGGCTGGTGGTCGGCGAGATCCGCGGCAACGAGGCCGTGCACCTGCTGCAGGCGCTCAACACCGGCCACGACGGTTCGTTGGCCACCGTGCATGCCAACAGCGCCATCGACGCGCTCGAGCGCCTGGCGTCGCTGGTGCTGCAGGAGGTGGGCAACTGGCCGCTGCCGGCCGTGCACCAGCACGTGGCGCGAGCAATCGACGCCGTGGTGCACCTCGTTCGGTTGCCCGACGGCACGCGGTACGTCGCCGAGGTGGTCGAGGTTGCCAACGTTGCCGGGGTTGAGGGCACCGGCACCGGCACCGGCACGGGCTTCCGGGTGCGGCCCTTGGCCGACGGCGACCACGTGGTCGCCGCTGCACGCCGAGGCCGCCGATGAACGCGGCCACGGCGCTGGCACCCATCGCCCTCCTGGCGCTCGTGGCACTCGTGGCCGCCAGGGTGCGACCCCGCGCGGCAATCCGCCGCGCGCGCGTGGCGCGCCGCCCGCGGCGGGCAGGCATGCGGCCACCCACCGCTCACCAGTGGGCAGCGCTGCTCGACTCGATCGCCGCCGAGGTGCGCACCGGCAGCTCACTGGCCACCGCCGTGCAGCATGCCGTGGGCCATGCTCAGCTTCCGGGTGGCATCGTCGTCGCCACCTCGTTGCTCCCCGACGCCGGCACCGACGCAACCACCAATGGCGGCACGCCCGCCGCCGCCAGCTCTGACGAAGCGGTGGTGGTTCACGCCCTCCATGCCGCGCACGCGCTCGGCGGGCCGATGGCCTCCACGCTCGACGCCGCCTCGGCCCTGCTGCGCGAACGAGCGGCCATCCGCGCCGAAGCTCACGCGTACAGCGCGCAGGCCCGCCTCAGCGCACGGGTGCTCACCGCGGTGCCGCTCGTGTTCGCCGCGTGGAGCCTCGGGTCCAGCCGCTCGTTCCGTTCAGCCGTGCTCAGCCAGTTCGGGCTCGCCAGCACGGCGGCCGGGGCGCTGTGCAACCTGGCCGGCTGGTGGTGGATGCGGCAGATCGTCGGGAAGGCCGCCGCATGATCACCGCACTCAGCGCCGTCGCCGCACAAGTGGCGCTGCTGGCCACTGCGCTGGCACTGCGCCACGAACGGCCGCGAGTGGTGCGGCCGACCACCGCTCACGCCCCTACGCCCAGGGCCCCCTCGCGACGTGCGGTTCGGGCACATAAGCGCGCCACCGATCGCGCCTTCCCCGACGCAGTCGAACTGGTGGTGCTGGCCGTGCGCGCCGGCTACCTGCCGGCCGCGGCCATCGCCGTTGTGACACCACACCTGGCGACGCCGATACGAGCCGCGTTCGACGAGGTCTCGGCCCGCTGCGCCAACGGCGAGCGGTTCGCCGATGCGCTCGGCTCGCTGCCCCGGCGCCTGGGCGCGATCGCGGCTCCGTTGGCCGACTCGTTCGCCGCGGCCGACCGCTACGGCCAACCGCTGGCACCCGTGCTGGAGCGTCTGGCCGACGAAGCTCGCCAGCACCGCCGCCGGCAGGCCGACACGCTGGCCCGCCAGCTGCCCGTGCGCATGTCGCTGCCACTGGTGCTGTGCACGCTGCCGTCGTTCGTGTTGCTCGCCGTCGTCCCCTTGCTGCTCGCAGCCCTCTCGTCGCTTCATCGCTGACCCAACGCACGCACTCCTCGGAGGTCGCATCATGAACCAACTGATGGCACGCATTCACGCTCGCATCCTGTGGCAGGAGGAAGACGGCCAGGCAACCACCGAGTACGCACTCGTCCTGCTCGGCGCCGCCCTGGTGGCCTTGCTGGTGGTGGGCTGGGCAACCACCGGCGGAGGCGGCGGCAAGATCGGCCGCTTGTTCGATCGCGTCATCGACAGCGTCATCGACAAGCTGTGAACCGCGAGTGGCACGGCGGCACGGCCGACCGCGGCCAGGCCACCGTGGAACTCGCGCTCGCGCTGCCGATGGTCTGCCTGCTGCTGCTCGCCATGGTCCAGGTGGCAGTGATCGGCCGCGACCAGCTCGCCGTGCAGTTGGCTGCCCGCGAGGCCGCGCGCGCCGCCGCAGTCTCGGCACAACCGGTGGGCGCCGGCATCGCCGCCGCTCACCGGGCCGTGGCCCTGCGGCCGCTCGACGTGCTGATCAGCGAAGGCGACGGCATCGTCACCGCCATCGTCCGCTTCACCGACCACACCGACGTGGCCCTGATCGGTGCGTTGCTGCCCGACGTGGTGCTCTCGGCCACCGTCACCATGGCCGCAGAGCCCCCATAGCAAGCGCCGCCGATAACCTCATCGGGTCATGGAACTCGTCTGCTCGCTCACTGTGCTGGGCGATCTGCCGGTGCTGCAGGCCAGCGGCGAGATCGACCTGGCGACGTTGCCCTACTTCCACGACCAGCTCAACCGCGCCATCTCGTTGCACGTCGGCGCCGAGGTGTTCGTCGATCTCGATGGCGTGACAGCACTCGACGACACCGGTATCGGCATGCTGCTGGGTGCCGCCGGCAGAGCACGCGAGCACGGCGGCGACCTGTTGCTGGTGTGCAACAGCGACCGGTTGCGATCGCGGTTCTCCCTCACCGGGCTGGATCGCGCCATGGTGGTGCAAGCGCGAGTGGCGCTCCCCCGCCACCATGCGGGCGAACGCAATGGCACCTCGGATCGGCGCGACCAGAAAAGTTCGTGAGGAACTGACAGGAAGCCGCAACCGGCTCCTCTGAACGGACAGCACGCATCATTCCGGTGCGGCAGCCGATCAAGGAGCCACTCATGAACAACACGATCCTTCGCAGCATGATCACCGGGGCCTTCTCCGCTGCTGCTGCCCTCAGCCTGCTCGCAGTCACGGACACCGCACACGCGGCACCCGCCGAGTGCGCCCCCATCTACCTCGAGACCGCCGACGGTTCGGTGGCCATCGCCTACCCCGACTTCTGCGACGAAGGTCCGGTCGTCCCGGGCCCGGTGCCCTTCATCCCGATCCTGCCGATCGACGAGCTGCCGCTCATCCCTCTGACACCGATCGAGTGCAAACCCCTCGACCTCGCCAACCTCGAGGTACGCGCCGCACAGACCAGCCCCGACAACTGGCAGTGGCTGTTCTGGATCAATGGCGATACCGACAACCTGTGCAACGACTGGGTGCAGACCGAGATGGTCGACAACGACACCGGCCTCGCCGCCACCCAGTCGTTCAGCATCTGGAACATCGTCGACGTGAACGACGAGGGTGCCGACTACCGGTCGGAGTACGTCACTCCCTGCCGCTACGACACCCGCGTGCACTTCGGCGAGGAGTACACGGTGCTCGATGAGTACACCGGCCAGGAGAAGTTCACCGATGCCTGCGTCGAAGACGACACCCCGGTCGACGAAGGCACCCCCGACACCCCCGAGGTGCCCGGTGACCAGGGCACCCCCGACACGACCCCCGACACGACACCGGATACGACCCCGGACACGACGCCCGACACGACACCCGACACGCCCAAGACGCCCGACCAGCCGGAGACCCCGCAGACCCCACGCACGCCTGGAGATCAGGACCTGCCCAGCACGGGCAGCGACAGCACCACACTGATCGTGGGTCTGGGCATGGTCGTCATCGGCGCCGGCCTCGGCTTCACCGCCATGAGCATGACCCGCCGCCGCCGGGCCGCATGAGCCGACGGGCACTCGCCCGTACCAGATCCCCCCCAACAGACAGTGGGCGCCTCGATGGAGGCGCCCACTGTCGCGTTCGCGGCCGAGATCGTGGATTGCTTCAGTGCCTGCCCGGGACGGCGCGTGGCTTGCGCACACCACGCTTGTCGAGGGCCTTCTCCTGCGCTCGCTGCTCGGCCTCCAGCGCGGCCTCCTCGGCGACGAGCCGCTTCATGCTGTCGAGCCGCTTCGGGTCGAGCCGACCGTCGGCCACCGCTGCGCTCACGGCGCAATCGGGTTCGTTGTCGTGCTTGCAGTCGCGGAAGCGACAGTGATCCATCAGCTCGAAGACATCGGCGAACGCATTCTCGATGCCGCGGCCACTGCTCCACAGGCTGACGGCGCGCACCCCGGGAGTGTCGATGAGCCAGCCGCCCTCGACCAGCCGGATCAGCTCGGAGGCCGTGGTGGTGTGCCGGCCGCGCTGGTCGCCCTCGCGCACCTCGGCGGTGATCATTCGCCCGTGCCGCACGAGCGAGTTCACCAGCGTGCTCTTGCCCACGCCGCTGGCACCGAGCAAGGCGATGGTGGCGTTGCTCGCGGCGTACCCACGCAACACCTCCACACCGTCGCCGGTGATGCCGCTCGCCACCAGGATGTCGACCCCCGGCGCCACGTCGTGCAGCGCAGCGAGCGTGGGCGCAGGGTCGTCGACGAGGTCGACCTTGGTGAGCACCACCACCGGTCGCGCGCCGCTGTCCCACGCCAGCACCAGCTCGCGCTCCAACCGGCGTTGGTTGGGTGGCGAGGTGAGGCCGTGCAACAGCATGACGACATCGATGTTGGCGGCGATGGTGTGCGCCTCGGCGCGGTTGCCCTCGAACGAAGCTCGACGCACGAAGGCACTGTGGCGATCCAGCACGTGCTCGACGCGCTCCTCGTCGGCGCCGAACACCACGAAGTCGCCCACCGCCACGTCGGCCCCGATGTTGCGCACACGAACCGGCAGCTCGTCGAGCGAGACGAGCACGCTGCTCCAGCCGCGGTCGAGCCGGCTCACGCGCCCTGTCGTGATGGGCGACCCCAGCTCGCGCCAGTGCGACAGCGACTCGGGGGTCCAGCCGAGGCGAATGTCACGTGGTTCGTCGATACCACCAACGGTAGCGTTGCCCGCCTGCGACCATGCCCCCGAGTGGCGCAGGAGAGGACCACCGATGCTCGCTCGCCTGGCGCGTTTCAGCTACCGCAAACGCTGGGTCATGGTGTTCGCGATCTGGCTGCCGATCATGATCGGCATCAGCGCCATCGGCGGGGCAGTGGGCGACTACCACACGAGCTTCTCGCTGCCCGACAGCGAGTCGAAGGAGGTCGTCGACATCCTGGCGGCCTCGGGGCAGTCGAACCGCGGTGGCAACACGGCGCAGATCGTGTTCACCGCGCCGCAGGGCACCGACGACCCCGAGATCAAGACCGCGATGGAGGGCCTGTTCGCGCAAGTGGCCGAGATCGAAGGACTTGCGGTGACCAGCCCCTTCTCGCCCGAAGGTGCGCAGTTCAACAGCACAACGAAACCGATCTCGTTCGCGCAGATCTCCTACGACGTGAAGGGCCAGAGCGAGGCGATCGAGATCGCCGACCAGATCAAGGCCCTCGGCGACGAGGTGCAGATCGACGGGCTGCGCATCGAGTACGGCGGTCAACTGTTCGCCGGCTTCGAGTTCCCGCCCAGCGAGATCCTCGGCTTCCTGGCTGCCGTCATCATCCTGCTCATCGCGTTCGGTTCCGTCCTGGCAATGGGCTTGCCGTTGGGCACGGCCGTCTTCGGCTTGTTCACCGGCATCGGGCTGGTCGGCGTGGCGTCCAAGCTGCTGGAGATGCCCGAGTTCTCCACCCAGATGGCAGCCATGATCGGCCTCGGCGTGGGCATCGACTACGCGCTGTTCATCGTCACGCGCTATCGCGAGAACCTCCACGCCGGCCTCGACCCCGAGGAAGCAACCGTGCGAGCGGTGGATACGTCGGGGCGGGCGGTGGTGTTCGCGGGCATCACCGTGATGGTCTCGCTGCTCGGCCTGTTCGTGGTGGGCCTGGCGTTCGTGCGCGGCCTCGCCGTGGCCGGCGCCATCGCTGTGCTCGTGATGATGATCGCCTCCATCACACTGCTGCCATCGTTGCTGGGCTTCGCCGGTCGCTCCATCGAGAACACCTCGCGCGCAGCGGCGCTGGGGGTCGCCACATGGGTCACGCTGTCGCTCGTCGGCATCTTCACCGGCGCGCTGGCGCTGCTGTTGATCGGCCCGCTGCTCGGAATCGTCGTATGGGGCGTCGGCTTCGCCCCGGGCCTCAACCGGTGGATGCGCACGCTGCTGCCGCACCGCAAGGAGAAGCCGCGCGAGCAGCAGTTCTGGTGGCGGTGGAGCCGCTTCGTGCAGCGCCGGCCGTGGACGGCGTTCTTCTCCGGCGCCGCCGTGCTGGTCGTGCTCGCGTTGCCGCTGTTCGACATCCGCCTCGGTTTCGGCGATACCGGCAACCTGCCCGAGGACTACACGGCCCGCGACGCCTACGACCTCATCGCCGAAGGCTTCGGCCCCGGCTACTCGGCGCCGCTCATCCTGGTCAGCAACGACCCTGCTACCACCGATGCCGGCCTCGCCGCCGTCGCGCAGGCCGTCACCGCCGATGCCAACGTCGCCTTCATCACTCCCGCCGTGCCGCTGGGTGACGGCGTGTTCCTGTGGCAGGTGTATCCCAACAGCAGCGCACAGGACGAAGCAACCAGCGACCTCGTTGGCCGCCTGCGCGCCGACGTGCTGCCCACCACCGGTCTCGACGTGAAGGTGGGTGGGTTCAACGCCGGTTCGGTCGACTTCGCCGACTACCTGGGCGGCCGCCTGCCGTTGCTCATCGGGGGCGTGCTGATCGTCAGCTTCCTGCTGCTGATGATCGTGTTCCGCAGCCTGCTCGTGCCGCTGAAGGCCGTCATCATGAACCTGCTGTCGGTCGGCGCGGCGTACGGCGTGATCGTTGCCATCTTCCAGTGGGGATGGGGCAAGGACCTGATCGGTGTCGGCAAGGCCGGCCCCGTGGAGGCGTGGGCGCCGATGATGCTGTTCGCCATCGTGTTCGGCCTGTCGATGGACTACGAGGTGTTCCTGCTGTCGCGCATGAAGGAGGAGTTCGATCGCACCGGCGACAACGCCTCCGCCGTCGCCGACGGCCTTGCCGTGACAGCTCGGGTCATCACGGCCGCTGCACTCATCATGGTGTGCGTCTTCAGCGCGTTCGTGCTGGGCGTCGACCGCCAGTTGAAGCTGTTCGGCCTGGGCATGGCGGTGGCCGTGCTGGTCGACGCGACCGTCGTGCGCATGGTGCTGGTGCCGGCCACGATGGAGCTGCTCGGCGATCGCAACTGGTGGATCCCGAAGTGGCTGGATCGCGTGCTGCCGCACCTCAACGTGGAGGGCCCGAGCCCGCACGAAGGCGACGATCACAGCGCCTGAGCTGCGTTGGCGGTGCTCTGTCAAGACCCCGTCAAGCAAGTGCTGTCAGTGAACCTCGACAGTCGCGCCGAACTATCGTTTTCGACCTATGGCGGCAATGGGTGAGCTCGATCAACAACTGGAAATCGTGCGGCGCGGCTACGACCCGCACCAGGTGCAGCGGCTGGTCGGTTCGCTGGCCGGCGAGCTGAAGGCGCTGGCCGTCGAGAACGCCGCGCTGCGCGAGCAGCTCGCGGCGGCCGAGGCGCGGCCGGCCGAGCCCCCGTCGCACTCCCTCACCGCTGGCGACGACGCGACGGCCGCGAGGAGCCGTGAGACCGCCGACGTGCTCGACGCCGCACGCCTCAACGTCGCGCGGGTGATGGAGCGAGCAACGAAGGAAGCCGCGGAGCTGTTGGCCGCTGCCGAGCACGAGGCCCAGGAGAAGGCCGCCCAGCAGTCAACCGCGGCGCTGGCCGCCGCCGAAGCACACGCCAAGGAGATGCTCGACGGCGCCGAGGCCGAGCTCGCACAGGTCACCGCCCGGCTCGAGCAGGGCAGGGCCGAGCTCGCGGAGCTGACTGCCCTGCGCGAGACGCTGCGCACGCAGTTCAGCGACACCCGCGCGCAACTCGCCGCGATCGAGGCGACGATGGACTCCGCAGCCGCGGCCGAGCTGCAAGACGCTCATGGGTGACGGCGGCGGCGAGGGCTCCCGAGCCGAGCAACTGATCGCCATCGCCGACCGGCTGAGCCACCAGCCGGTGCCGACGAAGCGGCGGCGAGGCTGGGTACCGATCGCAGTGGCCATCGTCGGCGTGGGCGCCCTCGTGGCCGGCATCGCCGGGCTGGTCAACAGCGGCAACGGCAGCACCGGCCAGAGCGCGGCGACAACCGTCGCCGCCCCGACCACCGCCGCCGTCGCCACGCCCCCCACGACCGCAGTCGTCGCGACCGCCGCGCCCACGACTGCGCCGGCCACGACTGCGCCGGCCACGACTGTTCCTGCCTCCACCGTCCCTTCCACGACGACGGTGGCACTGATCGACCCTGCCGACCCGGTGCGCTGGGCCGAGTTCAGTGGCGGCAAGGTGTACCTGCAGGGTCGGGTGCCCGACCAGGCGACGGCCGACGAGGTGAGCCGGAAGGCGGCAGGGGTGGTCGGCGCCGACAACGTGGTGGTGCAGTACGTCATCGACGCCAGCGCGCCGCGGCCGAACAGCGCCCCGCTCTACGTACGCGACTCGGTGCTGTTCGCACCCAACTCCGCCAGCATCGACGACGCCGCTCGAGGCGTGCTCGATCTGGGTGTCGCGTTGATGACGCAGAACCCCAGCGTCACCATCGACATTCACGGCTACACCGACTCCGATGGCAGCCCGGAAGGAAACCTCGCGCTGTCACAGGTGCGAGTCGACGAGATCTTCTACTACCTCGTCTCCAAGGGCATCGATGCGGCGAAGCTCACCCGAACGGGTCACGGCTTGGCCGATCCGGTGGCCGACAACGCCACCGCAGAGGGCAGGGCGAAGAACCGCCGCGTCGAGTTCACGATCAACAACCTGCTCGGCTGAGCTCGGTCCGCCGATCCGAGGCCATCGGCAGCGCACCTTGACAAGCAGGGTCCGCGTCACGTAGCGATACCAACCAATGTCAAAGCCACTCGTCATCGTCGAATCGCCAGCGAAGGCGAAAACCCTCGCCAAGTTCCTTGGCGCCGGGTTCGAGGTGCGCGCGTCGGTGGGGCACGTGGCCGACCTCCCCAGCAAAGGCCTGTCAATCGATGTCGACAACGGGTTCAAGCCCACCTACGAGCTCACAGTGCGCGGGAAAGACGTGGTGAAAGACCTGCGTGCTGCCATGAAGGACGCCAGTGAGCTCTACCTCGCGACGGACGAGGATCGCGAGGGCGAGGCCATCAGCTGGCACCTGCTCGAGTACCTGAAGCCGAAGGTGCCGGTGAAGCGGATGGTGTTCCACGAGATCACCAAGAGCGCCATCGACCACGCAGTCGCCAACCCGCGCAGCCTGGACTACGGCCTCGTCGATGCCGCCGAGACCCGTCGGCTGCTCGACCGGCTCTACGGCTACGAGGTGTCACCGGTGCTGTGGCGCCGCGTCAACCGCGGCCTCAGCGCCGGCCGCGTGCAGAGCCCCTCGGTGCGCCTCATCGTGGAGCGCGAACGCGAACGCATTGCATTCGTCACCGCCGGCTACTGGGACATCGACCTGCTCACCGGCACCACGCCCGCGTTCACCGCCACGCTCGTCGCGGTCGATGGCACGAAGGTCGCCACCGGCAAGGACTTCACCGCCGACGGCCAACCGAAGAAGAACGTCGTCGTCGTCACCGAGGGTCGTGCGCGCGGCCTCGCCGACGCGTTGAGCAGCGCAGCGTTCGCGGTGCGTTCGGTGGAGGAGAAGCCCTACCGCAGCAGCGCCAAGGCGCCGTTCATGACCAGCACCCTGCAGCAGGAGGGCGGCCGCAAGCTGCGCCTCGGCGCCCAGCAGGTCATGCGGCTGGCCCAGGGGCTCTACGAGCGCGGCTACATCACCTACATGCGGACCGACAACGTGGTGCTCAGCGCCGAAGCGCTGGCCGCCGTGCGTGCAGAGGTGCAGCGCGGTTACGGCGCAAAGTTCCTGTCGCCGGCGCCGCGCCAGTTCAGCACCAAGGTGAAGAACGCGCAGGAGGCGCACGAAGCGATCCGACCCAGCACACCGCTGCGTACCCCCGAGTCGTTGGCCGGCGAGCTGAACGGTCAAGAGCTGTCCCTCTACCGGCTCATCTGGCAACGCACGCTCGCCTCCCAGATGGCCGATGCCGCCGGCACCACGGTGTCGGTGCGCGTGGGGGCCACGGCCATCGAGAATGCTGCGTCCTCGGATTGCGAGTTCGCCGCCAGCGGCACCACCATCACCTTCGCCGGCTACCGCCAGGTCTACGTGGAGAGCACCGACGACACCGATGCCGGCGACGAGGAGAAGGAAGCCCTGCTGCCGCCGCTCTCCGTCGGCCAATCGGTGCCGGTGAGCGCGCTCACCCCCAACGGCCATGCCACCGTGCCGCCGGCGCGCTACACGGAAGCCTCGCTCGTCAAGAAGCTGGAGGAGCTGGGCATCGGCCGGCCGTCCACGTGGGCGTCCATCATCCAGACCGTCCAGGACCGCGGCTACGTGTGGAAGAAGGGCACGGCCCTCGTCCCCACCTGGACCGCCTTCGCCGTCGTCGGCCTGATGGAGAAGCACTTCGATGGCCTCGTCGACTACGCGTTCACCGCTCGCATCGAGGAAGACCTCGACTCCATCGCCCGCAACGAGCAGCACAAGCAGGACTGGCTGCAGCACTTCTACTTCGGCGACGACACCGTCGAGCAGCCGGGCCTGAAGCGGCTGGTTGCCGAGAACCTCGATCACATCGATGCCGCCGAGATCAACACCTTCCCCATCGGTCTCGACCCCGACGGCAACGAGATCGTCGTCAAGCCCGGCAAGTACGGCCCCTACGTGAAGCGTGGCGACGATACGGCCAGCGTGCCCGACGATCTGACGCCCGACGAGTTGACGGTCGCGGTGGCGCTGCAGCTGCTGGCAGCTCCCAAGAGCGACGAACCGATCGGCGAGCTCGACGGGTACCCCGTGTTCGCGAAGAACGGCCGCTACGGGCCGTACGTGCAGTGGGGCGCCCCCGACAACCTGCCACCCGGCCTGGAGAAGCCGAAGATGGCCAGCCTGTTCAAGACGATGGTGTTCGAGCGCGTCACGCTGGCGGAGGCCAAGGAGCTGTTGCAGCTGCCTCGCCTGCTGGGCACCGACCCGGCCGACGGTGAAGCGATCACGGCCAACAACGGTCGCTACGGGCCGTACGTGCAGAAGGGCAAGGACTTCCGCAACATCACCAACGAGGAGCAACTGCTCACCATCTCGTTGGCCGAGGCAGTAGCCATCTTCAGCCAGCCGAAGGTGTTCCGCCGCGGCGGCGGCGCCAACATGGCGGCGAAGGGCCCACTGCGCGAGTTCGGCAACGACCCCATCAGCGGCAAGCCGGTGGTGGCCAAGGACGGCAAGTTCGGTGTCTACGTCACCGACGGCGAGACCAACGCCTCACTCTCCAAGGGTGATCGCCTCGACGCGATGGAGCCCGAGCGGGCGTACGAACTGCTCGCCGTACGCCGCGAGGCCATCATCGAGAAGGGCGGCGCGCCGGCGCGCAAGGCATCCGCCACCAAGAAGGCCGCCGCGAAGAAGGCCGCGCCGGCCAAGAAGGCTGCCGCCAAGAGAGCCGCACCTGCGAAGAGGGCCGCGGCCAAGAAGCCCTGACGGGTCGACGTTCCCCTTCGGGGAAGAAACGCCCCAGGGTCGTTAACCGGCAACGACGACGGCGAGGACTCCGAGCGCCACCAGCCCGCTGGCGGCCAACTCGGCGCGCGAATGACGATCGTGCAGCCACCAGCGCGAGACGGCGAAGGTGAACAGCAGTTCCACCTGACCGAGCGTGCGCACCTTGGCGGCGTTCTGTAGCGCCAGCGCCAGCGCCCACCCGGCGGAGCCGCACACGCTGAGCACGCCGACCACGGCGCTCGACCGCCAGTGCACCACGGCCAGACGCGCCTGCTCACGCTCGCGCACCAACAGATAGCCGCCGTGCACCACGGTCTGCATCGTGTTCATCACTGCCAGCGTGACGATGGCATGCATCACGATCGGCCCGCCGGAGAGGGCCTTGGTGGCGCCGCGGATGCCGATCGACGCCAACCCGAAGAGCCCACCGGCAGCAAGGCCGTAGAGCGCTGCGGGCTGCCGCACCGCCACCCACGTGAGGCGCCGGCCTTTGGTGGCCAGCAGCGCGACGCCCACCATGCACACTGCAGCACCCAGCCAGCCACCCCAGCGCAACGGTTCGCCGAGCAGCACCAGCGAGAACAACGCCACCTGCACCACTTCGGTCTTGGCGAACACAGTGCCGACGGCGAAGTCGCGAGCGTCGAATGCGCGAATGAGGCACACCGTGCCCAGGATCTGTGCCACGCCACCTCCGAGGATGGTGGGCCAGAAGCGAGCGGCGATCTGTGGCCACTCCACCCCTGCCGCCCAAGCCACGCACACCGCCAGTGCCGACAGCGGCGCACCATAGAGGTAGCGCACGAACCCTGCGCCACTCACCGAGAGCAGGGAGCGCAGCCGGTGCTGCAGCGCCGTGCGCGCCGTCTGGAACCCGGCGGCGACGAGCGTGACGATGATCCACATAGATCTCACATTTCGGGATAGCAATCTCAAACACAGACTAGTCGGTCTCGCTGGGTATGGTGCCCCGGATATGTCGACCGGCCGCTACATCACGCTCGAGGGCGCCGAAGGGTGTGGGAAGAGCACCCATGCGGCTCGGCTCGCCGACGCGCTCGACGCCGTGCTCACACGCGAGACCGGTGGCACGGCCATCGGGCAGCGCATTCGCACCATCCTGCACGACACCACGGTCACCAACCTCTCGCACCGCGCCGAGGCGCTGCTCACTGCAGCCGACCGCGCGCAGCACATCGACGAGATCGTTGCGCCCGCGCTCATCAGCGGCCGCCACGTGGTGAGCGACCGCAGCGTGTACTCCACGCTCGCCTACCAGGGCTACGGGCGCGAACTGCCGCTGGCCGAAGTGCGGCGCCTCAACGAGTGGGCGGTGGGCACCCACTGGCCGCACCTGGTGCTGCTGCTCGATGCCGCTCCAGAGGTGCTCGAGCGGCGCATGCGCGGACGGCAACTCGATCGCTTCGAGCAGGAAGGCGACGACTTCCATCGCCGCGTGCGCGACGGCTTCCGGCAGATGGCCGTCGACGAGCCGGCGCGTTGGGTCACCATCGATGGCTCGCAATCACTCGACGCAGTGGCTCGGGCCATTCGCGGTGCGGTGAAGGAACGGCTCGGCATCTGATGTTCGCCGAGTACGCGAAGTCGGTGTGGGACGGCGTGGTCGGCCAGCCGCGAGCGGTGCAACAGCTCACCCGATCGGCCGCGGCACCGGTGCACGCGTACCTCTTCGTCGGGCCGGCCGGCAGCACCAAGCACGAGGCCGCCCGGGCGTTCGCGGCGCTGCTGCTCACCGGCCACGACGACCCCGATGCTCGCGACGCCCGCCTGGCGCTCGCCGGCGAGCACCCCGATGTGCGCGAAGTCGAGCGCACGGGCGCGCGCATCTCCAAGGACCAGGTGTCGGAGATCATTCGCAACGCGTCGATGGCGCCCATCGAAGGCAGCCGCAAGGTGATGCTGCTGCACGAGTTCCACCTGCTGGAAGCAGACGGTGCCGCACGCCTGCTGAAGACCATCGAGGAGCCGCCGGCCAGCGCAGTGTTCATCGTGCTCGCCGACCAGGTGCCGCCGGAGCTGGTCACCGTGGCGTCGCGGTGCGTGCGCATCGAGTTCTCCACCATTCCCGAGACCACCATCCGCGACGTGCTCATCGCCGAAGGCGCCACACCGGCCGCAGCCGGCCAGGCGGCCGCGGCGGCCGCCGGCAACCTCACTCGCGCACGTGTGCTGGCCACCGACCCAGGCCTGATGGCCCGCCGTGAAGCGTTCGCCACCGTTCCGCAACGGCTCGACGGTACCGGCAGCAACGTCGTCGCTCTGTGCACCGAGCTCAACGCCCTCATCGATGCCGCCGCCGCGCCGCTCGCGGCGCGGCAGGAGGAGGAAGCGTCGGCACTGGAGGCCCGAGTCGCGGCCGTCGGCGAACGCGGCAGCGGCCGCAAGCAGCTGGAGGAACGCCACAAGCGCGAGCTGCGCCGCCACCGTGTCGACGAGCTGCGCAGTGGCCTGGGCGTGATGGCCGGCGCCTATCGCGACGCGCTGGTGCAGCAACGAGCGGCCCGGCCCGACGCGGCCGTGCACGCAGTGCAGCGCATTCACCAGGCACTCGATGCCTTGGAGCGCAACCCCAACGAGACGCTGCTGCTGCAGGCCCTGCTGCTCGACCTGCCCACCATCTGACCCGCGGCTCGTCCCAATCGGGTGGGCGCGTCAAGACCCGACCGCTAGCATTGCTGCCTGCGCCCAGGTAGCTCAGTCGGTAGAGCAACGCACTCGTAATGCGTAGGTCAGGAGTTCGATTCTCCTCTTGGGCTCCAGTGAACTCTGCTCGTGCTGCCCCAGCACCAGCGCTTCCGACACCCGTCCAACGAGGCGGTTGTCATGGGGTGGTGGTGCCCGGAGCTTTGATCCAGCCGGGATCATCCCTCCGAGCGGCTTGGCCACGGGGGTTTTGACCAGCCAATCGAAGTCCATGATCCGCGGCGAGAGTGGCCCGCTCGTGGCGAAGGCGAAGCCGGCGACTTCGTTCGGGCTGTTCGACAGTGTTGCGTCGACCATCGCGTGCAGGATGGCCCGCTCACCGGATGAGAGTACGAGGGCATCGAGTTTGCTGCCGAGGGATTGGAGATCGTTCGTGGTGATGTTCATGGGCGGCAAGACGCCCGACGCTTCGGGGAGTTACACACGCTCACTCGTCGTCGGCCTCGGCTTCCAATGGTCGGGCGAGGACGGGCCCGGTCTGCCTTCCGGCGACGGGAATCTTGATTGCCTTGAACCCGAGGCTTCCGATGTCGGCGAAACCCTGCACTTCCCCGGCTGATGCGGCCTCGTTGGCAAGGTCTGTGAAGACTTGTGGGGCGTTGCGTCGGCTCTGGTCTGACCCTGGCCAAGGTATGACCGTGGTGTCCTGCGTTCGATTTGTCGACCAGGGTCGGCGCAACGTTCCGGGCGCGAATCGGCCGGACGAACTGACCTGATAGGAGCTTGGACTAGAAGCCCCGTCACAGACCTGTCGTCCGCCCGGCCAGTTCGCTCCGTTCAACCCAACGGAGGAGAACAGCATGACAACAACGGCCCCGGCTGTCACCGTGATCGGTGGCGTCGACACCCACAAGCACACTCACTACGCGGCAGCGATCGACGACCAGGGCCGGCTCCTCGGCCATTGCGAGTTCCCAGCAACCGACCCCGGCTATCAGGCACTGCTGCGCTGGATGCGCAGCCACGGCGAGGTCCGGTCGATCGGCGTCGAAAGCACCGGTTCGTTCGGAGCAACGTTGACCCGAGCTCTCACGAAAGCCGGGGTCACCGTTGTCGAGGTGAACCGGCCGAATCGAGTGGCTCGACGTATGGACGGCAAGTCGGATCGTCTCGATGCCGAGCAGGTCGCTAGATCTGTTCTCGGGTGCACCGCGACTGCCATTCCGAAGTCGAAGTCCGGGATCGTCGAGGTGATCCGTACCTTGCGCGTCACCCGCTCCAGCGCAGTGAAGTCCCGCACGCAAGCGTTCAACACCTTGTGGGGTGTGATGATCGGCGCGCCATCACCATTGCGCGATGAACTGGTCGTGCTAACCAAGAGAACGCTCGTGAATCGTTGCCTTCGCCTGCGCCCCGAAACCTGCGAGCTGCTCACCCTCGCCGCCGAGCCGGAACGGATGCTGATCGCCGGGACGAAGACGGCGTTGCGCGACCTCGCGCAACGCTGGAAGGCACTCGACGACGGGATCAAGACCCTCAACAAACAGATCGAAGCGCTCGTCAAGCACGCCGCGCCAGAGCCTCGAGCTGCCCGGCGTCGGCGTCGAGATCGCCGGTCAGTTCCTCATCACCGCCGGCGACAACCCGGACCGCATCCACAGCGAAGCCGCCTTCGCCAAGCTCTGCGGCGTCGCACCACAACCGGCCAGCAGCGGACGCACCACCGGCCGCCATCGACTCAGCCGCAGCGGAGACCGAGCAGCGAACAGCGCGCTCTACATCGTCACGATCGTGCGGATGCGCCACCACCAACCCACTCGCGACTACTTCGAACGACGCCTTGCTGAGGGCCGAACCAAACGCGAGATCATCCGTTGCGTGAAGCGCTACATCGCCTGCGAGATCCACCAGAATCTCCCACCCACAGTCCGCCTCCGAACCGGGCTCGAACCCGTTCCACGGGCCGCTTGACAAACATAGGAGCATCGAACGCTTCCAACAGACGATGAAACGCTGGCTTGCCGCCCGACCTCGAGCCGCAACGATCGCCGCCCTGCAACAGCTACTCGATCAGTTCATCAACGACTACAACCGCCACCGCCCGCACCGCTCACTGGCGCAGCACTCGACCCCCGCCGTCGCCTACACCGCCCGCCCCAAAGCCGGACCCAACACCGACGCCGGCAGCGACTTCCGCGTCCGCCACGACCGCGTCGACAAGGCCGGCAAGGTCACCCTCCGCCACCACGGCAAGCTCTTCCACATCGGCATCGGCAGAACACTGGCGGGCACCCAGATCATCCTGCTCATCCACGACCTCGACATCCGGATCATCCATGCCGCCACCGGCGAGATCATCCGCACACTCACTCTCGACCCCGAGCACCAATACCAACCCACCGGCGCCAACAGGGGCGGACCCAGCCGCCCCTACGGCCCCTACAGACCACGAAAACGGAAGCAGTCCGAACCCTGATGGGGGTTCGGACTGTCCTGGATGTCTCGCGACATCACATTAGTGGCGGGGGCAGGATTTGAACCTGCGACCTTCGGGTTATCGGCAACCCTTCACCGGGTGTCCAAAAAGCCCGCTGGTGATCACTGCTGTCGTTGTCGAGGGCGTTCTCCCAGCGGAGTCGCCCGCACCTACAAGTCGCCAGATCCTGGGTCTGCGCTCGTCGCTCTTCGCCGCACCGAAGGCGAGGCAGCCTTTGAGCCACGCTCGGAAGACCGGCAGCACGACCGGGACACCGACGCAGACCGTTGAGCTGGTGGTGAACCTGCGACGTTCACTCGCCGCCAGGGCCTTACGACGCCGGCCCGGTGACGATCGCCTGGCACCTGCAACACCACCCACCACATCACCTTGTCGAGGGCAACGATCTACCGCATCTTGCGTCGCGCCGAACTCGTCACCCCCGAACCGCGCAAGAAGCCACGCTCCAGCTACATCCGCTTCCAAGCCGAGCAACCCAACGAGACCTGGCAGTCCGACTTCACCCACTGGCGCCTCGCCAACGGCGTCGACGTCGAGATCCTCACCTGGCTCGACGACCACTCCACTTTACGCCCTGTCAGTCACCGCCCACCTACGAGGTCACCGGCCGCATCGTCGTCGACACATTCCACGCTGCCACCGAGCAGCATGGGATCCCGTTCTCGACCTTGACCGACAACGGTTTGGTGTTCACCACCCGCTTCTCCCAAGGCGGCCTGACCAGCCGCAACGGGTTCGAGACCGAGCTCGTCCGCCTGCGGGTCCGCCAGAAGAACTCACGCCCCAACCACCCCACCACCTGCGGGAAAGTTGAGCGCTTCCAACAGACGATGAAGCGGCAAGCGCGCCCGACCTCGAGCCGCAACGATCGCCGCCCTGCAACAGCCACTCGATCAGTTCATCAACGACTACAACCGCCACCGCCCGCACCGGTCACTGGCGCAGCACCCGACCCCGCCGTCGCCTACACCGCCCGCCCCAAAGCCAGACAACACCGACGCCGGCAGCGACTCCGCGTCCGCCACGACCGCGTCGACAAGGCCGGCAAGGTCACCCTCCGCCACCACGGCAAGCTCTTCCACATCGGCATCGGCAGAACACTGGCGGGCACCCAGATCATCCTGCTCATCCACGACCTCGACATCCGGATCATCCATGCCGCCACCGGCGAGATCATCCGCACACTCACTCTCGACCCCGAGCACCAATACCAACCCACCGGCAAAGCAGGGCGGACCCAGCCGCCCCTATGGCCCCTACAGACCACGAAACAGGAAGCAGTCCGAACCCTGATGGGGTTCGGACTGTCCCGGATGTCTCACGACATCGCATTAGTGGCGGGGGCAGGATTTGAACCTGCGACCTCTGGGTTATGAGCCCAGCGAGCTACCGAGCTGCTCCACCCCGCGTCGGTATGCGAAATCCTACCGCCGCCACCCCTCACTGGCAACCGGCGTGATGAGGCCAACTACACTACTCTCGCGGCATGAGCAGTTTTCCGCCGCCGCCTCCGCCCATGGGTGGGCCGCCACCCTCCTCGCCACTGCCGCTGTCGCCGCAGCCTGCGCCGGGCAAGCCGAAGGTGCTCGGGTTGCCGCTGTGGGGTTGGCTGGGCATCGGGCTGGTTGCGGTCGTCGGCATCGGCGCCGTCATCGTCACCAGCGGCGATGACGATGACAAGGGCACGACACCGGGCAACCAGACCACCGTGGTCGTCAGCACGCAACCACAAGACACGGCAGCACCCGACGAGACGACCGCGCCCGACATCACCGAACCGGAGAGCACCGAGCCGGAGAGCACCGAGCCCGAGGAAACGGTGACCACCGAGCCCAGCTCGGGCGGCGAAGTCGCCGGCGCTCCCGATGGCGCGGGGCACCCGCGATGCACCGGTTGCTGCTGGCGAGATCGCCGACATCGGCGGCGGGTGGCGGCTGCAAGTGCTGGGCGTCACGCCCGACGCCGCGGCCCTGGTGGCTGCCGAGAACGAGTTCAACGACCCGCCCCCGGCCGGCAGCACCTTCACCCTGGTGTCGGTGGCAATGGGCTACTTCGGTCTCGAAGACCCGAAGGCCGCGTACGAGCCGTCGGTCTCGGCACTGGGCGGCTCGAGCGTGGAGCTGGAGTCGGGGTGCGGCAGCATCCCCGACGAGCTGATCGTGTTCAACGACCTGTTCGCCGGTGGCGTGTTGGTGGGCAACCTGTGCTTCGTCACCACCCCGGCCGACGCGGCCGGCTTGCAGCTGTACGCCACCGGCGACTTCTTCAGCAGCGACGACGCCGTGTTCCTGGAAGTGGCCCAGCCGGCCGCCGCAACCGCGATGGCCGGCCTGAGGGGCCCGCAAGACGGCGCCGACTCGACACCCGGCCGCTTGCAGCCGACGCCGCTGAACACCGCCGCCGAGGTGGGCGATGGCTGGTCGGTGACGGTCTCCTCCGGAGCGCGCGACATCACCGACAGCGTGCTGGCCGAGAACTCGTTCAACGGAGCCGCCGCCCGAGGGCTTCCGCTTCATCGGCGTCGACGTGATCTACACGTTCAATGGCGACGGCAGCGACTCGGCCTTCACCGTCAGCACCTACGCGGTGGCCGACAGCAACGTGCAGTTGTCGTCGGATTGTGGCGTGATCTCCTCGCCGATCGACGACTTCGTCGACGTGTTCGCCGGTGGCAGCGTGGCCGGCACGATGTGCTTCGTGGTGCCCAGCGACGGCGGCACCCTCACGCTGTACAGCAGAGCCGGCTTCGACGCCGGGCCGGTGATGTTCGGCACCGTCTGACCCACACGAGCCGCGCGGCGCACGCGAGTCGCACAGGTCACACGGTCACACGGGTCACATCTCGGCGATCGGCTCACGCACACCGCGTCGGCTGCCGATGAACAACTGATGCACGAACGCACTCTTCGCCGCGGCTTCCTGGCCTGCACCCTCGCGGCCCTGCTCTCCGTGCTGATGCCCGGCCTCGGACACCTGGCGGTACGCGCTCGCTTCCGGCGCGGGGTGGCTGCCGCCATCGTCGGCAACCTCGCCGCCACCATCGTCACCGTCGCGATCGCACTGCCCATCCGCAACAAGGCCGACCTGGCCGATGTGGTCGCCGACCGCCCCACCTTCGTCGGCCTCGGGCTGGCCCTGGCCGTGATGGCCATCACTCGGTTGTGGGCGCGCTCGATGCCGGCTGGCAGGCCCGACCCGCCACCGGCACCGCGCTGCGCATCGTGACCGGGCTGGCCACCAGCACCGTGGTGATCGCCTGCGTCGCACCGCTGGCCGTTGCTGCCGATTACGTGCTCAAGACCGACCGCGCCGTGAGCCACGTGTTCTCGTCGCGCCAGGCGGTGACCGCCTACCCAGGCCCGGTGAGCGACACCGACACCGCCACTCGCAGAACCACTCCGTCGACCGGCACGACCCCCACCATCACGACCGTCACCATCAACACCACCACCACGGTCGCGACGGCCGCGGCGACGTTCGGTGAGACCACCGTGGCAGCGACGACCCCCACCAACCCGCCCGTCACCGCGCCGCGCACCACCACCACGCTGCCGCCGATCGTGGCCGAGAACCGCGTGAACGTGCTGCTGCTGGGCGGCGACGCCGGGCCTGGCCGGTGGAGCCTGCGCACCGACTCGATGATCGTCATCTCCCTCGACCCGGTCACCGGCGACACCGTAATGATCTCCGTACCGCGCAACCTGCAGCGCATGCCCTTCCCACCCGGCACCGCCATGGCCGACCGCTTCCCCAACGGCTTCACCGACATCGCCAACGCCGTGTACACCTACGCCGACCAGCACCGCGAGCTGGCCGGTGGTGGCGACGACGCCGGCGCGCAGGCCATCAAGCTGGGCATCGCGCAACTGCTCGGGATGCCCATCCACAACTACGTGCTGGTGGACATGGCGGGCTTCGTCGACGTGGTCGATGCGCTCGGCGGGGTCGACATCGACGTGGCCGCGCGAGTGCCCTCGCCCGGCAACCCGCCTGGCTCGAAGCACCCGGTGCCCAAGTACATCGAAGCCGGCCTGCAACACATGGACGGCACCATCGCGCTGGCCTACAGCCGCTCGCGCTACGCGGACAGCGACTACCAACGGATGAGCCGCCAGCGGTGCGTGCTGGGCGCCATCGCCACCGCCGCCACCCCGATGGCCGTCGCCACCGGGCTCACCGAACTGGTCGCCGCGTTCGGCGACGCGGTGCGCACCGACATCCCACGCGAGCGCCTCGGCGAGCTGGCGCAGCTGGTCGACCACGTGGCGCAGGCAGGCGGGCTCGGCCAGGTGCGCACGCTGCACCTGGCGCCACCGTTGATCAGCTCCACCCGTTGGGACGCGGTGGAGGTGCGGCTGCTGGTCACCGAGCTCATCGCTGCCGGCGACCAAGCCGGCGAACTGGTGGTCGACGACACCACACCGACGACCGAGGCCGGCCCTGTGCTGGTGAACGGCTGCTGACCCAACGACCCGCCCCCGGCCGGGCACGGATCGCCGGCAGCAGCCAATCGTGATAAGAGAGAGCGCATCACGCTCGACGGGAGCTGGGGAGGAGCCGTGATGTTCGAAGCCAAGATCACCGAGGTCGCCATCGGGCAGATCCGCGGCCTGGTGAAGCCCAGCGACAAGGAACGACAGGCAGCCTTCGACCTGTTCATCGAGCTGGCCAGCCGCACCACCACCACACCGCTCACCCCCACCAGCGGGCTCATCCGTGAGGCGCTCAACAGCCTGTACGCGATGTTCGCCATCACGCGCGAGGTGCTACGCACGCACGGTTGCGACGTTGCCAACAGCCGCCACGACGGCAACCTCACGCTCGCCGCGATCGCGCTGCGGGTGTTGAACGAAGTGATCCGCCCGAGCTTGAGCACATGGCACCCGGAGCTGAGCTCGTGGGAGGAGAAGCGAGCCACCGAGGGCGCCGGCACCACCTCCGTGGAGTGGGAACGCGCATGGCCGCAGGCCGCCGAGTGCCGGGCCGACCTGAACGCGCTGCGCGCCCAGATACGCGCCTACATCGACAGCCTCGCCCAGATCGCCGGCACCCCGTCGCTCACCGATCTGGTGGTGCCCGTGCCCGCTGGCGCGCCCGTCGCGCCGGTCGTGCTCGCCCACCCCGCCGTCGCCCCCGCCGGCGCCGAGCCGCGAGAGGAGATGGTCCGCTGGTTCCACCCGGTCGACGGCTACCACACCATGCGCGCCTCACGCCGCGGCGACCCGAAGCGCGCCGGGCGCGCCCCCGCCGGCAGCAACACCGTCGTGCCCATCGAGCTCGCCGCCGGCGACGACGGCACGTTGTGGGTGGACTACGTCAGCGACCTCGGCGACGCGTTCGACGCCACCGCGGCGGTCGCGTGGCAACTGACCCGACCCGCGATCGACCTGCCCGACGACCGCAACGGCGAGCTGCCTGCCGCCCCAGCCACGCTTCCCCGCGGCAGGTTGCTGGTGATGGGCGG
>JADKGZ010000009.1 GCA_016722025.1 Acidimicrobiaceae bacterium
CCGTTGCGGCTGGTCAGGCCGCCTTGGGAGAAGCGGGTGGTGAACACCAAACCGTTGTCGGTCAAGGTCGAGAACGGGATCCCATGCTGCTCGGTGGCAGCGCGGAATGTGTCGACGACGATGCGGCCGGTGACTCGTAGGTGGGCGGTGACTGACAGGGCGTAGCGGGAGTGGTCGTCGAGCCAGGTGAGGATCTCGATGTCGGCGCCGTCGGCGAGGCGCCAGTGGGTGAAGTCGGACTGCCAGGTCTCGTTGGGTTGCTCGGCTTGGAAGCGGATGTAGCTGGAGCGTGGCTTCTTGCGCGGTTCGGGGGTGACGAGTTCGGCGCGACGCAAGATGCGGTAGATCGTTGCCCTCGACAAGGTGATGTGGTGGTGGTGTTGCAGGTGCCAGGCGATCGTCACCGGGCCGGCGTCAAGGCCCTGGCGGGTGAGTGAACGTCGCAGGTTCACCACCAGCTCAACGGTCTGCGTCGGTGTCTGTCCCGGTCGTGCTGCCGGTCTTCTCGAGCGTGGCTCGAAGGCTGCCTCGCCTTCGGTGCGGTAGCGAGCGACGAGCGCGTAGACCCAGGATCTGGCGACTCTGTAGGTGCGGGCGACCTCGCTGGGAGAACGCCCCTCGACAACGACAGCAGTGATCACCAAGCGGGCTTTGGACACCCGGTGAAGGGTTGCCGATGACGCGCGACATCAGTGTCCTGGATGACGCGCGACATCTGTCCTGGATGTGGTGAGACTCCACACTGCCCCCGCCACTAAGAAGGCCCTGGTCAGCCACTATGGCGGGCCAGGGCTTCGTCGTTACGGGGTCGACTTCTGACGGAACTTCTAACGGACTCTTGTGCTGTCCCGGTTCATAGTGGACATGTTGGCTCCGGTTGGTGTGTTCCAGTTCGGTGTGGAACTGACGGACATCCGGCAGATGATCTGCGAAACCGCGTTTCGCGAGGAGTTTCGCGACGTCCACCACCCCTCGTGTTGGCCAACGCCACCGGCGAAGGCCGCGAGTAGATCCACCGCCTCGTGTGGCCCATTCGGACCGGAGTCGACCGAGGACGACGTCGAGGCCACACCGCGTTAGGGGAAGTGGACATCATCGACCGTTGTCCAAGTTGGTTTCGACCGGCCAGTATGACAGGTCAAGTCGTCGGCCCAACGGGAGTGAACATGTGCTCAACCTCGGCGAGGAGATGGCTGGCCGCATCGAGCGGAGCCGTCATGAGCCGTCCCTCGCTAGAGGGAGGCTCGCTGCGGGTGTTGACCACCACTTCCGTCACCGCCAGAACGTGCAGCCAGCGTTCGAGGGGATAGGAGATATAGCGAAGTGGAGTGTCGTTGGCGTCGGTGAAGTGGGGTGTTGTCGAACCCGTAACCTTGAGGTGGTGATGTGGTGTCCCGAATGCATGACGAGACTCGACGAGGTGCCAAGCGACGACGCATGCCCGACGTGCGGAGGTCGACGACGAAACGCCGCGCCGTCTCCCGCCTCAGTGTCGATGAAGGTGACTGTGCCGACGCCCACGGTCATCGTGTCGCCTGATCATCATCGCCCTTGGGTCGAGAAGTGGTGTTCGATCGTTCGAGCTCTCGCTGCAATCGATGACGCATACGACGGAAGTACGCTGCGTGGCAACGTCGAAGTTGAGGAGTTCGTTCGTCGCTTCTTCGTTGAGTGCAACGACATCAAGGACTGGTTGATCGGAGACTTCGCCGACCTTCCCGGTTCTGTATCCAAGACGAAGATCAACGGTCACTACTTCAAGGAGCCGTCACTCACGCTTTGCAACGCGATGGCGAACACATCCAAACACCACACGCGAAAGCCGTCGAGTCCGAACCCAATCCCATGTCTGCGCAGATCCATCAGACCAGCCTGACGGCTGGACTCTCCGCGAAGGTCACCCTCGCGTCGTGGTCGCACAGCAATCCGACCAAGAGTCTCGTCGACGCGCGCCAACTGGCGCACGACTGCGTAGAAAGTTGGCGAGACTTCTTCGCGGCTCATGGGATGGCCGAGCCCGCCTGCTAAGTCGGGCGCAGTGATACCCAGGGAGCGCGACTCATGACGAAGATCTGGACGCTGGACACGCGAGACACCGTCCTGCTCGACGTGGTCATGCAGCACTCCCAGCTTTCTTACGCAGATCTCGGCCCTGAACTAAGGATGTGCCACGCCCGGACGGTGGAGATGCTCGGCAGCAAAGGTGTCAGCTACGAGGCGCTTCGATCAGCGCTCGTTCCCAATACCGAACCAGAGTTAGCGGACCTGGCTCTCGTGTTCGACACCGCCCGCTTCGACGAGAGCTGGTACGGCATGGCCATTGCCGAACGAGTGCTCCCTCAGCTCGAACGAGACTGGAGTGGGAGCATTCTTGAAGGAGATCTGATCTCTCGCAACGAAGACCGGGCATTCCGAGCGCTGCGCAGTTCGCTTGGTGCTCGTGTGTCCGGGATCTCTACAACCAGACAGCTCTTCGTCATCTACCTGACGAACTTGAACAAGCGCCGAAAGGAGAAGCTCGTCAAGGGACTGCTGGAGTACGAGCCCTTCGTCGGGTCCATTGAGACTCACTATGAATCCTGGCTCAAGGACTGGCTTAGCCTCACCCTCACAAACTCGTACTTGAAGCACGGGACCACCTTCATTGGCCCTCATGAATCCGACATCGAGGAGGCCGCCGAGCGCAATCTTCGTTGGTGGCCACTGGACCAGCATGGCTATCGGTGCGTCAGCCTTCCGAGCGACCTTCACTTCGACCTGTTCTTGTCGTACAAGATCGAGCGTGGGGAAGGCTTCCATGGTTCCGAGTCAGACACGCTGCACGGGCTGTCCACGATCTCGGATGACCCACAGGAGCTCGGCGAATTCACGGTCTTCGTCGACCCTCGCAAGGTCGACTACGGCAATGGTAAAGGCGAGTCGGTTCAGCGGCTCGGAATAGCCCTGACCGACGGCGATGCGTCTAGGTATGTGGCTGACAGCGTGGTTCGGGCTGCGGGACGCTCTTTGAAGGTTGCGAGCACAGCAACACTTGACGCCGCTCTGGTAACCGCGGTCGACCGCTACCGCAACTTCCTAAGGGGAGGCTAGCAATGGGCCCTGCACGTCTAATAGCGGCACTGAGCTTCGAGGATCGCGCGACTTGCGGTGTGGTCGAACTGGCCGACAGGATCCAGGAACTCGTCATGCTCGACTACGGCTCGCGCGCGACGCCCGGGCACACGGCGCGGAGGGCTCGAGAGCAAGCATGGAACAAGGTCGGCGATATCGGGAAGCGGACGTCAATGAGCCCGACACGGCTCGAGATCAATCCATACTCGATGCGAGACCTCGAAGACGCCATCTTGGCCCCCAGTCCAGCCACGCACACCTACATCGATATCAGTTGTCTAACGGCCGCACGTCGTGGCCGCAGCAAGGGCGTGCACCGAACTCACCGCACAAAGTCGTCGGTGGTCCGTCGTCTACACCACGCCGTTGTCATACGGGAACCTGAATAGCGTCACGAGCGGTTTCGGCTGGCGGGACACGTTGGTCCTGCCTCTGGGACGCGAACCCTCGGCCAGTAATGAGGGTGTGAGCGTTGGCCTCGTGCTCCTTGGCCAAGAGGCTGAGCGACTTCAGATTGCTTTGGACGAGGTGGAGCCCGCTGCCGGATATGCCGTGCACGTTGTTCGCGATGATCGACCCGATTTGTATCGAAGGACGATTGCATCGAACGAGCTTGTCCTGCGTCACTTGCGCTCCCTGCGGATGCCAGGTCGGCGAGCTGACGCGATTCGACCGTTTCTTCCTTCGCTGGGATGGGTCGAACGCGGCGTCCACCTTCCAACGCTGCTTTCTGAATTGGCGGGCATTGTCAGCACGGTCTCGTCTGCGGCCCGAGCGGCAGGTGCCCCAGTGTTCTTGTACCCGTTTGGGCCGAAGGTCAGCGGCTTCGCTGCTGCGCTGATGCTCGCAACCGAGTATCCGGAGGCCAGCTGGTGCATCTACCCGATCGCCGTCACGCATCCGCTCGACTACAGCGAAGGCTGCTCGGAGGTCGCGGTGCTTCCTGACAGCGCGTTCGCACAACCTTTCGCTAACGCTGCGGACAACTCACTCCAAGACTCTGAGGTCTGCTGAAGCGCCTTAGCGCTGGTCGTTTCCTCAGCTCGACTAACTGTCCGAAACAGAGGCAGCTGAGGAGCTGCGAAAGATCGTCCATCCTGGCCACAGCCAGCGTTGTTGTGGTTCAGAAGAGCGTCGGCGCCGGAGGAACAGCTGTCGGGTGAGTGGGTAGCCCGTCGCATGTGAAGGAGGATCGGCGAACTGTACTGGCTCGGAAGAGCCGTCCAGGTGGCGCTTCACCCACTGCTCAAGCTCGGCGCAAGGGAGGCGAACGCAACGACCGATGCGCAATACCCCAATGCTTGACCACGGTCGTCGCGGGTGGCGACAGTGAGCAAGGGGCTGGTGGTGCGGCCACTTCTTGCGTCGGCACACGACTTGGCGCGTCTGCTCGGCACCAGACGCGCGACCCCGCACGCACTGATCAAGCTAGTCTCCTCACTCCGGTCAGGCCAAAGAGTGGTCCAGCCTTCGTTACCCTCGGAGCGCGCCTCCCGCTTCGGAGTCGGACGACTAAAGTCGAGCAAGCCGCGTGAGTATGTGGCGATACTCGCAGATAAATCCGTCAATCTCGGCTCCATGATAGAAGACCTGAGAGTCCACGTCGTGCTCAGGGTCCAGCTGTAATTTGCGCCTAACCTCATGAATAGTGTTCCGTGCGGCCTCCGTTCCGTCACCAGCGCACGCCACTTGGATTGACAACACTTCACTGCGCGAGCGTTTCAGGATTCCCTTGCGGGGAATAGTTCGGGTGATGTTGATCCGATTTCCAACTCCGCCTGCAGCATCGAACTCGCAGTCGAAGGTGCGCAGAATATGCTTGAGCTTGATCCACTTCAGAGGACGATCGGACCTATCGATCGCTCGGGTGTGCTTCCGAACCCACTCAGCAAGTTCAGCAACCTCGCGGTCTGCCAGGTCAGAGGAAGATGTCGGCACCAGCCCATGTTGGGCGACACGCAGAGTCATGCGAAACAGCTCGTCTTGTGCGCATGTCATGACGAGGCCGTTGATGTCAAGAAAGGCGATGAGCGCAACCAGCGCTGTTCGCTTGTTGCCGTTGTGGAAGCTATGGTTCAGAGCCACCGAGTGGAACAAAGCGGCGCCAGCCATCTCCGCAGTCGGATACTTGAGAGTCTGTCCAATTGATGTGAGCGGCCGGTGAGCCGACATGGAGACCAACGCTGCGTTCTTGACTCCCGGAGGGCTGATGGGGTCCCCGGAGTCGCGGAAGTCCTCCTCCAACGCCTCGTGAATGCCAACCAGTTCAGATTCCGAGAGGTACTTACTGACCGCTGTCCTGCCGATGTCGCGAAGCTCGAAGTTGTCGACAAGCGGCGGCGTACTGCGCCGAACTTCGGGCAGGGGCGCCTGCCGGACCCCGTCCTCGGAGAACGCCCTGCGGAATCGTCGAAGGCTGTTCTTCGGTATACGGCGGGTGCTGGGGTCCAGCTTGACGCCAACCGATCTCATGCGTTCCGACAGCTCAGACAATGTGAGTCCGCTGGCGTCAATCCAGTATTGAACGTTCAGCTGCTCCCTCGGGCCGACCAGGCCGAGCGCCGATCGTGCGGCGGCGACTTGCCGCGCGGGAATCAGGTCGTTCGCACTGCCGAGCTGGTCGATCCCGGCATCCCACAGCGTGACCAGAGCCTCATCGAGATCGACATCCGCTTCGCGAGCGAGCTCGCCCACCCTAATTGTCTTTCGACTCACCGGCGCTCGAACCTCCCGGCAAACCCTAGCAACGGTCGCCTTCGTAACGCTGCTTGTCGAATCGACCCGAACGAGGGCACTTCGGCGAACCGTGCAGCCGCGATTGACCAGCTCAGACTTCACGTCGCCGGCCCCGAACGGACCCTCCCGAACCCTCGGATTCGTTTCCTAAACCGATCTATGGTCGATAGTCAGATTGGGCCAGCGTCCGCCGGGCCAACAACCCGATGACTGGACCGCTGCGTTCAGGCGTTGTCGGCGGAGCTTGCTCGACGCGGCACCCGACGGGTCGGTGCAGCTGTGGCCGTGTTGCCCGCCGGGCTTGCCAGGGCACGTTCGAGGCCGGTGAACAGGTCGACGACATCGGCTGCTTCGAAGACTCGGTAGCGCTGCCTACCGATGTTGCGTTGGCGCAACACTCCAGCGGCTTCGAGACGGTTGATGGCTTCGCCTGTTCGCATCTCGGATCGTCCGATCAGTCGTGCGGCGCTGTCGACGGTGATCACCGGGACGCCTGGCAGGAGGTCGAGGAGCAGCTCGACCGCCGAGTTCGCTCGGACTCGACCCAGTTGTGCCCGCCATCGTGCATTGAGTGCTTGGATCCTGCCCGCGTAGGACTCGGCGTCCGCACACGATCGGTGTGCAGCGGTGGCGAACGTACGCAACCAAGTGCCCGCACCGGCGGATCGCTCAGGACTGGCAGGCGCACCGATGTGTCGAAACGTGGTGAGCCCGGCGATGTAGTCGCTCGCCCAGGTGGCGAGCACGAGACTGATCGGCGGGACGAAGCGCTCTGCGAGGCCGCGGCGGCGGAGGACGACATGGATGAGCGCGCGGCCGGTGCGGCCATTGCCATCGGCAAACGGGTGGATCGTCTCGAACTGGGCGTGAGCGATCGCCGCTTGCACGAGAGCAGGGTGATCGTCGCCGTTGACATAGGCGAGCAGATCGTCGAGCAACGCGTCGAGGGTGTCCGGTGGCGGTGGGACGAAGGCTGCGGAGCACGGGTTGTAGCTGCTGCCGCCGATCCAGTTCTGCATTGTGCGGACCACACCGCCGATGTGCGGCATCGAAGATCGTTCCATCAAGGTCCTGTGAATTCCGAGCAGGTCGTCGAGGGTGATCGTGTCGGCCGACGAGCCCAACTCGACGGCGGCCTCCATGGCTGCGACGTTGGCGAGCACCTCGGCTGCGATCCGATCGGCTGCGTCGCCACCCTGGGCAAGCACGACCTCTGCGTCGAGCAACCGGCGTGGCCCTGCCTCCAGTCCCTCGATCTTCGACGAGGCGACCGACTCGGCGCGCAGCAAGAACCGCGCCAGCCCTTCGAGGCTGACGTGCGACGTGCCGGTCGCGTTCAGCCTGCGAATCGCTGCTTCCGCGTCGCTGAGGTCAGCGGCGAGATCGGCCGGCAGGGCGAGCTCCCACCCGGTGAGCGGGTCGGGGAGATAGGCGTCGTACTCGCAACCCTGGCGGTCGTGTCGACTCATCCCCTCGAACGAGGAGGTCCAGCGGCTTCTGATCAGCGTTGCCACAACCGTTACCTCCCATCTCTCTAAGTAACGCTTGTACTCTAACCGTTCTCCAGGTGTGCGGGAATGCAACACTTCCTTCAGAGCGCCAGCGACAAGCGGTGCACCGAAATGCAGCCGTCGCCGACCGAAGCGCCCTCGTATGTTGACGTCATGTCGTCCGAGCCGAGCGCACCAAGCCAAGCGCAGATCGGGGCTGCTGTCGAGCAGACCCTCGTGGGTTGGGGCGCGGAGCTGGACGTCGGCCAGAAGTTCTGGTGGATGGACTGGAACCGCATGATCCGCGACGCGATCACGGCGATGCGGACGGGCGAGCCGGTCCTGTACGACGACGACGAGTGACGGCGCGTGATCTGTATGAAAGCCCGACCTGTCTGCTGCGGGCAGATCGGCGTTCTGGGCAGAACTTCTAACGGAACTTCTAACGGACCAGGTGACACAGGGCGTTATCCACAGCTACCAGATGACATTCCAGAATCGTGAAAGCCCTCCTAGATGGCACAAAGTGGCACAGGGCATCACAGAGTGACAGCACCGTTTTACGGCTCATAACCCGAAGGTCGCAGGTTCAAAATCCTGCCCCGGCACTGAAAAGCCCTGGTAGATCGCAAGATCTGCCAGGGCTTCGTTCGTTCACTCCTAGTGACCCCGGCAAGCCATGTACCAAGTTCTGTGTACCAAGTTCTCGCCCGGCGTCGAACGTTCTACCTGTAATCATGTTGCATCGGGATCTTGCCCGATGGTCGTAGACCTGCCATGTGCAGCCAGATGACGACCGATGTGGGTCCGCGTCGGTCGTGGCGCCGACTTCAGGTCGGCATGCGGCGGGCGGCTTGGGCGGCGAGCTCCGAGCGGCTGGTCACGTCGAGCTTGGTGAAGATGTGGCCGAGGTGGACCTTCACGGTCCCGCGAGCGACGAACATCTTCGCTGCGATCTGTGGGTTCGTGAGACCCTCGGCGACCAGTTCGACCACTCGCAGTTCGGTCGGGGTCAGGCTGGCCCAGCCGCTCGACGGTCGCTTCCGTTCGCCCCGCGCTCTCGACGCGTACTCGATGGCTTCCTCCATCGAGAGTGCAGATCCCTCTGCCCAGTACGTGGCGAACGCATCGTCGCCGACAGAGGCTCGCAGTTGGCCACACGTGGCGTGGGCGACGGCGGCATCTGTCGGCAGCGGGACGATCCCGAGAATGTTGCGCAGTGCCGCAGCTGCGGCGAAGCATCTGACCGCCTCGGCGTCACTCTCGGCGCGTTGGGCGAGTGAAGCGACCGCGTCGAGGGTGGCGGCGGCATCGGGCCGGTGGCCCATGCGAGCGAACGATGCCAAGGCCCCGTGCACGTGGCGCGCTGCGGCCTCGAGGTCACCCGACTCCTGCGCGAGCAGACCCCGCTCCAGTTCGATCCGGGCCAGCATCCACTGGTTGTCGAACCCCGCAGTCAATCCGGCGATGTCGTCGAGGAGAGAACCGGCGCCGGCGTGCTCGCCGACGCGCCGTCGCGCGGACGCCTCGACGATCGCCGGCAGCACCACGAAGTACGGGATGCCGTGCTCGCGGGTGGTCGCGTAGTTGGGAGCGAGCAGGTCGATGGCCGCCTGGTTGTCGCCGCGCCCGATCGCTATCTGACCAAGGTTGGCGAGGAGGTCCGCGACCGCAAGGCCCCCACCCGTCGCGTGGGAGCGCTGGAGGAGGGCGGTGCACTCGGACTCCGACGCGTCGTACTCGCCTTGGGCGATGTCGACGGCCCACAGCCAGGCACGGGCCATCGAACCCGTGATCGGCTCGCCGATGCCGTCGCACAGCTCGATCGCCTGCTGGAGGTGCGACCGTGCCTCGACCAGGTCGCCCCGACGGGCGAGGAACAGGCCGAGGAGCCCGTGGTACCACGCAAGGAAGTAGTCGGCCTCGAGTCGAGTGGACAGCACACGCAACGTCTCCATGTCGTCGGCGGCAGCGATGTCATCGCCGGTCACCCAGCACAGGACGGTCAGCATCTTGTGGCTGCTGAGCACCGCCCACTGGTCGCCGCTGGCCGAGCCCAGCTCGATGCTTCGGTCGAGAAGGGGTCGTGCCTCGTGTGGTGTCGTCACGGCGGTCGCGAAGCCGAGGGTGTTGAGCGCTCGGGCACGCGCCCAGTCGTCGTCTACCAGTTCGGCTAGCTCCAGCGCCTCGGGCGCGCGGGCCGACATGGTCTCGAGATCGCCGGCATACAGGCCGAGGTGTGCCGCCGCCCAACACGCTCGAGCGCGATGGACGCTCGGCGCAGTTTCGGGCTTGTCGAGCAGTCTGGCCAGCCATCGCCCACCGCGTCCGAGGTGACCGCGCAGCTCCCAGAACAGCGCCATCGCAGTCGCCAGCCGCAGCGCGCACTCGCGGTGATTGGACCCGATTGCGAACTCGAGCGCAGACTCGAGGTTGGCGTGCTGGGACTCGAGCATCGCCAAAAGCGCTGCGCTGTCGCGCAATGCCACACCCGGCGCGCTCCGCTCGGCGAGCGCGACGAAGTACGACAGGTGGCGAACGCGCACGGCCTCGGCCTCGCCGCTCTCGGCGAGACGCTGCAGGAGGTACTGGCGCACCGTGTCGAGGAATCGGTAGCCCTGACCGTTCGTGGCGTGGTCGACCTGCACCATCGACTTGTCGACGAGCCGGGTCAGGACGTCGAGCACGGCGTACCGATCCGCAATGTCGTCGCCCGCCAATCCCTCTGCCGCCTCGAGTGTGAAGCCGTGCATCACCGACAGACGGCGGGCGAGTTGTTGCTCGTCAGGGCTGAGCAGGTCGTAGCTCCACGCGACCGACGCCTCCAGGGTCTCTTGTCGCGACATCGCCGTTCGGCTGCCACCACTGAGGAGGCGGAAACGGTCGTCGATCCCCGAAGCGATGCGCGCCGGGCTCATCATCCGCACCCGAGCGGCGGCGAGCTCGATCGCGAGCGGGATGCCGTCGAGCCGCGAGACGATCTCGGCGATCGCCGGCCGCTCGTCAACCGAAGGTTCGAACGACGGGCGCGCGCTGCGAGCCCGCTGCACGAACAACTCGAACGCCGTCAGTTCGTCGAGCGATGGCACCCGCCACACGACCTCGCCCGACACTCCGATCGCCTCACGGCTCGTGGCGATGACGCGCACCCCGGAGCAGCGTTGCAGCAGCGTCTCGATCGCCGTCGCCACACCGTCGAGCAGGTGTTCGCAGTTGTCGATGACGATCAGTGCCGACACGTCGCGGAGCTGCTCGGTGAGCGTGTCGAGCAGCGGCCGACCGAACTCCTCACGGAGCCCGAACACTGCAGCGATCGCCTGCGCAACGAGATCGCCGCTGGCGACCGGCGCCAGCTCCACGCACCAGACGCCGTCGTCGTACCGATCGAGCTGCAGCTCCAGGGCGGCGACCTCGTACGCCAGCCGCGTCTTGCCGCAACCTCCGGCACCGGTGAGGCTGACCAAGCGGTGGGCGATGATCGCCTCGCGTACCGATGCCACCTCCGCCTCGCGCCCGATGAACGACGACAGCTGCGCCGGCAGGTTCGTCGATCGATCGACCCCGGTGCCGGTCGAACGTGAGGACGAGCCTGGGCTGGTTGCGTTCATGTGCGGCATCGTCTCCTGACCCCTCGGTGCCGACATCTGCCAGATGGCATATCCCGTCGCGCTCGGGCCTCGACCAGCGGGATTATCCCACGCACTGAAGCCGAATATGCCACCTGGCCGATGTACCGCGGCAACCGCGGGCGCACCATCGGCACGACCGATCGCAATCTGGCGTCGGTTCGACCCGTAGGAGCAGCACACCATGTCCGACACCGTCCTCGCCACGGATTCCGCCGTCCATCACGCGCACGAGGCGTACCTCACCTCGATCAACAGCAACGACGTTGCCCGGTTCCTCACCACAGTCACCGACGACATCGTCTTCCTGCCACCGAACAGCGAACCGATCGCAGGCAAGGAAGCCGTCGGCGCCTGGGTCGCCGGGTACTTCGAGGCGATCCAGACGGTCTGGACCAAGACGACCGTCGAACTGGTCGTGGCGGATGGGTTGGCGTACGAGTGGTACCGGTACCACGTCGTCGATACCCCTCGCGACGGTGGCGAGTCAGCCACCGACACCGGCAACGGCGTCAACATCTACCGCATCGACGCCGACGGTACGTGGCGCGTCTGGCGCGACATCTGGGCGACCGCAAGCTGACCCGAGATCCGGTTGGCGGAGCGGTGTCAGCTGCTGGCGGCGCGGTATGCCTCTGCGAGCCATGAGGTGACCTCGTCGTCGATCTCCTCTGGCGACCCGAGGTCGACGTAGTGCGTGCACATCCCCGACGTCGCCTGGACGCGCCCGGAGGCGTGGGCGCCGCGGCGGTTGAACCCGAGTCGGACGACCTTCGCCGATCGAGCTTCGATCATGGCGAACTGTCTCGTTCTCCGGAGCGAGACGGCGGTCTTCTGCACGACGACATCGACGTCGTCTCCGAGTGTCCTGCTGTAACGGAGGATCTCGTCATGGACCGGCCGCAGGCCGGCCTTGCCCCGCGCGTACTGGGCGTCCAGCAACGCGTCTGGGGTCGCGGCATCCCCGCTCTGACGGGCGCGCACGGCGTGAGCGAGGGCGTTGGCGTTGCCATGGGTGAGCCCCTGCTGCTTGAGCCAGGCGACGATCTCGCCGTGTTTGGCGGCCCCGGCTTCGGCGATCGCTCGGGTCCAGCCGTCGACCGTGATGCCGGTGTGTCGCTCGATGTTGGCGAGTTGGGTCGCGGTCTGTTCGGCTGGACTGGGCACGGGGTCGACGCTACGCGCGTGGGTAGATGGGTCGATTGGACGGATTTGCGCCCCGCGGACGTCGAGGGCGCACCGGGGTCCGACATCGCCGGGGTCAGATGTCACCCGGTACGAAGCCCGGGGCCGACTCGTTCGGATCGAAGTGTTCGCGATGTGCCAGCAGATACCGGGTCGGGGTCACTCCCGTGTGGCGACGGAAGTCTCGGATGAGATGCGACTGGTCGTACCAACCGAGCGAGGCAGCGAGCTCTGCCCATCTCACGGTGTCGCCGAACGCGTCGAGACCGTCGAGCAATCGGCGCAGCCTCAGGATTCGCGCGAGGACTCGCGGGCTCAGCCCGACCACCCGTCGGAACTCGTGGTCGAGCCTGGTGTGCGAGGTGCCGACCTCGATCGCGATGTCGCCGATCTGTCGGGTCGGGTCGGCTTCGATGCACGTGATGGCGTGGTTCACTCGGTCGTCGGCCGGGTCCGGTGCGCCGAGCCCGGTGGTGAGGATCCTGTCCACGTCGTCGAGCGCCGCTTCCGGGGACGCTGCGGCGAGCGCGGCCAATCGGGGGTGGTGGACCGCGAGATGTGGCGTGACCGCTTCGAGACCGGCGACCCGCCCGCGAAGCAAGGTCGGAGCGACACCGAGGACACGAGCGCACGCCGCTGGGCACAACACCATCCCCAAGGCGTGGGTCTCGGCCGACGGACGGTTCACGATCGGCTGATCGTGCGGACCGATGACGAAGCCGGTGCGAGCGACGAAGGTCTCGCCCCGCCCGGCTCGTGTCGTCTGTTCGATCGGCGAACCGAACACGAACGCGGCGACGACCGACCCGGTCGGGGCGATCAGCTCACGCTCGTGATCGATCGTGCCGCGGGCGTACCAGTACGACTCGACGAGTCCCGCCAACGCGGGACCGGCGCTTCGCCCGACGGCGACGAAGCCCGTCATCTCACGACCGTACGTCGCTCAGCCGTTGCTGGGCTGGACCGCGACGACGCGATTCGATGTCATCTCGACCGCGAGCCGTGAGACCGACGCCGCGTGGGCTCGCCGTCATGTCGGCCGGTCCGAGCTGAACCGCGCGCGAGGTTGGTTGGGTGGGGGAGACGATCAAGACCTGTCACCCGCACCCTGCGGATTGAAGCCGTCGACTGATCGGCTTCAATCCGCTTGAGCGATCAGAGCCCCCGCTTCGCGCCGCACCCCGGCCATTCCGAGGTTGTCGGCTTCCCGTGCGACGGCCTGTGCGACTGCGAGTGCTTTAGCATGGTCGCCCGGGCCACTGCGGGCGGAGTACATCCGTGCCAGTGCCAGCTCGCTTCGCGCGACGAAGGGTCGGCTGCGCATACCGTGTTCGACGGCGAGACCGGTGCGGAAGGACAGTTCGGCCTCGTCGAAGTTGCCGAGCAGGGTGTGCAGGATCCCGATCGATCGATCAGCCGCTCCGAGCGGCATCGTGCCGCTGCCCACGAGGATCTGCCCACCGTACGGTTCGATGTACGGGAGCGTCCGCTGCGCCGCGTCCCGATCGCCGAGCGCCCAGAGGACGTCGGGGATCCAGCGCCAGGCGATGGGTCGCTCCGCGTGCCGGCCAAGGGTCGGCAGGTCGTCGAGCAGCTGGTCGACGAGCGTGCGTGCGCGCTCGGGTTGGCCGAGCGACGCGTGACCCGCGGCCGCAGTGGCGTAGTGAGGCAGCAGCATGGGGACGAACGGCACGGCGGCGTCGAGGTCGGACTCGATTCGGTCGAAGACGGCCGCATCGGCCGCGCCGCGCTCGATCAGCGACCAGTCGCCGATCCGATCCCAGAACCATCGCCCGCTGGACGTGCTCGGAAGGCGTGACTTGGCATCGAGGGTTTCGGTGTCGCTGACGAAGCGACCGTCCACGTTCGCAAGCGTCGCTCGCCACATTTGGGCGGCGACGGCGTACTGGGGAGCATCGAGATAGTTGCCGGCCTCGGTCAGCTGTTCGATGAGCTCGTCGCATCCCTCGCGTTGACCGAAGCCGAGCAGCCCGGTCATCCGGTTGACGGCGAACGGAAGGCGCATGAACGGGCCCCCACGGCGACCCCCGAGGCGCAGCTCGAGCCGGCTGTACTCCGCCGGGCCACCGAGCGAACGGGCCACGAGGATCCACTCCTCCGCCAGCGCGGCGAACATGCCGTCGCGCGGCGATGCGCCGTCAACCGCGGTGAGAAGCTGTCGCGCCTCATTGATCATCTCGAGCTTGGCGTCGGTGAGGATGCGCGACGGCTCGTCGTCCAATGCGAGCAGGGCGAGAAGTGCGGCGCGGCCGGCGGGCTCATCGGCTCCGACGACCGCGAGCGCGTCGCGCAGCAAGCTCGAGCTCACTGCCTTCGCCTCGGTGTCGTTCGGGTCCGGCTCGGAGCAGGAGATGACCGCATCGACCAGCGCGGCGCCGCCGAGGCGGAAGGCATCGCCCAGGAACTTCGCGCGCACGGCGCGAGCCTCATCGCGACGGTTGGTGGCGTTGAGCGTGTTGGCGAGGATGGTCATTGCGCGGACCCTCAGCTCGACCGGGCCGGTGTCGCCGAGCACTTCGAGTGCTCGCCGGGCGAAGTGTTCGGAGCTACTGAACGACATCCCGCCGTTCGCCCGATCGGCAGCGACAACCAACGCCTCACCGCGCCGTGCCGGATCCACGAGTGCTCCGGCGCGGTCGAGGTGATCGGCCACAGCGGCGGCGTCTCGCGTTGGGTGCAGCAGTGCGGCAACGGCGGCGTGGCGGCGCTCGCGGGTGCTCGTGCGTTGTCGACCGATGAGTGCGTGGCGGACCAGATCATGCACGAACTCGTAGTCCTCCTCGTCGAGGCCCGTCGCTCTGATCAGGCCTGAGCGGACACCGTCGGCGAGCGCGACCTCGGCGTCGGCGGCCTGCAGTTCGGCCACCGCGGCGGCGATGGACGAGTAGAACTTGCGGCCGACGATCGATGCGCATTCCAGCGCGGTGCGGGTGTCGCGGTCGAGCAGATCGACTCGCGCGCGAAGGTGCTCTTCGAGCGAAGCGGGTACCTCGCGGTTGTCGCGGCTGGTCAGGACGGAGAGCGCGTAGAGCGGGTTCCCTCCTGTGCGTTCGGCCAGCGCCGAGAGCGCAGCGGCCGACCACGTCTCCGCGACGTCGGGGACGGCTGCGGCCAGCGCGGCGAGGTCTGCAGCATCCAGCGGTTCGAGATGGATCCGCTCGATTGTGGTGTCGCGTCGCAGCGCCTCGACCTCGTCGGGCGAACAAGTCGAGCCGTCGAGTGGGCGGCTCGTCGCGACGACGAGGAGCCCGTGGTTGGTTCGTGCGCCGATGAGCCGCCTGACGAGGCGGAGGTCGTCGGTGGTCGCCCACTGGAGGTCGTCGAGCGCCAGGAGCAGGCGGTGGGGGCCGCGCAGCAAGGCGCCGAGGATCGCAGCCGGGTCGGGCCGGTGGTCGACGAGCGGACCGATTGCCTCGGAGAGCGCCCGCAACGGCGTCTCAGCGTGTTCCCCGAACCGGCCATGGAGCACGACCGCGGTGGTCGAATTGATCGACCTGGCGAGCTCGGCCGCCAACCGCGACTTGCCGATCCCCGGTTCGCCGTCGATGATCACCAGCTGTGACGGACCGCCGTGCGAGGCCTCCCACGCGGTGTGGAGTCGGCGCAGCTCGTGCTGGCGCCCAATCATTGGGGCGAGGGCGGTCGGGGGCAGCCACGAGCGCGGCATGGTCCCCCCTGGCTCGATGCCCTGGGCGATTCGTGAACCCAACTCGAGCAGGGCCAGCGCCGGCTCCAAGCCCGTTTCGTCAGCCAGTTGGCGACGATGCTCCTCCAGTACCCGCAAGGCCTCGTCCGTGCGGTCGCCTCGGTGCAGCGCCCGCATCAACAGCCCGACCGAGCGGCTGCGCAGCGGATGCGCCGCGACGTTGGCCACCAACTCGCTCACCATCTCGCGGTGCCGCCCGAGTTGCAAGAGCAATTCGGAGCGCTCGTCGATGGCGTGCAGGCGCCGTTCGTCCAGCGATCTGCGCAGTGGCTCCGCCCATGCGACACCGGATAGCTCGGGCACCGCTTCACCTCGCCACAGATGCAGGGCTTCGTTGTACAGGTCCACCGCTGCCGCAGGTTCCGCGACGCGGGCGAGCTCGAGCAGTTCGTCGAAGCGAACGAGGTCGGTGTCGGCGACCAATCGATAGTGCGGCCCTTCGGTGTGGATCACCCCCGGGCCCAAGGCCTGGCGCAGCCGGTAGATGAGCTTCATCAGCGTCCGTGACTCGTCGCGTGGCGCGGCCTCACCCCACACGGCATCGATGAGGTTGGGCACGGTTGCGGACCGTTCAGTGGCAAGGGCTGTGAGGATGACCCGCTGCTGGGCGCTGCCGAGGGAGACGCGAATGCTGTCACGCGTCACCTCCAACGGCCCGAGCACGCGAACGGCAACCCCCATGGACGGAAAGACTAGGGCGGCGGCGACAGCGCGCATCTCGGTGGCGCAAGAGGCAGGAATCAGCCCGGGCCACAGTCGACATCGAGTGCGTACGTGACGTCGACACCGAACGTCGGAGTCAGAATCGCCGACGCCGTCCCGCCCCCGGTGAGCCCCGTGAGATCACCGGTCCCGGTCCCGGGCACGATGCTCAGCGGAGTCGACTCGAACGGGATCTCCATGCCGGGCACTGGCGTCGGGATCGGCCCGCGAACGGTCAACACCGTGAGGAGCACGGTGCCGGTTCCGCACGGTGCGACGGAGCCATTGAAGGCGATCAACCCGTTGCCGACGACCAAGTCGCCGACAGTTGCGTTGCCGGTCGCCGACACGACCGTGCCGACCCAATCGCCGGTCGTCGGCAGGGCGGCCGCTGACATCCGGCTCGTGACGCAGCTGTCGGGTGGCTGGGCGCACACGACGGGTCCAGGCGCTTCGGTGTCGGCATAGGAGACGACGAACTCCGTCGGATCTCCAGTCGCCGCCGTGGCCGCGGGCGCTGTGGTCGCGGTCGACGCGCTGGTGGTCGACGCGCTGTTGGTCGACGCGCTGGTGGTCGACGAAGTGGTCGCCGTGGGTCGGTCGGTGGTCGAAGTTGCCGGTGCTTCGGCAGGAGTCGTCGAAGGGGCTGACGACCCCTGACTGCACGATGGCAGTGCCATGGCGACCGCAAGGAGAGCTGCGAGACGCGTCAGATGGGTGGAGGTGTGGGTCATGGGGGAAGCGTGATCCGACTGCGTTCGCGTGCTGTTCGCGGCGGAGTGCATGGGCGTCATGACAGCGACCCCGTCGCCGGCGGCCGCTGGGCGCGGAGTTCGTTCTTTGAGGGTCTGATGGAAGCGTTCGACATTGCCGCAGGTGGTCGGGTGGTTCGGGGCGGGAGTGCTTCTGCGCGACCCGTAGGCGGACGAGTTCGGCTCGAAGGTGTTGCGGCCGCCTTTGCCGCCTGAGAAGCGGGTGGTGAACACGATTCCGTTGTCGGTCAAGGTCGAGAACGGTGCTCCGGGTTCGCGCACCGCGTGGCGGAAGGTGTCGAGCAAGTGTGTCCGGTGACGCGCAGGTGTGCGGTGATCGACAGTGCGAAGCGGGAGTGGTCGTCGATCCAGCACAGGACTTCAACGTCGACGCCGTTGGCGAGGTGCCAGTGGGTGAAGTCGGATTGCCGGGTCTCGCTGGGTTGTTCGGCTTGGAAGCGGGGCCGTGCGACTTCGGCTGCGGCGCTCACCTCCGCTACGACTTTGGAGGTGACCGACCACGACCATGCCGCGCCGAAGCCAGTTCGTGAAGAACGGCAGCCGCCGCGAGAGGGTGTCGAGGAGGTTGCGCCGGGGATCCTGCGACTGCAGCTGCCCATCTCGCTGCCGGGCCTGGGCCACGTGAACTGCTACGCGATGGAGGACGCTCGCGGGATCACGCTCGTTGATCCAGGGCTGCCCGGCCCGAAGACGTGGCGTGAGCTGCAGCGAATCATGAAGGCCGGTGGTCTCGCGATCGAACGCGTGCACTCGGTGGTGATCACCCATTCCCACCCGGATCACTTCGGGCAGGCCGGCCAGTTCCGCAAGCGCTTCGGGGCCGAGGTGATCACGCACCAGGCGTTCCGCACCTTCCTCGACCCGGAGGCCGAGGATCAAGAGAGCGCCGACGAGCTGGAAGTGATCGAGGGGCCGGTGAAGGCTCAGATCGAGTTCTTGCACGGCCAGGACTTGCGGCGCGGACCGTTCGCGAAGCAGACCCCATGGGGCGGCGATCCGTACTCGATGCCACGCGCTCGTCGGTTGCGCTACTGGGCGATGCGCAAGGCGGCGGGTCGCTTCGTCCCCACGCCGACCCCCACGCGTCGGGTGGAGGACGCCCAGGTGATCGAGCTCGGTGGTCGCGAGTGGGTGGCTGTCCACACCCCTGGTCACACGATCGATCACCTCTGTCTCTACGACCCGGCCGGGGGAGTGATGATCAGCGGCGACCACGTACTGCCCACCATCACCCCGCACATCTCCGGGTTGGGTACCACGGTCGATCCGCTGAAGGACTTCTTCGACAGCCTCGATCTGATGAAGTCCTTCGACGGTGTGCGGGTGGTGCTGCCTGCGCACGGCCTCGAGTTCGGCGACCTCTCGGGTCGGGCCGAGGCGATCAAGCGTCACCACCACGAGCGTCTCGACAAGCTGCGCACTGCCAGCGGCGAGATCGGTAGCGGCACGGTGCACGAGTTCATGGAGGTGCTGTTCCAGGAGCGGTCATGGGGCGCGATGGCCGAGAGCGAGACCTACGCCCACCTCGAACACCTGCGGCTCACGGGCGACGCCGCGGTGGACGAGAGCGGCGACCAACTCCGCTACCGCTTCGGCTGACCTTCGACGTGCTCACGTCCCCACTTCGTCAGCGACGAGCGGCAAGAACCATCGCACGTGCCGGGTCAGGATCAGCACCAGATGAACGGGCCCCGTAGGCCCACTTGCGCCGCTGCCGAACTCGTGCTCTAATACTGAACCATATGGTTCAGTATGCGACCGCTCATCTCGACGCCTCGTTCGCTGCGTTGGCGGACGGCACTCGTCGCGGCGTGCTGGAGCAGCTGGGTCGCGGCGAGTCCTCGATCACGGATCTCGCCGAGCAGTTCCACATGACCCTCACGGGCATGAGGAAGCACGTCGGCGTCCTCGAGGACGCGGGGCTCGTCACCACGGAGAAGGTCGGCCGGGTGCGTCACTGCCGCATCGGCACGCGCCGGCTCGACGAGGTGACGGCGTGGATCGACAACTACCACCAGCTCTGGGAGGAGCGGTTCAGCGAGCTGGACAAGGTCATCGAAGCGTTGAAACAGAAGGAGCAGCGAGATGGACGCAAGCAACAAGACTGAGGCCGTGGGCGCGAACGGCACGACGGTGGAACGGCGATCCGACCGCGAGGTCGTCGTCACGCGCTGGTTCGATGCGCCGGCGCGCATCGTGTTCGAGGCCTGGTCGACTCCCGAGCTGTTCCGGAAGTGGTGGGTGCCGAAGTCGATGGGCATGACGCTGCACGACTGCGAGATGGACGTGCGCACCGGTGGCACCTACCGGCTCAACTTCGGCGAGGGCATGGACTTCTTCGGCCGGTACATCGACGTCATGCCGCCCGAGCGCATCGTGTGGACGAACGAGGAGGCCGACGAGAACAGCTCGGTCACCACCGTGACGTTCGAGGAACAGGACGACCGCACGCTGGTCGTCGTCAGCGAGGTGTATCCCTCGAAGGAAGCGCTCGATGCAGCGGGCGGCGCAGAGGAAGCGATGCCGGAGACGTTCGCTCAACTGGACGAGCTGCTCGCCACGCTGCACTGACATCGACAACGCGGGAGGCGGCTCGGCGAGGGGCACCCGGTACAGCGTTCCGGTGGGTCTCGGCTGACCCACCGTCACGCGCGGCCTACTCTTCTCCCATGACGCAGGCCCCCGCTGTCGAGCGACACCCGTGGAACACCGGGTTCACCTGGGTGGATCGCACGGGCCCGTTCCGCCGCATCACGCAGCGGCAAGCCGACCAGTTCAACCGTGACGGCTTCATCGTGCTCGACGACATGTTCAGCGATGAAGAACTCGCACCCGTCCTTGCCGCGACCGACGAGCTGGAGGGCCGAACCGACGAGTTCCTCGGCCAGATGGAGGGAGGCCGCCTCTCCATCGCCGAGCAGGGGGCCATCACGTTCAGCCTCTTCCTGGTGCAAACGAGCCCGGCCGCCCGCTCCTTCGCGGCCCATCCGGTGTTCGCCGACCTGTGCCACGACCTCATCGGCCCCGACGTCCGGCTCTATCACGACCAGGCCGTCTACAAGAAGCCCGAGAAACCTCGACGTTTCCCCTGGCACCAGGACAACGGCTACACCTTCGTCGCCCCCCAGCAGTACCTCACCTGCTGGGTGGCGCTCACCGATGCCACCGTCGACAACGGATGCCCGCACGTGGTGCCAGGGCTTCATCGCCTGGGCACCTTGCAGCACCACTACGTGGACCCGCTCGGGTGGGAGATCTTCGAGGATCATCCAGACGCCGTTGCCGCGCCTGTCGGCAAGGGTGGCATCGTGGTGTTCTCGTCGTTGTCGCCGCATCTCACCGGGCCGAACACCACCGATGCCGTGCGCAAGGCCTACATCCTCCAATACGCACCCGATGGTGCGCAGGTGTTCCGCGGCGACCCTGCGCAAGGACCGCCCCCCGATCCGGCACCCGCGAACGACCCACGGCGGCAGTTCCCTGTGCTCACCGACGGGCGTCCTGTCGCCCCCGCCTCGCTGGAGTGAGCGAGTCCAGGCCGCCACGGCCACCGATGCCGAAGCGCGGGAGAATAGGTCGTGAACGCGAACCAGCGCGCGATGCGCGCCGTATACGCCAGCTTTCTCCTCAACGGCGCCGGCACGGCATCGATGCTGTCGCGCGTCCCTCAGATCCGCGACGCGCTACACCTCCGTCCTGGCCCCCTCGGCCTGCTGTTGCTGGTGGCCGCGATCGGCTCTCTCGTCTCGCTCCCTCTCGCTGGTTCCGTCGTGTACCGATTCGGCTCGGCGCGGACCGCGATGGCGATGTCGGTGACGTGGGCGATCGGCCTTGCGATCGTCGCCATCGGTACCCGAGTCGGCACGCCGATGGTCGCGATCGGGTTGTTCATCGCCGGATTCGGTGCCGGCCAATGGGACGTCGCCCAGAACGTCGAAGGAGCGGCCGTCGAACAGGGCATCGGGCGCTCGATCATGGCCCGCTTCCACGCAGCGTTCAGCATCGGCACCGTCATCGGCGCCCTCGGCGGTGTGGCCATGAACGCACTGCACGTCGACCCGATCTGGCACCTGCTGACCGTCGCCACCCTGATCGGAACGGGTGTTCCGTGGCAAGTTCGGGGCTTTCTCCCTGCGGGCGCCGCAGACGAGGATCGAGACGCCGAACAACATGACCCGTGGCACGCCTGGACGGAACGACGCACTCTGCTGATCGGCCTGTTCGTACTGTGCATGGCCTTCTCCGAAGGCACCGGCAACGACTGGCTCGGCGTCGCGGCGATCGACGGATACGGCGCCAGCGCCGCGCTGGGCTCCTTCGCGTACGTGGCATTCGTCGTCGCGATGACTACCGGCCGTTGGTTCGGTCCCCGCGTTCTCGACCGCTACGGACGCGTCACCGTGCTCCGCGCCAGCGCGCTGTGCGCCCTCGTCGGCGTCGTCATCGTCGTCCACGGACCCAGCCTCGCGACCGCGATCGTCGGAGTTCTGCTGTGGGGCCTCGGCTCTGCCCTCGGGTTCCCCACCGGCATCAGCGCAGCCGCCGACGATCCCGCACGATCAGCCGGCCGCGTCAGCACTGTCGCCACGATTGGCTATGCCGCGTTCCTCGCCGGACCATCGCTCATCGGCACGGTCGGCAACCACACCGGCGTGCTCCGCGCCCTCACCATCACCGCCGCAGTCCTCGCCCTCGGCGCAGGCCTCGCGTCAGCCACTCGGCCTCTGCAATCCGCGATCCCGGCCGACGCAGCAACTGTTCCGCCGACTCCCTGAGTGCCTGCATCTACGGCACCGCCACGCCCGAGAAGCACGGTGATGTGAGTCGGGCTACGCCCAGCATCGCCGACGCCGACTTCGCTGTATCGCCAACGCGGCTCCTCCAGGAACCAGATCCCGCAACACCGCGTGCAGCTGGTTGGTCACGCGAACCTGTTGTGCAGCAAGGTTGCGCGGCGTTCCTCGAGCATCGCGAACACTGTCGTGTGGTCCTCGCCGGACGCGGTCCGATGAATGACAGACACAAGCTGGCGCACGGATAGCCGGGCCCGTCAGCGAGGGCGCTGCCCGTCAGCGTGAACGGTCGAGGGAAGTCACGGTCGAACTCGGGGGCGAGGCGGCGGCGATGCGAGTGCGTGTTCGACTCGCGAGAGAGCGGCTTCGAGGTCGGAGCTGTCGGCGTTGCCGAAACCGATGACGGCGCCGTCGTGGTCGGGTGTCTTCGCCCACGTGTCGCGGTAGCTGCCGAGACGGATGCCGTGTGGCTCGAGGCGGGCTGCGAGTTCCTCCTCGGTGATGTTGTGAAGGCGGACGGTGAGGTGCAGGCCGGCGTGGTCTGTGGCGCAGGGCGTGAGGTGACCGGCCGTGCTCATGCGCGCTACCCAGTCGGCGACCAGTTCGTGCCGTTTGGCGTAGATCTTGCGGCTCCGTCGCAGGTGACGGTCGAGGTCGCCGGTGGTGATGAGGTGGTGGATTGCTCGCTGCAGCAGTTCGGGCGGCTGGACGTCGCTTGCGGCGCGGAGTGCTGCGGCGTGGCGGGCCAGCTCGACTGGGAACACCGCGTACCCGAGCCTGAGCGACGGTGCGAGGGTCTTCGAGAACGTCGCGACATACACGGCGCGACCCGTGGTGTCGAGCAGATGAAGCGGCTCGAGCGGCCGGTCTGTGTGGCGGTACTCGGAGTCGTAGTCGTCTTCGATGATCGCCTGATGGTGGCGGTCCGCGTACGAGAGCAGCGCTCGACGTCGGGCGATGGTGAGGGTCGCGCCCGTGGGTGATTGATGCGACGGCGTGGTGTAGATGAGGCGGGCGCGAGCCGGGACGTGCTCGGGCTGCATGCCGTCGGCGTCCACGGGTACCAGCGCAACACGTCGGTCAAGCGACTCGATGAGACGTCGCACCGGCAGATAGCCGGGCTCCTCGACAGCGACTGTGTCTCCCGGGACTGTGAGCAGGCGGATCGTGAGATCGATTGCAGACTGCGCACCCGCCGTGACGACGATCTGATCCGGGTCGGCCACCACACCTCTCGTGCGGGAAGCCAGGCGTGCGAGGGTTCGGCGGAGTTCGGGCAGGCCGGCGTAGGCCCCGTATCCGGATGGCGGCTGGTGTGCTGCGGCGAGTACTGCGCGACGCCACGCCACGTGCGGGAAGAGTGCGAGGTCGGGTGTGCCGGACCGGAGGTCGAGCCCGGTTGGTTGGAACTCGGGGTCGGCCGTCTCAGGGAGGCCGGGTCGCGGTGCGAGTGCGGAGGAGCGGGTTCGGTCAGCTCGTGCCGGTCGGTGGGCGTCCGCCGTGGGCGCGACGAAGGTGCCGGCCGCGCCGCGGCCGATCACGTGGCCCTCAGCAGTGAGTCGTCCGTAGACGGTGGCGATCGTCTGGCGGGCGACGCCGAGCTCCTGGGCGAGTTGGCGCGAGGGCGGCATCTGTTCGCCGGCGCTGATGCGGCCGGAGGCGATGGCGGCGCGGATCTGGTCGTAGAGCGAGCGGGTGATGGCTCGCGGCTGCGTCGGGTCGATGAACAGATCCATCACTGTTCAGCGGCCGACCGCGGCGAGGTAGCGATCGATGGAGGCGTCGAGTGCGGCCCGTCCGCCACCGATGATGTCGAGGCCCCACGTGAAGCCGTAGATGTCGTCGATCGCCAGGTCGGCGAGCTGCGCCCGCGTGCGTTCGACGTGGTCGGGGTGGGCGGGAACGTAGTTCGGCACGGAGTACATGAAGGTGAGGTGGCGGCGATCGGCAGTCACGTGCAGTGTGTCACCGGCGAGGATCACGTTGCGGCCGTTCGGCGCGGCGGTCCAGTGCAGGAGAGTGCTGCCCGGGAAGTGGCCGGCGCAGCGGTGGAGGCACACTGTCGGGGACAGGCGGTGCTCGCTGCCGTCCCAGTGGAGGATGTTCGGCGACGGCCGCTGGATCCACTCAGCGTCTGCGGCGTGGAGCAGGATCGGCACGCCACCGAAGGCGTCCGACCACTCGACCATCGCCGAGTAGAAGTGCGGGTGCGAGATCGCGATGAGATCGATGCCACCGTACGCTTCGAGTGCCTCCACGGTCTCAGGCGTGACGAGGCTGGTGCAGTCCCACAGCACGTTGCCGACGTCGGTGCGCAGATGAAGTGCGCGCTGAGGGATCGCGAACGTCGGCGTGATGCCGATGCCGAGCAGGTCGCCGTCCCGCTCGGTCCGCACGCGGTGCGTCGTCGCAAGCACCTCGTGCGTGGTCCAGGCCTGGCCGGTCGGGGCCACGTACTGGCGGTCGTCGGTGCAGATTGGACAGTGGTCGGGTGGCTGCGGTCGGTCTGCCCACTGGGTGCCGCAGTTCGTGCATATCGGTCGCATAGTGGTCACCTATTCGAACGAGAGCGGCACGTTGCGTGAGCGCTGCAGCTCGACGAACCAACGGGAGGTGATCCATGCGAATGGGCAGACCGGTCGACGAACACGTCGACCACCGGGATGTGGCTCATCGCACACCAACCAGCATCGGTGCCGGCGTGACGCCGCTTGCAGCGCACCACTCGAGGTAGATGCGCCGCAATTCGGGCGTTCCCGTCGATGAGGTCACGTCACCCTCTGGGTCGAGAGTGTCCATCGGACCGTCGATCGAGATGTGAACGACACAGGGTTCGTCGCCGACCGCCATCCACGAGTCCACTGTGCCGGCCGGCTCGTAGACGTATGCTCCGGCCCGCACATCGACGTGCCCTGCGGGGTCGAGGAGCACCCTGGCCCCTGAGATCGTGAAGCTGTGCACGTCGCCGTGGTGCCGGTGCAGCCCCACCACAGTGCCGGGTTGAACCCGCAGGAGGAGCTGGCGTGGCCCTTCGTCGGGCATCGAGATGGGCTTGAAGGCCTGACCGGTCTCGAGTGGGATCCAGTCGAGCCCAGCAGTGTCCAGCACGGTTTCGTTGGTCGGCGATGAGGTCATGGCTGCCAGGGTGCTCCCTCGACTGGACCAACTAAAGGTCCAATTTGCCGAGAATTATATGGTCCAAGTGCCAGGGTGACATCGGTCAGCCCGATCTCCATGGCCGAACGCTCGCAGATTCAGTCGCTGGTGAACGCCCGTCGCTTGAGGTCCCCGTCGAGGAAGGTCGCCTCGGGGTCGAGCGTGCCGTGGGCGAGCAGATGCTCGGCGATCGCCACCATGGCACCCTGGGCGATGCTGGCCAACGACCCGCCCACCGACACGCGCCGCACGCCCCTCCCTCTCGCGGGGTGACATGCCCGCACGCTTCCAGTAGGACGCCGGCTCCGGTGATTGCAGCGGGAGGCTGAACCCGCCGGCTGCGCCCGACGACGTTCGATTGTCAGCCGCGTCGAGCACGCTCGATCGCGGCGACGTCGATCTTGCCCATCGTCATCATGGCCTCGAACACCCGCTTGGACACGGCGGGGTCAGGGTCGGCCATGGCCTCGCTCAGCGCGCGCGGCGTGATCTGCCACGACACGCCCCACTTGTCCTTGCACCAGCCGCAGGCGCTCTCCTGGCCGCCGTTGCTGACGATCGCGTTCCACAGCCGGTCGGTCTCGTCTTGATCGTCGGTGGCGATCTGGAACGAGAACGCCTCGCTCTGCCGGAAGGCGGTGCCGCCGTTGAGCCCAAGGCACGGGACGCCGACCACCGTGAACTCCACGGTGAGCACGTCGCCCTCCTTGCCGTCGGGGAAGTCGCTCGGTGCCGTCGCGATGGCACCGACCGAGCTGTCGGGGAAGGTGTCGGCGTAGAACCGGGCGGCATCGACGGCCTCACGGTCGAACCACAGACAGATGGTGTTCTTCGGGGACATCGGTGGCACCTCAGGACGTCGAATCGGGCGACTGGACGACAGCGATGTGGTTGCCATCTGGGTCGCGCATCATGAACAACAGCGGAGCGCCAGGAGTCTGCATCGGTTCGGGATCGAGATCGAGGTCACCGATCGCACTGAGTCGGCGGTGCTCGGCGATCACGTCGGGCGTCTCGACGCCGATGCTGCCACCGCCGGGCGCGCCGCCCATGGGCTCGTTGAGAGCCAGGCGGGCGTGCGATCCGGCCGGGGCGACTTCGACCCACCGGTACTCGCCGTTTGGTCCGAACCGGGTGTCGGCGCGCAGTTCGAACCCGAGCTTCTGCGTGTAGAAGGCGATGGCTGCGTCCTGATTCGCGACAGCAAACATCGCGACAGTGATGTCGTTCATGGTTCCCCAACTCTCCGTTCGTGGCCAGCGAACGAATGCTACGACACCTCGGCGGCGCCGATGCCCGGACGTCTGCGATGGTCGGATGTCCGATGCTCCGTCGGAGACGTCGGGCTCACGGGTGGCAGGCTGTCCCAATGACCACCCCCCTCGGCACCACTGGCATCTGGAGCGGGCAGCTCCGCTACGGCGATCAGACCGAGGCGGCCCGACATGCCGCCGAACTCGAGCAACTCGGCTACCACACGCTGTGGATCCCCGATGTGGGGGGCAACCTGTTCACAGCGCTGGGCAACCTGCTGGGCGCCACGTCCACGGTCACCATCGCCACCGGCATCTTGAACGTGTGGATGCACACGCCCGAGCAGGCGGCCACCGAACACGCGCGCCTCGTCGGCGAGCACGGCCCTCGCTTCATGTGCGGCCTCGGCATCAGCCACCAACCGCTCATCGATCACGTGAAGGAGCCCGGCGCCTACCAGAAGCCGGTGGCGCACATGACGGAGTACCTCGATGGCCTCGACGCGGCCTCCACGCCGCTGGCCTCCGGCGATCGGATGCTCGCGGCACTGGGGCCGCGCATGCTCGAACTGGCCGCCTCACGCACTGCCGGCACGCACCCATACCTGGTCACGCCTGAGCTCACGGCGGCCGCTCGGCAGGGCATCGGTACCGGCCTGGTGGCGAGCGAGCAGGGCGTCGTGCTGGAGACCGACCCCTCCACCGCACGATCCATCGCTCGGTTGCACCTGACGAGCTACCTCGGGCTGCCGAACTACGCCAACAACTGGAAGCGTCAGGGCTTCACCGACGACGACATCGCGAACGGTGGCAGCGACCGCCTCGTCGACGCGCTGGTGGTGTGGGGCGACGAAGCCGCCATCGCTCGCCGCATCCAAGCCCACCGCGACGCCGGCGCCGACCACGTGTGCGTGCAGGTGCTCACGGCGCACCCCGCCGAGTTCCCCATCGAGCAGTGGAGGGCGCTGGCCCCGGCCATCGTCTGACCTGCTGCGTCACCCGGGTCAGCCGCGGCGGGCGCGCTCAATGGTGGCGATGTCGGAGCGGGTGATCGCGTCGCCGTCGAAGAGTCTCCCGCTGCCGGCTGTGGAGCGCGCTTGTGGCGAGTCCATAGCGTCTGAGCGTCAGCTGCGACGCGGTCGGCGCCGGCGTGGATGATGTGGTGGCCGAAGGCTGTCGGCGCCAGTCAGCACGCGCAGCAGCCTCTTCGACCCGATCGCTCGGGCCGATTGGCCGACTGGCGTCAACGCGCCACGGTGGGTGCGTTGGTCGTTGGCGTGTTGCCGAGGTGTGGCGTGAGCGAGGCAGATGGTCATGTGGGCGTCCTCCTCCGGCGTGGGTTCGAACGGACGTTGATCGCTGGTGGCTCGATCGGTGTTGCGGCAGCAGTGGGCGTCGCCGATGAGGCGGGGCTCGGCTGGTGTTTGGCGACGAAGCGGGTGATGCCGCGCGTGTCGGAGAGCCCGGCGTCGTCGCGTAGGTCGTCCAGGGCGGCTCCGCTCTGGTGCTGCGAGGTGATGTAGAAGCGGCGGAGCTCGTTCGCTGTCACGCGTTCGTCGTTGTCGTAGCGGAGCTGGCGAAGCAGGTGATCGGCGCCGAACCTGCTGAGTCGTTGTGGTGTGCGGGTGCGGGCACGGTGGTCGCTGATGAACAGTGGTTGGTCGGTTCGTCGTCCGGCACAGCGGCGCAACGCGCGGGCGGTCGATTCGTCGAGGGTGACGCGCCGTGTCTTGCCGTTGCGGCGGATCGTCACCGACGTGCGTGGCGGCCGCCCGCTGATGTCGTCGACGTCGATCGCGAGCGCTTCGCCGAGCTTGATGCCATCTCGCACCAGCATCGCCACGAGCGCCTCGAGGCGCGGATCGAGCAATGCCGCCATCGCCAGACAGGCGTCGACCGCATCCGCCGACAACAGCGTTGTCCGCGAGGGATTCCCGGACAGCTCCACCGGCCGGTCGACGCCGTCGACCGGGTTGCTCGCAGCGTTGCCGGTGTGCACGGCGTATTGAAAGAACGACGACAGCGACGACCACCGTCGGCGCATGGTCACATCACTATCCCCGGCCGCCTGACGAGCGAGCCCGAACGCTGCCAGCGTGGCGGTGTCCGCCGCCAGCGGGACCGAGTGATGCTGAGCACACCAACGGCCGAACATGGCCAGATCGGTTCGGTACGCAGACCGCGTGTTGGCCGACTCGTGGCCTGCCAGCCAGGTGTCGACGAGCCTCGCCGACACCGCTGAGGTCGGAACAACTCTGCGCACTGCCATGCAGCACATGGTGCCAAGAACAACCCCGTGATGTCAACATAATGACTGCTGACGAGAGTGTTGACAGTCAACATAACCACAGGTATTATGTTGAGCGTTCCACCGGAACGACCAACTCGCCACAAGAAGGAGTGCACGACATGCTGATCCAGACCGACCCGTTCCGCGACCTCGACACGCTCTTCAGTCGTTTCGCCGGCCGCCAGACCAACACCGCAGGAACCGCCGGTGTCATGCCCATGGATGCGTTTCGTCGTGGCAGCGACGTGTGGGTCCACATCGACCTGCCCGGCGTGAAGGCCGACAGCCTCGACATCACCATCGAACGCAACCTCCTCACCATCTCGGCCGAACGCAACTGGCAGCGCCAAGACGGCGACCAGCCGTACTTCGCCGAGCGTTACCGCGGCAACTTCCGACGCCAGATCCAACTCGGTGACGGGCTCGATCTGCAGGCGCTCGAAGCCGACCTGCACGACGGTGTGCTGACGGTCCGCATCCCGGTCGCCGAGCAAGCCAAGCCGCGCAAGGTCCAGGTCGGGCACACCCAGAAGACCGCGCCGGACGCAATCGAAGCAACCACGGCCGACGCAACCTGAGCTCCTCCGAGCAACACGTCAATCGTCCAGTTGGTGAGTGCACGTGTTCACTCGTGAGTCACACGTGCAACCGAAAAGAGGATCTCCGTCCAACCCCGGCGATCTCGGGACCGAGCGAACCGGCCCGGACCTGCGAGGGTCCGGGTCGGTTGTTCCCGCCCTTCGACAAGTCACAGGGCGGCGAGCGCAGCGCGGACCTCGGAGACGAGTTGGTCGGGATCCGATGCGGCGCCTTCGGCCATGAGGGCGTCGGTCACGCTGGAACCGAGGCGCGTCGTCAGCGCGGCTCGCACGATGCCGATCGTGTCGATGTAGTTGTCCTGAAACGGCTCGGCACGCCCGAGTGCTCGCGCAGCGAGGTGCGACTCGCCGACCTCCTCGAGTACCTGACTTGCTGCCGTCAGCGTGCGGAACGTCTCGTATTCATCCAAACCGCTGTCGATCGCCGCGAACACCGACTCCAACAGGTGGCCGGCATGGGCGGCGTGTCCGAGCTTGCAGTGCGAGACGGCCAGGCGTCGAGTCTCGGCCGTGCGGCGGTTGGACTTGATACACAGGATCCGCAGGCTGGATGTACCAGGCGGGCGTCGAAGCGATCATGGGGTTCCGGCTGCTGGGCACCACGCTCGTGATCGACCCCTGCATCCTCCGCGCCTGGACGGGCAACGAGATCGACTTCCGATATCACTCGGCCAGGTACGAGATCGTCGTCGACAACCCGCAGGGAGTGAGTCGCGGCGTGGCATCGATCGAGCTCGACGGTCACGCGTTGGCCGGCAGGGGTACGACGATCCCCCTCGTCGACTACGGCGTGACGCACGCGGTGCGCGTCGTTCTCGGCCATCGTCCACGACGCAACCCTGATGCACCAGTACCCAATCCGCTGGCGGCGAGGGAACACGGCGCAGGACTTTCGGCGGTTGCAGCGAGTGGCCCGCGGCGCACAATGAGTGGCGAGACTGTTGTATTGCGTTCGGCGAGGTGACCGATGAGCGAACCACTGCCCCCACCGCAGAACCCAGACCCGACGTCGGTGGCCGACAACGTGCTCGACATCGGCGTGACGACGCTGACACCGGTCACGCCGGGCGCCGCACCGGCGACCGTCACCCTCCCCGACGGAACTCACCTCGTCCGCGACGGCAACGGCCAATGGGTCCCCGAACCAGCAGCCGGCGCGGAACCGGTCACGTCGACACTTCCCGACGGCACCGAGGTCATCCACACCAGTGACGGCGACTGGTTCGCGCCGACGGCGCCCACCGAGCCGCCGACCCTCGACCTGCCGCCGCCGATTGCCGAGCTACCGCCGCCGGCCGCGTACCCAGTGGGGAGTGCGCCACCCGCGCCAGCCGAACCCACATCTGCACCACCGGCGACCCGCACCATCTACGGGTTCAAGGGGCTGCTCGCCACGCTCGCCACACTGTCCACCGTCGCCATCATCGCGGTGGCCGTCACCCGCAGTGACGATCGAACGTTCATCGACAGCGCGGTACCGCCCACCTCGGCGACGATCACTCCGCCGGCTGTGCCCCCGGCGACCGTCCCCCTGGTGACGCTCCCGCCGGCGACGCTCCTCCCGGAGGAGGCCACGGTACCGTCGACGACCGTCACCGTCACCGTCGACGGCGGACCGGCGATCGCGCTGGTCCTGGCGGCGATCGACTTCTGTGTGGCGCAGAGCTCGTTCACGGCTGCCGAGGCGGCACAGGTGACCGGTGAGCTCAGCTACACGGCAGCACCCTCCGCGACAGCCGACGTGTGGATCGTGACCATCTCGAACGTTGCCGCTGGTCGCGATGGCGACTGGACGGTCGACGTCGCCACTGGCGCCATCGACCCAGTGTTGCCGTTCGGGCCGAACAGCATCTACTTCGACCTGCAGTGGTGCATGTTCACCGACGCGCTCGGACTGGGCTGACCAACCGAAGGGCTCACATCGCGCGAGGCGGGACGGACCCGGCCGGATGCCAGGCAGCAAGGGCTTCTCGCCCGGGCAGGCCGTGCTGAATCCTGCCGGAACGTGGCACGAAGGCGCCGCATCGCCACTTGACACACGGCAGAAGATGCTGACTCCCGGGCCTGTGCGTTGCCGTTGTCCACGGCCACACCTCGCCCGGCTGTCGGCGAACCCATCCTTCCGGCTTGACACCAGCACCTTGCTGTTGTTGGGTGACCGGGGGGAGCTGACAGAAGGAGGGCACATGACGTTCTTGCAGTTCATCGAGTTCCGGGGTGACAAGACCGAGTTCGATCGGTTGCTCGAGCGCTATCGCGAATTGATGGGGTCGGAGACGACGGCTCGCCGAACCTGGCTGCTGAGTGATCGCGATCAGCCCGGATCGTTGATCCAGATCGTCGAATTCGACTCCTACGACGACGCGATGAAGAACAGCGAACACCCGGGAACCCAGGCCTGGGCCGCCGAAGCCGCTCCGCTGCTGGCCAACGCTGTGTTCCGGAACCTCGATCTCGTCGAGACGTACGAGATCTCCTGACTCTGCCATGGGCTCGGAGTGGTGTCCGGCAGCGCCAGGCCGATGCTGCGTGTTGGCAGCTCGTCTCGTCCTTCCCGACGAAAGAGCCCAAAGGCACGAGCAGCGGAGCCCGGAGGCTCTAGGCGGGTTGTGGCAACCAACCGACGATCAAGTCACCAAACCACTTCTGCGTGGTTCGGGATTGGGGTCACCGATGCCCGCTGCTCTGGAGGTGATGTTGTGACCAGCACCGTTCGTAAGCCTCCGCCTTTCCTCTTGCCGGAGTTCTGCAAGGGCTGCGGGCGCTGCATTGCCGCGTGCACCAAGGAGTGCATCTCGCTCGGCACCGAGATCAACCCGTTGACCGGCCTGGTGCCGGTCGTGCTCGACCTGACGGAATGCAACCACTGTGAGCTGTGCGTCGAGGCCTGTCCCGAACCGTTCGGCCTGCGGCCCGAGGGTGAGGAGGAGGCGTTCGTCCTGCTCGATCCTGCCCATCTGAACGGCCCGCGGCCGTACGACGCGCCCACACCCGAGCCCGACCCCGATGTGACGATCGCCCTGGCGGAACGCGCTCCCCTCGTCGTGAAGGGCACGTATGCGGCGGCGGTGGGCGCCGTCCTGGCCGGATGCCGGCACGTCTTCGGCTACCCGATCACGCCGTCCACCGAGGGCGCGGAACTGATGGCGAAGGTCCAGCCGGTGCTCGACGGGGTGTTCCTCCAAGCGGTCAGTGAGATCGCGACCGTCAACATGATGTACGGCGCGGGAGGGGCCGGCAAGCGGTGCATGACCTTCACCAGCTCGCCCGGCTTCAGCCTGATGCTGGAGGGGATCTCCTACATGATCGGCGCGGAGGTACCTGCCGTGTTCGTGAACATCATGCGAGGCGGGCCCGGGTTGGGGAACATCGGGCCCGCGCAGGCGGACATCAAGCTGGCCTGTCGCGGCCTCGGTCATGGCAACACGCACGCGATCGTCCTGGCGCCCGCCACGCCGCAGGAGATGCTCGACAGCGCGGTGCTGTCCTTCGAGCTGGCGTTCAAGTATCGCAACCCGGTGGTGATCCTCGGCGACGGCTATCTCGGTCAGATGACCGGCAAGGTGAGCCTTCCCGATCGCATGGTCGTGCCGGGAATCCCCGAGTGGGCTGTCTACGGCGACCACTCGCACCGCGGCAACCTGATCTGCTCGATCGAGCTCTCGGAGGTCGGCCTCGAGCGTCACAATCAGGCCCTCGACGAGAAGTACGCGCAGATGACGGCCGAGGAGCAGCGGGCCGATCTGCACCGCTGCGACGACGCCGACATCGTCCTGGTGGCGTGCAACACCCCGGCCCAGATGGCCAAGGGGGCGGTCAAGGAGCTGCGTGACAAGGGGCTGCGCGTCGGGCTGCTCCGCCCGATCACGCTGTGGCCGTTCCCGATCGACGCCCTCCGCGGTGTCATCGGCCAGGCACGCCGCCTGGTCGTGGTCGAAGCCAGCGAAGGCCAGCTGGAGGACGAGCTGCGCCTGGCCCTCAGCCACGCCGAGGTGCACGCCCCACCGATCAGTCACGTGCGACGTCAGGGTGGCATCCTGCCCTCCCAAGCAGAGGTCGTCGAGCACGTGCTCGGCCTGGAAGGGGTGCAGTGATGCCGTCGTCGGTCTTCTACCACCAGTTCGAGCGCCACGATCACGCCACCGGACTCAAGGCGCACACCACCACCTACTGCCCCGGCTGTGGGCACGGACTCGTCCAGAAGTACCTGGCCGAGGCCATCGACGAACTCGGCGTACAGGACCGCACCGTGCTCGTGTCACCCGTCGGGTGCTCGGTGTTCTCCTACTACTACTTCGACGTCGGCAACACGCAGGCCGCGCATGGCCGGGCGCCGGCCGTGGGCATCGGCCACAAGACGGCCAACCCGGACTCGATCGTCATCTGCTACCAGGGCGACGGCGACCTGGCGTCGATCGGCCTGGCCGAGATCATCAGCGCAGCCCAGTTGGGCATGCCGATGACGATGATCTTCGTCAACAACGCCATCTTCGGGATGACCGGCGGCCAGATGGCGCCGACGACGCTCCTCGGACAGCTGACGACCACCACGCCCACCGGCCGCACCCCGTTCGCCGGGCAGCCGCTGAAGGTCGCGGAGATGATCGCCGGGCTCGACGGCCCCGTCTTCGTCGAACGGGTCGCGCTCTACGACAATCGCCGCCGCACGCACGCCAAGCGCGCCATCAAGAAGGCCCTCGAGCTCCAGGTCGACGGCACCGGTTTCGCGCTGATCGAAGTGCTCGCCGAGTGCCCGATCCATCTCAAGCTCGAACCGGAAGCCGCCGAGGCCTGGGTGCGCGACAGCATGGAACCGGTCTTCCCGTTGGGGGTGAAGAAGGACGTCACCGACGGCGTCCGCTTCCCGCCGATCCCGAGGCCGAGCTTCGATCCAGAACGAACGCTGGCCGCGCTGGGCACGACGACCGACCGTGCCGAGCACTTCGCGCCCGCCTTCCCGTCGCACCTCGATCCGGAAGACGTCAGCCTCAAGCTGGCAGGCGCCGGCGGGGACGGTGCACAAACGGCGGCGATGCTCATCACCCGCGCCGCCATCAACGAGGGCTTCGACTCGACCCACATCCCGAGCTACGGACCGGAATCGCGTGGCGGTACGTCGTATGCCGACGTGCACGTTGCGATGAAGGAGGTGCTCTCCCCGGCGGCCCCGTATCCCCACGTGCTGGTGGCGTTCAACGCTCCCAGCCTCGCCAAGTTCGGCCCCACCGTGCGTCCGGGCGGCATCATCATCTACGACAGCTCGGTGATCGACGCGATCCCGCACACGCTGGCCGCCGGGATCCGCTTCGTCGGCGTGCCGTTCGCTGAGGTGGCCAAGGAACTCGGCTCGGTGCAGGTGAAGAACGTGGTGGCCCTCGGCGCCCTCCAAGGCGTGACGCAGATCTTCCCCAAGGCGACGTTCCTCGCTGCGATACATGGTGCGCTCAGTGGCAAACGAGCCTTGGTCGACCTCAACGAGCAGGCCTTCGAGCTGGGCGCCAACCTGGCGGCCGAGCTCGCCGATCGATAGCCCGACCGCCTCGACTCACCATTGCCGGCGTCGATCAGTCGGCGACTTCGAGGATTCTGACGGGTAGATCTCGCGGCCCGCGGATCTGGCCGACGCTCCACCTGGTGTCGCCGGCGAGCTCGTAGCGGGGGAAGCGCTTGGTGAACTCCTCGATCGCGACCTTCAGCTCCAGGCGGGCCAGGTTGGAACCGAGGCACCGGTGGATGCCCAGCCCGAAGGCAGCGTGGCGGTTCTCCTGGCGGTCGACGATGAACGTGTCGGCGTCCTCGAACTGGTGTGGGTCGCGGTTCGCCGCGGGGAACGGCAGCAGCACCCAATCGTCCTTCTTCATCGGGCAGCCATGGAAGTCGTTGTCCTTCGCGACCATGCGCGCCATCGTGACCGGCGCGTACGAGCGCAGGAACTCCTCGAGCGCGAACGTCATCACGTCGGGGTCGTCGAGCAGGCGCTGGTGGTCCTCCGGGTGTTGGGCGAGGTGCCACAGCGACGAACCGATCGCCGACCATGTGGTGTCGATGCCCGCCACGAGCAACAGCACGATCATGCCGGCGGCGATCTCGTCATCGACCGGCGTGCCCTCGATCTCGACGTTGAGCAGGTAGCTCGTCAGGTCGTCGCGCGGGTTCTCACGGTGCTCGGCGATCTGGGTGAGGATGTACTTGCCCAAGTCGTCCATGCCGTCGCGGCTGCCTGGCTCCTCGGCGATGCGCTCCAGCACGTCGTGCACGAACTTGCGGAACAGTTCCTCGTCCTGCTCGGGGAAGCCGAGCATGCGCCCGATGACGTTGACCGGGATGTGCTGCGCGTATTGCACGGCGGCATCGATGATGCTCTCGCCAGGTGTGATCTCGCCCATGTCATCGAGCAGGCGCTGGCACAGCAGGCGGATCTCCGGCTCCCACGGCTCGATCTTCTTCGGCGCGAACGCGGGCAGCAGCAGACGGCGGGCCATGTTGTGGAACGGCGGGTCGCTGGTGATCGGCGGCGCGCCACCGATGGGCGCGGGCAGCGACAGGTCGCCGGGCCGGCCGACCGACACGACGACGGCGCGGCTGGTGAAGTTCTCCGTGTCGTAGGCGATCTCGTTGACAGTGTCGTGCGTGATCGGCACCCACATGCCGCCGTACCGATCGGAGTGGGCGACCGGGCAGCCCGACTCGCGCAGCTGCTTCCACACCGCCGGTGCGTTGGGGTTGTAGGCCGGGTCGGCATGGTCGAAGTCGGTGGCGAAGTCGCCGACCGGGCCGTAGTCGTCGGCGTTGTACGGCACGCGCTGCCACACATGCGTGCCCTCGGGGCTGTCGCCGAAGATCGGCTCGACGTACTCGAACGGCTCTGGGCTGGTGGTGGTCTCATCGACGCTCATGGTCGGGTCTCCTCGACGATCTTGATCGCGTACTCGGGGCAGTTGGCGGCGGCCAGACGGGCCTTGCCGTGCAGTTCCTCGGGCAACTCGCCCTCGACCAGCAGCACGGCCTGGCCGAAGTCGTCGACGTCGAACAGTTCGGGCGCCAACGCGTAGCAGCGGTTGTGGCCTTGGCACTTCTCGGAATCGAGATGGACTCGCATGACCCGAATCTACGCGGCCAGGGCAGGGTCGGCCACTGCCGGAGCAGCTCGCTGGTTGTGTCGTCGATCACTGCGCTCAGGTGCTGCACCGCAGGGCGTCTCCTCGTGGCTCGGGCCGACGGGCGTGGACGGCGACCTCTTCGGGCAGGTCTACAGTTTCGCGACACCGGATTCCGGACGACGAGCACGGGGGAAGCGATGGGTTTGCGAGACCGGATCAAGTCGACCGTCTCGACGCTCTCGAGCGGCCCCAGCCCAGAGGCGCTGGCGAGGCTGACGCCCGAGCAGCGAGCGAAGTACGACGCCAAGATGGCCCAAGTCGCGGCGGTGCAGGGAGAGGCCGCGCAGGCAAAAGCGGAGGTGGATGCGGAGCACAGGGAGCGAGTCGCTCGGCGTCCGCTGCACGGCCCCGCCGGCGAGTGGGTGTACGGGTCGTCCGCGGTCGTCGGCCTGACCCCCGAGCAGATCGCCACGATGACGCCCGCAGAGATGGGGGCCTGGACGGCTTCACAGTCGAAGGCTCAGCTCAAGGATCTCGTCACCAATCCATTCGGTCGCACGAAGCCGCCGGCCGCCCCGATGGCGCCGGCCACCGTTGCCTCCACGACGGTGCGCGACCGTCTCGAGCAGGCTGCCGTCGAGCGTGCGGCTCGCGACGCAGCGCGCCAGCCGTACCTCGCCGAGCATCGCCCGCCCGTGGTGTTCTCGCGCCTCGCAACCCGCGGGAAGACGCAGATCGAGGAAGTAGCGACCTACCTCGCCTCCAGTGGGTTGGTCGCCAGGCCCGATCTCGTCTACGGCCTGTACCGGGTTCCCGACCGGATCAGCCCAGCCCTCGGCGGGTCAGAGAACGGTCGCGTCGTCGAGTGGGACGTGGTGCATGCCGCCCCAGTCCCGCTTGCACCATCGTCGATGCCGGTGATGGCCACGTTCTTCGACGGTCAAGAGCGCGTGGTCCACCGCCGCGTCGGCCAACCATCGGTGGTCGACGAGGATCTCGGCGTGGCAGCCCTTGCTGCCATGGGCGTCGGGCCCGAGCGCACGCTGGGCATCGCGCGGCACCTCATCGTGCGTCGCTACTCGCAGGGCGAGGACGGGTCGACCGACCTGCTCAGCCATGTGACCGGCATGTGCGTGTTCCGGCCCGGCGGCCCCGGCGTCGATGCGATGCAGCAGATCCCTCGCCCGATCGATGTGCCCCACGGTGGCCCCGCCGGGGTGCACGTCGAGGCCCTGAACTGGGGCGCCGTGGCGCGTGCCGTGCATCCACAGCCTCATCACGCGTACACGATCCCCTCGCCCTTCCCGTACTTGCCGAGCACCCCGCAGGAGCTCATCCGCATGTACCTCGAGGTGGTCGGCGTGCGTCCGGCCGACTGCTACGCGACCTCGGTGACCCAAGACGGTGTGAGCGCGCTCGAAAGCCAAGAGTGGCTCGCTGGTGGGCTCATCGAATGGTCGACGGCCGGTGAGTCGTTGCCCTGCGCCGACGGGAAGGACCGTCGACGGTTTGCCAGCGGCCGACTGGTGATGCTCGCCTACCGAGACCGACCCGACTACGAGGTCGGTCGCCAACGGTGGGAGGCCTACCAAACCGACGTGCTGCAAGCATCGCTGGAGAACGGCACCGACGTCCGCGCCCCGGTGGAAGCGCCGTTGCTCGACGGAATTCCCGGCGGTCTTCGCCAACTCGTCAAGGCCGCCCAGAAGGTCGACCGCATCTTCGCCACCGACGCGGCCCACGAGGACCTGAAGCGCCTCGTCCAACACCGCTACTGCTCTCCGCCCGTCGAGTGACGCGCCTCACCCGGTGAGCAATCCCGACGTTTCACCGGTCGGCTTCGCGGCGACTGATCACCCGCACTCGCCACTCGAACGACGACGCGGGGTGTGGTGGCTGTTGGCCGGCGGCTTGCTCGTCGCGGGTGGGCTCGCCGGTGTGGTGCTCTTCGTCTGGCAGGTGGTGGCGCCCGGTTCCGATCCCACGGACGATGCAGTTGCCGGCGGCCAGGTGGCCGGTCTGTCGGCCCCGCCGACCCCCGCTGCCATCTTCACCGTGGAGGCCGCCGGCACGTACACGGTGTGGATCGACACTGGTGGAACCATCAACAGCAGCACGCGAGACGCAATCGTCGCCGCCGCGAACTGTGCGGCGACGTTCTCCGACGGCGTCACGAAGTCCTTTCGCGGCGCCGTGCAAGGGTCGAGCGTCGTGGCCGGCGACCTCGCCACGGTCGGTACCTTCGACGCACCCGCAGGGCCGGCCGCGGTGGTCTGCCGTTCGGAGCGCTTCGGCCCCCGAGCCGTGCTCGACCAACTCGAGAAGGAGCGCCGGTTCTTCGTCACCTCCGGGCCACCCGACAGCGACTGGGTCCCGTTCGTCGCGCTGTTCGCCGGGCTGCCTGCGCTGATCCTCGGTGCGATGGCCCTAGGCCGGGGCTGGGTTGGCTCGCTCCGGCGACGTCGACCGAGTTGATCGCGGCGGCGAGCCCGTCGGCCGGCCGTTGAACATCATCGTGTCGCGAGCGACGCTGCCGGCGTGAAGGGCGGTTCAGCTGAACCGGTGCGCTGCCCTTGCATCCATGCGGTGCGCCACGGGTCGTGCCATGGGGTGTGTGAGAACAGGGTGGTCAGGGTCCAGTCGAGATCGAGGTGGTCGCCCTGCCACTTGCAACGGCCATCGGCAGCATCGCGCTCGAATGCACGAACAGCGTCGGCGTCGCCCTCGACTGCTGTGGGCGCCGGCGGAATCACCCGCCCGTTGGGAAGGGTGAACCGCACCGAGCCATCCGCGAGCCGTTCGGCCTGCCAGCCGCCTTCGTGCAAGCGATGGTGGTGGTAGGCGCACACCAGCAGCAGGTTGCCGAGCTGGTTGGTTCCGCCACGTCCGCGATGGTGGAGGTGATGGATCTCCCTGCGCGCTCGATGACTGCAGCCCGGCACCTGGCAGGTGCGGTCGCGCAGCTGGACGAGCCGCCGCAACCTGCCGCGGATGACGCTGCTGCGGGCCGACACGCCGACCACCTCGCCGCCGCCGCCGGTGCCATCGCCGGTGCCATCGCCAGGGCCGCTGCCGTCGCCGTGGACGGTGTCGTGGACGGTGTCGTGGACGACCGTTTCGTGATCGGCGTCGCAGCACAGTCGCCGGGTGGTGGCATCGCTGACCCCGGAGCCCATCTCCTCGCTGCCTTCGGGATGGGCTTCCTGCCGTTCGTCGCCGGTGTGGAGGTGCACCAGGTACCGGGGGCGGTCGGTAGCGAGTTGATCGTCGGTGGCGGCCAACGCCGCGCCGGCCAGCGCCACCACCGCGTCGGCGCGGCGCTCGGCAAGCGAGAGTCGTTCGCCGTCTGGGTCGACGCCGGCGGGAACTGCGAAGTGGTCGACCGCGGCGAGCACCTCCATGCCCGCAGCGGTCGGCAGGGTGACGGTGAGCGTGATGGTGCGATCGTCGTTGTGACGAACGTGCAGACCTCGCTTTGCCCACTGAGCGGCGTCGCTCGCCTCGTGGTCGGGCGGCAGGGCACGGCGGTACGCGGCCACGACCCGCTCGACCTGGGCGGTGGTGCCTGCAAGGGCGACGGCCACCAGGCTGGCCTCGTTGGCCGGCTCGGCGATGCGGGTGATGGCGCGCACCTTGGAGTACGACAGGCGGCCCGCCCGCATCTGTTCGGCAATCAGCGGCAACCCCACCAGCGCGCGGGCGACTCGCAGCTTCTCGCGTGCGGTTCGTGCATCCAGCCCCAACTGCCACCTCATCCAGAACATGCACGAGTGACACTCCCACTGCTGCCAGCCTTCACGCCGGTCGAACTCGGCCAGCAGCGCGAACCAGCGGAACTCGGCTGCGGCCAGGTTGGCCGACCACGTGCACAACTCGGCCTCCAGCCGCTCGAGCGGCACGTCGGCCAGGTCGGCCAGGTCGGTCTGGTCGGCGAGGCGGGACGGCCGGGGCGGGATGAGGGCGACCGAGGGTGCAGCGGTGGTGTCCATGGCCGAACAGTACGTACGGGGTGTGACAGGGTTCCGGAGGCGTCAACGGTTCAGCTGAACCGCACTGACCAGAGGTTGGCCACGTTGGAACCCGCTGCGAAGGCGTCGCCCTCTGCTGGTCCGGCTCAGGCCCGGCGAGGCGCTCTTGGCATCGCGCAGGCCCGCATCGGCTGACCGAAGAACGGGCTGATGGGGCAGATCCCCAGCACGGCGGTGCCGATGAGCATCACGGCGAGAACGCCGAGCGCAACACCCAGCCCGCCGCCGACGAGAATCGCTATCGCCAACACTGTTCCGCCGGCAACGGCGCGGATGACCCTGCCGGGCCGGCTGTTCATGAACCTCAGGAATGCCATCGCGCCACTATACCCCCCTAGGTATCCGAACGCGCCACGGTCGAGCCCGATCGAGGCAAACGGCTCCAGCCGGGAGAAGTGGCCGGGTCAGGTGAAGCGGACTTCGTTGACGTGATCGACGCCGGTGAGCACGCTGGTCAGCAACGGACGCTTGGCCCAGTGCTCGTCCGTCTCGGCCGTGACCACATCGTCGGTGAGCATCAGCAACTTCAGTTCGGGAGCGTTCGAGAGTCGGGGGTCGGCGGCGACATGGAACAACGCCACCGCCAACCGTCGGACTCGCACACCGTTGATCGGGCGACCTCTGCGCAACTCGGTGATCAGCGAGCGAGACCACAACGCGAGTGAATGGCGCTGCGTCCACAGCAGCAGCAACCAGGCCACACGGTGGACAGGGCGCACGAGGATGACCGGGGCACGCAGGACTCTGTGTTTCGACATGGAGGGGTGATACCCGGCCGGTCCCCGCTGGAAACACGAAGGCCACTGCAGCTGATCGATCGCAGCGCGGGCTTGCAGGTGCGTTCGCACGTGATGAACGTTTCGGCGCAGCGGCTGCGGGGTACGCATCGGGAGTCACCCGCACCTCTGCGCGACGACACATCCCTCACAGCTGGAGCCTCACCGATGACACTCGCAGTACCCACGCACTTGGTCGACACCATGGGCTCGGCCGCCGCCATAGGCGTCGAAGCAGCCGGTCACCTGCTGCAGGAGGTCGGCAGTGCTGTCTCCAGTGCGGCCGCCGCCACATCGGACCGCACGCACGTTGAGCCGGCTGGGCCGCCCTTCCCGCTCCTGCGGAACCGGACGCAGTCTGGTCATCCTGGGCGTACTGGCAGCTGTCGCTGCGCTCGTCGTGCTGGGTCGTCGGTCGAAGTCGCGCAGCAGGGCTGTCCCCGACGTCGCAGGAGCGGGCGAAGACGGCTCCCCTTCACCGTCGGAAGCTGCCGTCGGAACACCGAAACCCGTCGCTGCGGCGAGTGAGGAAGTGCTCAGCGACGACGCCGGCAGGTGACATGTACCAGCCCGGCCGCCTCGGTGACGGCGATCTCGTCCGCCAGCCGTCGCACGATGCCGAGGCCTCGACCCGATGGCAGATCGGTGGCCGCCACCTTCCACGTGCTGGGGTCCATCGGCGGGAGCGAGAAGGCGACACCGTTGGTCACCGTGATGGAGAACCACTTCGCCGATGGGGCATCGACGCGGACGACGATGTCGCCGCCGTCACCATGCTGGATCGAGTTGGCCATGAGCTCACTGACGATGAGGTCGAGGTCGTCGACGACATCGGCTCCGGCAGCCAATCGGCGCAGCTCACCGCTGACGAACTCTCGCGCCTGGCGAGTGCTGGCGGGTGACGAGGGAAGCGTGCGGGCGACCTGCGCGGAAGACTGCATCATGAAGGTGCTCCGGCGCGCCGGCTGAACCGGGTCGACTCCACAGCGGCCCAGGAGGTGGCGACGTCGCACGACGAAGGCGGTTGCGTTCCGACCGGCGCTGCATGCATGACTCGGACCTACCCCCGCGACCACGGACTGAAACGTCAATCGCATTGTGGCCGGTGCTGCAATCAGTCGGCAGGGTCGGACGACTCATCGGTGCCGAGGTGGCTGCGCAGCAACGCCAAGCTGCTCGTGATCAACCTGCCCACGTGCACCTGACTGGTACCGATCCGCTCGGCGATCTGTGCTTGCGTCATCTCGTCGAAGAAGCGCATCTCGATGATCTGGCGCTCGCGAGGTCGTAGCCGCTCGAGGACCTGTCGAACCACTTCGCGGTCGAGCACCGCCTCCACCCGGGCCTCGCTGCGATCGCCGCGCGGGCGCCGTTCGGAGGCGAGGTCGAGCGGCGCCGTGCGATAGGCGGTGTTCGCTTCGAGGGCCTGCAGGACCAGGTCTTCCTCGATGCCGAGGTGCGCGGCCACTTCGTTGGCCGTGGGCGACCTGCCGAGTGTGGTCGTGAGGCCATCGTGGGCCGTGTTCACAGCGGATCGCACGTCCTTCGCTCGTCGCGGAACGTGCACCCGCCATGTGCGGTCGCGAAAGTGACGTTTGATCTCGCCCACGATCGTCGGTGTGGCATAGGCGCCGAACGGCACGCCGACCGAAGGGTCGAAGCGATCGATCGCATGGAGCAGCGCAACGCTCGCAACCTGCAACACGTCGTCGAACGGCTCTCCGCGGTCGGCGAATCGTCGCGCCGACCGTTTCGCCAGCCAGAGCGAGCGCTCGACGATCTCATCGCGCAACTGCTGGTCGCCGGTGCGCGCAAAAGTGACCAGCGCCTGCTCGAGCCACCGTTCGTCGGGCTCGTGGTCCGCATCGAGCAGCGTCACGGCTGTTGCTGCTGCAGGCTCGCCCAGATCTCGGCTCGCTCGCTCGTGCCCTCGATGCCGTGACGTGTGCTCACCGCCTCGAGCACCGTCCGGCACAGCGCGAGGTCGGGATGATCGAGGTCGAAGTCGACGAGGTCGGTGGCACCCCGAACCGTGAAGCAGTCGTCGATGACCTCGAAGGTGACCGCGATGGTGGATTGTGCGCCGTGCTCGACGAGCGCCACCATGACCTCGCTGACCATCACGTTGATGTCGTCGAGCTCTTCGATGCTGAAGCCGGCCATCGACGCGATCCCGGCTGCGGTGAGCCGTGCGACGCGCGACATCATCGACAGCGGGGGCAGCTCGAGACGCACCGGTCCGATGGTGGACGGCGCGGCCGACGTTTGAGCCGAGGTGATGGGCTCAGTCACGTCGGCTCGCGATCGTGAACTGGTCGACCGTGCCGGTGATCTCGAGGAGCCGGATGATCTGCGGGCCGACCGACCGAAGTTCCAAGTTTGCCTGTCGAGCGGCCGCGCTGCGGGCCGTGGCGAGCATGCTGCGCAGGCCGGACGAATCCATGAAGTCGACGCCCGTGAGATCGACGACGATGTCGCCGCCGCCCTGCGCGAGCAGCTCGGACTCGCGTTCCAGCAGCGCCTGCTCCAGGATCGGTCCGCCCGCCATGTCGATGTCACCGGCGACCATGAGGGCGCCGTCCGGCGCAGTCGCCATCGTCAAGAAGTTCTTGTTGGAATCCATCGAGCCTCCTAGGTCATGGTGAGTGGCGATGTCGTGGTCCGAAAACACCCTGCAACCCGGCTGGGGTACCCCGCGGCGCACTGCTGTAAACGTAGAGCTCCGCGAGGGCGGCGAGTGGTCGACGATGGCCTGCAATGACGAACTGGGCTTGCTCTGTAGGCTCGCCGTCATCGCCGACCGAGGAGCCGCCGTGGGCGCGCCAGAGCACACACCGAACGACGAGTTGCTCGGCCGGTCGGTGCGCGCCCTGCTGCAGGCCCGACACCAGCACGACCCTTCCGGAATGCTCGGCGTTGTCGACACCGTACGACTGCTGCTCGGTGCCGACGCTGCTCGCGTGCATGTTGCCGACTACGCGCTCAACGCGCTGTGCGTGCTGTCCGCGACCGGCCCGATCGACGACGCCTACCTGCTGGAAGGAACCATGGCCGGGCGTGCGTTTTCGTCCGGCGAGATCGTCACCACCGACACCACCTGGTGGGTGCCTCTGGTCGACGGCACCGAACGGCTGGGTGTGCTCGAGCTGGAGTTCGCCGACGCACCGCATGAGCAGCCGCAGGTGCTCGCCGATCTGTCCGCGCTGCTGGTGCTCCTGGTCATCTCCATGCGGCGCTACACCGACGTCTGGCTGCGCACGCGGCGGGCACTCACCATGACGCCGGCCGCCGAGGCCCAATGGGATCTCCTCCCGCCGCTCGCATCCGCCAGCAGCGAAGTGGCCGTGAGTGGCATTCTGCAACCCGCGTACGAGATCGGCGGCGACTCGTTCGACTACGCGATCAACCCCGGCCAGCTCGACTTGGCGATCGTCGACGCCGTCGGTCACGGCATGTCGGCGGTGATGATGTCCACGGCAGTCATCAACAGCTTGCGCAACACGCGGCGCGAGCGGCGCAGCCTGGTCGATGGCTACCGTCAGGCCGACCAGCTGATCGTGCGGCACTTCGGCAACTCCAACTACGTCACCGGCCAGCTCGCGTCGCTCGATGTCGCCACCGGCGTGCTCACTTGGATCAACGCCGGCCACCTGCTGCCACTGCTGGTGCGCAACGGCACGTACGCCGGCGAACTGCAGTGTGAGCCGTCCATGCCAATGGGGCTCGGAGGCCCGGTCGTGCAGGTGGCGCAGGAAACGTTGCAGCGCGGCGACAGAGTGCTGTTCCACACCGACGGCATCACCGAGTCGGTGTCGCCCTCGGGCGGCCGCTTCGGTCTCGATCGTCTGGCCGACTACCTCGTTCGCGCCACGCTCGACGGCGTGCCCGGCGCGGAGACCGTCCGCCGGCTCTCGGCCGCGGTGGGTGCGCACGTCGTGGAAGGCCTCAACGACGATGCCACCATGCTCCTCGTCGAGTACCACGGAACGGGCGCCGAGCGCACCTGACCGGGCCGGTCAGTCGGCTTCGGAGCGAGCCGGGCCGGTGAGCACCATGTGGAGTGCGGCACGCGTCGTGGACAGGTGCCGGCGGAGCTCCTGCGCAGCGCCGGTGGCGTCGCCGGCGAGCGCGAGATCCGCCAGGGTGCGGTGTGCCGCTGCGGTGTTGTAGCCGGCCGGGCGGTCGGGCAGGCCGACGGTCACCATCAGGCCGGCTCGATCCGAGAGCATGGTGGCCAGCCGCAGCAGCCATGCCGAATCGCAGGCCGACAGCAGCTCGCGGTGAAAGGCGGCGTGCACGCTCGCCGGCGCGATGCGCTCGGCGTCGAGTGCGTTCCATGCCGCCGTGACCCGCTCGCGGTAGCCGGCGTCGCCAGCCGCGACGGCTCGTTCGAGCGCCGTTGGTTCCAGGATGAGCCGGAGCTCGTAGATCTCGTTGGCTTCGTGCAGGTCGACCTCGGCGACGCGAGCCGACCCGTGTGATTGGAGCACGACGAGGCCCTCGGACGCGAGCTTGCGCAGAGCCTCGCGCAGGGGGGTGGCCGACAGGCCCAGTTGTTCGGCCAGCGTGGAGATGACGAGGAGGAGTGGGAGATCGAGATCGACGAGAAGCGTCCTCGCCCAACCGGTGCCGTGTCAGGCCACCACGTCGACGACCTCGTGCTGCGCGCCACACGGCACACCTGCTGATCGGCGCTCTGGCCGGCGGAGGACCTTCATGGTGTGGCCTTCTGAGCGGGGGGCGACTGGAGGGGGAGGGGGTGACGACGAGGCCGGCGCCGCGAGGGTGCGGAGGTGAAACGAGCGATCTGGGCCGTCGCTGCGCTCACGGCTGCATCGGGAGTGGTCGTGATGGTGCGCATGTACGAAACCCACCCCCGCCACGACCGCACCCCGGTCCCCGACGACGTCGACCTCGAGAGCTGACAGCGCGACGCTCGAGCTCCGAGTCAGGCCTGGGAGAAAAGATACAGCCGACGGTGTAGTACAGCTGCAACTGAACTATGCTGCTCGCATGACGACGGATCTCTGCTTCGACAGCCGGCTCGACACTCTCGGGCGCGTCGGCACCGCCATGGCCGATGGTGTGCGCCGGCAGATCCTTGTGCGGCTCATCGACGGATCGGCCTATCCGGCCGAGCTCGCCGATCTGATGGGTGAGAGCCGTGCCAACATCTCCAACCACCTGGCCTGCCTGCGCGGCTGCGGTCTGGTGCGGGCCACACGTGAAGGGCGTCAGATGCGCTACGACCTGGCCGACCCCACGCTCGCCCGAGCCCTCACGTTGCTGGGTGAGATCACGCTGGTCGTCGAAGCCGGGCACGCCGATCTGGATGGTCGCTCATGAGCGGCGGACACGGTCACGGCCACGATCACGGTGCCGCGGCGATGAGGGCCGGTGCCCGCCATGTGCGTCCGCTGCTCATCTCGTTCGGGCTGATCGTCGCGTTCCTGGTGGTGCAGGTCGTCACCGGCATCATCACGGGTTCACTTGCGTTGTTGTCCGACGCCGGGCACATGGCCACCGATGCCCTGGGGCTGGGCATGGCGCTCGCGGCGATCCAAGCCGCCTCCAAGGCGCGTGTGCATCCGCAGCGAACGTTCGGTCTCTACCGGTTGGAGATCCTGGCCGCGCTGTTCAACGCAATGCTGCTGTTCGGCGTTGCGGGCTACGTGCTCTACGAGGCGATCGGCCGCCTCGGCGATGCGCCCGACATCGCGTCCACACCGGTGTTGATCGTGGGAATCCTCGGTCTCATCGTGAACGTCATCGCGTTCATGCTGCTGCGGGCAGGGTCGAAGGAGAGCCTCAACCTGCAGGGCGCCTACCTCGAGGTGCTGTCCGACATGCTCGGCTCGGTCGGTGTCATCATCGCCGCGATCGTCTGGGGCATCACCGGCTGGGCATGGGTCGACCCCGTGATCGGCGCAGTGATCGGTGTCTTCATCCTGCCCCGGGCGTGGAGGCTCGGTCGCGAGGCGTTGCGCGTGTTGGTGCAGGCCGCCCCGGCGCGACTCGATCTCGGCGCCATGCAGGCGGGGTTGGCCGCCATCGGGGGAGTCGTCGATGTTCACGACCTTCACGTGTGGACGCTGACATCCGACATGGAAGTCGCAACAGCGCACCTCAGAGTTGCCGCCGGAACCGACTCGCACGCCGTGCTCGACCAGGCGCGCGCACTCCTAGCGGACCAACACGGCATCACTCACGCCACGTTGCAGGTCGAACCCGACGATCACCACGGCTGTGAGGAAGTGACGTGGTGAGCACCCTTGCACTGCCGACACTGGAGCGTCGCGCCGTTCGGCTCGCGTGGGCCACGATTGCATGGAACGTCGTGGAGGCAGTCGTCGCGATTGCGGCGGGCACGGCCGCGAGCTCCATTGCGCTCGTCGGGTTCGGGCTCGACTCGACGGTCGAAGTGATGTCCGCTCTCGTGATCGTGTGGCAGTTACGAGGCCTCAGCCATGCTCGCGAGCGGCGTGCGTTGCGGCTGATCGCAGTCAGCTTCTACGTGCTCGCCCTGTACGTGTCGGTGCAGGCGATCATCGATCTCCTCGGAACCTCAGCGGCCAGTGGTTCGCCAGTGGGCATCGGCCTTGCGGTTGCGTCGCTCGTCGTCATGCCCGTTCTCGCCCACGCCAAGCGGCGTAACGGCCGGCTGTTGGGCAGCCCGACAGTGGTAGCCGACAGCAATCAGACCTCGCTGTGCGCCTACCTCTCGGCGATCCTGCTCGGCGGGCTGGCCCTCAACGCGACCGTCGGGTGGTGGTGGGCCGACCCCATCGCCGCGCTCGCCATCGCCGTGCTCGCCGCCAACGAAGGCCGCCAGGCCTGGCGCGGCGAGACCTGCGACGACTGTTGCTGACCGTCGCCGGTCGCGCGCAACGGACCCGGCCCGCGAGGGCCGGGTCCGCTCGATTCGGCGGGCTGCCGTGGGCTCAGTCGGCGTCTCGCCGGTAGAGCAACACCGCGCCGGCGATGAGGGCCACCATGGTGTAGCCGGCGAAAAGCACGGCGTCCTGCGGACGGGTGAGTGCGGCGGCCAGGGTCTTGGCGGTGTCGCCAGCCGAGCGGATGGAGAGCAGGCCGTTCGCGGCGCTGAAGGGAAGGAAGCGTGACAGCTTTGCCGGAGCCATGCTGCGGATGAGGTTCTCGAGCACGAACGTCCACACCAGTGCCGTCGACACGGCGGCCGAGCTGTGGCGGATGATCATGCCGATGCCCACTCCCAAGACCGCGGCCAGCGAGGTGAGCACCAAACCCCACGCCGCGGCCACAGCCAGGCCGGAGGTGTCACCCATGTCCATGCCGCTGGCCACGGCGCTGGCGAGCCCGGCGATGATGCCGACGACCCCCATGGCGAGGCCGAAGCCGGCGGCCACAGCGGCCTTGGCGGCAACGGCCACCCAGCGGGCGGGCTGCGCAGCGATGGTGTTGGCGATGGTGCCGTGCTGCACCTCCGACGTGTACATCAAGATGCCGGCGATGACCGCGAGCACGGTGGTGAGCCACGTGGCCGTCATGAAGGTGTTGGCCACGGTGAACGGCAGGTGCTCGTAGGGGTCGGTCTTCACGAAGGTCGCCAGCACCCACGACATCACCACGCCGGCGACGATGGTGAAGCCGAAGATGGCGCGGTTCGAGCGCAGCGAGCGCAGCTTGATCCACTCGCTGCGGATGGCCGCCGGCACGGCGGCGAGGTCGTGCTGGCGGGTGCGGGTGACGACACGGGTGGCCACACGGGTGGTGGCGGCGGTGCGCCTGTCGGTGGCGTCGAAGAAGGTGATGCTGGTCATGGCGGGTCCTTTGGAGTGGTGGTGTTGGAGTAGTGGTGTGGAGTGGTGTTGTGAGGTGAGCGGATGGATGCGGCGGTGGAGGAGCGAACAGTGCGTCAGGCGGCGGCGAACTCGGCGCTGGCGCCGGTCATGTCGAGCAGGATCTCCTCGAGCGAGCGCGAGACCTCGGTGATCTCGACCATCTGTATGCGGTGATCGAAGGCCAGCTGCGAGACCGCGGTGAGGGTCGTGCCGGTCGCCGTGAGGCGGTCGCCGTCGGCGCTGACGCCGATGTCGTGACGGTCGAGCAGGCGGCCGAACTCGACGGCGTCGGGCGTGCGCACCACCACGGTCGTCTCCCCGCGAGCGAGTGTGGCGGCAACCGGCTCGGCGGCCAGCAGCGTGCCGCCGCCCACCACCACGAGGTCGTGAGCGAACATGGCGAGCTCACCGATCAGGTGACTGGACACGAACACCGTTCCGCCCTGGTCGGCGAAGTCGCTGAGCGAGGTGCGCAGCCAGCGGATGCCGTCGGGGTCGAGCCCGTTCGACGGTTCGTCGAGCAGCAGCACATCGGGCTCGCCGAGCAGGGCGCCGGCCAGCGCAAGGCGTTGACGCATGCCGAGCGAGAAGCCGCCGGCGCGCTGATCGGCGGCGGTGTCGAGGCCGACTTCGTGCAACACCTCGTCCACCCGCCGGGCGGCGATGCTGCTGAGCGCAGCCATCGCCCGCAGGTGCTCACGAGCGGTGCGGCCGGGGTGCATGGCGCCGGCATCGAGCACCGAACCGACCACCCGGGTGGGGTGCTGCATCCGGGTGTAGCTCACGCCGTGGTAGCGCACGTCGCCGTGGTCGGGCCGGGTGAGGCCCACCATCATCCGCATGGTGGTCGACTTGCCGGCGCCGTTCGGGCCGACGAAACCGGTGACTCGGCCGGGGGCGACGTCGAAGGTCATGTCGCTGACGGCGACGCGGCTGCCGTAGCGCTTGGTGAGGTTGGACACGGTGATCATGAGTGTGTGCTCCGTTCGTGAAGGGTGGAAATGACGCCGTGGAGCGCGGGCCCCACTGCAGGTCTGTCGACCGGCATGATCGAGATCAGCTCGACGTTCACCGACGTGAGGTGCGACACCACACCGTGGAGGTGTGCTGAGTCGCGCACCACGCCGACGAGGCGGGTGTTGCCATCGCTGGGGTGGTCGAAGGTGAAGTCGTCGAGCAGCGGCCGCAGCAGCCGGGCACTGGCTCGGCCTCTGATGACGATCTCGAAGGTGGTCGGTTCGGACATGGCCTCACCGTCTCATCGAGCGGTGTGAGTGCGCCTCACCTCTGCGACCATCTCACCCGGGTGATCCCGGGCCACACGGGGTGATCCCGGGCCACACGGGCGATCCGTGTGGCGTATGGTCCCGTCGTGGCTGGCGACGGTGAGATGGGGATGGCGGCGACGAAGCTGCGGCCTCCTGCACCCCCCACCCGCCTCGTCGAGCGCACCCGGCTCGATGTGACGCTCGACGATGCCATTGCTCGCCAGGTGCCGTTGGTGCTGGCCAGCGCTCCCGCTGGTTCGGGCAAGTCGACGATGCTGTCCTCGTGGGCGGCGCGGCGGCCCGAGCAGGTGGCCTGGCTGCAGGTGGAGGACACCGACTCCGACCCCGCCCGGTTCTGGTCGTCGCTCGTGGCGGCGATCGCCCGCCATCGTCACGACCTCGGCGCTCACCTCGCGCCGCTGGTCGTCGGCTCCGCCGGCGACGACAGAGTGATCGTGCCGGCGCTGGTGAACGACCTGGCCGACGACAGCGAGCGCCTCGTTCTCGTGATCGACGACTACCACCTGATCAACGACATCACCGTTCACCGAGGCATCGAGCGTCTGATCGAGCTGTCTCCTGCGCAGCTGACGACTGTCGTATCCACTCGCGTCGACCCGCCCTTCCGTCTGGGCCGCATGCGCGTGCGCAACCGGGTCAGCGAGGTGCGCGCGCACGAGCTGCGCTTCGCCGTCGGCGAGGCGGCGGACTTGTTGGGTTCGGTCGGTGAGCAGCTCACGGCGACCGCGATCGACGACCTCTGCGTGCGGACGGAAGGCTGGGCGGCAGGCCTGGTGTTGGCCGGACTCTCGCTGGAACGCGCACCCGAGCCGGCCCGGTTCGTGCAGGCGTTCCGAGGTGACGACCAACTGGTGGTCAGCTACCTGGGCGATGAGCTGCTCGCGACGATGGACCCCGACGACCGCCGGCGGATGCTGGAGACATCCGTGCTCGATCGGTTCAACGGCCCGCTGATCGACGCGGTCACGGCGTCGACGGGTGGGTCGCAGTGGTTGCTCGACGCCGCGGTGCGCAATCAGCTGATCGTGCGGCTCGACAACACAGGTGAGTGGTTCCGCTACCACCACCTGCTCAGAGACCTGCTGGCGTTGGAGGCGAAGCGCACGTTTCCCGAGCGGCTTCCCGAGCTGCACGGGCGGGCAGCCGACTGGTTCGCGGCACAAGGCGACCGCGGTCAAGCCGTCGAGCATCGCCTGGCGGCCGGCGACGTGGCGGGTGGGATGGACCTGATGCGCTTCGTCGGATCCGACCTGCTGGGACAAGGACAGATCAGGACGTTGCAGCGACTGCTCGAACGGATCGGTGTGGCAGCGTCCGACGACGCCGTGTGTGCGATGTTGTGGGGCTGGTGCGAGTACCTCGGTGGCCGCTACGCGGCGGCGCAGCACTGGCTGGACCGGGCGTCGGACGTCTGGCCACCGATCTTCGACCCGATGCTCGCGATGCCGTTGCGCATCAACGTGGCGCTCGGCCGCGGCGACGTGGCGACGGCGCTGGAGATGGCCCGGACGGTGACTGCGCAGGGCGACCTGCCCACGCGCCCGGCCGAGCTGGCGACTGCAGTGGGCGCGGCCTACACGTGGGCGGGCCTGGCGCCCGAGGCACGCGAGTCGCTCGCCGTGGCGGTGGTGAAGGCCACACTCGATCAGCGCTTCACCGCTCACACGATGGCGCTGGTCTCGATGGCCATTGCCGAGTTGGATGACGGCGACATCGCGGCCGCTCGCAGCGCGGCGGCGACGGCGCTGTCGACGGCGCAGTCCTTCGGGCTTGCCGGCTACCACGGTGTCGCACCGGCCGTGGCGGTCAGCGCTCGCACAGCGACCGACGCCGAGCAGGCGCGCGTCGACGCCGTTCATGCGGTCGACCTGGCGCGTCGGGCCACCACCGATCTCGGGCGGGCGTTCGTGCTCACTACCGCCGGCGACACGCTCCTGGGTCTCGGCGACGAGGGCGGTATGGCGCTGCTGGCCGAGGCTCGATCGATCATCGACCACTGCGTCGACCCGGGGGTCGCGGGTCGAGCGCTTGCACGGGCCGAAGCTCGCCATGGTTCCCGCACCGCGCCGACGACGCCCACGACGCAGCTCGTCGAGCAGCTGACGGAGCGGGAGCTCACCCTGCTGCGCTACCTGCCCAGCCAGATGTCGCTGCGCGAGATCGCGTCCGAGCTGTTCGTGTCGCTGAACACGGCCAAGACGCACAGCAGTGCGATCTACCGCAAGCTCGGCGTCACCGACCGCAAGAGCGCGGTGCAAGCAGCGCGCAGCCTGCAACTCCTCTGAACGAGCGTGACCCTGGTCAGCGGGTCACAGTGACCAAAGCACTGTTTCCGCCATCGCGGGCCGGCATCAGCGCAGCCGGCTTGCCGCCGTCACAGGCTGCGGAGGAAGTCGACGAGCGCCGCGTTCACGTGATCGGGGCGCTCCTGTTGGGTCCAGTGGCCGCACCCTTCGAGGATGATCGAGCGGTGCAGCTTCGGCAGGGTGCGCTCGAAGGCGGCAATGGCCGGCGCCCCCCACACGGTGGGGCCGTCGCGGTCGCCGCCGATGAACAGCGCGGGCACGTCGATGCGTGCGCCGCGGAACGCGGCCAGGTCTTCCCAGTCGCGGTCGACGTTGCGGTACCGGTTCAGCGGGCCACGCAAGCCACTGTGCTCGAACTCGTTGGCATACACGTCGAGATCGGTCTCGGTGAGCCAGGCCGGCATCGGGTCGGGCCGGTGGAAGCGGTCCTTCATCAGCCCGCCACGGCGTACCGTTGCCACCGTGCCGTTGGCGATGTCGGGCGGCGGGGCGTCGCCCGAGGCGGTGAACATGAACCCGAGCAGCCAGTCGCGCACATCGGCTTCGATCTCGGCCTCGGCCCGGCCGGGTTCTTGGAAGTATTCGACGTAGAACTCCTCGTCGCCGGCCATCGCTCGCATCGCGGTGGACGGCCGCACATCCGATGGCGGAGCGAACGGTACGGACAGCCCGGCCACCGCGGTGAACACGTCGGGCCGCAGCATTGCCGAGCTCCACGCGATGGGCGCGCCCCAGTCGTGGCCGATGATGACGGCCGTGTCGTGGCCGAGCGCGCCCACAAGGCCGACGTTGTCGGCAACGAGGCGCACCATGCGGTAGTCCTCGACGGCCTGCGGCTTCGACGAACGGCCATAGCCGCGCACGTCGATGGCCACCGCCCGGTACCCCGCGGCAGCGAGCGCCGGCAGCTGGTGGCGCCATGAGTACCACGACTCGGGGAAGCCGTGCACCAGCAGCACCAGCGGGCCTTCACCGGCCTCGACGCAGTGCACCCGACCGCCGCCAACCGTCACCACGTGCGACCGGCATCCGACCGGGGCGTCGCTCATGAGCGGGTCGCGATCTGGCCGGCGCGGGCGCCGGCGACGTACCCCTCGGCGGCGCTCCAGGTGACCTCTCCGTTCACCACCACCACCGCGTCGACGCCCTCCTGGTGACGGATCCAGCGGACACCGTCACCGGGGAAGTCGTCGGAGGCGATCTCGGGCCCGCGGCCGATGCGTTCGGCGTCGAACACCACGACGTCGGCCGCATTGCCGGCGGCCAGCAGACCGCGGCCCTTCAGGCCCCAGATGGTCGCCGGGTCGAGCGTGATCTTCTTCACCGCCGCTTCCAGGCTGAGCGACTTGGTGCCGCGCACGAACTCCGAGAACAGGTAGCCGGTGTCGCCGAAGGTGGAGAACGACCCGACGTGGGCACCCCCGTCGGATGCACCGACGTGAACGAACGGGTGGGCCAGCAGCTCGCCGACCACCGGTGAGTTGTTGTGGCCGATCGACGCTCGGATGAACCAGGTGCCGAGGTTCTCGTCGAGCGCCAGGTCGACCACGGTGTCGCCGTGACTGGTGCCACGCTCGCGGGCGATGTCGTCGATGCTGCGACCGATCAGGTCGTTGTTGCGGGCGTTCATCACGTCGCGCACCACGAACCCGCCGGCGCCCAGGCCACCCCCGGGTCGCCGGGCCAGCGAGTTCATCTCGTCGACGAGCAGCTGTCGCTGGTGGGTGACGGCGGCCAGCTTGTCGGCGTGGTCGCGGATGGAAGCGACCTTCCACCACGAGGGCATCGTCAGCAGCATCAGGCTGCGCTGATCGAGCGTGAAGCTGATGTCGATCGGGCGCGTTTGCACCTGCGGCCACACTGCGGCGCCGCGAGCCCGAGCGGTCTCCACGGCAGCCATCACCCGGGCCACACCGTCATGGTTGGCATCGGAGTGGAAAAGTGGCGAGAGCGTGGTGGTGATGCCATGACGCAGTGACAACTCGGCCAGTTGCTCGACGCGGGCGATGGTGAGCTCGGTGTCGTAGAACTCGTGCACGATCTGGAGCACCGCATCGCGCTCGCCGAGCACCGCCGACAGCGCGTCGAGCTCGGCCGGCGCTGCCCATCGGCTGGGCACCGGGCGGTAGGTCTCGTCGATGTCGACGAAGCTGGTGCTCAGGCCCACGGCGCCGGCGTCGAGGCACACCCGCAGCAGGTCGGCCATGGCACCGATCTCGTCGGCGGTGGCCGCCCGCACCTGGGCCTCGGCGCCCATCACGTACATGCGCAACACCGAGTGGCCGACCAGCGGCGCCACGTTCAACGCGATGTTCTCGGCCAGCGCGTCGAGCCAGCCGCCGAACCCTTCACCCCAGCGCCAGTCGACCCCGGCGTCGAACGCAGCTGCGGGCATCTCCTCGATCAGGCGGAACATGCTGCTGAAGGCATCGCGCTGATCGACCCGCAGCGGCGCCAGCGACAGCGAGCAGTTACCGGGCACCACAGTGGTGACGCCGTGCTCGATGGCGGGGAATGCGTACGGGTCGAAGCACAGTTGGGCGTCGTAGTGAGTGTGTGGGTCGATGAACCCCGGGGCGACGATGCGGCCGGTGGCGTCGAGCACCCGGTGCGCGTCGCCGGCACGCCCGCCGACGGCGACCACCCGGCCGCCGCGAACCGACACGTCGCCGTGCCGGCCGGGCAGCCCCGAGCCATCGACGATCAGCCCGTTACGGATGACGAGATCGAGCATGAGTCTCTCCACTTCCTTGTCGTTGCAGTTCTGGTCGTTGCAGTTCTGGTCGTTGAAGTCCTGGTCGTTGAAGTCCTGGTCGTTGACGTGCGAGTGCCGGGAGCACGATGCTCCACGACCGCCCCACCAGCTCGTCGAGCGAGCTGACACCTGCCTGGTCGAGCGAGGCGGTGCATGCCTCCTCGTCGAGCGAGATCGTGGCGGTACCGCCGTTGTCGTACGTGAGCTCCACCTCGATCTCGGCGCGCCCGTCGTGACCACCGACGACGGTGGCACGCGTGATGATCGCCGTCATCGTGGCGGAGGTGGCTCGGTGAACACGATGTCGCTGGGCAGCAGCCCGATCGTGCGACGCGCGGCCAGATGGAGGTTCCACGACAGCAGCTGCTCGTCGGCGCCCTGTGTGCCCGGCAGTTCCCGCGCTGCAATCGCTGCGAGGTCGTCGCCTGGCTGGGGGTACACGAAGCGCCGAGCCGTCATGCGCGGAGAGAGTACGTGGGGCTGTGCTGCCGGCGCTTGTTGGACCGCCCGGTGGTCTCCGCGGACTACGGCCGAGACAGTCGTGGCCTCTGGCCCGGTCGTCGGGCACTCACGCTCTGCTCTCGTGAGCAGGATGCTCGGCGTAGAGTTCTTCCCGATGGCCGACGACACCGCAGGCAACCCCGCCGTTGCCGCCGCGGACATGGCGCTCGTGCGCCGCTTCGAACCGATTCTGCGCTTCACCGAGGGCGAGCTCTTCCTGCCCGCATCGGTCGACGAGTACGTGCAGTGCTGCCAGCTGCTCGAGCGTGGACCGGATCGCATCGCCACCGTCATCGCGCCCAAGGGGTCGCTCACGATCGAGCAACTGGTCGAGCTCGGCGCCGACCGCCCGCGCCCAGGCCAGTACCTGCGCTTCGTCGACGAACCCTTCACGCGGGTCCAGGTCGCCAAGTGGCGCGTGCGCAGCGATCGGCCGCGCTTTCACAACGCCGGCCGGCTCTCCCGCGTCGGGGTGCTCAGCCGCGGCCTCGACGCGCTCAGCCGTGCCAGCCTGATCTTTCGCGGGCGCAACGCATCGGGTGCCGAGGCGGCAGCCGAGACGCAGTACCGCACCCGGATGCGACCCGACCACCACCCGTACTACGCGCGGGTCGTACGCGACAGTGGGTACACGGTCCTGCAGTACTGGTTCTTCTACGTCTACAACGACTGGCGCAGTCGCGTCTTCGGCGTGAATGACCACGAGGCCGACTGGGAGCAGGTCAGCGTCTACCTCGCCGGGAACGATGAACAGCTGCAGCCCGTCTGGTTGGTGTCGTCGGCACATGATGAGGTCGGTGACGACCTCCGGCGGCGCTGGGACGACCCGGACCTGACGATCGAAGGTGAGCATCCGGTGATTCACGCCGGCCTCGGCTCGCACAGCGGCGCCTACCTCGCCGGCGAGTACCTCACCACCCACGACGTTCCGGCCTCCTCCGGTTTGCTCAAGGTGTCGCGCCGCATCTCGCGGGTCTTTCTCCCATGGACGCGTGATCACGATCACGTTGGGCTGTCGATCCCGTACATCGACTATGCCCGCGGCGATGGGGTGGCCATCGGGCCCGGGCAGGTGCGTTCGTGGGAGCCCGTCATCATCGGTGAGACCACCCCCTGGGTGGTGCACTACAGGGGGTTGTGGGGCAACGACACGCAAGACCCGCTCGGCGGCGAACGCGGACCTGCTGGACCTCGCTACGAACGATCGAGCCAGATTCGTGTGTCGTGGGGCGACCCGGTGGGTTGGGCGGGGCTTCGCAAGGTCGCACCCGATGCTCGAGCCGGCGCCGATGCACTTCACGCGCGACTCGCCGAGCTCGATGACGAGGTCCACGAGCTCGGCGAACGGATCGAGTCGCTGCAGACCCGCAGTCGAGCCGCGGTCTCGAGTGGCGAGTTGGTGGGTGCCGGCGCCGAGGTCGAGCTGGTCACCCTTGCTGCCGCGCGTGTCGCACTCCGCGACGAGCAACTCCTCCTGACCCGGCGCCTCGGCCAGCCGGCTCCCCTGACCGGCCCGCACGACCACCTCCGCCACCGTCGACTCCCGCTGCCCGCAGAGCGAAAGGGGCGTCGGCGCGTGCTCGCAGTCTGGTCGGCTGTCAGCACGTCGGTGGTGCTTGCCGTGCTCATCGCGGTGGTGCTCGATCCCAGCTGGAACGCGGGCAGCCTGGGCATCGAGGCAGTCATCGTGCTCTTCGCCATCGAGGCCATGGCCCGCAAGCAACTCGTGCGCTTCGCTGTCCTGGTGGCGACGTTCCTGGTGTTCGGGTCGGTCGCACTGGTGGTCACCGCAGAGCTGATCAACGACTGGCGGCTCGTCGTCGCCGTCGTGCTCGGCTTTGCCGCCGCCGCGCTGCTGTTCCTCAACGTGCGCGAACTGCTGCGCGACTGAGCTGCTGCGGGTTCGGTGCTGCGCTGCGCACACTGTCGGGGTGCATGCAAGACTTCGAGCGGAGGCAATTCCATGTTCGCTGGTGATCTCGACATCGAGGCGGCCGTGTCCGACCTCGCCAACGCCATACCCGAGCCGCTGCGACCGCTCGCTCGGATTGCGTTCGACTACCGGTGGTCGTGGTCGGTGGACGGCGCAGCTGTGTTCGAGTCGGTCGATCCCGATCGATGGACGCGTGTCGTCGGGCACAACCCGGTGCGCCTCCTCGCCGAGGCACACCGATCGACACTCGAACGTGCGGCCGGCGACCAGAGCCTGCTGCAACGGATCAGCGCGCTGACGGCCGAGCTGGAGGCCGACCGTGAACGACCGTGGCTCGACGGGCCGGCGACGGTGGAGCACCCGATCGCGTTCTGCTGCGCGGAGTTCGGTGTGCACGGCTCGCTGCCCATCTACTCCGGTGGGCTCGGCGTGTTGGCCGGTGACATCTTGAAGGAGGCTTCCGACATCGGGCTGCCGATGGTGGGGGTCGGTCTGTTGTACCGCACCGGCTACTTCCATCAGCGCATCGACGTCACCGGGTTCCAGCACGAGTACTGGATCGACACCGATCCGAACAGCCTCCCTTGCGTACGGGTGACCGGCCCCGACGGACTACCGGTCACGGTCAGCGTGCCGATCGACGACGACGACGTGACCGCTCAGGTGTGGCGCGTCGACGTGGGTCGCGTGCCGCTGTACCTGCTCGACACCGATCTGCCGCAGAACACCGCCGTCGGGCGTTGGGTCACCTCGCGGCTGTACGAGAGCAACCGTGCAATTCGCCTTGCGCAGTACGCCGTGCTCGGCGTCGGCGGCGTGCGCGCGCTGCGAACGCTGGGGGTCGAGCCGTCCGTCTACCACTTCAACGAGGGCCACCCGGCGCTGGGGGTGTTCGAGTTGCTGGCCGACCAGGGCACCGTCGGTGACGAAGCCGAGCGCCTGCAGCGTGTGCGCGACAAGGTGGTGTTCACGACTCACACTCCGGTGCCGGCGGGCAACGAGACGTACGACCGCGGCGAGGTGCTGGGCATGCTCGGGCGCATCGCCGACGTCACCGGCGACCGTGAGGCGTTCCTGGCCGCTGGGCGGGTCGACCCGAGCAATCACGACGAGCCGTCAGGGATGACAGCGCTCGCTCTGCGTTCGAGCCGGCACGCGAACGCCGTCAGCCGCCGTCACGGCGAGGTGGCGCGAGCGATGTGGCAGCCGCTGTTCCCCGGCCGCTCGGCCGACGATGTACCCATCGGTCACGTCACCAACGGCGTCCATGTTCCCACCTGGCTCGGTGGCCCGATGCGCGACCTCCTCGACCGGCACCTCGGCGAGGGCTGGCTCGCCCGCGCCGACCGTCCCGAGACCTGGGAACCGGTCGGTGACATCTCGTCGGCCGAGCTCTGGGACGTACGCACCACGGCCCGGCGGCAGCTGGTCGACCTGGTCTCGCAGCGTGCGGTGAGCGACCGGCTCCGACGTGGCGAGGCGCTCGACTACGCCGAGGCGGGAGGCACCGGGTTCAGTGCAGACGTGCTCACAATCGGGTTCGCGCGACGGCTTGCCACCTACAAGCGGCTGCACCTCGTCGCGCTGCAACCGGACCGTGCGCTCTCGCTGATCGGCGGTGACCCTCCCGTGCAGTTCGTCTTCGCCGGCAAGGCCCACCCGAACGACAACGAAGCCAAGGACGTCGTTCGCCTGCTGTTCCAGATGAAGGGCTCTCCGAGCGTGGCTGGTCGTGCCGCGTTCCTCGAGGACTACGACATCCCGCTTGCCGGCCACCTCGTCGCCGGCTGCGATGTCTGGGTGAACGTGCCGCGCCCCCCGCTCGAAGCGAGTGGCACCAGTGGCATGAAGTCGTGCCTGGGCGGTGGGCTGCAGCTCTCCGTGCTCGACGGCTGGTGGGCAGAGGCCTACGACGGCGAGAACGGTTGGGCCATCGACGGAGACATCGATGGCGACCAGGCCGCCCAGGATCACCGACACTCGTCGGCGCTGTTCGACCTCCTCGAACAGGAGGTGCTGCCGATGTTCCACGACCGGGATGCGCATGGCGTACCGGAACGTTGGGTGACGATGATCCGCAGGAGCCTGATGACCAACGGCCCCCTCTTTTCGGCCACGCGCATGATGCGTGAGTACATCGACAAGGTGTACCGCCGCATCTGATGTCGCGGCGACGTTCCTTGCAGCCCGATTGGGTGCCGTGTGGTGGCGCTGAGACCTTCGGCACTGTTGGGCGCGTCACCGCGGCGCATCCTGAGGAGTGGCCTGAGTTCGAAGGAGTCCAGTGCAATGAAGCCAGCACGTGTCATCCTCCTCGTCGTCGGATCGTTGATCGCTCTGGTCGGGTTCGGCTTCGTCGGCGCCGGTGTCAGCCTCGGCTGGGCAACCGCGACCCAGCGCGACGATGCCGGCTTCTTCTCGACGTCCAGCGAACGGTTCGAGTCCGACAGCTTCGCCATCACGTCCGACAAGATCGATCTCGGTGACCCCGGCCCCGACGACTGGTGGGCCGACCGCGAGCTCGCCACCGTGCGTGTCGCCGTCGACAGCGCCACTGCGGGCGAGTTGTTCGTCGGCATCGGCCCTGAAGCGGAGGTGGAGGCGTTCCTCGCCGACGTGCCCCATGACGAGGTCACCGACGTCGACTTCCGTCCGTTCTCCGCCGACTACCGCCGGCAGAACGCTGACGGCACCGCGATGCCCTCACCACCCATGGACGAGACCTTCTGGGTCGCCCAAGCGGCGGGTGACGCCACGCAGACCATCACCTGGAACCTCGAGCCGGGCAACTGGGTGATCGTGGTCATGAACGCCGACGCCGTGGCCAACGTGAGCGCCGACATCGAGCTCGGTGGCAAGCTGGACTACCTGGTGCCGATCGCGATCGGCCTCGGCGTGGCCGGCGTCGTCCTCCTCGCCGCCGGCGCGGCGATGATCATCGGTGGTGCCGTGCGGAGGCAGGTCGACGATCAGGCCGCCTCCGGGGCAGCGCCAGGCGCTGTTGTGCCCGTTGACGACAGGGCATTCCGGCCGTACCCGCTGCGGCTCGAAGGACACCTCGACGCGGAGCTGAGCCGATGGCGTTGGCTCGTCAAGTGGCTCCTGGCCATTCCGCACGTCGTCGTGCTCGTCTTCCTGTGGATCGCCTTCGTGGTGCTCTCCGTCGTCGCGTTCTTCGCGATCCTGTTCACGGGTCGCTACCCGCGTTCGATCTTCGACTTCAACGCCGGAGTGCTGCGCTGGACGTGGCGGGTCAGCTACTACGCCAGCAGCGCCCTGGGCACCGATCGCTACCCGCCGTTCACCCTCGACGCTGCCGACTACCCGGCCACCCTCGACATCGACTACCCCGAGCATCTCTCGCGCGGCCTCGTGCTGGTCAAGTCGTGGCTGCTGGCGATCCCGCACCTGCTCATCATCGGCGTGTTCACTGCCACGTGGACCTTCGGGAGCGACAACGGTGGCACCGGGTTGGTGCTGGCCGGCGGGCTGCTCGGGCTGCTCGTGGTGGTGGCGGCACTCACGCTCGCGTTCACCGGGCGCTACCCGACCGGGCTCCACGACCTGATCATGGGCGTCAACCGCTGGACCTACCGAGTCATCGCCTATGTCGCCCTGATGACCGACGACTACCCGCCGTTCCGTCTCGACCAAGGCGGCAACGAACCGACCCTCCGAGATCCGACGAAAGGGGATCGATCATGACGACCGAACGCAACGGCCCAGCGGCGGCAACGATTCTCGACAGCCTCAGTGGCACCAGGGACGCCCTCTCGGTACGACGCGTGTTCGGTGATCCGTACGAGATCGACGGCATGACCATCATCCCTGTCGCTCGGATCTCCGGCGGTGCCGGCGGAGGAGGCGGCGAGGGCAGTGGCGAGCGAGCCGGTGGGCAGGAGACCGGCAGCGGCTTCGGTACCGGGTTCGGGGTACGAGCGCAGCCGGTCGGCGTCTACGAGGTTCGCGACGGCCAGGTTGCATGGCGCCCCATCGTCGACATCACACGACTCGCCCACGGCGGTCAAGTGCTCGCCGGCATCGTCACCGTGTGCGTCACGCTCGTGGCCCTGCGCCGTTCCCGGGTGCCGTCATGAGCGCGCCACGAGTCCTGGTCTTCGGCGACGACAGCTCACCGGCTGCCGACGTCGCGTGGCTGTTCATCAACACGCACTGCTGGCCGGGCTGGCGCCTGGAAGTGGTCACCGCGCACGTGCCCGACGTACCGGGCGTGGCGCTGCCCCATGAAATCACCGAGCTGCACCGCTGGAAGCCGCCGCAACCGCGCGCCGTGTTCGCCGAAGCCCGGTTCGCCGAGGTCGCCGACCTCACCGCCGAAGCCGACCCTCGCATTGCCCTGTCGCGCGAGAGCGACCTGCTCGTGATCGGGCCGCGTGGCCCCGGTCTGTTGAAGGCGCTGCACCTCGGCAGCACCGCCGATTGGTTGCTGTTGCACCCGCCGGCTCCGCTCCTCATCGCCCGTCACGGCCACGCCGTTCGAACCGTGGTCGTCTGCGCCGACGGTTCGCCGCACGCCGACAAGGTCGCCGACGTGTTGGCCGGCATGCCCTGGATCGACAGCCTGGCGGCCACCGTGCTGGTCATCGACGACGGCAGGATCGATGTCGACGCCGCGATCGACGGAGCCCGCCGACGACTCGAAGCTGCCGGGGCGACCGTCGAGGTCCGCGTCGAGCGCGGGGCCCCGACCGCCACGATCCATGCTCACCTCGTCGAGGCATCGCCCGACCTGGTGGCGCTCGGCACCCGGGGTCTCACGGGCCTGCGGCACCTCCGACTGGGGTCGACGGCAAGCGCCGTCGCCCGCACCGCGACGTGTTCTGTGCTCGTCGCCTGCGACGAGCAGGAGTACGCGCGCTCGAACGACTGATCTGTGCTCTCGGGCACGGCCCCGGGTTCCGGCCGCGTTCGCCTGGGCCAGTAGCTTGCGACCATGACTCCACGTATGCCCGCACTGTCGCTTGCCGCCGTACCTGGGCGGCGGGCTCAGGCGCTCGAACTGGCCGTCGAGATCGAGCGTCGCGGGTTCTCGGGCATCTACTGCCCCAGCTTCGGTGATGCGATGGGGCTGTGCCTGTCGATCGCGCACGCCACCACGCACATCGAGTTCGGCACGTCCATCCAACCCATCTACTTGCAGCACCCGATCGCGCTGGCCACGTCGGCGAGCTACCTCCACGAAGTGGCCCAGGGCCGGTTCCGGCTCGGCATCGGGGTCACCCACGGCCCGGTGGTGAAGCGGCTGGGCGTGGAGACCGGCAAGCCGCTCAGCGACATGCGCGAGTACGTCGGCACGATGCGGTCGGCTGCCGAGCAGATGGGTGGGTTGCCACCGGTGGTGCTGGCGACGCTGCGCGACAAGATGGTGGGTCTTGCGGTGGAGGTCGGCGACGGTGCGGTGTGGGCCAACGCGTCGCGCAGCCGGATGGCGCACTCGCTGGTCTTGGTGCCGGCGGATCGACCTGCCGGCGACTACTGGATCGGCAACATGATCCCCACGGTGATCGACGACGACCTGGCAGCTGCCCGGGCCCGCAATCGCAAGACGCTGCAGGGCTACGTGGCGTTGCCGAACTACCGCAACTACTGGATCGAGGCCGGGTACGAGGCCGAGATGGCTGCCGTGATCGCCGGTCTCGACGCCCGCGATGGTGAGGCGGTGTTGGCCGCGATGAGCGATCGATGGCTCGACGACTGCACCCTGTCGGGCCCGGTCGGCCGGGTGCGCGAGGGCATCGAGGCGTGGTTCGACGCCGGCGTCACCGCCCCAATCGTGGTGCCCTCCTCCACGTCGGGCGGCCAGGCGAAGGCCTTCAGCGAACTGTTCGAGGCGTTCGCCTGACGGGGCCGAACACAGCGAGGGTCATCGAGCGGGCACCACACGTGACGCCTGTCGAACCGTCGACACGACGACGGCACACCTGGCAGACTCGCTGGCGTGAGCAATGGCCCGCTGCTGCGCCTCAACGGGCTGACCAAGCGCTACCCGGGTGTGACCGCGCTCGATGACATCACGCTCGAGCTGCCCGCCGGTCGCATCGGCCTCGTCGGCGCCAACGGCGCGGGCAAGTCGACGCTGTTCCGCATCCTGCTCGGTCTCTCGCATCCCACCGAAGGGCACGTCGAGGTGTGCGGCATCGACGTGGCCCGCGACCCGATCGGTGTGCGATCCCGCTTGGGGTACATGCCCGAGCACGATTGCCTCGCCCTCGACCAGACCGCCGCCGATGTGGTGGCGACCTTCGGCGAGCTCAGTGGGCTGCCGGCCAGAGCAGCGCGCCAGCGTGCCTCCGACATCCTCGACCTGGTGGGGCTCGACGAGGCCCGGTTCCGTCCGATCGGCGGGTTCTCCACCGGCATGCGGCAGCGCACCAAGCTGGCGCAGGCGCTCGTCGGCGATCCGGTCCTGGTGCTGCTCGACGAGCCCACCGCCGGGCTCGACCCGATCGGTCGCGAGGAGATGCTCCTGCTCGTGGACCGCCTCGGATCGTTCGGCATCTCGGTGCTGATGGCCACGCACCTGCTCGACGACGTGCAGCAAGTCTGCGATCACGTCGTGATGATCGACGCCGGCCGGTTGGTGGTGTCGGGTGCGACCGACTCGCTGCTGGAGCGCACCGGTCTCGTCACCATCGACGTCGGACGGCACACCGACGAGCTCGTTGCCGGCCTCGCGCAGGTCGGTGTGGTCGCAGTCGTCGTCGACGGCATGGTGGAGGCGACCGTGGAGGCGACGGTGGGCGACGACACGAGGATGGACCTGCTGCGCGACGTGGTGGCCGGGCTCGGGTTGCCGTTGTTCCGACTCTCGACACGACTGACGTCGCTCGACGAAGCGTTCGTTCGCCGCAGTGAGGAGCTGACATGAGCTCGGCCGCCAGCTCGGCCGACGCCGGACGGGGCGCCGTCTACGACCGCGGCTACCGGCCGTACGACGGGCCCCGCGGTCGGCGCGGTGCGGCGACGCTGGCCCTGTACAAGGCGTCGATGCGCCGCGCGCTCGGGCTGCGGCGCCCATGGCGGCAGAAGGTGGCGCCGTTCGTGCTGCTCGGGGTGGTCACCATCCCGGCCATCGTCAACGTCGGCATCGGCTACGTCACCCGCGACCGCTTCGACGGTTTCCAGATCATCACCTATCGCGAGTACGTCGGCGTCTCGTCGGCGTTGCTGCTGTTCGTGGCCCTCGTCGCACCGGATGTGATGTGCCCCGACCGGCGGCACCGGGTGCTGCCGCTGATGTTCGCCCGGCCGCTGCTGGGCGTGGACTACGTGGTGGCCAAGGTCGGGTCGATCACGACCATTCTGTTCGCGTTCTCGTTCCTGCCGCAGGTGGTCCTCTTCGTCGGCAACATGCTGGTCAGCAACAGCGCGCTCGATTACGTCGGCGATCACCTCGACGTGCTGTGGAAGGTGCCGCTCGCAGTCGCAGTGCTCAGCCTGTACTACGCCACGATCGGGTGCGCGCTCTCGTCGCTCACCGATCGCCGCATCGTGGCGGGGGCGTCGGTGATCGGGCTGTTCCTGCTCACCTCGATCTCGTCGAGCGTCATCGTCGGCGACTCATCCGTCGAAGGCGGCGGGTATGGCGGGCTCATCAACGTGCTGGCGATGCCGCTGCACTTGAGAGACGTCATCTTCCTCGGGCACATCGACCCCGACTCGCCATTGAGCGGTGTCGCCGGCGGCGGGTTGCTTGCCCTGGCGTGCTACCTCGTCGTGCTCTGCACGGGCGCCATGGTGCTGTGGTGGCGCTACCGATGGGTCGAGCGATGAGCGTCACCAACTCCGACGCGCACTCCGACCCGGCGCTGGCCACCGACGCCACCGTCGAGGTGAACGCGCTGTCGGTGTGGTTCGGCCCGAAGGTGGCGCTGTCGGAGCTGACGTGCTCGTTCGGGCCAGGCGTCAGTGGGCTGCTCGGGCCCAACGGCGCGGGCAAGACCACCCTGATGCGGGCCATCACCGGGCTCGTCGGCGTCAACGAAGGCACGGTGCGCGTCACCGGCCGCGACCCGCGGCGCGATCGATCGGTGCACGCGGCGATGGCACTGGTGCCGGAGGACGAGGCGGTGCCGGGCGGGCTCACCGCCCGTCAGCTCGTTCGCTACATGGCCGACCTGCGCCGGGTCACCGACCGCGATGCACCCGACCGGGCATTGCGCACCGTCGATCTGCTCGACGTCGCCGATCGACAGGTCGGCACGTTCAGCAAGGGGATGCGTCAGCGGGCCAAGATCGCCGCGGCGCTCGTCTCCGACCCCGACGTGCTCGTGCTCGACGAGCCGCTCAACGGGGCCGACCCGGTGCAACGACTGCACCTCATCGCGTTGTTCAAGCAACTCGGTGCGGACGGCCGCACGGTGATCGTCAGCTCGCACGTGCTCAACGAAGTCGAACGGCTCGCCGAGCGGGTGATCGTGCTGGTGCACGGCCGCCTGGCGGCCGCCGGTGGCCAGCGGGCGATTCGTGATGCGATGGACGACACCCCGCGGCACGTGCTGGTTCGTTGCGACAACAGCCGCCGGCTCGCGGGGGCTCTCGTCGGCCTCGACTCGGTCACCGGCGTGACGTTCGACTCGAAGCGCGACGAGCTCACCGTGCAGACGCTGCAAGCACGCGAGCTGGCCATCGCGTTGCCGCGGCTGGCCAAAGCGGCGTCGATCCGACTGCTCGAGGTCCGTCCCCTCGACGACTCGCTGGAGAGCCTGTTCCGGGAGCTGGTGCGATGAGCGCCGTCACGCAGCCCGTGGCCCGTCCATGGCGTCCGCGGTCGCGTCTCGTGGCGATTTTCGTCTACACGTGGCAGGCGTGCTTCCCGCGCAAGCGGTGGGCTGCTGTGCTGATGCCATGTGTCGGCGCCCTGCTCTTCGGGTTGCTCGCTCGCGCGGTCGACGACCTTCCCGATGCCGCGTTCGCAAACGTTGCTGCCGAAGGCATCTTCGGCCTCGTCATGCCCATTGCCGCGCTCGTCATCGGCGACTCGGTGCTCGGGGCCGAGATCCGCGCCGGGTCGTTCCACTTCACCTGGCTGTCACCCACGCCCACCTGGCAGATCGTGCTCGGTCGATGGGTGGGTGGCTCGACGGTTGCACTCGTCACGATCGCCCCGTCGGCTGCCCTCGCGGCGGTGGTCGCCGGCAGCCCGTCGAGCGCCGGCCCCGCGTTCGTCGCCGCAGCAGTGGGCAGCGTGGCCTACGTCGCCGTCTTCATCGCCATCGGCTGCCTCACTCGCCGCACCGCGGTGTGGTCGCTGGCGTTCGTCTTCCTCGTCGAGCGCTTGCTGGGTGCAGCGCTCACCGGCATCGCCCAGCTGTCGCCCACGTGGGAAGCCCGCGCGATCTTCGTCGGCCTGCTCGACGACCCACCGAACCGGCTGCACCGGTCTGGCATCCCCGAAGGCACCGACGCCGTGGTGCGCCTGCTCGTCGTCACCGCAGTCGTGCTCGTGATCGCCAACTGGAGGATGCGCCGCCTGCGCCTGTCCGGCGCTGCCGACTGAGGCTTGGTCGTCAGCGGCGCATCACCCACTCGCCGGAGGCGAGCTGCTGAGCAGTGATCGTCAACGTGGGCACACCCGGCATGGAGTAGTACCCGCGAGCAACCGTCACAGTGGTCGGGTTCGCCTCCTGGATGCACACCACTTCCTCGTCCTCGCTCTCGCCGCGTCGCAGTGTCCACCGCTCGGCGAGCGACGCGAGTCCCTCGTCGAGCAGGTGCTGCTCGGCTGCTTCCCGAGTGGAATGGATGCCGAGGAGCGAACCGAACACGACAAGGGCACGCCACTGCCCGTCGAGGTGTTCGACATGGCCGCACAGCTCATCATCGGTTGGTCTCCGGACCTCGTCCATGTCGCGAGCATTGCAGCCGTCGATCGCGAGGCACGCACAGGTTTCCGGCAATCCGAGGGATGATCGGTGAAGACCTGGAGCTCGTTGGGTCTCGCAGATCCAGCTTTGATTCAGGTCAACTTGAAGAGGTGGCGGGCGTTGTCGCCGATGAACTGGCGTCGTTGATCAGCGGGGAACAAGGCCACCAGCTCGTTGAGGTCGTGGATGTACTCCGGGGTGTGGTCGGCGTGCGGGAAGTCGGAGGCCCACAGGAAGCGGTCGACGCCATAGCGCTGCGCCAGCGCGGGCACCATCCGCTCGTCGGGGTCGGCGCTGATCCAGATGCGCTCGCGGAAGTAGTCGCTGGGCTTGTGCTGCAGCGGCACGCGGTTGCCGATGAACGTGTGGCTGTACACGGCATCGATGCGGTCGAGCCAGTAACCGATCCAGCCGGCACCCGACTCGAGCACCACGATCTTGAGGCGAGGGAACTTGTCGAACACGCCGTAGTCGAACAGCGTGGTGAACTGCTGGCGCACGCCGTCGGATGCGGCGACCGACGCGAGCAGGCGCAGCTGCTTCACGTTCTCCCACGTTCCCATGCGTGTGCCCTTGGTCCATTGCGGCTCGAAGGTGGGGTGGATGGCCAGCGGTACATCGAGGGCTTGCGCGGCTGCGAAGACCGGGTCGTTGTCGGGGTGGCCCAGTGGCGTGCCGTTGTGATGGAACGGCGCGACGTAGCCGCCGACAGCGCCTTCGCCGACGGCTCTCTCCAACTCGCGCGCGGCTGCCGCAGGGTCGGTGAGCGAGAGGTGGGCGGTGGGCACGAGGCGTCGCTCGCCCGCGCAGAACTCGCAGATCCAGCGGTTGTACGCCTTGGTGTAGGCCTGCGACAGCGCAGGGTCTTCCACCTCTGCCTCCCACAGCAGCCCGACTGTCGTGTACAGGATTGCGATGTCGATGTGTTCGGCGTCGAGCAGCCGGATTCGTTCCTGTGGGTCCATCGAGCCGTAGGGCGCCTCGCGCACGTACGTGCGCGCCGGGTCCTTCTGCATGGCCGGCAGGTCGGGTGCTCCCATCGCGCCGAGGGTGGAGGGAAACCCGGCGCGGCTCATGCGCGAAGTCCTGCCGTCGATCTCCAACTCTTCGAGGCCGTGCTCGTCGACACGGAAGCGCAGTGCGCGGTCACGAAACTGGGGGTCGATGTACTCCTCCCACAGCGTCGGCGGCTCGAGGATGTGGCCATCGGCATCGACCGCGCCGTTCTCGACCACCGAGTGCGTCTCGTGGATGGGCTTGTGCGAGGCAATCGTGAGCGCCATGACGGCAATCCTCCTTGCTGACCGTGTTGCTCACGGTACGCCGGCCAGCCGGTTGCGTCTTCACCGGAACTGCGGTGCCTGCGTCAACGGCGTCGTACGACGGCGGCGTCAGCGATCGACGGCGTCCGCCAGGTCGCACAGGAGATCGATCCACCAGGGTGGGCCCACCAGCGCTCGCTCGGGCCACGGTGGTGGCGCGCCCTGGTAGTGGTGGATGACGCTGCCGGCCACGTAGTTGGCGCCCGACCCCGGAAGCGCGGTGGCGTGATGGTCCATGCAGATGGCCGTCGGCAGCACGTGCACCAGCACGTCGTCGGTGACGCTCATCAGGCGCTCGTAGGTCTCGGCGGTGAGCACTCGATTCGCCAGCTCGGGCGGGTCCGAGCGCACGTTGCGACCGTTGCGCGGGTTGTACTCGCGAGGATTCCACGCCGGGTCGTGCACGTCGACTGCCGACTGGATCGCGCCGGTGATGCCGTGGGGATTGGCGCAGCCGACGGTGAGTACGGTGTGCCACTTCTCGCGTCGGTTGCGGCTGGAGATGGTGTTGACGCCGAAGAGGAATCGTGCGAAGCCCTTGCCGACGGCGTCGCCCTCGATCTCGACGGTGACAACCCTGCCGCGGATGTTGCCGTGTGCCCGCATCGACCGCTCGCCGCGCTCCTCGACGACCAAACCCAAGCGCCCACCCAGCATGGCCCACGCCTGCGCGAGCGTGGGCTCCCCGTCGTTGTCCTTGCGTGCCATTGTCACCTCTTCGCTCTGTGCCGCCGTGGCAATGTAGCCAATGGCTTCGCGGCGTGGCGGTGCCCTAGCATTCGCGCATGGACTTGCTCACCGGCAAGGTCGCTGTCGTCACTGGCGCGGCGAGCGGCATCGGGCGTGCATTGGCCGAGCGGTTCGCTGACGAGGGCATGCACGTCGCGCTGGCCGACATCGACGATGCCCGGCTGCACGAGGTTGTCGTGGCGTTGAAAGCGCGAGGGTCCGACGTCGAGGCGTATCACTGCGACTCGTCGAGCGCCGACAGCGTCCACCGCCTCGCCGAAGGTGTCGTCAACAGGTTCGGCACGGTGCACGTGGTGTGCAACAACGCTGGGGTGCTCGCGACCGGTGATGCCTGGACAGGCCCCATCTCGATGTGGGACCGCTCGCTCGGCGTCAACCTCTACGGAGTGATCCATGGGGTCCGCGCGTTCCTGCCCATCCTCATCGCCCAGGGCGAGGGGCACATCGTCAACACGGCCTCGATGGCCGGGCTCACTGCACTTCCCGGAGCTGCGCCGTACAGCGTCAGCAAGCACGGCGTCGTTGCGCTGAGTGAAGCGCTGTACCTCGAGATGCAAGCGCTTGGTACGTCGGTGGGTGTGTCGGTGCTGTGCCCAGGTTTCGTGAAGACCGGTTTGATGGATACCGCTCCGTCGCACCAACTCGCCCTTCAGCCGGGTGCCCCCGCCGACCCGATCGCCACGATGGTCTCGGGCCTCATGCGTGAGGGCATCGACGCAGGAATGGCGCCACCCGAGGTGGCCGATCATGTGGTCCGCGCCATCTTCGCCGGTCGCTTCTGGATCCTGACGCACGACGAGGAGCGCAAGGCACCGATCGAACGCATGCGCCGCGCCGCTATGGAGGAGAACCCACAGTTCGGGCCACCGAGCAGACACCCGCGGCTGTCGCGCATCGCTCGGCGCATCCGCCGGCCGGGGTAGCCGGCATCGCCGCCACGCGGTGCTGCGGATTAGCGTCGTGGCATATCCACAGAGGCCAGCACGCCTGGGCTCGCGATGTGCGGAGGTACCGATCATGACCGAGATCGACACGTGGCAGACGCCATTCCTGCAGGGGTTGATGGCGCCGGTGTTCGACGAGCGTGACGATCGCGACCTGGAAGTCGTCGGTGAGATCCCGGCGGGCCTGCGTGGCATGTTCGTGCGCACCGGGCCCAACCCGCAGTTCGCGCCGCTTGGTGCGTATCACCCCTTCGACGGTGACGGGATGCTGCACGCGGTGTACCTGGAGGATGGCAAAGCCCGCTACCGGAATCGCTTCGTGGAGTCCAAAGGTCTGCTGGCCGAGCGTGCCCGTGGGCATGCGTGCTACGGCGGCATGAGCAACTTCCAGTTCCCCGACCCCGACGTGATGGAGGAGGGAGGGATGATGAAGAACACGGCCAACACGGCCACCGTGCGTCATGCCGGTCGTTACTTCACGCTGCTCGAGTCCGGTGCGCCCACCGAGTTCGATCGCGACCTCAACACCCTCGGCGAGCACGATTACGACACGGAGCGGCCCGAGATCGACGTAGCCGACGGCGAACGGCTGGAACGGCTCGGGCCGCGGTACGGCGGCTTGGGTTGCAGCCGCTGCACCGTCCAGGTCCAGACGGTGCCCGTGGCCGGCAGCGCCACGTCGGCGGTTGCCGCGCCGCATCGGGAGCACGCGGCCTGTGTTGGGAACGAGTGCGTGCCGCAGCTGTTGCAGCGGCTGCCGACCAGGTGATGTCGCCCGTCGATGACGGTGGTGAGGCTCGCCGGTTGACCACCGGTCGTTGAGGATGGCGCACTCGACGACATGGCGTCAGTAGCTGCCTTCTGCGTGGCGGTCGACACCGAGCAGCTGCACCAGGTCTTCGTGCAGTTCCATCCAGATGTCGTGGTAGCTGCCGCACATCACCCCGGTGAACATGCGTGTCTCGCCGCCTTCGAGGCGCAGCAACGACGTGGTGAGTCGGCGCTCGTAGGAGCCGAAGCGAGCGATGGCTTCCGTGAAGCCGGCGATGGGGGCCAACGATTGATCGTGCAGCGTGCGCAGCTCGGCGACCCGAGCCTCGTCGTACACGGCGTCGGTGTGGTCGTTGGCGTCGCCGTCGCGCATCTGCCACCGGCTGCACAATTCCTTGAAGCCCACGTTGAGATCGAGAAAGCGAAGGTAGTGCGCGCGTAGCCCGTCGACTGCGGCGCCGGACACTTCTTGCAGCCGCTCGCCGTGGCGCTCGCGACCGGCAGGTGTGAGCTGCCAGAGGTCGCGCGCCGGGATGTGGCGACACCACTCCGACTGCGCCATCTCCGACAGGAGGAGGTGCACCACGGCCACTTCGATTCCCACGATGTCGGCGACCACATCGGCAGCCGCGAAGCCCTTGATGCGCAGCGCGTGCATCACCAGGAAGTCCGCATCGAGCTCGTCGCCGGCGCCGGCGCCGTTGCCTTGCACGGCGTCGGTGGGCGACCCGAGGGGGTCGTCGACGGTCGGATCGGACTGGTGCCCGCGGATGGACGCAGCGTCGGCGGCAATGGCTGCGAGCACGTCGGGATGCACTCGACTCATCTCGAGCAGCGCCTGCGCGACCGCAAGACGGGCGATGGGCACGCGGTACGGCGAGCAGCTGACGTAGTCGACACCGCACGCGACGAGGAACTTGGCGGACTCGGGGTCGCCGGCCTGCTCGCCGCAGACGCCGATCTTGATGCCGCGTTGGTGTCGCGGGCATGCTCGCAGGCGTGGCGGATGAGGCGGCCGACACCGATCTGGTCGAGCGACTCGAACGGGTCGCGCTCGAGCAGCCCGTGGCGCAGGTACTCGGGGATCAACTTGCTGCCCACGTCGTCGCGACTGAATGCGAACATCAGCTGGGTGAGGTCGTTCGTGCCGAACGAGAAGAAGTCGCTGACCTCGGCCAGCTCGCCCGCCACCAACGCAGCGCGCGGGGTCTCGAGCATCGCTCCGACGCTGACCACGCCTTCGAAACCGACAGCAGCGGTGGCTTCGGTCACCCATGCACGCGCCATCTGCATCTCGGTGGGATCGATCACCAGCGGGATCATCACCTCCACCCTCGGCGAGCGCCCTTCGGCGCGTACCGCAGCGACGGCGCGGAGCAACGCGCGAACCTGCATCTGGTACAGCCCGGGCTTGATGACCCCGAGCCGTACGCCGCGCGTGCCGATCATCGGGTTCACTTCGTGCAGCCGGCGCACGGCTGCAAGCTCGATGTGGCCCTCCTCGTCGAGCTCTCCGAGTGCTTCGGCGACGACCAGCCGTTCGAGCTCGGGCAGGAACTCGTGCAGTGGTGGGTCGAGCAGGCGCACCGTGATCGGCAAGCCATCCATTGCTGCGAGAAGCCCTTCGAAGTCGGCCTGCTGCACTTCCTCGAGGTCGGCGAGCGCGGCCTGCCCTTCTCCCGCCACGTCGGTGAGGATGAACCGGCGGACGAGGGGCAGGCGGTCGTCGGCGAGGAGCATGTGCTCGGTGCGGCACAGGCCGATGCCCTCGGCGCCAAGATGGCGGGCGTGCGCCGCATCGGCGCCGGTGTCGGCGTTGGCGCGCACGGTGACGGGCACGTCGGCACCGGCCCGAATGCGATCGGCCCAGTCGAGCAGCGTCTCCAGCTCGGCGGGGGCCTCGGCTGTCGAGGTGTCGGCACTTCCGAGGAAGACCTCGCCGGTTCGGCCGTCGATGGAGATCTCGGTGCCGGCGGGCAGCACTCGATTGCCGATGTGGAGGCCTTCGTCGTCGAGCACGATCTCGCCCGCACCCACGACGGCGGGGATGCCCCAACCGCGGGCGACGACGGCTGCGTGGCTGGTGATGCCGCCGCGGGTGGTGAGGATGCCGCGAGCGGACTGCATGCCGAGCACATCGTCGGGCGTGGTCTCGTTGCGGACCAGGATGACTGATCGCCCCGCGTCGGCGGCGTCGATGGCGTCGTCGGCGTTGAACACGATCTCACCCGCGGCCGCGCCGGGTGACGCCCCGAGTGCAGTCGTCAGCAGCGCTGCGAGCGGCGCCCCATCGGTACCGGCGAACGTGGCATGCATGAAGGTGCCGATGTCGCCCGCCGGTACGAGTGCAACCGCTTCGGAGATCGTCATCTCGCCGCGACATGCACGTCGTACTGCGTCGGTGATGATGATGGCGAGTGACTCGCCGGAGGCGTTGCTCATGCGTGTGGTTTCCCGTCGAACGCGGCCAGGTGCGCCACGCCCACTTCGTCGACGGCACCGTGAAGCCGTCGACACTGTAGTGGGCGACCAGTAACTCGGCGAGGTCGAAGACAGGCCGACGGGGCCGTCGCAGAGGCCGGCGTGATCGCCAGGTGGTTGCGGTGAGCGCCTCGGCGACGTCGGTGGTTACTTTGGAGCCGTTGCAGTAACGCGTCGCGTGCCCACCCTCGATGGTTGGCGCAGTGCCCTCGGATGTGCCGCTCAGGGATGTAGCAGCATCTGGCGTGCGACGCGATGTGTCGCGGACCGCAACGAGGCAGGCGACGCCGTGCTCAACGGGCCGTCGGCCATGCGCATCGCGTGTAGAGCTATCAGCGCGTCGATGAGCGTTCGCATGGTGAGGGTGCCGGTACCCATGCGAGCGGCCGCCTGCCGGGCGCCGGTGGGCGAACCGTCGCCGAGGTAGTCGAAGGCGCGTCGCTCGTGCAGCTCCGAGAACTCCTGGCGGATCGCCGACAGCTGGCGGATGGTGCCGGGCAGGTGAGTGTGCACGAGTGAGGCCCCGTATGGGTTGTCGTCGATCCAATGCCACACGGCGTCGACGGCGAGGCGCAATCCATCCGCGCTGGCGGCCCCGGCGGCGGCGCGAGCAGCGATGACGACGGCCGAGATGGAGTCGAGCGAAGCGCGCATCGCGGCAGCGAACGGATCGTCCTTACCGCTGAAGTGGTAGTGCACCGCCGTCACCTCGACATCGGCGGCCTCGGCGTAGCCCTTGTCGGCGAAGATCCTGACGGCTGCGTCAACGATGTCGTTGCGACGCGAAGGTCGGTGCGCAGGCTGCTTCTCCACGATGCGCCATTGGCCCATGGCGGTGTGAATGCGGAAGCGCGCTACAGAAAGGGCAGGGCCGTGCCGGAGTGTGGCAACCTTGTCGACGATGAGCAACTCACGAGAGATCTGGCAGCAGGCCTTCGAAGCATCCGCGACTCGCGAGGCCGACTACTCGACGATGTCGGGTGTGCCGTTGGAGCCTGTGTACGGGCCGCGGATGGTGGTGGTGAGTACCCGGGTCAGTTCCCGTTCACCCGTGGGCCGTATGCGTCGATGTATCGGTCGAAGCTGTGGACGATGCGCATGTTCGCCGGGTTCGGCACCGCCGACGACACCAACTGGCGGTTCAAGGAGATCATCAAGTCGGGTGGTGACGGTCTGTCCACCGCGTTCGACATGCCGACGTTGCTGGGTCTCGACTCCGACGACCCGATGTCGCTGGGCGAAGTGGGCCGCTGTGGCGTGGCCATCGACACGTTGGCCGACATGGAGGATCTGTACGCGGGCATCGACCTCGGTGCCACCACCACCTCGATGACCATCAACTCGCCGGCCGCGCCCATCTTCGCGATGTTCATCGCGCAGGCGGAGAAGGCCGGCACAACGCGAGCCCGGTTGGGTGGCACCCTGCAGAACGACATCTTGAAGGAGTACCAGGCGCAGAAGGAGTTCGTGTTCCCGCCACGGCAGTCGATGCGGTTGGTGCGCGACACCATCTCGTTCACGGCGGCCGAGATGCCCCGCTGGCACAGCGTGAGCATCAGCGGCTACCACATCCGCGAGGCGGGTTCCACTGCTGCGGAAGAGCTGGCGTTCACGTTGGCGAACGGCTTCGCGTACGTGGAGCTGGCGATGAAGGCAGGGTTGCCGATCGACTCGTTCGCGCCGCGGTTGTCGTTCTTCTTCAATGCGCACATCGACTTCTTCGAGGAGATCGCGAAGTACCGCGCCGCCCGCCGCATCTGGGCACGCTGGTTGCGCGAGCGCTACGGCGCGCAGCTCGAGCGCTCACTGCAGCTGCGGTTCCACACACAGACCGCGGGCGTGTCGTTGACCGCGCAGCAGCCAGAGGTCAACATCGTGCGCACTGCGATCGAGGCGTTGGCCGGGGTGCTGGGCGGCACGCAGTCGTTGCACACCAACTCGATGGACGAGGCGATGGCCCTGCCCACGGAGAAGTCGGCTCGCATCGCGTTGCGCACTCAGCAGGTCATCGCCTACGAGACCAATGTGGCCCACGTGGCCGATCCCTTGGGCGGGTCGTACTTCGTCGAGGCGCTCACCGATGAGATGGAGCGCCAAGCAGAGGAGCTGTTCGCGCATCTCGACGCGTTGGGTGGTGGTTCGCTGTTGGAAGGGTGCATCCGCGGCATCGAGGAGAACTGGTTCCAGGGTCGCATCGCCGACTCCGCGTTCGACCTGGAACGCAAGATCAACCGTGGCGACCGTGTGGTGGTGGGTGTGAACCGGTTCACCGAAGGCAACGACGACAGCTCGATGGAACTGTTGGAGATCACCAACGAGGACGAAGCGCGCCAGTTGAAACGGCTCGACGTGGTTCGTCACGACCGCAACCAGGCCGCGGTCGACGAGGTGCTCGCTCGCCTGGCCGCCGAGGCTGCCGACCCAGAGGTGAACCTGATGCCGTGCCTCATCGAAGCTGCTGGTGCATATGCGTCGTTGGGTGAGATCATGGGTGCCATGGGCAGCGTGTTCGGGCGTCACGTAGAAGTACCGGTGATCTGATGAGCGCTTCGTCGGCGTCGCGTGTGTTGATCGGCAAGGTCGGCCTGGATGGGCATGATCGAGGAGTCAAGGTGGTGGCGCGGATCCTGCGCGATGCCGGGTTCGAGGTGATCTACACCGGTCTCTTCCAGACGCCGGCCACCATTGCGGCGGCCGCTGTCGACGAAGATGTCGATCTCGTGGGTCTCTCGATGCTGTCGGGCGCCCACATGACGTTGGCTCCGGCAGTGGTCGCCGAGCTGCGTGCGCGCGGCTGCAATGCCCCTGTGGTGGTCGGCGGCATCATCCCGGCGCAGCACATCCAACGCCTGAAGGACGCAGGCGTCGCTGCGGTGCTCACCCCCGGCGCCCCCGCCGACCAGGTGGTGGCAGTGGTGCGTCAGGTGCTCGACGACGCGGCCGCGTTGCACTAGTCACGCCGGTCGAAGCGGCACGGGCACGAACGCTCCGGAGCGCTCCGTGACCGTTGGGGAAAGCGCTACCTCGCTAGGATCGCTGGCGGCCGATCGGTCACATCGCTGGGGGGCTGATGTCTGGGCAGGGGAGACGGAGAGGCGCTGTTGCGTTGATGGTCGCAGCTGTCGTGGCCGCCGGTTGCGCCAGCGGTTCGTCGGCACCCGCGGCGGGCACTGCGTCGCCGGGAGTGTCCGACACTGCGGTACCGAACGACACGGTACCGAACGACACCGCCGCCGCCTTCGAGGCGCCGGCAGCAACAGATCCTCCCGAACCCGAGCGCCGGTATCTGTCGGGCGACTCCGAGTACCTCTTCGACCAGGACACGCTGCACACCTTCGAGATCAACGTCTCGGAGGCACTGCTCGCCACGCTGAACGAGGATCCTGCTGCCGAGGAGTACGTCGAGGGCAGCCTCACCTTCGAGGGTGAGACCATTGCCCCGATCGGGGTGCGCTACAAGGGCTCGGTGGGTGCGTTCGTGGGCTGCACCGACGGCCCGAACCCGCTCGTTCCCTCCGGCGCCAAGACCTGCGACAAGCTGTCGCTGAAGCTGAAGATCAACTGGGACGACCCGAACGGCGAGTTCTACGGGGTCCGCAAGGTGCTGCTGCACTCGCAGAACCTCGACCCCACGCTGATGCACGAGCGGCTCGGGTACTGGCTGTTCCGGGAGATGGGTGTGCCTGCGCCCCGCTCCACCCACGCTCGCGTGATGATCAACGGCGAGTTCGCCGGTGTGTTCGCCCTCACCGAAGAGATCGACGGCCGCTTCACTCGCGAGAACTTCGAGGATGGTGCGGGCAACCTCTACAAAGAGGTGTGGCCGTTCGACGCCAACCATGCGCCAGCGACCAGCCAGGCGCTGATCGACTCGTTGCAGACCAACGAGAACGACGACCCGAACGCCGACATCATGACGGCGTTCACCGCCGAGCTGGCTGCAGCAGCACCTGAGGCAGCACTCGAGGTGATCGCGAAGTGGATCGACATCGACAACCTGCTCACCACCTTCGTCGTCGACCGTGCGATCAGGAACGACGACGGGCCGCTGCACTGGTACTGCATCCCTGAATGCAACCCGCACAACTTCTACTGGTACGAGGATCCGTCCTCGCGGCAGCTCACCTTGATCCCGTGGGACCTCGACAACGCCTTCGACTCGCTCACCGGCACCGGGCTGATCGCTGGGTTCATCGAGATCGCCGATGAGTTGGGCGAGATCACCAACGACTGTCAACCGTTCCCCTTCGGGTCGTTCGGCCTGCTGCAGATCTCTGCGGCATGCGACCCTCTGGTCGGGCCGCTGACCACGTTGGACGAAGCGCTCGACGGCATTCGCGCCGAGCTGGTTGCCGGGCCGCTCTCCGACGATCGCGTCGCGCAGCAGTTGGAGCGGTGGAGTGCTCAGATCGAGTCATCGGTCGCCGAGTTCGCCGATGCTCATCCAAGTGCGCAGTCAGTCGAGACGTGGCGGGCAGCGCTGGCGGCCATGCAGCGTGCGCTGAGCGACTCCCTGGCCGGAACGGGCCGCTGACCGTGATGTTGCTCGCCGGCCGACCTCGAACGATCGCCTCGGAGGCCCGATTGCCATGACCGACTCGCTCTTGCTGCTGGCTGACGCCGTTGCGCTGACCATCCTGGTCTTCGGGCTCTACTTCCCTCGCTACCGGCGCCGCGACATGGTGCTGGCCATCGTCAGCATCAACATCGGTGTCGTTGCTGTCGCCATGGTGCTCTCCCGCGCCGACGTGTCTGCCGGGCTGGGTCTCGGGCTGTTCGGCGTCCTGTCGATTCTCCGTCTTCGGTCGCAGGAGCTCGATCAGGAGGAGGTCGCCTACTACTTCTCCGCGCTTGCACTGGGGCTGCTGGGCGGCGTGCGAATCACCCCCGACTGGCTGTCACCGGCGCTGATGGGTGCAATCGTGGTCGCGCTGTTCATCGTCGACCACCCTCGGTTGTTCCCGGCCAGCCGCAGCCAGGCGATCACGCTGGCCTCGGCCTTCACCGACGAACGAGTGCTCACCGATCACCTGGAACAGCTGCTCAACGCGCAGGTGCTGCGGATGAAGGTGAAGCGGATCGACATGGTGAACGACACCACCACCGTCGATGTGCGGTATCGCCTGCGCACCCCGGACCCGGTGGCGCGATGACAACCCCGACACCGACCACGATCGACGACCTGGCCAGCATCTCACTTGCCGAGCTGAACGATCTTGCCGAGCTGCTGACCCGCACGGATCGCAAGTACATCGTCAGCGAGGAGCTGCTCGGCGGGTTGCTGAGCGGTTGCGGTGACGACATCGTGGTGCTCGAGATCGATGGTCGCCGAGAGTTCGCATACGAATCCGTGTACTTCGACACGGCTGATATGGCGTTGCATCGAGCTGCTGCCAGGCCCGCCGCTACCGCTTCAAGGCGCGCACGCGGATGTACCAGGACTCGGGCGTTGCGGTGCTCGAGGTGAAGTCGAAGGATGGTCGCGGGCGCACGGTGAAGAACCGGCTCGACTACGACGTCGCCGATCGGCATCGCCTCACCGAAGCCGGCCGGTCGTTCGTCGACGAGCTCGCTGCTGCGCCGGGAATCGCCGACACGTTGGCCCCGGTGCTCACGACGCAGTACCGACGGTCGACGCTGGTCGATCTGCGTGCCGGCACGAGGGCAACGATCGATCGCGGTCTGGTGTGCACCGACCCGCACGGCGGCACTGTCACGCTCGACCGGGTGATCATCGAGACCAAGTCGGATCGCGGGACGAGCGCGATCGATCAGTGGCTCTGGCGGCACGGTGCGCGACCGGCGAAGATGAGCAAGTACTGCACCGCGCTCGCGGTGTTGCAGCCCGACCTGCCGGCCAACAAGTGGCGCCGCACGCTCGATCGCTACTTCCGTTGATGGCCATGGTCTCGCTCCGCCGAGTCGCGGTGATCGTTGCGCCCGCAACTGGGGAACCCCACAACGGTACGTAGCGATCTGGGGAGCGCCGGTTCAGCCTCGATCGGCCGCGGTGGCTTGCGCAGGGGCTGTCGGCGTCGTACCACCTGACGACCCTGACGAGGACCTGGGTCGGGGCAGTGAACCCGCATCGCAGCAGCAGACCGCCTCGTTCGGAGTACTGTCGCGCGCTCACCACCGCGTCGAACGACGACAGGAAGTGAGGCGCAGATGAAGCTGAGCGCGGAGTTCCTCGCAGACGCCGAGGAGCGACTGAGCAACACGGCACACGCGCCGTCGCCACCCCAGCGCCGGCGGGCGCGGCGGGCGCAGGTGGACGCTGCCGTGCCGGTCGTTCTGCCCGGCATCGCTGTGGCCCCGCCCATGGCCGCCGGCGAGGTCGAGGAGCGCTCGATCGGCCCCGACGACATGGTCGACATGTCGTTCCTGGAACGCGCCCTCGTCGCCGGTCGCCCCGTGTGCCGCATCGTCGTCGAGCTGCACGGCGCATCGGAGTTCGCGACCGGCTTCATGGTCTCGCCGCGGGTGATGATGACCAACCAGCACGTCCTCCCCACCGCCGACAGGGCCGAACGCGCGCGGGCCGAGTTCGACCTGCGCATCGACGGGGCGATGCAGATGCACTCCGGTGTGCCGTTCGCCTTCAGGCCCGATCTGTTCTATGCCAGCGACAAGGCCCTCGATGTTGCGTTCGTAGCGGTCGCGGCGGAGTCGATCCGCGGTGGTCGGCGCCTCACCGAGTTCGGCCATCACCGGCTCTTCGCGGCGCCACGCAAGATCGAGCCGGGCGATGCCATCACCATCATCCAGCACCCGCGTGGCGAGCCGCGCAAGATCGCGCTGCGCGAGAACCGACTGCTCGCGTTCCTCGACGACGACCGCCTCCTCTACGGCAGTGACACCGCCTCGGGTTCCTCCGGCGCCCCGGCGTTCAGTGACGACTTCCAGGTGGTGGCGCTGCACCGCGCCGGCCGGGCTGCTCGCAAGGATGGTGGCTACCTGCTGCTCGACGGCACCGTGGTTGCCAGCCTGCGCGGCATCGACGAGTCGCGCGTCGATTGGGAGGCCAACGAGGGTGTGCGCATCAGCGCCATCTGCCGGTACGTCACCGAACGCCTCGGCCACGACAGCGACCACGACAACGGCAACGAGCTGCTCGAGGAGTTGAAGAGTGCGATGGCGCACGGCGGCGATGTGATCTCGCAGTTGCAGCAGGGCCTGACTGCAGAGCCTCTGCGCGGGTTGGCGACCGGCGTTGCGCAGCGCCAGCCCTCCGCTCTCGGCGCCGCAACCGCGCTCACTCCGGGCGCGGTGCTCGACCTGCCGCTGCGCGTGCAGATCTCGCTGGCCACCACACCGTCGGTGGCGTCCGGGCAGGTCGCCGTGGCGTCGCCCGACGTCGTCACAGGCGCGTTCGCGGAGAAGTACGTGTCGCCGCGCATCGACACCGACTACACCAACCGGCGCGGGTTCGATACGAAGTTCCTCGGGCGCACGGTCGGCCTGCCCCGGCTGACGCCCGCTGGCAAGGCGCTGGCGGCCACGATGGACGGCAGGACCAGGGTCGACTACGAGCACTTCTCGGTGGTGCTGCACCGCGAACGTCGAATGGCCATCTACACCGCCTCGAACGTGGATTGGATCAAGGAGCATCGGTTCGGTGAGCTGACCCGCAAGGACCTCACCGGGTTGAAGGATGGTGAGATCGAGAAGTGGGTGTCGGATCCGCGCCTGCCCGCTGCCTGGCAGTTGCCCGACACCTTCTACACCAAGGACCGGAAGTCGTTCGACAAGGGCCATCTCGTGCGGCGCGACGATGTGTGCTGGGGTGCCACCACGGAGGAGGTGATCCGCGCCAACGGCGACAGCTTCCACGTGACGAACTGCTCACCGCAGCGAAGCGACTTCAACCGCTCGGCCGAGGACGACCGAGCGTGGGGCGACCTCGAGAACCTGATCCAGCACGGGGTCACCCGCTGCTGCGTGTTCTCCGGACCGGTGTTCGACGACGTCGATCCGGAGTTCGAGGGACGTGACGAGGTGGGCCCGACTCGAGTGCAGATCCCGTCGCGCTACTGGAAGGTGGTCGTCGAGCAGGCCGACGACGGCTCGCTGCGGTCGTACGCCTTCATCTTGCGCCAAGACCTCACCGACGTGCAGATGGAGGAGCTCGACGTGCCCGCGGTGTGGAAGACACGACGGATCAAGATCGCGGCTCTCGAGGCCGAGCTGGCGCTGCTGAAGTTCACCGCCGCGGTACGTGCCGCGGATGTGCTGGGCTGACCCTCGGGCCAGTCGACCGCATCAGCCGTTGACGAACGTGGGGGTCAGCCAGGTCTTGTTGTTGTAGTGCCAGCGCACGCTGTCGCCGACCTGGTTGAGGTAGGCGTCGTTGTTGACGTACCAGCGCCCGCTGAACCACAGGCCCACGCAACCCCACACGTCGCCGGCGGCATAGGTGCCATTGCGCTCGACGGTGTTGAGCCAGGTGTAGTTGCCCTCGTAGCAGGCACGCCACGAGGCGTAGGTGTAGTCGAGGTTGTAGGCGGACGACGTGCGAGCGTTGACCGCGTACTGGAACGCGGATTGGTGATAGGTGTCGCGCACCTGGCCGAGGCCCCACGACTCGCCGTTGTCGCCGTTGGCCGACTGGTACCAGTACGACTCCTTGATCACCTGGGCGCGCACGATGTCCTCGTCGATGCCCCACTTGCAGGCAGCCCACTGGATGATCTGGTCGGTGGTGCCGACGAAGTCACCGTCGACGCGGTTGAAGCCCGACCAGGACGTGTTGCTGTTGGCGTTGGCGCGGCTGCCACGAGTGTTGTTGGCGGTGGCGTTCTCGGGGCGGATCTCCACCGCAGCGCGCACCCGCACTGCGCACTGAGCTCCGGTGGGCAGCGCGGCACCCACCGGCAAGGTCGCGAACCTGGCGGGAGCCGGCGCACTCGTGGTGGTGGTGGTGACCGGCGGTCGGGTCGTGGTGGTGGTGACCGGCGGTCGGGTCGTGGTGGTGGTTGCCGGGGGTCGGGTCGTGGTGGTGGTCGCGGCAACCGTGGTGGTGGTGATCGGCGGTCGGGTCGTGGTGGTGGTTGCCGCGATGGTGGTCGTGGTGGCGGTCGGAGGTCGAGTGGTGGTGGGCGGGGCGGAGGTGACGAGCGCGACATCGGCTGCTCGGTCGTTCCAGTGGATCATCGACCGCCAGTCGACGGCGAAGACGCCGACCTTCACCGAGTACGAACCGGCGGCGAGGCCACCTGTTGCCCACGCGGCGGTGAACGTGCGCGTCTGACCGGCGGTGAACGATTGGCTGTTCCAGAACTGCTGGAACACCTTGCGCCCGGCCTGGTCGTAGATCTCGAGGTCGATCAGTGCCCTACGGGCTCGCTCGGACTTCACCGAAGCCGTGACCGCCACGGATTGGCCGACGGTCGCCTGCGGGCGGTCGACGCGCGCCGACGTGACGAATCGTGCGGCGGTGACCTCGACGGCTGCGACGTTGCCGCCGAGCACCACGATCGGGGTACCGACTGCCAGCAGCGCGGCAGCGAGCACGACGCCGAGATGGCGCCTGACTGCGGATGTTGGGGACACGGGGCTTCCTCTCTCCGATCCGGCGGGTGCCTGGATCGGACGTCCTTCGGTGTCCGCCATCATCAAACCGTAATGATTTCGTCACCAAACTGCAACCTTGGACGTCGAACGAATCGACCGATCTCGATCTGGTACATCGGCGCCCGGACACGCTCACTTGAGTGGCAGTGCAACGACGGCACGGCGTGCGATGCTGGCTCGGTGCCGCCTGATCCCTCCACGTCGCTGGCAACGGCGCATCTGTCGTCAGTGCTGGAACGACTGGCGGGAGCAGACGCGGTGCCGCGTGCAGACCAGGTGGAGGCCGTGCACGCCATCATCCAGCCGGCGGCCAGGGTGCTGGTGGTGCAGGCCACCGGCTGGGGCAAGTCGGCCGTGTACTGGGCGGCCACGTCGGCCATGCGATCCACTGGTGCAGGGCCGACGCTGGTGGTCTCGCCGCTGCTGGCACTGATGCGCGACCAGGTGTCGGCGGCGCAGCGCTCGGGGCTGCGCGCCGCCACCGTCAACAGCACCAACCTCGACGAGTGGGACCCCATCTTCGCCGCGCTCGATGCCGACGGGATCGACGTGTTGCTGGTCTCACCGGAACGCTTGGGCAACCCACGCTTCGCCGCTCGGCTCGACGAGCTGATGGCACGCGTGGGGCTGGTGGTCATCGACGAAGCGCACTGCATCAGCGATTGGGGTTTCGACTTCCGGCCCGACTACCAGCGGCTTGCCCGCGCGTTGCTCTCCACGCCGACCGCGTCGGTGCTCGCCACCACTGCAACCGCCAACCGGCGGGTCACTGCCGATGTGGAAGCACAGCTGGGCGTGCGCACGGTCACCTTTCGCGGCACGCTGGCGCGTACTTCGTTGCGGCTGTCGGTGGTCTCCGGTCTGTCGCCGCTCGAGCGCTACGCCTGGGTCGCGGATGCGCTCGACGCGTTGCCCGGCTCCGGCATCGTCTACGTGCTCACGGTCGCCGAGGCCGAGCGGCTGGCCGGCTTCCTGCAGTCGTGCGACCACCACGTGGTCGCGTACACGGGCCAGATGGAGGCCGATGCCCGAGTGGAGGTGGAGGAGCTGCTGCGCGCGAACCGTGTGAAGGCGGTGGTGGCCACGTCGGCGTTGGGCATGGGCTACGACAAACCAGACCTCGGCTTCTGCCTGCATGTCGGCTCGCCCGCCACGCCGGTGGCGTACTACCAGCAGATCGGGCGAGCCGGTCGCGCGGTGGCGCGAGCCGATGCCGTGCTGTTGTCGGCCCAAGCCGACGAGCGCATCTGGGAGTACTTCGCGACGGCTTCGATCCCGCAGCCCGACGATGTCGACAAGACGCTGCGGGCACTCGCCGGCGGCCCACGGTCGGTGCTCGAGCTCGACACCCTCACCGGAGTGCGCCGCGGCCGACTGGAGACGCTGCTGAAGATCCTCGCCATCGACGGCAGCGTCGCCAAGGATGGCTCGAAGTGGGCCGCCACCGGTCAGCCCTACGTGCACGACACCGAGAAGTGGAACGCCCTCGCGCTCACCCGGCGTGCCGAGGCCACCCTCATGCGCCGCTACGCGCACGGCGACGGGTGCCTGATGGCCTACCTGCAACAGGCACTCGACGACCCATCGCCTGCAGCCTGCGGCCGCTGCTCGGTGTGCACCGGCCTGCTGCCGCACCCGGGTGCACGCCCCAGCGACGAACGCCTGCATGCGGCGCGCCAGCACTTGCAGGGTGTCGATGTGGTGATCGAGCCGCGCAAGCTGTGGCCGCAAGGTGTCGCCAGGAAGGGCAAGATCGCCGGGTCGGGTGTGGGCCGTGCGGTCGCGTTCGCCGACGACGCCGGCTGGAGCGAGGAGCTGCTGGCGCTGCAACGCACGGGCTACGGCAGCGTGCCGCCGGCGCTGATGGCAGGTGCGGTGGAAGTGCTTCGCCGGTGGGCCAAGGTGTGGTCGGTGCGGCCGGTTGCTGTGGTCGCCGCGCCCGCGTACTCGGTGGAGATGGCGGCCAATCGAGCGCTGGCGGCACACGTCGCCGGTGTCGGCAAGTTGCCGCTGCTCGACCTGTTCAGTTGGAGCGGCCCACAGGTGCCCACCGACACCTCCAGCGCGCCGGTGGTCGCGCACCTCGAGCAGGCCATCCGACTCGACACATCGATCGCGGTACCGACCGGGCCGGTGCTGCTGTGCGCGACCACCATGCGCACGGGTTGGGCGCTCACCGTCGGCGGCGCACTCCTGTACGAAGCCGGATGCGCGTCGACGATGCCGTTGGTCATCCATCGCCTACCCTGACCCCAACGTCGCCTGAGCGACACGCATGACCTCTGCCTCTTGGCGGTGGGAGCGGTGCGGCGTAGGAGGGAGATGCGCCAGCCATGTGGTGCGGTCGACGGTCCGGCGTAGCGCCGGCCATCGGTGGCCCACATGACGGCCTTGCGAGGAGGTGTTCGAGATGAACGCACTGGACCCTGGCTGGTTCCCGGACCCGATGGGGCGTCACGAGTACCGGTGGTGGACGGGCTCGGCGTGGGGCGAGCACGTGTCGGACCGTGGGCTCACCGTGATCGACCCGGTGGCGTCGGCGCCACCGGCGGCAGCGTCTCATGCGACGAGTCAGCCGGCATATCAGCCAGCCGTGGCGTACTCACCGGCCGCGGCCTATCCGCAGGTGACGGCGACCGGCGCGCCCCCGAGCAGCGCTGCCGCCGGCATCGGCTGGGCCACGTTCGTCGGTGCCGCGATCGCCGGCGCCAGCGCGCTGTTGAGCTGGGTGGACACCTCGTTCTCCTCCGTCAACGGCTTCGACGTGCCCGCCGCATTCCTCGTCGACTACGAAACGGGCTTCGACAGCGGGTTCAGCGTCGGGCTGGTCGCGCTGGTGCTCGCCGCGGCAGCGATGCTGGCGGCCGTCGTTCGGCAGCCGGCGATGCGGCAGTTGGGGCGAGTCGCAGGTTCGGGCTTGGTGGCGGTGGGCGTGCTCTTCGTCGTTCAGCTGTACCGGCTCGCCGACGCCTCGGATGTGTCGATGAGCGACTTGCTGGGTGTGGCCCCGTTCGCGGCCATCGTCGGTGGGGTGACCGTGCTGGTCGCCAAGGGTCGCTGACACGCCGTCGCTGACACGCCGTTGCTGGCACGCCGTTACTGACACGGGTCGCTGGCGCGCGAGGCCCCGTGTGATCCTGCCCGATACCCTTGCCGGTATGGGACCGGTCCGCGCAACACCGGTGTGGCTCGGCCGCACTCGTGTACTGGTGGTGGTCGGCAAAGGCGGGGTCGGCACCAGCACGGTCGCTGCCTCGTCGGCACTGCTGGCGGCCAAGGGTGGCGCCGACGTCCTGCTCGTGGCCGTCGATGGCAAGCCCGGGCTGGGGCCGTTGCTGGGCGGGCAGCCGCTCGGCCCAGCCGAGCAGACGCTGCGCACCTTCACCCGTGGCGGTGGCCGGGTGCGCGGGCGCACGATCTCGCCGGAGCAGGCGTTCGGCGACTACCTGGAGCTGAAGGGCTTCGGCCGGCTGTTGCGGCGAGCAGCGTCGGCCGCCTCGTTCGACCTGATCGCAGGGTCGACCCCTGGCATGGAGCACTTGCTCGTGCTGGGCAAGATCAAGGAGCTCGACCGCGAGAAGGCAGCCGATCTGATCATCGTCGACGTCCCGCCTGCCGGGCATGCGGCGCCGTTCCTCCGGTCGGCTTCCGCGCTGCAGCGAGCAGTGGCCAGCGGCCCTGTGCGCGACCAGGCCGACGAGGTGTCGGCGCTGCTGGCCGATCATCAGCGCTGCCAGTGCGTGCTGGTCACGTTGCCCGAGGAGACGCCGGTCAACGAAGTGGTGGAGCTGGCCTACGACCTGGAGGACGACCTCGGCCTCGCCTTGGCCCCGCTGGTGGTGAACGCATGCTGGCCCGAGCGCCCCGGGCTGTCGATGAGCGCCGCCGCGGCAGCCAAGCAACAGCACATGACGCTGCCGGCCGCCACCAGGCGGGCACTCGACGGCGTGGTTCGCTTCGGCCGGGCGCGGCTCGACAGCCAGCACGAGCAGTTCGCGCGGCTCGACGAAGCGCTGCCACTGCCGCGTGTGCAGCTGCCGCGCCTGCCTGCAGCGCGCCTGCTGCCCGCACATCTCGACCTGCTCGCCAGCGCGTTGGCGGCCGAGCCGATCATGCCGCAACGAGTCTCGCAATGAGCACGCTCCAGTCCGTGGTGCACGACGCGTCGCTGGTCGTCACGTGCGGCCCGGGTGGCGTGGGCAAGACCACCACCGCAGCCGCGCTGGCGCTGGCCGCTGCGCGAGCCGGTCGCCGGGTCATCGTGGTCACCGTCGACCCCGCTCGGCGTCTTGCCGACACGCTGGGCATCGATGCCTCCGCTCGCTCGCACGACCCGGTGGAGGTGGTCGGCGCCACCACGCATCCCACCGGCTCGCTGTGGGCGCAGATGCTCGATGCCGAGTCCACCTTCGATCGCATGATCGCCGATCGTGCCGGCGACGAGCAGCGGGTGCAGGCCATCCTGTCGAACCCCATCTACCGCAGCATCGCCGGCTCGCTCGCGGGAGCGCAGGAGTACATGGCCATCGAGCGCCTGCACCAGCTGTGGACCAGCGGCGAGTACGACCTGATCGTGATCGACACGCCGCCCTCGCGGCACGCGATCGACCTGCTTGCCGCACCCGACCGCCTGGTGACGTTCTTCAGTCATCCTGTCTACCGAGTGCTCACCGTGCCGGGCCGATCTTTCGCACGGGTCACCAATGCGGGCTCGTCGGCGTTCCTGTGGGCCATCCGCCGGCTCGCCGGCCCGAAGGTGGTGGAGGACACCATCGAGTTCTTCCGCTCCCTGTCCGGCATGGAAGCCGGCTTGCGCCAGCGTGCCGCCGAAACGGCGCAGATCCTGCGCAGCGAGGAGACTGCCTTCGTGCTCGTCTCCAGCCCGCGGGCGGAAGCGATCGACGAGGCCGTGCACCTCGCGGGGGCCTTGCGCGATGGCGGGTTCCCGCTGCATGCCATGGTGGTCAACCTCGTGCACCCCACGCCGGCACCGCTGGGCATGGAAGTGCCCGCCGATCTGCCGCCCGGCCCGCTGACCGACCAGTTCGACCTGCACCGCGAGCTCACCGCGCTGGTGGCAGACGAGGCGCGCGAGATGAACACGCTGCGAACCCTGGCGGATGATGCGGCATTGGTCGAAGTGCCCTTGCTCGACGACGTGCAGGATCTTGCCGGGCTCGCCGTGTTGGGTGGGCATTTGCTGTCGACCGCCGGGTGATCGCGGTCGATCCGCCGTCGGCATGGCCGGCGCCGGCGTGGGTCAGCCGTTGATCTTGCGCGCCATCGTCTCGTGGTACATCGCGATCTTGCACTCGCGTGACGACAGGATGTGCTCGGTGTACCCGCTGGATCGTTTGGTGCGCTGCAGCTGTTCGTAGATGGCGATGTCTTCACCCACCACGCCCTTCAGCGTGGCCCAGTGGGCCATCGTGTGGTCGTAGTACGCCGCGTAGTCCGGGTCGGTTCGGTCGCCCGGGTGGATGAGCTCCCAGCACTTGAAGCGGGTGCGATCGACGTCGATGGGGATCGGGGTGAACAGCTGCACGTGCCCCGGGTTGCAGTTGAACACCGTGTTGGGGAACACCACGTAGTGGCAGATCGCGAAGCGGTGATGATCCCACGTCGCCTCCAGCTGCTCCATGAACTCGGGGCGCGGCACGAACGCCATGTAGTTGTCGCCGAGGACGTGGAACGACAGCTCGCGCGCGGCCTTGGTGAACTCGGGCGTGACGTGGTGCAGCTGGGTGACGTGGTACACCTCGTTGAACCCGTCGACGACGGCCTTGTAGCTCACCGGCACATCCCACTCCACCACTTCGTGGAGCACCATGTCCTCCATGTGGAACTCGCCCAGGTCGGCAACGATCTCGGGCCCGATGGAGTCGAGCAGTGCCGGTGCCTTCTCCGGCCCGGCGAGGTTGATCCACACCCAGCCACCCCATTCGCCGGCGGCGACCGCCGGCGCCCGCATGTCGACGAGATGGCCGGCGTCGAAGTCGTCCCGCTCGGGCACGCCGACCAGCTTGCCGGTGGTGTCGTACACCCAACCGTGGTACGGGCAGGTGAAGCGACGAGCCCCACAGCCCTGCATCTCGCCGACGATGGCGGGGCCTCGGTGGCGGCACACGTTGTGGAACGCGGCGAGCGTGCCGTCGACCTGGCGGGTGATGATCACCGTCTCGCCGTGCCCCTCGTAGGTGATCCAGTCGCCCGCCCCTGGCACTTGTTCGCTGCGGCCGGCGATGAGCCAGTGCGTGGCGAGCACCTTGCTGCGCTCGGCCTGGAACTGCGCGGGATCGGTGTACGGGTCGCGACTCATCCTGCTCGGGCCGTAGTCGGGGATGTGCTGCACCCCTGGGCCCAGTCGTGCCGGCAGATCACCACGACGTGCGACGTGCACCATGAGAGCTTCCTTTCGTCGCGCGCCGTCGGCGCCCCGTAATACAACATCTGTTATGTATCAAGCGTTGTATGTTCTTGTCAATGCCCAAGTTCGTGGATGTCGCCGAGCGTCGCGCGCAGCTCGCCGCTGCCGCCGCACGCATCATCGGTCGTGCCGGCATCGGGGCGGTCACCCTGCGCGAGGTGGCCGCCGAGGCCGGCTGGACGACGGGTGCGCTCACTCACTACTTCGCCGACAAGCAGGAGCTGCTCGACCTGACGATGGAGGCCTCGCTGGCGGCGCGGCGCGAGAAGTGGAGCGTTGCCCGGGCGATGCTGCCGCCCGACGTCGTGTTGCGCCAGACCCTGCTCGACGCGCTGCCCACCGACGACACGGCCAGGTTGCACTGGACGGTCACGCTCGCCTTCGTCGCGCAGGCGGCAAGCGAGCCGCGGCTGGCGGCGCGCCAGCGTGAGGCGTACCAGGCGTTCGTGGCCAACCTCGCCGAGCTCATCGAGGCGTCGGGCGGCGCGGCCGGCGACGAGGCGGTGAGCGCGGCGGTGCGGTTGAACACCACGCTCAACGGCGTCTGCCTGCAGGCGCTCTACGACCCGGAGGCATGGCCGGCCGAGCGACAACGAGCGGCGATCGAGGCGGCGTTGACCGCCGGCTCGCTGTGATGACCGGCTGCGAGGTTCGTGCCGTCAAGGAGGCCCTCGTTGGGTTGTGCTTCGCATGCGGTACTCCACGGTCCGCTACTCGAGAACTCCGGCCCTTGCGGGCCATCACCGCTCTCTTTCACGAACCGGTTTCCCGCATGCTCCACACGACGAGGACCATCTTCACGGCACGAACTTCTGCGTCGGACCTGTTGCCCGGCTGGTTGCTACTCGGTGGCTCGGTTCGCGGCTGCGGATGCAACCACCCCGGCACCCACCAACGCAGCTGCGATGGCGACCGTGGCGGTGGTGCTGGAACCGGTACGGGGGAGAGTGGGCGAGGTGTCGGAAGTGTCGCCGACGTCGTTGCTGGTCGTGGCTTCCAGCGCCGCGGTCGGCGAGGTGGGCGAGACCGCCGGCGAGGTGGGTGTGACTGCCGGGGTGTCTTCCTCTGCGGGTGGGGTGACGCACACACCCGCTCCGGAGAGCGCCATGCTGAGGCCACTGGGCAGATCGGGGCAGCGGGCGTCGATGCCGCCGAGGCGAGCACGATAGAAGGGCATCAGCTCGTTGAGGTCGATGCAGAGCGTGACGGGCACGGGCTGCGCCAAGCAGCACGAGTGCAGCCGGCCGGCCAGCGCATCGGCCTGCGACAGGAAGAACCGGTGAGGCGCCGCCAGGTGGCATGCCCTGCCGCTGCAACGCGTCTTGGTTGCCGAGCCCGAGGGGGTGGTGAGCGGCGTGCCCCAATCGGGGTTCAGACGCCACAGCGTGTGCTGGCTGGCCGCAGCCGACGCCTTGCCGGCACTGAGCCCAGCCGCACCGACTACGCCACCGCTGAGCACCGCCAGCAGACGACGGCGAGAGATCGATTTGGTCATGGCACAGTCACCTTCGGCCGGGTTCGTGCCGTCAAGGAGGTCCTCGTTTTGTTGTGCTTCCCACCCGGTACTTTGCGATCCGCTACTTGAGTACTCCGGCCCGAAGGCCATCACCGCACTCTTTTGCAGACCGCTTTCCCGGATGTTCTTCACTACGAGGACCATCTTCACGGCACGAACTGTTTCGCTTGTCGGGCCCGCTCTTGCATCCCGACGAGTTGAAGATACACGTCAGATCCTGAAAAAGCCAGCACGAACGCCGCAAGAGATCGTCAAGACGACGGTCACTTCGCGTGGTCGTCGGTCCGGTCGCCACACTCCCTTTCGGGACCTTCGCGAGGCTCCACGCTGGTACTTCGCGAGCGAGACGGCCGGTCGCTCGCGAGTGTCGCGGCCCTGAGGCATTCGCCGTCGCGCCGCGCCGATCGTGTCGGGCCCGAAGCGTTCGGTGGCAGAATCTGAGGGCTGGCGGCGAGGTGGGCACTGAATGGATGCTCGCTGGTTCTCTTCCTTCTACCGAATGACGTCGAGGTTGAGCACTCGCAATGTGTCAATTGGCTCTTCTTGTGCAGTGACCGTGTGGTGAATGAGGCGACGGCGATGCCACGCATCATCGAAGTCTGGTGCGCCGACGGCATGTGCGGCACGAGGTGTGTGGCACGCTCGCGGGATGGCGTACGACACAGTGTTCGGATATTGCTGGCCGCAGACCATCGGGCCCGGCGGAGAGCTTGACCTCCACCTCTCGTCGGCCGGTGGTCGCACGGTTGCCGTGGAGGTGGCCCGCGTGGGCGCCGCGCGTGAGGTGGTCTGGTCGGGCGACGTCGTCGCCGGCGATCATCCCGTGCCCGCGCGTGCGTACGAACTGGGCTGCGACTGGCCCGCCGCAACCACGCTGCGCGCCCAGCCCGGTTGGCGTTCGGGCTACTACGAGGTGGTGCTCACCATCGATGTCGATGGCAAGGCGCGTCGCGACCACGCCTTCTTCGTGCTGCGCCCGCCGGCAGGCGCGCCCAACACGATCCTGCTGCAGCTGGCCACCAACACGTGGCATGCGTACAACGACTTCGGTGGCCACAACCTGTACACCGGTGCCACCACCTCCTCGCTGCAACGGCCGATGGCCCGCGGCTACCTGTACAAGCCACCGGGCGCGGGCCGGCGGGTGACCACCACGCACCCGCCCGACCCCGACATGAACACCCACGTCGGGTACCTGCGTCAGCACAAGCTGTCGCCGTACGCCGGCTCGGCGGGCTGGCCCGACTGGGAGCTGCCCTTCCTGCAGTGGGCCGAGCGCGCGGGTTACGGCATCGATGTGTGCACCAACGCCGACCTCGAGGACCACCCATCGCTGCTCGACGGCAAGCGCCTGCTGCTGTCGGTGGGGCACGACGAGTACTGGTCGGGGCCGATGCGCGACACGACCGAGGCGTTCATCGCCCGTGGTGGCAACGTGGCCTTCTTCTCCGGCAACACCTCGTTCTGGCAGGTGCGGTTGGAAGAGCGCGATGGCCCAGCGACGAAGATGGTGGGTTACAAGGGCCAGTTCAAGAACGACCCTGTCTTCGGCACCGATCGCATCAGTGAGCTCACCAGCATCTGGAGCGACCACCTCATCGGTCGCCGGAGAACCACATGACCGGGGTCAGCTTCTCGCGCGGTGGCTACCACCGCATCGGCAAGCGGGTCACCAGCGGTGCCGGGGCTACACGATCCATCGTCCCGACCACTGGCTGTTCGAAGGCACCGGCATCGGCTACGGCGACGTGCTGGGCGCCGGAGCCACCATCGTCGGCTACGAGTGCGACGGCTGCGACTTCACCTCTCGCGACGGCCTGCCCTACCCGACGGGTGAAGACGGCACGCCCGCCACCTTCACCATCTTGGGTACCGCACCGGCCGCGCACTTCACCCGCACCACCGCGGCGCGCCCGCCCAAGCCGCACGAGCCGGCGGAGGACGAGTTCATCGCCGGTCGCCTGTTCGGCACTCGCGACCCTGCTGCCGTGGAGCGAATCGCGCACGGCCACGCCGTGCTCGGCAGCTACACCTCGGCAGGCGGGGGCACGGTGGTCACCTCCGGTTGCACCGACTGGGCGCACGGCCTCGCCGGCCGCGACCCGCAGGTGGAGCGCATCACCGCCAACGTGCTCGACCGGCTCGGTTGATCAGCCAGCGAGCACGGCCGCGAGTTCGGCTGCGAGTTCGGCTGCGCTCAAGCCTGTTCGTGCCAGCGGGCGAGGGTGCAGCGGAACTCGTAGGTGCCGTCGTCCACGTCGATGGTGGCGATCACTCTCGCACTGGTGTCGGGGTTGACGCGTTCGACCCGCACGCCGGGGGCGAGGTCGCCGACGGCCAGCGCGCCGATCGGGAGTACGCCGATCGTGCGGGTGCCCACGTCGTTGGCGCTGATGTCGTCCTCTTCGATCACCTTCACCTCCACACCGTTCACGTACACCGTGAACGCGGGCAGCCATTGCGAGAGGTCGCGCACGTCATCGTCGTCGAAGTCGCCGATCTCGTCGTTGGAGATGGCTCGCAGCACGACGCCATCGGTGCTCAGCGTGAGCGCGATGTCGTCGGACCCCCAACCGGAGGTCTCCTCGGTGCACACCAGGTGTGGCTTGCCCAGCAGGCCGCCCAGCAACATGGTGACGGTCCAGTTCAACCGCAGGTCGAACGACAGCGGATTGCCGGCGGTGTTCTTGCGTTGCACGGTCACGTAGAAGCGCTGGTTGTCCTTGGCCTTCCACTGCAGCGTCATCGGTGCGCTGTCGGGCCCGGCCGTGGTCTCCAGCGTGAGCACCGGTGCGCCGGAGTCGGCGAACACGCTCACCATTGCACCGTCGTCGGCGTGGTCCTGCGGTGTCACCGTCAGGGTCAGCTGGATCTCGTCGTTCACCGGCACGCGCGGGGTGTCGATCACGAACCACTTCGAGTCGGTGTCGTCACCAGGAGCCAGCGACTGATCGAGGTTGAGGAACTGCCCGGCAGGAAACTGCTCGTGATAGTTGACCTCTGGCACGACGTCGATCGCCTCCCACGGCGAGGCCCCCGTGTGCCGATGAGCGAAGAACCGGTAGCCGGCCTCGCTGCGTCGGCTGCCGCAGAACACCTTCACCAGGAACGGCGCCGACGGCAGCACGAACTTGGTGCCGCGGTCCGGGTTCACCTCGTTTCGGTACGGCTGACGAGGAAGGCTGAGGTCGGTGTCGAGGTAGACCTCGAAGCGCACGTCGTTGTTGCTCAGAACGCGGAACTCGTAGGTGCCCAGCCGATCGAAGCGATACCAGCGAACCTGGCCGGGCACCAGCTTGTTCACGTCCGTGAAGTCGGGGTCGGCGTCGGCGAGCTTCGCCAGGTTGGGGGCGTTGTCCTGCATCCGCCGGTGCAGGTCGCAACCCAATGGGCGATGATCCGACAGGTACGACACACCGTCCACGCCGGGCTTCACGGTGGCGAGCGCGTGGTCGACGTACACGTGCTGCGCAACCATCGCGCTCCCGGCGTTGCGGAACAGGTAGTCCAAACGTTGCTCGGCCGGCGGGTAGACCACGTTGGCGGTGGGCCCAGGGTCGCGCAGCCCGGCGAGCGCGCCTGGCGGCAAGGCAGCGGCCGCGCCGACGCACTGCTCGCGCCCCCACACGTCGATCAACCGATCCGACCACAGCGAGCCCGCCGTGAGGAAGAGAGCGCCCCACTCTTCGGTGAACTGATCGAGAGTGACAGCCTGTTGACCGCCGCAGACGTTGAAGTCGCCCATCGCGAACACGTTGGCGGAGCCGGACCCGGCCGTGACCTCATCGATGAACGCAGCCGACTCGGCGAACTGGCCGGCACGCTCGGTCTTGTTCTCGCTCACCTTGTCGCTGTCGGCCTGCGTGTGCGACGCGAGCACGTGGAACACGTCGCCATCGGGCCGCTGGATCTCGGCGTACAGCATGCCCTTCGCCGCCCAGGCGTCGGCGCCGGTGGAGCTGACGTACGGCATGAAGCCGACGGATGGAAAGCCCAACGGCGTCAACTCGCCGATCGCGAACGGGTTCAGCGCGCTGAGGATCTGCTGCGTGAGCGGCTTCAGCGTGAACGGATGGCGGCTGAACAGCATCAGCCCCGAGTCCTCCATCTTGGGAGTGCCGAGCGCGAACCAACTGGCCAACAGACCGAGGCCGGTGTGGTCCAGGAAGAACGCTGCCGGGTTGATCGGCAGCGACGGCTTGCCCGGCCACGCGATGTTCATGACCGCGAAGTCGGCCTTGGTGACGGCATACGGCCAGCGCGCCGCAAGCTCCGTCGCGAAGATGTCGCGGGCGTCCTCGTCGAACACTTCGTTGAGACACACCACGTCGTAGTCGCGTGCGCTGTTCAACAGGTTGTCGCTGATCAGCTTGGCCCGCTCCTCGCAGGTCTCGCTGGGTGGGATCGACATGTCGGCCCCGGCTTCCATCGCCCACGAGCGACACTGCACGTTGTAGGTGACCATTCGGAGCGAGCCACTCACTTCGCGCTGCCTTCCGTGATGCCGGTGACCCGGTCGAACAAGTAGCTGCCGTCGTCGCGTCGCCCGTTGAGGAAGTCGGCAGCCACCACCTCGCTGAGCGTGAACACGTAGCGGCGTATGCGGTTCCAGCCGATGTCGGCAACGACCAGTTGGTTGCCCGTCGCGGTCATCGAGCTGACCAGGCCGAGACCGGAGTTCTCGTCGATCACCGTGGTGACCACGTTGTCGGCAGAGACGTGCACGATGCGGCGGTTGGCCAGATCGCTCACGAAGACCCCGCCGTCGTCGGTGCTGGCGATCGCGGTCGGCGCCGTGCGGGTGGCTCCCTGGAGGTCGACCGACTGCCAGGTGACGCCGGCATCGTGCGAGCGGCGCAGCGTGCCGTCGCTCATCGTCACATCGAGGTCGAAGACGCCGGTGGCCGCGACGGCCATCGGCGCATTTGCTCCGGCGTCGATGATGGTCGTCGGGTTCGTGCCGTCCAGGTCGTCGAACCGCTCGAGGCGCCGGCCCGCGACGTACACGGCCGAGTTGTCGTCGATGGCGATCGACCGCGGCCACGGGCCGGTGGGGAACGCGTGCCACTCGTTCGTGGACGGCGTGTGCACGACGACCCGATCGGTGCCGTGATCGGCGAGCGCGATGTGACCATCGCGGATGACCGGGGCCATCGGAGCGGTGAGCGGCCCGATGGAGGCCGGTGGCACCCGTGCGAGCGCGCCTGCCGGTGCATCGAGCGCGGGTACGAGCAGGAGTCTGCGATGGCGCAGGTCGGTGAGAACGAACATGCCTACTCAGACGCCCGTCAGCGCCGTGCGATACAGATTGCCGCAGTGGCGGAGCGATGTGCGAGCGTCGCCTCGACGAACCCGACGGGCTCAGTTGAGTTGCGTGCCGGTCGGTTCGTCCCGGGTGGCGTCGGGGAGCTCGTTGTCGAACGTCATCGATCGAACCACACCCCATGCGGCTTGGCGCGACGAGTCGTGCCCGGTGACGGCAATCAGGAACGGCCCTCGCTCGATCGCCAGCAGGTGGCCGGGCTGGGTCGCCGTGACGGTCGCCGTGCGTGGCACATCGGCGAGCAGCGCCACTTCGCCGAAACCCTCGCCGCGCCGGACCGTGCGCATCAGCACGGCCGACATCACCACATCGAAGGCGCCATCGGCCACGGCGTAGAAGCGATCGCCGGAGTCGCCTTGGTGGATGACCACCTCGCCTGCAGCCACCGGCAACTCGATCGCGCTGCGAGCGACGGCCTCCAGCGCCAAGGTGGGCAGCGGTGCGAACACCGGCAAGCGGTGCAACAGGCTCATCGCGACAACCGGCACATCGGCTCCGTCGTCGGCGCTTCGCAACGGCCGGATCAGCGAGACTGCGAGCACGCCGTACACGCAACCGACGCCGACCAGTGCAACACTCGCGCCCGAGACTGCGATCAGCGTCTGCGCCAACAGCGAGCCGGCGATCAGGCCGATGCCCGAGCTGGTCTCCAGCGCTCCGAACACGCTGGCCAGCTGCGACGGTGGAGCCGATCGTTGCAGCAGCACACGCGCCATCAGGTCGAGGAGTGATCGGCTGCACCCGAGAACGGGCAGCGCCAGGCCCGCCATCAACAAGGTGATGTTCGCTCCGAACGCGATGCATGCGGTGGCGATGAGGGCCAGCGCCAGCAGCATCTGCGGCGCGAGCCTTGGCCGGCGCACTGCCCGCCCGGCCACGCCGATGCTGAGGAACGCGCCGGCACCGAACATCGTGGTGAGGATGCCCGCCCCAGCGGCCCCGAGATCGAGATGCTCGCCGGCGATCACCACCAGGATGATGTCGAACGCGCCGACCAGCACGTATTGGCCCATGGCCGCAGCGAGCACGCCACGGGCACCCGGCCGGCGACCCACCCGCACGACGTTGGCGAACGGGCTCAGCAGCGCGCCTGACAGCCGGGCGGCGGGCGTGCGACGAGGGCGGCGCGACTGCGCGGTGTCGTTGTCGTCGTCGTCGTCGTTGTCGTTTTGTCGTTGTTGTCGTCGGCTGCCGGCGGGCCGTGCCGCACATCAACCGTTGCCGTGGCGGCAGCCAACGCAACCAGCCCGGTGCAACCCATCAGCACCATGCCGCCCCCGCCCAGTTGCAGCAACCCGGTCGCCGCCAGCGGGCCGAGCAGCACGCTCGCGCTCTCGCAGTGACCAACGCGCACGTTGGTCGTCGTCAGCTCGAGCGATGAGCGCACCAGGGCCGGCAGCAGCACGGCACCTGCCGGTCGTAGGGCGGTGACCGCCGTGAAGGCCAGCGCTGTGCCAGCGACGGCGATGACCACTGGGCCTTCGGCCAGCGCACGCGGCGGCGCTGCCGTAGCCGAGCGTCTGGGCCGCAAGGCTGCACCACCGCACGGATGCCGGACGGTGCCGCTGTGCCAGCCGCGCCGTGGTGGCCGAGAGCAGCAGGTACGGCGCCAGCGCAGCAAGCGACGCGTAGCCAGCAGCGCGTGCACCGCCGCGTTCGAACGCATACACCAGCAGGCCGATGAGGGCAGCCCACTCGCCGATGACGGCGAGGAAGTGGCTGACGAGGTAGCGATGGACGTCGGCACTGCCTCGCTGGCGGCCGCTGTCGGCGGTGCTCATCGGTCCTCGAGTGGCAGCGCGTGTCTGAGCACCTGGGGAAACTACTCCAGCCCGTGCGAGTGTGGCGGTGAGGCCCGGCGGCGCTCGACGCGGCGCAGTACGGTGCCCGCATGGCCCGCTTCGACATCCTCCGCGAGCTCTCCGAGAGCGACGAACGGGCCGTGCTGGCCATGGCGCGACGTCGTAAGTTCCGGCACAACGAAGCCATCTTCCGCGAGGGAGATCCGGGGGATTCCGTGCACCTCATCGACAAGGGTCACGTGGCGGTACGCCTCACCACCCCCGCCGGTGAGGTGGCCACCTTGCGCATCCTCGGCCCGGGCGACCTGTTCGGAGAACTTGCCGTGCTCGACCCTGGCCCACGCATGGCCACCACCGTGGCGCTCGATGCGGTGGAGACGTTGTCGTTGCATCGCACCGTTGTCGATCAGTTGCGCGCCGACCACACCTCGGTCGACCGGGTGTTGCTCACCGCGTCGCAGCGCGAGGTGCGCCGTCTCTCCGCTGCCCTGTCGGAGGTGCTCTACACGTCGGTGCCAACGCGCCTCGCACGGCATCTGGTGCGCCTCGCGGAGGTCTTCGCAGGCGATGTGCTGCCGCTCACCCAGGACGATCTGGCCGGCTTGTGCGGCACCACTCGCCAGACCGCCAACCAGGTGCTGCAAGAGCTGCAAGCCGCAGGGGTCGTCGTGCTCGGCCGCGGCAAGGTGACGATCGTCGATCACGCGCACCTGGCCCGCGCTGCTCGCTGACAGCTCGATCGCGCCCGGTCGCTCACTCCGACGCCGCGAAGCGCCGCGTGAAGCTGCGAGCCCACGGCACCTGCCGCGGTACCTTCGAGCTGGGCGATGTGGTCAGGGCCCTCGGCTCGTGCTCGGCAGCGCGAGGGGTGCGGGGCTTGGCATCGCGGAACTGACGACGCTCGAGACCTTGGGCGATGAAGTTGGCGGCAAAGACGGAGTGGTTCATGGCCGCATCGTCCACCGCGTGGCAGATGCGCGCCGTCGGCTGGTCGACGTTGGAACCGTCAGGAAGTCGACACAACCGTGCCGGCCTCAGGCCAATGCGAGGATTCGCTGCACGTTCTCCGCCTCGAACGACTCGGCGGGGCCCATCTCTGGGCCGGCGAGGCTGGACAGCATCAGGCCCAGCATCAGTCCGTCCGACATCATCTGCCCGCTGAACGCAACTCGCCGCGCCTGCCCTTCAGGGGTGAACGTGCACCGCAGCTCCGTGGCCACGTGCACCACCACTCGCAGCCGGCGCATGCGCTCCGATCGTTCCTCGGCGTACCCCTCGAACGCTGCAGCAGACCAGTCGTCGCCGGCCAGCAGCACGTCGGTGACCGCTCGCGCGTCGCGCATGGCGACGCTCAACCCTTCGCCGATCAGCGGGTCGGACCAACCCGCCGCATCGCCCACCAGCACCACGCCATCTGCCATCGGTCGGTCGGTCCACGCGTCGGTGCCGACGTAGAACGAGCACGGTCCGGCCGGCTGCGCGTTCGCCAATCGTTCGCTGTTGGGCACGCACTTCAATCGGAACGCGTCGAGCATGTGCTGCGTGCGCTCGGGCCCGGCGGTGGCAGGCCCGGGTTCGCATGCCAGGTACAGCCGCACGTACCCGTTGGGGCGAGGGAACGCGAGGAAGTGCCGGTTGCCCTCGTTGCCGAGGAAGGCAGCGTCGCTGCCCCAATCGGCGTCCTTCACCAACAGCCCGCCGAGCGTTGCCCGCGACTCGATCTGCGCGAGCGGAATGCCGAGTGCGCGGCGCACGGTCGACTGCCGCCCGTCAGCGCCGATGACCAGCCGGCACGGCACCTCGTAGACGATGCCGTCGAGCTCGTAGCGCACGACCGGTGAGGTGTCGGGGGCGGCGATCATATCGACGTCGCCCACACCGCGCACGATGTGGGCGCCGCGCTGCTGCGCCAACGTGTTGAGCGCCTCGGATGCCTGGGGATGGCCGACGCACATCGCGCCGGGAACGTCGGGCAGCAACATGCCCAGCGGTATCGCGCTCGCCTCGGCGGTGACCGGGTCGATGTGCTCGCCGTAGGTGACGAAGGCGTTCGTGTATCCGCCACCGGCCTCGAGCAGCGTCTGCTCCAACCCCAGCCGCAGCATCTCGGCGACGCCCCACGGCTGCATGTACTCGCCGCGCACCTTGTCGCGATAGGTGGTCTGGCGCTCCAGCACCAAGACGCTCACGCCGGCAGGTGCCAGTGCGGCGGCGATCGACGACCCGGCGATGCCCCCACCGACCACGACTACGTCGAACTGTTCCATGACGAGCCCTCCCTGCTTCGGCGCCCCGGGCCGCCACAGGCCGCGACAGTACTGCACCAGGTGCTTGTCGAGGACGGGCCGACCGCAGTCAACTCTCGCGCACCCTCTCCGCACGGCTCGCCCATCGGCTTGCCCCGCCACTGGATGAACGAGGAATGCGGTGGCGCTAGCGGCTGACCGGCTTGGCGGTGCCCCACAGGATGCTCGCCGCTGCCAGCGAGATGAACACGAGGACGTAGATCGCGAACGGGCGCACCGTGCCGTCGAAGGCGCTGCTCGCCATGCCGCCCAGCAAGGCCCCGCCAGCCGCCGTGACGGTGGCGATGATGGACGACGCCGTGCCGGCCACGTGTGGCAGCGGCTCCATTGCCAGTGAGTTGCTGTTCGGCGACAGCCCCTGCACCAGCGGCAGCACCACGCACAGTGCCAACGTGAACAGCCAGAAGTTGGGCTGTCCATCGCCGGTGAAGGAGACGGCCACCAGCCCGATCGCGGCCACCACTCCGATGATCGCCTGGCCGCGCACGAGCGGGATGACGCCGAGGCGACCGACGAGCCGGGCGTTGTTGAGCGAGTTGATGGCCAAGAGCACGGCGATGACACCGAAGAACAGAGGGAACCAGGCGCCGTACCCGTACACGTCCTCCAGGATCACCTCGGAGCTGCCCAGGTAGGCGGTCATGGAGGCGAACAGGAACGTGATCGCGACGGTGAGCGCCATCGTCTGGCGATGCGTCACCACTTCTAAGCCGGCTTGGCCGACAGCGCGCCATGTGAACGGTCGTCGACGATCCACCGGCAGGGTTTCGGGCAGCCGACGGGCCCACAACGCCAGCAGCCCGGCGACGACCGCGGGGAACCAGAACACGGCTCGCCACGGCAGCACGGCGATGAGCCCGGCACCGACGCCAGGAGCCACGATCGGCACCAGCAGGAACACGGCCATGATCATCGACATCAGGCGCGCCATCGCATCGCCGTCGTAGCGGTCGCGGATCATGGCCACGCTCAGCGAGCGAGGGCCGGCAGCGCCCACACCCCACACGAAGCGCGCGATCACGATCAGTTGCCACGACGGCGCGAGTGCTGCGGTGGCGGCACTGACGGCGTACAGCGCCAGGCCGGCGAACAGCGGGATGCGCCGCCCGAACCGGTCGGAGGCCGGCCCGTAGAGCCAAGGGCCGGCTGCCAAGCCCAGGAAGTAGGCCGTGACGATCCACGTGACTTGTGTGGAGTCGGGGGCCATGCCGAACTGCTGGCGAATCTCGGGAAACGCCGGCAGCATCAGGTCGATGCCGACCGCAGTGGTGGCCATGAGCGCGGTGACGAGCAGGATGAACTCGCGCCCGGTCGCGACGCCCTTGGTGTCCGCCTGCTGCTCGCCGATCGTGGCATGTTCGGCATCGGGCAACGGCACGGGTGCCACGATACGAGCGAGTCGTCTACCGCCAACTACCGGCGTTCGGGTGCGGGTTGGTTGCTGAACAGGCCGGCTCGGCGACTGGAGGCAACGGTGACGCGCTGCATCTCGCGGTCGTACATGGGGTAGTGGTCGCCACTGGCGAAGTGCTGCGTCGCCCAGTTGTCCCAGATCACCACCGTGTTGCGCCGCCAGCGCAGGCGCATCTGGAACCGAGGCTGACGAGCCAACGCGAACAAGCGCTCGAGCACGGCTGCGCCGGCAGCGTCGCCCATGCCGACCATGCGCTCGGTGAAGCTCTCGTTCACGTACAAGACCTCTCTGCCGCTCACCGGGTGGCGCACGATCACGGGGTGCTCGGCGGTGGTGTCGTCGCTGGTGGTGGAGAGGCTCCGCTGTCGGTCGGTGTGCCCGTACCCCTCCAGGAACCGGAAGCCGTGCGACAGCGAGTGGAACGCCCGTCGATCGACGACCTGCGCGCGCAGCTCGTCGGGGAGCGCAGTGCACGCTGCCCGCATGTCGACCCACAGCGTGTCGCCGCCCACCGGTGGGATGAGCTCGGCGCGGAGCACCGCCGCGAACGGTGGATTCGCCTTGCACGACAGGTCGCTGTGCCACACCTCCGACTCCGGCGGGTGAGCAGCGTCGTTGGGGATGATGTTCACCTGCGGAAACCCGGTGACGGACGGGTAGAGCGGATGCGTCGCGCCCACTTCGCCCAAGGCGGCGGCCAGGTCGAGGTGCGTCTGCGGGTCGATCGGCTGATCGCGGAACACGAGCACGGCGCGCTCGACGAGGGCATCGTGGATCTGCTCGCCCAAGGTTGCAGTGAGGTCGGCGCACAGATCGACCCCGCTGACCTCGGAGCCGATGGTGGTGGTGATCGGTGTGAGCTGCATGGTGTGGCTCGGTCACGCAGCCGCGAGGCGGTAGACGCTGCTGGCGGTGCCTCGGAACATCGCATCCTGTTCGGTCGCGGAGAAGGTGGCAGCGATCTTCTTCAGCCCGTTCCACAGCACGCCGTAGGAGAGCGACCACCGGTCGATGGGGAAGTTCGATTCGAACATGCACCGGTCGGGGCCGAAGCAGTCGATGGTGTGCAGGTACCAGTCGCGTTGGGCGGCGACGAACTCGTCGGATGTGGGCGGTCGTCGGGCGGTGTGCCACTCGAAGCCGTTGTCGGGCATCGCCAGCCCGCCGAGCTTGGCGACCACGTTCGGGCAGCGGGCGATCTCGGCGATCGTGTCGCGCCAGCCGGCCCGGATCTCGTCGCGCCGCGCCGCATACGGGCCCACGCCCAGTGGTGTGCCGAAGTGGTCGAGCACCATCGTGGTTTGCGGTACCGCACGCGCGAGATCGAGGAAGTCGCCGTTCTGGTAGTGGTAGTGCCATGTGTCGTAGGTGAGGCCGCGGTCGCCCAGCCGCCCGACACCGCGGCGAAACGAGGGGTCGGTGGCGAGGTCGCGAGGTGCCCGGCCCGGGATGCGCAGCGCCTCGGGGTGCTCTGCGCTGGACAGCGCGTGACGGATGCCCTTGAACAAGTGGCCGCCGGCTTCGGCGTGAGCGTCGAGGATCTCGTCGAGATCGGGCCGGCGCAGATCGGCCGATGACACGATGCCACCGATGAGGTGGGCTGGGTCGCGCGCCGATTCGCCGGCGACGAAGCTGGTCTCGCCCACCGACATCAGGTGCTCGGGTGCTGCATGGTCGTAGGCGGCGCCGCACTCCACGAACACCGTGCGCACGATGCGGTGGCCGCCGCCGCTGCTGGTGCCGTCGACGTCGCTGTGCAACTCGTCGAGCCCGTAGGGCAACGCGCCACCCGCTGGCCACAGGTGGTGGTGCGGGTCGACGATCGGTCGCGCAGGGTCGACCACCTCCTCGATCACGAGGTCGAGCCACTCCTGAGTGCCGGGGATGGGGTTCGTCATGCCCACTCATTAGCAGCTCGCTGCCGGTCGGTACGCTGCGCGGATGTTCATCGACAACGACGGAGTAGCACTGCACGTGGCCGATGACGGGCAGCATGACGCCCCGGTGGTGCTCGTCCTGCACGGCATCACGTCCGGCACCACCACCTGGGACTGGCTGGTGCCGCACCTGTTCGACACGCATCGCATCCTGCGGCTCGACTTCCGTGGGCACGGGCAGTCGGGTCGTGCACCGGGCACCTACCACTTCCCGTCGTACCTCTCCGACGCCATCGCCGTGTGCGAGCAGCTCGCCGGAGGCCCCGCGTTCGTGCTCGGCCACTCGTTGGGCGGCGGCACCGCGGCGGCGCTCGCACAGCAACGCCCCGACCTGGTACGCGGTCTGCTGCTCGAAGACCCGGCGCTTGCCAGCCGCGACCAGCTGCAGGGCGAGCACGACGGCAACACGCTGCTCGGTGCGTTTCAGCTGATTCGCCAGGGCGTTCCCAGGTTGCAGCAGAGCGGCATGTCGGTGGAGCAACTCACCGGCATCGTCGCCGCCGGCCCCCGTCCGGCGGGTGGCACGCTCGGCGACACGATGTACCCCGACGCGATTCGAGCCATGGCGGTGGCGATGCTGCAGCTCGACGCCACCGTGCTCGACCCGGTGCTCGACGGTTCGATGATCACGTCGTTCGACCCGGCGGCAACCATCCCGGTGCCGGCGACGGTGCTCGCCGCCGACGCCGCCTCACCTGACGCGGTGGTACGCGCCATCGACATCGAACGGCTGGCTCAGTACAGCCCTCATGTGGCGGTTCGCATGCTGGCAGGAGCCGGCCATCTCATCCACGACTCACTGGCCCATCGCAACACCTTGCGCGATGCGCTGCTGGCACTGCTGGCCGTCACCAACGGCTGACGCGTGTCGCCCGATCAGCCGTCGTTCACGTCGAGCTGCGTCCAGGTGCCGTCGTTCAACGTGTTGGGGTCGAAGCCGGGGTCGTCGACAGCCAGGTAGTCGCCCTGGCTGTTCACCCAGTACGTGTCCCAAGTGGAGGGCAGCTGCACCAGCGTGTTGTTGATCGGGTCGACGTAGGTGTCGACGCCACCCAGGGTCTCGCGGACGAACTGGGCTTGGCGGTCTTGGGATGCCTGGCGTTCGTTCACCACTTGCTGCTGCAACCGTGCGCTCTCGGCGCGGTACTGCGCGAGCAGCTCCCCGAAGGCAACGGTGTCAGCCATCTGCTGCTGCAGGCCCTGCCGGAACAGCTGGCCGACGAGCCGGTAGTTGGCTTCCCACTCCGGGGTGGAGATGCGGCTGGCGATGATGGTGGAGATGATGCCCGCGTTGCGATCCAGCTCGCCTTGCGGGGCGCTCGCGGTGTGCGCGTAGTTCACGTACCACGACGTGATGTCACCGTTGCTGGTGAACAGCAGTGCGAACGAGACGTCGCGCTCCCACGCCTGGCCGTCGCGCATGTACGAGTACCGCAGGCGGTAGGCATGTGCCTCGCCGGGGCCCCCGAACTGCGTGAGGAAGTCCTGCGCGATGGCCGGAACTTCCACACCCGACACCAGCTGCGCGCCGGCCAGCTCGGCAAGGTCGTTGGGCACCCAGAACTGGCGGACGAACTCGACGGGATCGATGATCGGGGGCACATAGGCCTTGCCCTGGTAGTTGCCGCCGATCGGCACGTCGAAGCCGGCCGGTGCGGTGAAGTAGATGAAGTCCTGGATGGGCAACCAATCGACGGTGATGCCCGACACCGGGTCGGCGACGCGCGTCTGCAGGAATGCCAGCCGGCTCCACAGCGGCAGCCACTGAACACTGCCCGAGGCCTGCCAGCCGGTGGGCACCAGCACCGACACGGCCGTGACGCCGTTGGCCGCGGGATCGACGAAGGTCTGCGGAGTGAAGCGAATGCTCGCCGGCTCGGTGGTGGTGGCGACGGTCGTGGGCGACTCGGTGGTGGGCGAGTCGGTGGATGCGGAACCCGTCGCGACGGTGGTCGCACTGGAGGGAGCCGGGTTCGTGGGTGCCACGCTCGCCATGGTGGTGGGTGGCTGCGGCACGTCGACCAGCGAGTCGGTGCCCGAGCAGGCGACGATGGAGATGGCTGCACTCACGATCACAGCGACTGCCGCACGTTGCATCGATGCAGTCTGCCACCCTCTGGCACCGACCCTGTTCGAGCGCGCCGGTCGGCCCGCTGCCACATCGAGTGTGGCAGCGGGCCGACCGGAGATGCGTGCGCGGTGGTGCCGGCGGGCGGGTCAGTCGATGCGCACTCGCAGGCTGCCGTCGTCGTCGCTGATGCGAACTTCGATGCGCGAGTCGCCATCGTCGCCCTTGAACTCGACCCGCACTCGGTCCCAGCGGCTGTCCTTGACCTCGGCGGAGTATCCCTCGGCGGCCGTGACCGAGCCGAGCGTGAAGGCGGTGCCGCTCCAGCTGACGGTGATGGAGCCGCCGGCGGAGGTGTACGTCTCGGTGAACGGCGCCGGCAACGATTGAGCCGGGACGGTGCTGCCGGGGGTCGTGACTGGAGTGCTGCCGGGTGTGCTGTCCGGAGTCGTCCCGGGGTGCTGCCCGGGGTCGTGCCGGGGGCTGCTGCCCGGGGTCGTGCCCGGTGTCGTGCCCGGGGTCGTGCCCGGGGTCGTGCCAGGTGTGCTGCCGGGGGTCGTGCTGCCGGGGGTCGTGCCGGGTGTGCTGCCCGGCGTGGAGCTGGAGGTGCTGTCGTCCACCGACACCGGGGTGGAGCTGGAGGTGTCGTCGATCGAGTCAGGAACCGAACCGGTGGTGTCGTCGACGGACGTGCTCGAGCTGTCGTCGTCCGAGGCCGGGCTGGAACCGTCGTCGACCGAGTTCGGGCTGACAGCGACGGACGACGACGGGTTGTCATCCGCCCGGCTGTCCGAGCTGTTGGCTGCTGCCAGGCTGACGCCGCCGATGGCGAAGCCGATCGATCCGGCGAGGATGATTGCGGCTCGGTTGCCGAGCCGGCGGCGAAGGCTGTTCAAGGTCGAGTTGCTCATGGTGATGCTCCTTGTTCGTTGCTGTTGTGCATGGGCGAGTGAGTACGCACATGGCACGACGTTGCGAGCGCAAGGGTTTGGTTCGTCGGCGGGAAATCGTGCCGCTCGGTCAGTCGACCGTGCGGGCCGCCAACGCTCGTGTGCGTTCGCACATCGCATCGAACAGCGCCAGCAGCTCGGGAGTGCGTGCGGCCACTGCCGCTCGCTGCGCCGACACCACGGCTTCGTCACCGCGGGCGATCGGACCGGTGAGCGCCTGGCGGCCGCCCAACGCCGCCCAGTTCTCGAACGAGGCCCGCACGAGGGGCACCAAGATGGTGCGATCGGCTCCGGCGGTGCGCAGCAGCGCTTCGGCGGCATCCTCGAGCACGACGAGGAAGTTGGAGGCGATCGACGCGGCGGCGTGATAGGCGGTGCGGTCGGCATCGGCGATCTGCACCGCATGCATGCCCAGTTGGGAAGCAAGTCGGCGGGCCAACTGCAGTGCACGTGTTGTGGTGCCGGCGACCGCCGCGCCGGAGCCCGCGAACGTTGCGCCCTCGTGGGTGACGGTCATCAACGGATGCAGCCCGAACGCTTCGTGTGGCGCCAGCACGTCGAGGCCCAGCGCTCCGGCGCAGTGCCCGACGAGTGGCCCATTGGTGATTGCCGAGGCCGCTACCGCGATCTGGCCGTCGGGTACCGCCAGCAGCACGGCGTCGAACCCCGCGCCGTCGAATCCGCGACCGAACGGGCCGTGCGCCGCCGGCAGCGCGCTCACCAGCGCTCGACCCATGCGCCCATCGCCGACCACCGCGAGCCGCTCGCTCGTGAGGCGGGTGTGGTCGGGTGCAACGTTCATCGCCGTCGAAGTCTCGCGCGGGAGCGCTCGACCCGAGTGGCCATGAATCGCTCACGTACCATCCGGCCCATGAGCGCAACCGAGACGGCCGAGCAAGCGGCGCTGCGAGCGAAGTACCGCGAGGAGCGCGACAAGCGCGTGCGACCCGATGGCAACGAGCAGTACTTGGAGCCCACCGGTCGCTTCGCGCACTTCCTCGACGACCCGTACGTGCCGCGCGTCGAGCGCGAGCCGCTGTTCGACGAGGTCACCGTGGCCTTCATCGGCGGTGGGTTCTCCGGCCTGGTCACCGGCGCCCGGCTCAAGCAGGCGGGCATCGCCGACGTGCGCCTCATCGAAGGTGGAGGCGACTTCGGAGGCGCCTGGTACTGGAACCGCTACCCCGGAGCGATGTGCGACACCGCAGCGATGGTGTACCTGCCGCTGCTGGAGGAGACGGGGCACATGCCCAGCCAGAAGTACGTGTTCGCACCAGAGATCTTCGGCCACGCGAAGCGCATCGCCACCACCTTCGGTCTCTACGACAACGCGCTGTTCTCCACACAGGTCAGCAAGCTGGAGTGGGACGACGAATCCTCGCGCTGGATCATCCACACCGATCGCGGCGATCGCATCCGTGCCAGGTTCGTCGCCATGGGCACCGGGCCGCTGCACCGCCCGAAGCTGCCCGGCATTCCCGGCATCGACACCTTTGCCGGTCACGCGTTCCACACCAGCCGCTGGGACTACGAGTACACAGGGGGCGATCCGGCGCCCCGATGGTCAACCTCGCTCGCAAGCGCGTGGGCATCATCGGCACCGGTGCCACCGCGGTGCAGTGCATCCCCCACCTGGCTCGCGATGCCGCCGAGCTGTTCGTCTTCCAGCGCACGCCGTCGTCGATCGATGTGCGCAACAACCGCGCCATCGACCCGGAGTGGTTCGCCACACTGGCGCCGGGCTGGCAGCAGCGATGGCTCACCAACTTCGCCACCCTGCAGACGGGTGGCTTCGCCGACGAAGACCTGGTGATGGATGGCTGGACCGACATCTCCAAGCGCATCCGCGATCGTGTGGTCGCGCTCATCGGCGCCGGCGCCGAGTTCACACCGGAGACGATGCTGCGCGCCTACGAGGACAGCGACGACGAGAAGATGGCCGAGATCCGCGCCCGCGTCGACGCGGTGGTGAACGATCCGGCAACCGCTGCCGCGCTCAAGCCGTGGTATCGCCAGCTGTGCAAACGCCCGTGCTTCCACGACGAGTACCTGCAGGCCTACAACGAGCCAGGTGCACACCTGGTCGACACCAATGGTCAGGGAGTGGAGCGCATCGACGAGACCGGAGTGTGGGCGGGCGGGGTGCACTACGACCTCGACTGCCTCATCTTCGCCTCCGGCTTCGAGGTGGGTACCGCCGCCGCTCGCCGGGCGGGCTTCGAGACGGTGGGTCGCGGCGGCGAAACCCTCACCGACCACTGGGTGCAGGGCATGCACAGCCTGCACGGCATGAACGTGCACGGCTTTCCCAACCTGTTCATCGTCGGGCCCGGCCAGGGCGCCAACCTGATCTCCAACATCACCCAGAACCTCACCGAAGCCGGTTCCACGATCGCCTCGATCATTGGTCACGCGCTCGCATTGGGGGCGGAGCAGGTGGAGGCGACGGCTGCTGCCGAGCACGCCTGGATCGACCTGCTGGAGAGCAACCCGCGGTCGTTCGGCGGCAACCCTGACTGCACGCCCGGGTACTACAACAACGAGGGCCGCCCGATGGGTCGCAAGGAACGCCTGGGTGCCAGCGGCTACCCGGAGGGCCCAGTGGCCTACTTCAGCTACATCGACGCGTGGCGCAACACGGGCCAGTTCGAGGGACTGGAGTTCCACCCGGCGGGATCTCGCGATCCTTCTTGACAGAGTGACATCATTGTGACATCATCATGACATCACCGAGAGGAGCTGATGATGTCCCCCTTCCACAACAACCCCGAGCTGATCGCCGCGTGGCACGCCGAACGCATGCGCCGGCTGAGCCAGCAGAGCCGCCCCCGCCGCGATCCGATGCGGCCCGACGATCGCCGCTGGGGCTGAACCCGTCATGCAGGTGCAACCTGTGGTCAACGCCGTACAGGCGGCGCTCGCCGCCCAGGGGCCACTCGCCGGCGGCGATGTCGCGGTGGAGGAAGCCCTCGATCACCTCGTACGAGCGCTGGCGCCGGCCCCTTCGGCAAGCGGCGTTGGAGCTTGCCGAGCAGGCCGCGTGCGAAGTACGTGCGCAGCTTCCCGACCGCACGGTCGACCTGGTGCTGCTCGACGGCGACCCCACCTTGCGCATCACCGAGCAGGCCGCGGTCGTCGACGCGGGGCCGGCCGAAGACCTCGATGCGCGCATCACGCTGCGCGTGTCGCCGACGTTGAAGACGCTCATCGAGGATGCCGCCGAGACTGCCGGAGCATCCGTCAACGGTTGGGTGCTCGATGCGCTGGCCAAGCGTGCCCGTAAGGTGGCGCCCGGCCAAGGGTTCAGCGTCACCCATAGCTTCGATCTGTAGAGGAACGTCATGAACCGTCGCGAACAGTGGTCGGTCGGCGAACACCCTGCACTGGATCTCCGTGTGCCCGTCGGCGTGGTCGAGGTGCACGTCGGCGATGCCGGCATCCTCCAGGTCGAGCTCGAGTCGGCGGCCGCCGCCGACTTCGAGATCTCCAAGACCGGCGATCGGGTGGCGGTGCGACATCCTCGCGTTGGTCGATGCGCGGGCGCAGCTGTCGCGTCGTGGCCGTTGTTCCGCGCGGCACCGACGTCAACGTGGAGACTGCCTCGGCAGAGGTTCGTCTCTCCGGCAACCTCGGCACCGTGCGGGTGCGCACCGCCTCCGGCGACGTCGACGTCGATCGCTCGCTGCGGCTCGATGTGACCACCGCGTCGGGCGAAGTCACCTGCAACGCAGTCGAGGGCGACGCAACCATCACCACCATCTCCGGTGATTGCTCGGTCACCACTGTTGGCGGGCGGCTCGATGCTTCGCTCACATCCGGCGACCTGCGGGTGGAGCGGTGTGCAGGCGACCTGGCGGTGGGCTCCACCAGCGGGTCGGCGCGCATCGGTCATTGCGACGGCTCCGAGATCTCCGTCCGTTCCATCTCCGGCGACGTACGCATCGGTCTGCCGTCGGGCATCCGCGTAGAGGCCGACATCTCCACCGTCAGCGGCAGAGCATCGTTGCCCGAGCCGGCACCGGCGACCACTACCGACAGGCGGCCCGTTCGCCTGCGTCTGAAGACGGTGTCGGGCGGCATCCGCGTCGAACGCACGAGCTGACGACGCCCGTCCGGTCGCGGCCGGCTGCCGGGGACGATCTGCTCTGGTGGTGCAACCCAGCACGGCACACGATTGATGTGGGCATGGAGTTCGAGATGCCCAGGAGGTCGACCGTCGTGACGATCAGGTCTGGTTCCTTCCCCCCGCCCGCGGTGATGCCGGTGCAGGTTGCCCCCGCCCCCACCGTCGCTGTCGCGCCCGTCGCACTGCGTTCGTACCGGGGTGCGGCGAGTGGGTCGCGCAGCACGGTCTTCGTCGGTGAAGCGCCGGCCGGCACGTTCACCTTCACCGGCGAGTTCTACCCGCCGGCGACGCTGATGGCGTTTCGGATCGGCCAGTTGCTCCTCTCCGTCGTGATGGTGGCGAGCCTCGTCATGGCGATGTTCATCAACCTCGGTCGCGCCGACGGCGCCGACGTGCCTGCACTGTTCGGGGTGCTGATGGTGCTGTCCTTCGGCTCGATGATCGGTCTGCTGATCTGGAAAGGCGTCCTGGTGCACAGTGCCGAGTCGGCGACGCTGGTGGTGCGTGCGGACGAGATCCGCCACGTTCGTTCGACGGTCAACTACGGGTTGCTGGCGTGGTGGCTCCTGATCGGCCCGTTCGCGCTGATCCCGCTGTTCGCCGGTCGTCGGCGCTTGCAGCTGGAGCTGCCGGTGATCGTCGACGGGCGGGTGGGGCGGCTGCCGCTCGTCTTGTTGGAGCAACATCGCGGAGACGCCGACCTGTTGGTGGCGCGGTTGCGCATGGCCGGAGCTCGGTGAGGGGCCGGTGAGTCATGAACCGCCGCGCCCGGCTCTGTGCAGCGGCCGTGTGCCTTGCATTCGTGCTGGCGCCGCTGTCGGTTCACGCACTCGCCGGTGAGCCCGACCTCGCCGGACTCCGACCTGGTGGAGGTTGGCGGCTCGGCCAAGCAGGTGGGTGAAGCGCTGGAACGGTCGCTCGCGGAGGCTTCCCTGCAGCAGTACCTCGTCTATGCCAGCGACTCCGGCGACGAGTTGCTGGAGCTGGTCGTGGTCGGTCCGCTGATCGCGCCCGAGCGAGTCGGCATGTCGCGCGAGATGGCCGACTCGTCGGCGCTCGCCGACGACCTCATGCCGTCGTTCACCCTCTACGTCGAGCAGAGCGAACCACGGATCATCGACACGGCCGGGATCGGCGAGGCGTCCGTGGGATTCACCGTCGACAGCCGGCTCACCTCCGATCTCGCGACCGTGACGAACATCCTCGGGGTGCCCTGGACCTCCGCCACCTCGCAGTTCCTCCTTGCGCTGAGGGGTGAGTACGTGGTGGTGATGATGACCCAACACGTCGGTAGCGGAGCGCCGGGCGTGGATTTCCTCGCGGTCGCCCGCCGCGTCGATGCGCATCTTGCCGCGGCGCTCGGTCTCGCCACGCCGGGTGTGTACCGCGCCGACGGCACGTTCTCGCCGTCCGTTGCGAACAACATTCCCACCATCGGCGACATCTCGACCGAGCCGTCCGTCGCCGTCGCCAACCTTGTGCTCGCCGCAGTTGCCGTGATCGTCTTGACGATCGCGATGCGGCTGCTCAACACGACACTCGTGCGTCACGAGGATGCGCTGGAGCAGGTGCTGCGACCGGCCCGCGCGCTGCGTCGATGGTGGACCGCAGGCGACAGCGCACTCGATCAGCGGCTGGGCCGCGGTGCCTCGGCCGTGCGGGTCGTTGGCGTGCTGCTGTTCTACGGAGTGCTGTTCTCGTTCCTCGAGGACGGATGGCGCCCGTGGACCACGTCGGGTCTCTTCGTGCTGGTCGCGATGACCATCGCCTTCGGTTTGGTGGGTACTACCGATGACATGGTCGAGTTGCGCGCTGCCCATCACTGGGGCGTGCCGGCACGTCTGGCGGTGAAGCCGGCACTCGTGCTCTTCGCCGTTGGCTCTGTGGTGCTGACGAAGTTCGCCCAACTCGTCCCTGGGCTGATGATCGGCACACCAGAGGCGTTCTCGCTCGAGGACGAGGTGGATGAGCGCAGCGAGCTGCGACTCGCCCGAGTTGGCCTGCTGACCACCGGCGCCGTCGGACTGGGCGCATGGGTCCTCGCGACCCCTCTGGATGCTGCGCTCGACGGCAGCGGTGGTGCTGGGCAGAGCGCGATCTCCGCTGCCGTGACGCTGCTGGTGCTGGTGTTCGCCGTCGCGGTCGAGAACCTGTTCGCCAACATGGTGGCGTTCCCCGGCAGCGAGGGTGCCACGTTGCGACGGCACCACCGCCTTGCGTGGTGGATCGTCATGCTCACCGTGACAGCGCTCTTCTTCCACACGCTGATCAACCCTCGCGGCAGCCTGGCGCAGTCGCTCGAGTCGACCAACGTGCGGGTGGCGCTCGTCACGGTGGTGTCGTTCCTGGCGTTCACGCTCGCGGTCCACCTGTGGTTCCGCCGGCGGGATCAGCACGACGCAGCGATGGTGATCGAGGCTGCGGCGAGTGAGCCCGGCCGGACTCCGCAGCTGCCGCCACCGACCGCGGTCGCGCCGGTTCAGCCCGCGGCGTTGCCGGTCGCGTCTGCAGCCCCGCCAGTGGTCGTCTTGGCGCCAGCAGCGCTACGCAGCCCGAGGGCACGCCGGCACCGAGACCCGGTGCTCGTCGTCAAACTGGTGGTCACTGCGGTTGCCGTGGTTGGTCTCGCCGCGCTGGTCACCGTCGTGGTGCTGCAGGACCGACGCGACAGCAAGCGCTTCGACGCCGGGCACCAGGCGTACGTCGCCGCCGATTGCGCAGTGGTGATCGCCGAGTACGACGCGTTGCTCGATGACGGTCGGCTGATCGACACGGCAGGGGTCGTGGCGCAGGCCACGCAGGAGAGAGCCGAGTGCCGCGAGTTGCTGGCCATCGACCTCGTCGCCGAAGCTGATCCCGCTGAGGCGTTGAGTCGCTACGCCGACTTCGTCGCGCAACACCCGGACGCACCGCTGAGTGCATCCGTGGGTGGGCGTGTCGCTGCGATGCTGGCCTCGAGCAACGGCATCGAAGCCGCCTCCGAGGAGAACTGCGACAACCTGGACGCGTTCGGAGTGGCCGGCATCTTGCAGTCGGTCGACGTGCCGCAGCTCCGCCTGTGGTGTGCCGACACGTTCGAGAGCGTCGGCCGCGGCGCTGATGCCTACGCGACTGCCTTGCTCGTGCTGCAATCGGCCACGGACTCCGAGGCACTCGCTGCCGCGGAGAACATCGTCCTGCGCAACCCGCTGGCCTGCTCCGACCTGGAGCGGTTGATGGACCTCTCCAGCCTCAGCGACGCCGACGATGCGCTCGCCGCCTTCCTGCAGCAGTGCATGTCATCTGCCGCCGCCGACCCCGTCGTGCTCGCCGACGTGCAGATCGCGTTCCTTGCGCACTTTCCCGCTCGCCCTGAGGCAACGGCGGTCGAGGGAGCCCTCATCGCCAACTATGCGGCCTGCGATCACCTCGCCGAACTGCGCAGCGAGCCGGCGATCGCCGGGCGTGCTGGGTTCCTCCCGACGATCACACTCACCTGCGCGCAGACCGCCGAGTTCTTCTAGGACTACTCCGGTGCAGTCGAGCGCTATCAGTGGTTCATCGACAACGCGCCGGCCGACGACCGTCTGGTCGCAGCGCGCGACGGTTTGGCGCGCAGCCTGATCGCCGAGGCGCAGCAGGGTGGCGCAGGCTCGTTGCCGCAACCGGTCGACACCGGAGGGAGCGGGAGTTCGCTCGCCTCGGTCGTCATCTACAACGACTCACCCGAAGAGCTGCGGATCGTGATGAGCGGACCGGAGAGCGCATCGAGGTTCTGGCAGCCTCGGCCACCTCCGGCGAGTACGACCTGGTCGGACCGTCCTCGTGCCGCACCGATGTGCCGATGCTGGAGCTGCAGGTGCCGTCCGGTGTGTACGAAGTACTGGTGGAGGCCACCAGCGGCGGCATCTCGCCGTTCACCGGCACGTGGACCCTGGGTCGCGGTGATGCCTACGCCTCCTGCTTCTACGTCGTCACGACCTTTGGCTGACACCTGCCGGTGCGATCGCCAGCAGAGCAGCGTCAGCGCGGGGAGGCGACCAGCACCGGGATGGTGCGGGCGGTCTTGGCCTGGTAGTCGGCGTAGTTGGGGAACACCGCGACCGAACGCTCCCACCAAGCCGCTCGCTCGTCGCCGGTGACCTCGCGCACATCGACCTCGAAGGGTGCCGGCCCATCTTGCACCATCACGTTGTGCGGGTCGGCGACGAGGTTGTGGTACCAGACCGGGTTGGTGGGGGCGCCGCCCATCGAGGCCACCAACGCGTACTCGCCGCCGTGCTCGACACGCATCAACGCGATCTTGCGCACCGACCCGGTGGCCCTGCCTCTCATCGTCACCACGATGACGGGGATGCCGGTGTCGCGCAGGGTGTTGGCCTCTGTGCCGCCCGACGCTTCGTAGGCCGCGACCTGCTCGCGCACCCACGCACTGGTACTCGGAACGTACTCACCTTCGATGGTCATGACGCGAGGCTACGCCGACCATCGCTGCTCTCGCGCAGGGTGGAAGACTTCACCGGTGATCGAGCGCGAAGTCGACATCCACACATCTGACGGCGAGATGAAGACGTTCATCTTCCATCCCGAGCACGAGGGCCCACACCCGGTCGTGCTGTACCTGATGGACGCACCCAGCATCCGTCCGGCACTGAAGGACATGGCCTCGCGCCTTGCGACGGCCGGCTACTACGTGATGCTGCCCTACCTCTTCTACCGCGGTGGCCCCTTCCGCGAGTTCGGTATGAGCGACGAAGACATGCACGCTCGCCGTGACCTGATGGCGGGCGTCACCCCCACGAACATCATCGGTGACGCGCACGCGCTGTTGGCGACGGCGGCTGCCGACCCCGCAGCACGCGGTGGCAAGGTGGGTGTGGTGGGCTTCTGCATGAGTGGCGGGCTGTCGCTGGCGCTGGCGAAGGCCCTTCCCGACCGGGTCGCCGCTGCCGCGTCGATACACGGGGCATGGATGGTGCGCGACGCCAGCGACTCGCCACACCTGGGCTTGCGGGCCGTGCAGGCCGAGGTCTACCTGGGCTGGGCCGACAACGACGCCACCGCCCCGCCGGAGCAGCTGGCGGTGGTGCGCAGCGAGCTCGACGCCGGCGGCGTGCGGTACGCGTTCGACTTCTACACCGACGCGGTGCACGGCTACGCGCCGCCAGGCACCGAGCGCTACAACCGGGCTGCCTCCGAGCAGCACTGGGAGCGAGTGCACTCGCTGCTGCGCCGCAACCTGTGAACACGGCTCGACCACTGGTGCCGGTGGTCAATCAAACGCCACCCCGAACCGTTGGACGAGATCTGCGTACAGGCTGCCGGGTACCGGCTCGCTGCCATCGAGCCCCGATCGTCGCCACATCTCGTGCCAGAGGTGGATTGCGAACGAGTCGTCGGTGCGTCGCCGCAGGTCGGCCCGCTCCTGCTCGTCGGTGCTGAGCACCAGTTGCCAGTCGAGGTAGTCGATGGGGCACACGGCAGCGACTGGTAGCAGCGCCAGCCCCAACTCGTCGACGAGCCGCGACATCAGCGCCGGCCCGGTGGTACCCCAGATGGCCGTTCGTGGGTCGACCGCTTCGGTCGCTGTTCGGGCGCGTCGCAGCAGCTCCGATCCTTGCGGCGCGCGCAGAAGACAGGTCGCCGCAGGAGCCTCGGCCAGTGTCTGTGCCGGCAGCAGGTACGGGTCGTCGGGAAGCGGGCGGAGGCAGATCACATCGAGATCGGCCCAGGTGCCACCTCGCTCGTCGAGGAGGTGGTAGCGGAACTGGTTCGAGAAGCCAGCGGGGGTGTCGTAGTCGCGGTACCGCCAAATTCGATCGGCGGGGATCAACGCATTGGCATCGAGGACGGTCACGCCCGCCGGCACGCCCTCGACGGGGCCGTAGGTGTACAGGTGGTATGGGTGACCTGCGGCGAGGAACGACCTGATCGAGCAGCGCTGCATCACGCCCAGCCGATCGCCGATCCAGAGCCCTTGCACGATGTGATCGGCAGCGCTGCGGCGGTGCAACCTCCGTGCTCGACGAAATCTCACCGCGGGTGCCACTGCGCGACGAGGCCACCGAGTCGTGCGCATCGCGTGTCCCAGCGCCGGCGCCGTACGCCGGACGTGATGAGGCCGAGGCCCAGCATCCAGCACACCACCGCCACACCGAACCTGCCGTCGTCGAGTGCACCCACCAGTCGCGCCGTCTCCGCGTCGGCATCGAGCCGCACGAACACCGCCTCGCTCAGGCGCAGGTGGCGATCGGAGATCACCGTGACCGGTGCCGCGAGGCCCTCGACGGCGACGATGTAGGTGTTGTTGTCGTTGTTGTTGTCGTCTTTGTTGTCGTCGTGGTCTGCGTCGTTGTCGTCGGACCCGGTGCCGGCCTGGGCGCTGAGCACCTTCGCCTCCCTGGTGTCGTCGGCGCGGTCGTCCATCGTCACCATCGAGAGCGCCGCGCCGGCCACGAGGGCCGCCACTCCTGCGACGATCGCGACGACACCCGCTCGATGCGGGCGTCGCGCCGAAGCGCCAACTCCGTAGCGTGCACGAGTGGCCGACCGAGTGCCGGCCCGACCGCCGACGTACACGAGCGCTGCTCCACCGACCAGGAGCCCACCGACGACCGCCAGGGTGATGACCTCGATGCCGGCGATGCCGGCAGAGTTGGTGCCCCACCAGCCAAGGCCACCAACGACTGCTGTCGCGAAGACAGCGGCCAGGATGCCGCCCAGCGAGACTTCGTTGGGTGAGACCGCTGGAGCGGCCGTCGAAGGTTCCAGCCGCAGTTGCTCCGCCGGGCCCGGCACTCCACTGAACAGCGCCTCCAGCCGGGCGCTGGTGGTGGCATCGTCGAGCTGGGCGCACACGCACTGATGAGCGGCCTTCACCGCTGCCAGTCGTGCCGCGTCGGTGACTGCGAAGTCGGTTGTCTTCAGGCCGATGTGGGGCACGCGCAGCACCACCGAGTCGTCGCCGAGACCGATCCAGGGCGCGACGCTGGTGGGCACGCCGATCAATGCCTGCATCGAGGGCAGCAGCGTGTCGGCCACCAGTCGCCCGACCAGCACCAGCACGGCCATCAGCCCGATGGCAACGACCGCCGCCAACACCACCATCGACAACGTGCCCACCAGCGCCACGGGGTACAACCAGTCGGGCAACCAGCCGGCGAGCCAGGTGGAGAACCGCCGTACCCCGACCGGCATGGTGGCCAGGCTCAGTGCCACCCACACTGCCATCGCCAGGCCGACGAGCAGTCGCGCCCAATCGCTGGACAGCACGGCGCCGACGAGGTACACGGGTCGCTTCGGCGACGTGTAGGTGGGGCCTTGATCGAACCGACGGTTCACGTCGGCCGAGCGTAGTGGCACCAGGCCGGCGGCCTGGCGGCGCTCCAGCGGCTCGGGGTTGCCGAGGATGAAACCGACGACCGGCCGGTTCGCTTCTCGCTGCCACGCCTCGTCGTCGGTGTCGGCCCACTGGCCGCGAGCCTGGCTGGCGCTGCGCAACCAGGCGCGAAACGACCGGTCCTGGAAGACGAACGACGGGTAGTTGGCCCACGTGCCGCCGTCGACGAACTGGTGCACCACGGCGCCCTCGTCGTCGGAGTGGAACACTCCGCGGCCGGGTGGGAACGCTCCTGGAATGGCCGAGGAGGCGGCCACCGCGCCGGCGACCTCGACCATCGGTGTGGTACGCCTGCAGAAGACCACCGGCAGCCCGTTGGAGAGATCCATCGCGACGACGTACAGCTCGATCTCCGTTGCTTCGAACAGGTCCGCGAACGTGACAGGTGAGGCGTCGTGCTTCCCGATGGCGGCTGCCAACGTGCGGTCGAGCCACTCTCTGAGGCCGCGGCTCTCGAAGACCGATGTGGCCTGACCGAGGATCGCCTTTCCGATTCGCTTCGGTACTGACGACCGCATCGCCTCCAGGCCTTTCGGGACGGCCAGCTCGAGCTCGGCGGGCAGCATCCCAGCGGCGATCAACGATGCCGTGATCGCACCCGCCGAGGCGCCCGCGACGCTGTGGAACCACAGCCCGCGGGCGCGCATCGCAGTGAGTGCGCCAGCGTACGCGATGCCCTTCGCGCCGCCGCCCTTGAACACGCCGTTGACGTATCGCATTGGTTCGACGGCACCGCCGGTGTCTGCTGAAGTCGTCATCAGAGGGTGGTTCTATCAGGCATCGGCAACAGCGGCCGACTGATGGTGCCCAGCTGCGGAACTCGGCAGTCACGGCGCCACAGCAAGCACCACGAGCGCACGGCGGCGTCGGTGGCCGGCCCGTACACACCGTCCACCAGCAACTGTGCGCCGAGGTCGTTCAAGTGCAGCTGCAACTCGGCCACGTCGGGTGTGCGCAGCCATCGTTGTCGCCAGCTGCTCACCGACTCGTTGGGTCCGCGAGCCACGAGGTGCAGCCCGTTCTCGGGGCGCGCGATCGTGCCATCCAGTTGGCGTGCCTGCACCCTGTGCCGGCCAGGACCGCCGCGATCTGCCGGGCACGTTCGATACGCGTGCGGCCAGTCGAACGAAGGGGCCACCGCGAGGGTGTGGTCGCGAGCGTCCGTGGCGTTCACGGCGGAGGGGTCGCTGTGCCAGCGTGGTCGATCGCTGATGTCGAAGCGCACCTTGCTGCGCCAGAAGCCGGTTGCCGTGAACACTCCTGTCGTGTGCCCGAGCAGCTCATCCATGCGGCGCAAGAACCCGGCGACGTAGCGCGCCAGGTCGGTCGGATCGAAACCATCGGTGGTCGACACGTCGGCCCAGTGGCCGCCGGCGAAACTGCTCGGCGCGGAACGAATCGCCGCCATCCACAGCTCGGCCTGGTGGTGTGCGGAGGTGTGCGATGGGTACAGGTACCAGTACGAACCGACCGCCAAGCGCGCAAGTTCGGCCGCACGCACGTGCTCGACCCAGCGGGAGTCCTGGCGTGTCCCTCGCCCAGCCCGCACGACCACCAGCGCCGTGCCCTGCCGGCGAACCTCGCGGAAGTCGATCTGGTGGTGCTCGCAGACGTCGATGCCATCCACCCACTCGACATGGTCTGGCGCTCGCTGCAGCAACACGGTCATGCACTCAGTGTCGGCTCACCCCACTGCGGGCGCCATTGCTGCACGGGCGTGGTTGCGTGCCCGCGGGGTCAGCTGGAACTGGCCGCGAGGCCATCGAGACCCGCGGCGCAGCGCACCACCCACGGCGCGGCCCCCTGCGCAGTTGCGGCCTGCAGCGCCGACGTGAGCATCGCGTGCGCGTCGTCGAGCCGCCCGAACGCAGCGTGGGCGAGGCCCAGCACCCGGTCGACCGGCCCCCAGCAGGCAAGCTCGGCACCGGCCAGTGCCCACTGCCCCGAGTAGCGCGTGAGCACTGCCGAGTAGCGGCGGATCAGCTCGTGCTCGCCGGCGAGCACCGATGCTTCCAGCGCGGCGACCATGGTTCCCAGCCACAGCCAGTTGCGCGGCCACGGCCCCTGCTGGTGCAAGGTGGTGAGCAGTCGGCGAGCGTCGTCGAACTGATCGGACTCGGCGTGCACCAGCGCGAAGGCCGCGAGGAACAGCGGGTTCTGGTCGACGAAGCCGCCCAGCCGGTGCTCCAGCTGGGCCAGCTCGGCCTGCTGGCCGCGGTCGCGACCGATGCTGTACGTGATGGCCATCTGTGCGAGCAGCAGGTTGTGCCGGCCCGACAGGCTGACCGCCTCGTTCGACAGGCGCTCGGCCTCGTCCCAGTTGCCCAGCGTCGAGTTGATCATCGCCTGACCCATCATCACTCGCGTGAGCAGGAACGTGGTGCCGGCATCGTCGGCGAGCTGCGCGGCACGGTTTGCATCGACGAGCGCATCCGCGATGTTGCCCAGCTGCATGCGTGCCGCCGAACGATGGTTCAACCCTTCGATCAACACTCCGGTCCAGCGCGATGGCCCGCCGGTGGTCAACTGTCGCGCCGCCTCCTCGATGTGGCCGGTGGTCAGTGCTTCGCGTGTGGCGGCGTCGTCGGGCCCCCAGCAGGCTCGTGCCACTTCCGTTTCGACGGTGGCGCGGTCGATGGGGTCCATCAAGGCGAGGTCGACCAGGCCCAGGCGGGCCATCGAACAGCGCTGCTCGTGGCGAACCGTTGCCGGCAGCAGGCGTGCACGTCGGATGTGCAGCATGGCAGGCAGCACAGCGGGCTCGGGCGGGCAGCGCCTGCTCGCCCGCTCGAGGAGGTGCAACAGGTCGGGGTCGTCGCGACCGTGTCGGCGGTGCATGGAGGCAACCAGCGCTGCTTGCGCCAGCGTGGCCGGGTCGTCACCCGATTCGGCCAGAGCAGCCGCGCGGTAGAGGTGCGTGATGGCGGCCTCGAGGTTGGAGGCGAAGAAGTCGGCGCGGCCGTGGGCAACCCGTACTTGTGCCTCGACTCGATCTCGTTCGGGAGTTGCAGCGGCCGACTCGAGCACGACGAGTGCGCGATCGAGCACGCTCAGGGCTCGTTCGTGTGCCAACCGCTCTGTGGCTCGATTGGCAACCTCCACTGCGATCTCGCCGGCGCGCAGCGGGTTGCCCAGCCGGTCTGCCTCCAGCCAGTGGTGCAGCACCTGCTCCAGATCCTGGTCGTCGCCGCGTTCCTCCAGGCGTTGCGCGATGGCCGCGTGCATCAGCGCGCGGCGGGCCGGCGACAGGCTGTCCTCCAGGCTGGCACGGGCGATGGCGTGCACGAACCGGAACTCGCCAGGGTGAGCGCCGTCGATCAGCAGCCCGGCCGCCGCCGCTGCATCGAGGTGGGCCAAGGCCTCCAACGGGCTGACGCCCAGCACATCGGCAAGCGTGATGACCTCGAAGCTGCGCCCGATCACCGCCGCCGGTGCCAGGGTGGCCCGTGCGCCGTCGCCCAGCCGGTCGACGCGCTGCAGTATCCACTCGCGCACACCTGCGGGAAGGTCGCCGCCCTGCAACGTGTGCCCGGGCACGTCGCGCAGGTGAGCCAGCAGCTGCAGCCCGAAGAACGGGTTGCCGCCGGTGAGCGCGAGCAGTCCTTCCAAGGTGTCGGAGCTGAGCTCGATGCCGTTGTCGCGGGCCATCTCGGCGAGCGATTCCAGTTGCAGCGGGCCGATCGCGATGGTGGCGACGTCGAGTCGCTGGTGCAACTCGTCGAGCACTCGCCGATCGGCGCTGGGCCGGCAACCCGCCAGCACCGCGAGCTGGCCGGCCAGATCGTCGAGCAGCTGTGCCAACAGCGCGAGCGATGATCCGTCGATCCACTGCACGTCGTCGATCACCAGCGTCACCTGGCCACCCAGCGCGCGGACTGCGTCGGCGATGCGACCGAAGAAGCGCCGACGGTCGATCCACCCTTCCTCGTCTCGCTCCAGCTGGCCGGACTCGAAGGGGAACAGCTCGCTTCCGAACGCATCGAGGAACGGTTCGAACGCCCCGCCGGATTCGGTGCAACGACCAACGAGCACATGCTCGGAGCGGGCAACGGCGCCTGCCGCGAGCTCGGCGAGGAAGCGCGTCTTGCCCATGCCCGGCTCACCCAGTGCCACCACCAGGGGGGACTCACCGTTGCGCCTGCCGCGTTCGATCGTCGCGTTGGCGGTGCGCAGCTCGTGCGTGCGGCCCACCAGGGGTCGGGCCCGACGCGAGGCGACCCAGGTCGAGGCCCGCCCGTTGATCGCGATGCCGGTGCCGGTGGAGAGGGTTGCGGCAGCCGTGCCGTGTTGCACGGAATCGGCGGGTCGCTGCAGACGGAAGCCGTTGGTCAACGGTTCGAACGCCAACGAGTCGTCGCTGCCCAGCAGCATGCGTACCGGGGGCGAGCACACGATGATGGGCGTGGTGGCGCTGCGGCGCAATGCCACGGCCTCGTCGGCCAACTGTTGCAGCGTTGCACCGTGCCAGCCGCCCAGGTCGCCGGCGTGCAGGGCGATCGATGCGTGCACCGGCGCGAGCGCGAGCACCGCGGCGGCGGCATCGCCGGCTCGCGAGAAGGCGACCAGAGCGGTGGTGGCGGGCAGCGACACCGTGGTCATCACGCGGCCGCCCGCAGCTTCCAGCGCGCCGAGTGCCGACTCGGCTCGCGGTGTGGCGCCGCTGTCGACGTCGATCAGCACCAGGGTGATCGTGCCGGTCGGCACGTCCATCTCGGCGGCACTGCGCAAGCGCATGGCGAACTCGGATGCGCTCCAGGGGCGGCCGAGCGGATCCCAGGTGAGGCCCCGGCGCAGTACCCGCTCCAGCCGCTCGAGCCCGCTGTCGGTCAGCTCGGTGGGCCACGCGGCGCCCAGTCGGGGCACCGTGCCGGTGAGCAGGTACACGCACAGCGCGGCCAGCGAGTACACATCGGCGGCGGGGGAGAGCGCTTCCCCGGCCAGTACCTCCGGCGCCGAGAAGCCGGGTGTGCCCAGCCGCTCGCCGTCTTCGCCCACTCGCATTGCAGCGCCGAAGTCGACCAGCACCAGCCGCCCGTCGTCGGCCAGCACCAGGTTCTCCGGCTTCACGTCGCCGTGCACCACCGCGGGTCGGTGGCGATGCAGATGGTCGAGCGTGCCGGCCACCTGATCGACGAGCCCGAGCACCGTCGGCAGTGGCAGCCCGCCTCCCTGCGCGTCGACGAGTGTGCGCAGATCGTTGCCCGCGATGTAGTCGCTGATGAGGCAGTAGCGGTCACCGTCGACCAGATCGCTGCGCACCATCGGCAGGCCGGGGTGCGCCACGATGCGCATCAACATGCCGGCCTCCCGCCGCAGGCGGCCCAGGTCGTCGCCATCGATGATGCGGCGCGCCTTCACCACCACGTCGAGGTCGAGCTCGAGATCGCGGGCCACCGACACCTCGGCCTCGCCACCGGTGGCAAGCAGGCGCACGATCTGGAAGCGGCCGCCCACCACGTCGGTCGATGTCGTCATGGTGACGCCCGGAACGATTGGAGGTCGGCGCGGCGCACCGCGCCGCGGGTGAGTGCATCGTTGGCGAGACGCACGCGTCGGTCGGGGCCGTCGTCGACACCGAACTTCAGGTACAGCCGCACCAACTGCTGCTTCACGGCACTGTCCGTGACGTACAACATGGAGGCGATGGTGGCCACTGTGGCGGGTGGCGTGAAGGCATCACCGTCGAGCACCGGCGAACACAGGCAGAGCAGCACGCGGCGCTCGGCCGGCGTGAGGTCGGGAATGCCGCCGGCAGTCTGCGTCAGCGAACGATCGCCGCCGCCGCCGAGCGAGTGGAACGCCAGGGCAGTGCGCTCGCCGAGCCTGATCTCGTCGGCGTTGGCGAGCAGGTGCACTGCACCGGCAGCGAGGCGGGTGCCGTTGACGAACAGCCCGTTCGTGGAGTTCGCCGCCTGGACGCACCAGCCAGGTGCTCTGCGCGTGAGCACTGCGTGCAGCCGGGAGACGGCGGGATCGTCGTGGATGGCCAAGTGGCCGGCAACGGCGGGTTGGTCGATGTGGCGGCCGATGGTCAACTCGCCGTCGAGCACCACGGTGTGCGGTGGCTTGCCCCGCTGGTACAGCACCAGCCACGCCTCGCCCGTCTGACTGGTCACCGTGGTGTTGTCGAGCGTCTCGTTCATCGATCGATCATCGCCCGAGTCATGTCGTCGCAGCCATGTCGTGAGGGACAGTTCCCGCTGTCCCCATTGCGCGTGCCGCCGCGTCGAGGAACGTGGGTGATACCTCGTCGTGCACCAGTTCGGCGACGGCGCGAGCCTCGTCGGCCAGCCCATGCACCGGGGAGTCGGGCCGATCGGCGTGCACGAAGCACAGTCGCGAGACGGCGGCGGCCCAGAGCCCCTCGCCGTCGCTGGGCGACCTACCGCACAGCCAACGGGTTGCCGCGTCGAGCGCGTCGGGATGGTCGAGCAACGCCCAGCCGGGGCCGATGCCCCCGATGATGCGGTACGCGACTGCAGGGTCGGCAGAGTGCATCGAGGCGTCGAGAGCGGCCAGCAAGTCGGCTTCGTCGGGTGCGAGCAGCGACACGGGCATCGCGTCGCCGGCTGCGGCGAAGCGCTCGGCGACGCCGGCGAACCACTCGCCATGGCGTGCAACGGTGCCGGCGCAATCGGGCGAATCGAGCAGGCGCGCGTGTGCGAACTGACGGATCGCGGGTGGCAGCGCCATTCGACCCGAGAGGTCGTCGACCGTCAGCAACCGTTGCTCGAGCAAGCCGCTGAGGGCGGTCACGGCCGCCCGCTCGTTCAGCTCACCGCCGGTGGCGACCAAGGTCGCGGCGTCTGTCTCGAAACCACCCACGAACACCGCGACGCGCTGGAGCGCGAGCTGCTCGGACGTGGTCAGCAACTGGAAGCTCCACGCGATCGACGAGGCCAGCATTCCACCAGGCCCGAGTGCGGGTGCGGCGCTGACCGCGTTGAGGCTGCTGACCAGCTGTGCCAGCGAGGTCGACGCACTGCGAGCGGCTGCCAGCTCCAAGCCCAGCGGCAAACCACCCAGCACTCGGCAGATGTGCGCGACGGTCGTCGCCTCCGCGTCGTCGAAGCGTGCGGTGGCCCCGGCTGCCGTGGCCCGTTCGATGAACAGCCGAGCAGCATCGAACGCGTCGAGCTCGCGTCGGTTGCCGTCGAACGTGTCGGGAGGCGAACCCAGCGGGGTCAGTTGGTGCACGACCTCGCCGGGGATCCTCAGCGGTTGGCGGCCGGCGGCGAGCACGCGAATCGTCGGGCACCGCGCCAGCATCCGATCGATCGCGTGTGCGGCGCTCGGGTGCTCTGCGCCGTCGACGACGATCAGCGCGTCGGCGATCGAGCGGAAGTGATCGACGATCGCGTCGATCGCGTCGTCGTTGTCGCGCTCGATGGAGCACGCGGTGACGACCGCGGCGAGCACGGCCTCGGGTTCGTTGTCGCTCACCCCGGCCAGCGGCACCCACCACACGCCGCCGGGCATCGAGTCGGCTGCCGCGCCGGCGGCGGCGATCGCGAGCCGGCTCTTGCCGACGCCCGCTTCGCCGAGGATGGAGACCAGGCGGTGCTGCGCGATGGCGTGGCTGAGGGTGGCAAGGTCGGCGCTGCGGCCGATGAACGAACTGATCGGTGCGGGCAGGTTGCCAGCAGCCGAGGCGCCCGCCTTCAACGGAGGGAACGTGGCCGGCAGCTCTGAGTGAGTGAGCTGCCAGATGCGCTCGCGACCGGCCAGGTCGCGAAGGCCGTACACCCCGAGATCGGCGACGCCGGCGCCGGGCGGCAGCGCACCGCCCACCTCGAGGGCCGTGTCGTCGGAGAGCAGGATCTGCTTGCCGTGTCCGCACGCGCGGATGCGGGCGCAGCGGATGATGGTGAGACCGACGTAGTTGTGTTCGTTGCGCAGCATCGCATCGCCGCTGTGCAGCGCCATGCGCACCGGCAAGTCGGGCAGTTCGCGGCACAGCGCCAGTTGGGCAGCGAGTGCCGCGCCGACGGCATCGGCAGCGGTACGGAAGACCGCCACGATGCTGTCGCCCTCGCCCTGCTCCTGAGGTCGCATGCCACCGTGGACTGCGATGGCTGAGTCGAGGATCTCGTAGTGCCGGGCCACCGGCGCCGTCATCGCCTCCGGCGCGGCCTGCCAAGCACGGGTGGAGCCCTCGATGTCGGTGAGCAGGAACGTGACCCCGTCCGTGGGCAGCGAACTGGCGAGTGGGCTCACTGCGTCATCCTTGCGCGCTCGCGCATCTGGCGCAACGGTCACGGCTCGGCCTTCCTGGTCGCTCGCTCGTCACTTGTCGTGCGGCCCGTGCCCGTACACGTCGTCCGACCCAGGGCGAGCTACGTGCAGCGTCATCGCGATGTCGTCGAGCGACCGGCCGTGAAGACGAAAGCGATCAGGTGTCCGACCAACGACCTGGAAGCCGTGGCGCGCATAGAGCGCTTCGGCGCCGGGGTTGTCGGAGAACACGCTCAGATCGATCCAGTCGATGAGCAGTTGGCGCCGCGCCCAACCGATTGCTGTTGCCAGCAGCAGGCTGCCGCCTCGTTGACGACGATGCGCACGTGTGACGCCCATTCCCACGTTCGCGCGATGCAGCTCCGAGCGGAGCAGCCCGCCGACGAGGCAGAGATTCCCGACGAGCTCGTCCTCGTCGAAGAGCCCCCAGGCGCGGCGCCACCCGACTTCATCGATCTCGGTCGACCATCGAGCCACCTCCTGGTCGCGACCCGCTTCCACATCGAATGGCTCGGAGTCGGTGTAGGCGTGGGAGTGACCCGCCCCATCGAGGCCCGACTCTGCCTCGACTGCACACACGTGATCGAGATAGCGGTCGACATCACCGATCGCGAGCGGCCGGGCGCTCATGCTGCTCATGGGCAGCCGATGCCGTGCAGCGTGGCGCACGGAGGGCACAGCCGAGCGAGCCCGTTGGCGGTCTGCCAGGTGCGAGCCTGCGGGGTGCCGCAGGCCAGGCACGGCCCGCTCGGGTCGTGAGCCGACGGTGGGCCGGTGGTCTCGAGGTCGCTGGTCATCGTCGATGAGCGTAGACCTGGCCTCCGCGGTTCGCCGGCGAACGCCGGCATCACGCGAGGATCGCCCGTACGCTCTCGCCATGCGCTGGCTGATGGGTGGGCAGGTCTACGACGTCTCGACCGGGTCGTTCCGCACGGCCGACATCGGCATCGCGCACGGGCGAATCGCCACCGTCGGCAGCGGTGCCCGACGAGAGCACGCCGACGACACGATCGACGCGACTGGTCTGTGGCTGCTGCCCGGGTTGATCGACTGCCACGTGCACCTGACACTGCCCACCGACGCCGGCGATCCCGCTGCTTCGGCCAACCGCAGCGACGCCGCGATCACGCTCTACGCGGCGGGTGCGGCGGCGCGCACCTTGCACGCGGGCATCACCACCGTGCGCGACGTGGGCGGCTGGAACTACGTCGAGATGGCGGTGCGCGACGCGGTGGACTCAGGCAGCATCCCCGGCCCGCGCATGTTCCTGGCCGGGCGCCTGTTGTCCATCACCACGTCCACCGTCGAGTACTACCCGGGCATGTACGAGGTGGCCGACGGCGTCGATGCGGTTCGGGCCGCAGCCCGACGTCAACTCGCCAAGGGTGCCGACCTGATCAAGGTGATGGCAACCGGGGCGATGCTGTCGTCCGAGACGGAGGACTCTCGCGCCATCCAGTTCACGCTCGAGGAGCTGCGCGCCGCCGTCGAGATCGCACACGACAACCACAAGCACGTGGCGGCGCACTGCCATGCGTTGCGCGGCATCGAGAATGCGGTCGAGGCCGGAGTCGACAGCATCGAGCACTGCACCTTCGCCGACGATGCCGTGCTGCGCAAGATGGCCGCTGCCGGCACCACCCTGGTGCCCACCGTGTGTGCCGGCGAGCTGCTCTTCCGCGACCCCGCAGCGATCGCATCCATGCCGCCCCACCTGTTGACCCGCATGGCCGAGTTCAACGACCTCCACATCGATGCCATCCGCCGCGCTCACCAGCTGGGCGTTGCCATTGCCATGGGCACCGATGCAGGTACGCCCGGCAACCACCACGGGCTGAACGCGGAAGAGTGCGTGTTGCTGTCGCTCAAGGCGGGGCTCTCGCCGCAGGAGAGCATTCGCACCGCCACTGTCAACGCAGCGCGGCTGCTGCGTCAGGCCGATCACCTGGGCGCACTCGACGAAGGCAAGCACGCCGACATCATCGGCATGTGCGAGAACCCCCTCGACGACATCACGGCGCTCACCCGGGTCGCCCTGGTGATCAAGGCCGGGGAGGTCGCGCGCGACGAGCGCGGTGCGTAACTCCCTGCAACGGCGTAGCGTCACGTCGGAGGTGCTGATCGTGCCCATCGTGTGGATCGTGATCGCAGTGGTGCTGGTTGCAGTCGAGCTGCATCACCTCGCGTTCTTCGCCATCTTCGGTGCTGCCGGCGCCGCCGCGGCGGCAGTCGTGGCCGTCGTCGCGCCATCACTCATCCCGTTGCAGATCGCGGTCGCGGTCGCCGTTGCCGGCATCGGGGTGGTGGCCGGTAGGCCGTACATGAGCAGAGCATTTGCCCGACGCGGGCCCGGTGTGCGCATCGGGGGAGTGCACGGAGGCCTGATCGCGGCCCGAGGAGTCACCCTCGACGAAGTCGGAGGTCGCGACCCGGGCCATGTTCGCATCCTCGGCGAGAGCTGGCTCGCGGTCGTCGGCTACGGCGACCCGATCCCGCCGCACACACCCGTCGTCGTCACCGACGTCACCGGCACCACGCTCACCGTGCGCGCCGCCGAAGAACAATGGGAGCTCTCATGATCGCACTCAGTTCATTCACCATCAGTGGTCTCGTCGTCGCCGTTCTGGCGCTCGGCGTCCTGCTGGTGATGTTGAAGAACATGGTCAACATCGTGCAACAGGGTGAGGTCGGTGTCGTCAAGCGCCTGGGCGAGTACCGCAAGACGCACGAGCCCGGTCTGGTGATCATCGCTCCGTTCATCGACGGTCTGCAGCGCGTCGACATGCGCGAGATCCCCGTTCCCGGCGACCGGCAAGAAGTGATCACGCGAGACAACGTGGTGGTCACGGTCAACGCGACGATCTTCACGCAGATCGTCGATGCCAAGCAGGCGCTGTTCAGCGTTGCCAACTTCGGCATTGCCATCGACGCGTTGGCCCGTACTGCGTTGCGTTCGGTCATCGGCACGCTCTCGCTCGATGAAGCGCTGTCGGAGCGCGAGCGCATCAACACCGATGTGCAAGGGCAGATGGAGGCGGTCACCGACAAGTGGGGCATCCGCATCGCACGCATCGAGATCGTCGAGATCACGCCGCCCCCCAAGATCCTCGAAGCACTCGCATTGCAGAAGCAGGCCGATCAGGAGAAGCGGGCGAAGATCCTGCAGTCGGAAGGCTCGCAGCAGTCAGCCATCAACATCGCCGACGGTGCGGCGAAGGCGGCCATCCGCGCTGCCGAAGGTGAGCGCGAGGCGGCCATCTTGCGCGCAGAAGGCAACCGTCAGGCCTTCATCCTCGAGGCGGAAGGTCGATCGCAGGCGATCACCAGCGTGTACAGGGCGATCCGGGAAGCGAACCCCGACCCGTCGCTGATCGCGATCCTGCAGCTCGAGACGCTCGGCAAGTTCGCCGAGAGCGACAACGCCAAGATCGTCGTGCCGTTCGAGAGTGCCGCCTTGCTGGGCGCGGCACAGGCGCTGCGTTCGGTGCTCGACTCCGTGCCCGCCGGCTGATCTCGCCACGAGCCGCGCGTGGGCTCGATGTCGCACTGGCGTGCTGAACTCTCGCGCACCCATTCCGTAGGGTTTCGGGCATCGGCTTCCCCTGCCCCTGCGTGATGGAGAGGAGTAGTTTCATGGCCATGCCTTTGATCGACGATCGTTCGCTCGACCACGTCATCTACCCGGAGAGCGATGACGAGCCGATGTCCGAATGTGCGTTGCAGGGTCTCGCGATCCGCACCTTGGTGCTCGGTTTCGAGCGCCTGTACTCCGGTCGTGACGACGTGTTCGTGGGTGCCGACCAGTTCTGGTATCCCGTGAAGGGTGAGCCGAAGATCGTGGCCGCGCCCGACACGATGGTGGTGGTCGGGCTGCCGGTGAAGCCGACGTTGCGCGAGATCGGCAGCTACCGGCAGTGGGAGCACGGCGGGCACGTGGCGCTGGCCATCGAAGTGCTCTCGCCCAGCAACACCTGGGCAGAGATGGTGCGCAAGCGCCAGTTCTACGACCGGCATGGTGTCGACGGACGGGTTGCCCGGCGGCGGAGGGGGGGGGGGGGGGGTGGGCGAAGGTGCCTCAGCGGGGCGGTGCCCGAGACCGGCCGGGCAGCCCCCCCCAGGGGGGGGGGGGGGGGGGGGGGGGGGGGGTGGCCGTGCTGAGCCGGCGGCGGGGGGGGGGGGGCGCGGCGCGGGGGGGGGGGCCGCCGCTGGTTGAGCCCCCTCGACGAGGTGGCGCGAGCCGAGCACGAAGCGGCGCGAGCCGAGCACGAAGCGGCGCGAGCCGACGCCGCCGAGCGGCGGCTGAGCGAGCTGGAGGCTCGTCTGGCGGCACTCGAGCGCACTCAGTCCGGCACCTGATCGGTATGGCGACGATGATCACGATTGGTGCGCCCGCATGAGGGCCGCCGTCTACGAGCAGTTCCGAGGCGCGATCTCCATCGTCGAGGTCCCCGACCCAACGCCGTCGCCGGGCGAGGTGGTGGTGGAGGTGCTCGCCGTTGGGCTGTGTCGCAGCGACTACCACGGCTGGCACGGCACCGACCCCGACATCGTGTGCCCTCACGTCGGTGGCCACGAGTTCGTCGGCCTCGTGGTTGGCGTCGGTGCCGGCGTCGCCCGCATTCGCGAAGGCGACCGAGTCGTCGCGCCGTTCGTGTGCGGCTGTGGTTCGTGCGAGCCGTGCCTGCTCGGCCAGCACCAGGTGTGCCGGCGTCAAGAGCAGCCGGGGTTCACCCGCTGGGGTGCGTTTGCGCAGTACACCACCGTTCCCTACGCCGACACGAACGCAGTGGTCGTGCCGCCTCTTGTCACCGATGCTGCGGCCGCCCTCGTGGGTTGCCGAGTGAGCACCGCCTACCGCGGCGTGATCGAGCGGGGCCGCCTGGCTGCCGGTGAGGTGCTGTGCGTGCACGGCTGCGGCGGGGTCGGCCTGGCGGCGGTTGCGTTCGGCCGGGCCGTCGGCGCGACGGTGGTCGCGGTCGACATCGCGCCCGAGGCGTTGGCACTGGCGGTCAGCCTGGGGGCCGACCTCACGCTCGACGCCTCCACCACCGACGACGTCGGGGGCGCGCTCCACGATCTCGTCGGTGGCGCGCACGTGTCAGTCGACTGCCTGGGCCATTCGGCGACGGCCACGAACTCGATCATGTCGCTGCGTGCGCTCGGCAGGCACGTGCAGATCGGCCTGTTCCCCACGAAGTCGGCCGATCTCCCCATCTCACGCGTGATCCGCGACGAGCTGGAGGTGCTGGGCGTGCACGGCCTGTCCGCCACTCGCTTCGCGGAGGTGTTCGCGCTCATGGCCGACGGCCGGCTCGACCCGGCAGCGATGATCACCCAGCGCCTCACGCTGGCCGACATCCCTCAGGCGCTGCCGGCAATGGGTTCGTTCTCCCAACCGGGCGTCTCGGTCGTCACAGCCGTGTGACACATCTCGCCACGCGCCGGGAATTTAGTTGCGATGCGAAGGGTTGTTGCCGCCATGATCATTCCCGCTTCCCACGTAGATCTTCTCGATTCGAAAGCGCTGGCCAACGTGGCCACCATCGGTCCCGACGGTGCACCGCAGAACAACCCGGTGTGGTTCGGCTGGGACGGCACGCATGTGCTGTTCAGCCAGACCACCGGTCGCCAGAAGTACCGCAACCTGCAGGCCGATCCGCATGTCGCGTTGGCCATCGTGGATGCAGCCAACCCCTACCGTTACCTCGAGATCCGGGGCGTGGTGGCCGAGATCGTCGATGACGAGGGCAACGCGTTCATCGACTCGATGGCGCAGAAGTACATCGATCAGCCGCAGTACCCGTGGCATCAGCCCGGCGATCACCGCGTGATCGTGAAGGTGCTCCCGGGCGCCACCACTCAGATGGGCTGATCTCACGCTGCTCGCGCGCTGTTCGAGCCGTTGGGCTCTGGTCGTCTGCAACCCGAGCGTTCACCATGGTGCCGGAGGTTTCTCATGCACCATCAGCCGGTCTTCGGACGTCGTCGTGTGTTGGCCGTCGCCGCCGGGCTGACGGCGCTCGTCGCAGCCGGCGGTGCAACAGGTCTCGTCGGTGGCTTCATCGACATAGGTGATCGACTGCAATCGCGCCTGCCGTTCGCCAGCCCGGTGTTCGGCGGCGTCGCACTGGCGCTGATCGTCGCGCTGCCGTTCGCGATCCTGGCTGGTCGCGCGTGGTCAGGCCGGCCGGGAACCGGCGCGGCCGCTGTGTTCGCCGGCGCACTGCTGGTCGGTTGGATCGTTGTCGAGGTGGCGTTCCTCCGTGAGCTCAGCTTCCTTCATCCGCTGTGCGTCGTCGTCGGTGGCGCCTTCGTCGTCGTCGGCCTCACCCGCCGCGGTGCGATCGAGCACCCAGTCGACGCGGATGCGGTCGAGCGGTTCCTGCGCCAGCACCGCATTGCGCTGGTCGGTGCGTCCGCCGACACGCGCAAGTTCGGCAACACCGTGTTCCGTGCGCTGCGCGACCACGGCTACGAGGTGGTGCCGATCAACTCGCGATCGGCGGAGATCGAAGGCACCAAGTGCCATGCCCGAGTGGCGGATGTGGTGGACGAGATCGATGCAGCCATGCTCATGGTCACCGGCGCAGCCGCAGTCGACGCAGTGCGCGAGTGTGCTGCCCGGGGAATCCACCACGTGTGGTTGTTCCGGGGCGTTGGCAGCCCCGGTGCCGTCTCGACCGCCAGCGTCGCTGCGTGTCGGCAGCACGGGCTCGACGCGGTGGTCGGTGCGTGCCCGCTGATGTTCCTGCAGCCCGTGGAGTCGGTGCACAGAGTGCACCTCGCCGTGCGCCGGTTCAATCGAGAGTGCGCCCCGGCCGGATCTAGAACGCGGTGATGAGCCGGTAGGCGACGAAGACCACTCCGCTCGCTCCGAGGATGCGTCGCCACGGGTTCACGCCGCGGGCAACCTCGTCGATCGCCCACCAGCCCAGCGCAGCGCTACCGGCCAGGTTGGCGAGCGTGTCGAGCGAGCTGGAGTCGTCGGCGACGCGTTGGGCGAGCGCTGCCCCCAGGAAGAGCCACAGCGGCAGGTTGGGGAACTGGGCGATGGTGATCTCACCCGTCTGCCGATTCTTGAACAACCAGTCGAACGCTCTCACCCGCCGATACTCGCAGAGCAGCGCCGCCGCGTCACTTCCAGTCGCGTTCGGCGAGCGTGAGATCGGTGAGCGCCTGCAGGTGAGCGGCCGGCGCCTCTTCGACGGCGATCAAGCCGTCGTCGGCGCGTGCCGATGCTCGGATCAATTCATCGAGCTTGAGCTGAGTTGCGGCCGTCTGGCGTGCCTGCGTGTGCTGGATGACGAACACCATCAAGAACGTGACGGAGCCCGCGACGCTGTAGAGCACGGTCGCCCACCACTCGGGAAAGCGGTAGGTAGCGCCGACGGCGACCCATGCGAGCACGAACGCCGCCGCGGCAACACCCGCCGCAGAGTGCCCCACCACTTCGCCGAGACGGTGCAGCACGCGGCTGCTCCACTGGCGATCTTTCCAACCAGGCGCGTGGGTCGGCGTGACAGGTGAGTGCACGACCCATCTGCGGCGCGGCCGATCGGGCGTTGACGGTTGCACGAGTGAGTGATCTCAGCGGAGCAGCAGGACCACGACGACGATGATGAGCAGGAGGGTGAGGAAACCCCCACCGATGTAGATGCCGGAAGCGAGGAGCATGACTTCTCTGTACCCGGCACGCAGCCGAGTGAAACGTGCAACTGCGCTGTGCTGCTATGAACGACACGAACAAGGGAGTCGCACTGATGAGTCAGCAGGTCGCAGGTCGCATGGCGGGTCGCAGGGTGCTGGTCATCGGCGCCGGGCAGGAGACGTACGGCCTGCCGCCTGAGGAGGTCACGCTCGGCAATGGCCGCGCTGCGTCGCTGCGCATGGCGACCGAGGGGGCCACCGTTGCGTGCGCCGATCTCCATCTCGATCGAGCGGAGGACACGGCGTCACAGATCCTCGCCGAAGGTGGAGCGGCATGGGCGTTCACCGTCGATGCCACCGACGAGTCCTCGATGGTCGCACTCTTCGACGCGGCTGTCGCGGTGCTCGGTGGTCTCGACGGCGTGCTGGTGAACGTCGGCATGGGAGGGCCGGCGTGGCTGTCCGGCACCACCGCCGCGGCATGGGATCGTACGTTCGCGCTCAACGCTCGTGCCCACTTCCTGGGCTGCAAACTGGCCTTGCAGCACCTCGACGATGACGGTGCGGTTGTGCTCGTGTCGTCGGTCGCATCGCTACAGCCCGGCAGCCGGATGCCCGCGTACGACTCGTCGAAGGCCGCGCTCGCCGGCTTGTGCCGGCATGCCGCGTTCGAAGGGCGCCGCCGCCGCGTGCGGGTGAACGTGGTGGTACCAGGCCTGATCGACACGCCGATGGGTCGCATCGCAACTCGCGATCGGCCCGGCCGCACCGCCGGCCGGCTACCGCTCGGTCGCCAAGGCAGCGCATGGGACATCGCCAACGGCGTGCTGTACCTGATGAGCAACGAGGCGGGCTACGTGAACGGGCAACTGCTGGTCATCGACGGCGGGCTGACGACGATCCACTGAGGATCAGCGGCCGCCTCGAAACAGCGCGCTGAGATCCAGTGACGGCACGTGCTGGCGCGTGGCCAACGACACGTACGTGCAGGCGAGCGTGTCGCGGCCGGTTCCCAACACCGTGCCGACGAGGCCGAGTGACTCGGCGAGCTCGGCGGGCGGCGTGGCGGCGACGACGCGAACCCAGATCGCCTCTTCCAGCACGTTGAACGCGCTCTGCACCTCGTGGATGTCGAAGCCGGCATCGAACCGTTCATGAGCGATGTGCGTGGCGTGCTCGATCATCGGCACCAGGTCGCGGGTGTCCACGCTCTGCAGCACGAGTGCCAGCAACCGCGCCAGCCGCTCGCGGGCTGCCGTCGGCCCGGCCTGCGCGTAGTGGGGAAGGTTCGATCGCTCGAGCGCGATGGCGGCGGCGTCGAGGATGTTCTCGCGCTCGTTGGTGAGCACTTCGGTCACGGTGGCCACGGATGTCTCCTTTGCTGAGGGTGTTGCGTCATCAACCGGGTCGCTGCCGGTGGCCGGCTTACGCGATCGCACCGGGCTTGCCGAGGAAGCGGTCCAGTTCGTGATCGAACTGGTCGATGTTGCGCCGCAGCCACTCGATGAGCATCGCAGCGTGCTCCATCTCGTCGTTCATGTTGTGCAGCAGCACCGCCTTCAGCTCCGCGACATCGCAATCGTCGGCGCGCTGGCGATACCAGTCCATCGCCTCCAGTTCCTCCATCAACGAGACGATTGCCTGATGCGAGGCGACGGTCGTTGCCGACAACCGTTCGCGTGGTGCGTGGAGCTCTTCGCTGGACATGGTGCCTCCTGGGGTCTACCCGCGGTGTACCCAGCCGGCGACTTCCCCAAACTGGGAACGGCGTTGAGATCCACGTTTGCTCGCCAACGTGAGTGGGTACTGCGAGGGAGTTGAGAAAGGACTCACCATGGACAACGCAGATCAGACCAAAGGCAAGTTGAAGCAGGCGCTGGGCGACCTCACCGACGACAAGTCGTTGCAGCATGAAGGCAAGGCCGACGAGGCCGCCGGCAAGCTGAAGGAGATCGTGAAGGACGCCGAGCACAAGGTGGAAGAGCTCGTCGACGCCGCCAAGGAGAAGTTCGTCAAGCACTGAGCTCCGTCATCGCGGGCTGCCGGCGTTGGACCGCGTCGGCAGCCCGTGTCAGTGCTCGTGAGCCGTCAGGAACGAGGCCCGAAGCGTCGACGGTCCCAGATCATGGTCTCGTAGGCTTCACCCACCTGGGCCGACCACTGCTGGAAGGCTCCTGCGTCGATCACCTGCACCGCCTGCTCGAGAGTGGCGCCGTCCTGCATCAGCACCTCGTGTGCGGCGGGTTCGGCGAGCACATCGCACAGGTGCACCACATCGTCCACGGTGCGCACGCATGCTCGGCGGGTGGTGCCGTTGCTTCTCACGGTGGGCTTGAGCAGGCGGTAGAAGCGGTCGAGCTCGGCGTCGCTCATGAAGCAGCAGAGCGTGTCGTCCCAGTCGAGCCACTCGCGGATCACCGGCCTGCCGACCGCCGCGTGGAAGAGGGGGTAGAGCCCGGCCGTCAGGTGCGGAGGCACCGCCTCCTGCAGCATCAGCTGCTGCAGCGCCCGGTAAGCGTGATAGCGGCGAAGCGTCTGCGTGTTGCCGGCCGTTGCCTCGGTCACCGTCGGGCGGCTGTGGTGCACACCGTGGTGGGCGAGCAGCCGCAAGAGATGGTCGCGTTGACCGTGCAGCCATGGGTCGGAGGCTGCATCGGTGGCATCGGCCAGCAGCGCGAGCACGAAGGCGGGGTCGGTCTCGGGGCGCACGATCGTCACCGGGCAGGCATCGAACAGTGCGGTCACGTCGCCGGAGAGACCCACGCCGTTGGCCGAGCCGATCTCGGCCAGCTGACGCAACGCGGCGACGTGGCGTGATCCGTCGATCACGACGAACTGCCCTGCGTGGTCGGCTGCTTCCCTCACGATGATGCGACCCGTCAGCGACGAGGGTGTGCGCGCGATGGCGCTGATCAGCCCTTCCAGGCCGACGCCGCACAGACGCTGGTAGGAGCGCATCGGCACGAACGCGCGCATGAACGAGGCGTCGGCGGCGACCGAGGGGTCGTCGGCGAGCGACAGCTCGTCGCCGGGGTCGAGCAGCAGATGGTGCAATGGCACCGTTGCCAGGGTCAGCAGCGGGCGGGCGCCGACGCTCAGGTGGAGGTCGGCTTCGCCGGGAACGTGCTGTGCTGGAGACTGATCCACCGTGAGGCCCTATCGGCCCGTCGGGCTGCGGCCTTGAGCCCGGTGTCGTCAGGTGGCGCCTCTGGGGGCTCGTTGCGCCGGCGACTTCTTGGCTCGTGCCCGCGGCTTCTTGCGTGCGGCGAGGTAACCGTCGTTGAACGCCTCCTCGGCCTGCAGCGTGCGTTGCACGTCGCCAGCCACGGACGACGCGAGCTTGCCGCCGAGCAACGGCAGCGAGCACTTCACCTCGCCGTTGATCTCCACGATCGTGGTGCCGCCGGGGCCGGGCGCCATTCGCAGCGTGCCGCCAGCGCTCACCGGCACCCCCTTGGCCACCACCTCCCACGTGCCGGTGCGCACGTTGGTGGCATCCGGTGCGCACCAGTGGTCGCGCTGCTCCACCGTGTTCATCGGCGCGAGCAGGCGCTTGGCGAAGCCGGGCACTTCCATGGGCACGCTGCGCTGCGAACGCAGCGACACCTCACCGAGATGATCGGTGTGCTCGAGCATCCGCAGGTCGCGGTGCCCCAGCGCCGTGTACTTCTCGGTCAGCACCGCCGGCGTGGTCATCATTGCGAACACCACGTCGGGTGTCGCGGCGTAGCGGTGAGTGGAGCCGACCTTCATGAGCCCATCGTTGGCTGCACCGGCGGCCGGTGGCAGGGCCCAAGGTCATCCGTGCACGGCAGCGCTCAGCCGTTCTTGCGGTCTTCCTTCTTGGCCTTCTTCACGTCGCGCTTCTCCTTCAGCGACTTTCCGGCCTTCTTGGCAGCGGGCTTCTGAGGTGACTTCGCGGGCATGTGCCCTCCCTTGGGTTAGTGCACCTTACGCCGAGCACGGCGCAACAGCTCTTGCATTCCGGTCTCGATGCCGTCGGCGAGCACAGCCACATCGGGCACCGCGTCCCAGTCGCCGGTGACCCCGAACGAGATCTTCCCGTTGTAGGACAAGATGGCGACGCCGGTTCGTACGCCTTGCGACAGTGGCACGAACGGGAGGTACTCCAGCATCTCGCGGCCGCAGCGCGTAGAGCGGCACCTGCGGGCCGGGAACGTTGGTGGTCACGGTGTTGACGCTGCGTTGCGGCATGCGGCGCATCACGATGGCGGCGGTGCGGACACCCATCGAGAGCAGCGCCGGCGGCGCGAACCCTGCCATGTTGACCAGCATGCTGCCGGCCACGGCCTGGTGCGACTCCTTCAAGGTGGCCATCTGTGAGCGGATCGCGTGCAACCGCTCGATCGGGTCGGAGATGCCGACCGGGAGCTCGGCGATCATCGCCGACACCTGGTTGTTGGCGGTGCGATCGCCGGCGGCGCGCACCGAGACGGGCACGAGCGTGCGCACGACGGCGTTGTCGATCTCGTCGCCTCGGCTGAGCAGCAGCTCGCGGAAGCCCTTGGTGATTGCCGCCAGCACCACGTCGTTGACGGTGCCGCCCAGCGCCGTTCGGATGGTCTTCACGTCGGCCAACGTGGTGCGCGCCCATGTCCATCGACGGTGGGGGCCGATCGTGCCCTCGATCGACAGCGGAGTGTTCGGGCGCAGGTGCTCGCCGAGCGCCTTCGCGCCCTGCACCACGTCGCTCAGGTTGGCCACCATCTTGCGCGGGCCGCGGAGCGACGCACGAGCCCAACGGGCGATCTCGTTGGGGCTGACGAGCGTCTCGCCGATGGCGTCGCGCACCAACTCGGCGTCGGACGGCTCGGCGGCCGGGTGCCAGTCGTCGGGTTCGGTGGGCGACCCCTGCGGTGATGCGTCGAGCACCAGCGCCATCAGGTCGGTGCCGGAGATGCCGTCGACCATGCAGTGGTGCACCTTGGAGATGAGGGCCCAGGAGCCGTCGGCAAGGCCCTCCACCATCCACACCTCCCACAACGGGCGGTTGCGATCCAGTTGTTGCGACATCAGGCGACCCATCAGGTTGCGCAGGTCCTGGTCGTCACCGGGCGGGGGAAGGGCGGTGTGTCGAATGTGGAAGTCGATGCGGAAGTGCGGATCGTCGACCCACACCGGCCGGCCGATGCCGCCGGGCACGAAGCGCACCTTCTGCCGGTAGCGCGGCACCAGCGGGAGGTGCCCGCGGAACAGATCGACGAGCGCCTCGTAGGTCGGAGCAGGGCCTTCGAAGCGCGCGCACGACGCGATGTGCATGTGGTTGACGCCGTCCTCGATGTGCAGGAACGTCGCGTCGAGAGGGCTCATCCGGTCCATCACGCCTCCAATGGTCGGCGTGCATCGTCGCGCCGATCGGCTCCCCGCAGGAGGGGCCAAGGTCACCCGTGGCCGGTTCAGCCCTCGGGGACGAGGCGACCGGCCTCGATGGCCACCATCGGGTTGCGGTTCTCGTCACCCGGCACGCCCAGCGACTCGCGGAACAGCGTGATCGCATGCATCGTGCCGGCCTCGTGCAGCCCCGCGTTCATGATGCGGTTCACCGAAGGGCTGAGGTCGCCGAACTCCATGCGAATGGCATGGGCGATGGCCTCGCTGGGGGTGTGGTCCTCGGCGAGCACCGAGTTCGGCTTCACGCCCCGCTTCGTCGCGGCCTTGCGCGGCTTGGCCGGAGCCTTGGCCGGCGCGGCCTTGGCGATGATCGGCCGGTCTTCAGCGAGCTGGTCGTCGGCGGGCTTCGGAGTGGTGGGCATAGGTTCCTTCGCGGCAAGAGGGCGTGCGGCCCCTTGCGGACGGGTTGCAGACCGGCATGAGACTTCCGGGGAGTCTACCGCCGCCAGCGATGGCTCGGGATCTGATGTCGCGCCCCGTGCTTGCGGCCGGAAGGGGCTTAGGCCCCGTGCGTCGACGTGCCGGAGAGCGCACACTGCGAGGCGTGAAGCCGCTCCCCGATGGCGCCCGCGTGAACTCCCTGCTCGGCCGCAGCCTGTTGACCACGCACGACTGGTCTGTCGCCGACCTCGATGCGCTGCTGAGCGTCGCCGTGCGCCTGGAGGCGCTCGACCGCAGCGGGGTGGCCACCGACCTGCTGCCCAACGAGCTCGCCTATGCGATGTTCTTCGACAACTCCACTCGCACGAAGTCGGCGTGGGCGGGTGCCGCGGCGCGGTTGGGCATGCACCCGGTGATCGTGGACGGCTCCTCGACGCAGGTCTCGCACGGCGAAACAGCCGAGGAGACCGGTGCGATGCTGGGTATGAACGCCCATGCGCTGGGTGTGCGGCACGACCTGATCCTGGGTGAGGGCAACAGCTTCATGCGCGACGTGCTGCGCGGTATCACCGACTACCTGGCGGCCTCCGGTGACGCCCGGGTGGTGCCGGTGGTGAACCTGCAGTGCGATCTCGACCATCCGACGCAGTCGCTGGCCGACCTGATCTGGCTGCGCGAGCACTTCGGTGGCTCTGTCGCCGGGCGGCGGATCACGATGTCGTGGGCCTATTCGCCCAGCTACGCCAAGCCGCTGTCGGTGCCACAGGGCGTGGTGAGCCTGCTCACACGTTTCGGCGCGCATGTGACGCTGGCGCATCCGGAGGGCTACGAACTGCTGCCCGAGCCGATGCAGTGGGCAGCGGAAGGTGCCGTCGAGTCGGGTGGCTCGTTCAGGGTCACGAACGACATGGACGATGCGTTCGCCGGGGCGGAGGCGGTGTACCCGAAGTCGTGGGGACCGCACGCGTTGATGGCCGAGCGGGTGGTGGCGAACCGTGCCGGCGACAAGGTCGCCATGGCCGACATCGAGCGGCGGGCGCTGGAGCGCAACGCACAGCATCGCGACTGGATCTGCGACGAACGGCGGATGGCGATGACCGCCGATGGTGGCACGGCGCTGTACCTGCACTGCCTGCCGGCCGACATCGGAGCCGAGGTGAGCCCCGGGGTGATGGACCGCTTCCGTGTGGCAGTCGCTCGCGAAGCGAACAAGAAGGTGTACGTGATCATGGCGCTGCTGGCGGCAGCCAAGGTCTCCGACCTGGCGAGCCGGCTCGCCGATGCTGGCTGAAATGGGGCCCGAGATGACCGAACTGACGACGCTCGACCGAAGGGTTGCCGAACTGGCCGAACGGTACCGTCCGCTGGCGGTTGCGATCCTGAAGGAGGCAATCCGCATTCCCGCCGACCAGGTCGACCTCCCCGTGGACAGTGGCGGCGACCCGCGCAGTGGACTGTCGAACCACGAGGGCAGCAGGCTGCGGTTCCTGCTCGACACGATCGTCGATGTCGGAGCGGTGCTGCACGCCGACGACGTAGGTTTCGACGACTACGGCAACCTGGTCTGGACGGTCACCAACGCGTCGACGAGATGCCGCCCGACCACAAGCGCGTCATCTACTTCGATGGTCACTCCGACACGGTGCAGGCGCTGCGCGACCAGTGGCGCGACAAGCTGAAGGGTGCTGTCGACCCATACGACGGCTTGGTCGACGGCGCCGCGGTCGACCCCAGCTCGTTGCGGGCAGAGTTGGGTTACCTGCCACCCGACGACGAGTTGCACCATCTCGTGTTCGGCCGCGGCTCGGCCGACCAGCTGGCCGGTGTGGTGGCACAGATCGTGGCCACCAAGATCCTGCTGGAGCTGCGCGACGAGGGTGCTCTGCGCGGCTGCATCGTGCGTGCCTACGCCACGGCTGCCGAAGAGGACAACGACGGTGGCGGCCCTCGTCACCTCGTCGACCACGTGCTGCCGGGCGCGGCACCCGAACTGATCCCCGATGTCGTTGTGCTCACCGAGGGCACGGGCGATGCCGTGAAGGGCGCGTTGGGCATCTACCGCGGGCAACGCGGCCGGATGCAGATCGAGGTCACGGTCACCGGTCGGTCATGCCATGGCTCGATGCCCGCGCTGGGCCTGAACCCGTTGGAGCACGGTGGGGCGATCCTCGCCGAGGCAGCGGTTCGGCATGCGAACGGTGAGGGGATGCTCGACCATCCGTTCATCGGTCGCGGCACGCGGACCGCTTCCTGGGCGACGCTGGACACGCCCAGCGATTGCGCGGTACCGGAGTGCTTCACGTTTCGCTTCGATCGCCGGCTCACGGTCGGCGAGACACCGCAACAGGCGCTGGCCGAGATCGAGTCGCTCGATGCCGTGGCGGCCGCCCGCCTGGCCGGTCTCACGGTCGAGATCGTCGTGCCCCGCTACTCGCGGCGCACGTGGCGGGGCTACGCCGTGGACAACGCGCAGATCTACCCGGGCTGGATCACTCCCGAGGATCACGCTGCCGTTCGCGCTGCCGTCGATTCCTACCGGCGTGTGGTCACCCCGTTCGTGGTGGAGCCTCCCGGAGGTGCCGCTGCCGGGGCCTTGCGCAGCACCCCCCGGGTCGACAAGTGGATCTTCTCCACCGACGGGGTCGGCTTCCCGATCCCGCTCGACAGCACGTCGATCAGCGTGCCCGCCGGCAAGCAGTGGGTGGTGTCCGGTGCGGTCCGCCACCCGGCGATGTTCGGCATCGGTGCCGGCATCGAGCAGAACACGCACCGCATCGGCGAGTGCGTCGACCAACGCGAGCTGCAGCACGCCATCGCCGTGCTGGCCCGCTTCCCGCGAGCATTCGCGGATCTGACGGGCACCGTCGACGGGTGACCGCGCGAGCCGGCAGCGGGCCGGCAGCGAGCCGGCAGCGGGCCCGCAGCGGGCGGGCAGCGGGCGGGCCAAGAAGAGCCGAAGGGCTCTGCGTTGCCGGTGTTTGCAGTCGCAACACTGTGGGTAGAGAAGTTCTCGAGCGAGGGGGTTCCGATGTCCGGCCAGGAACAGAAGTCCATGATCGTTGTCGGTGTCGATGGTTCGGTGGACGGCAATCGGGCATTGAGCTGGGCGCTCGACGAGGCGCAGCACCATGGCATGAAGCTGGTGCTGGTGCACGGCATCGACCTCGGCATGTCGGGTGCCGACCCGTACGGCGGTGGCTACGTGCTGGAGAGCCTGCAGGAAGCCGGTCGCATGGCGTTGGAGGAGGCAGAGGTGGTCGCTGCGGCTCGCGGCGTGGAGACCGAGCAGCGGTTGGAGACCGGCTCGCCGGCGGCAGCGTTGATCGAGGCCTCGAAGGGTGCCGCGTTGCTCGTCGTCGGTTGCCGCGGGCACGGTGGTTTCGCCGGGCTGCTGCTGGGCTCGGTCTCGGCCACCTGTGTGCACCACGCACACTGCCCAGTGGTGGTCGTGCGCCCGCCCGACAAGGTCGACGACTAGCGAGCATCCGCGCCCACCCCGAGTTCGGCGCCGGCCACGCTTCGGGCTGCGCGTGTGCGCGGCAGTACGGTTCGCCGCATGAGTGAAGCCTGGATCATCGACGCCGTCCGTTCGCCACGAGGCAAGGGCAAGGAGACCGGGGCGCTGCACAACGTGCACCCGCAACGCATCCTTGCGCAGGTGCTCAACGCGCTGCAGCAGCGCAACGGTTTCGACACCTCGCAGGTCGACGACGTCATCATGGGTTGCGGCGCCGGCAGCGGCGACCACAGCATGGACATCGCGCGCATGGCCGCGCTCGACGCCGGCTGGAGCGTGCAGGCTCCCGGCGTCACGCTCAACCGCTTCTGCGGCAGTGGCCAGCAGGCGGTCAACTTCGCGTCGATGGGCATCCTCGCCGGCTTCCAGGACATGGTGGTGGCGGGTGGGGTGGAGAGCATGTCGCGCCCGGCCCCGATGCACGTCGACGGCTTCACGGCCAACAACAACCACCTGCGCGACCAGTACGACATGGTGCCACAGGGCATCAGCGCCGACCTCATCGCCACTGTCGAGGGCTTCCAGCGTGAAGAGCTCGACCAGCTGGCGGTCGACAGTCAGAACCGTGCCGCCGAAGCAATCGCGCAGGGTCGCTTCGAGCGTTCGCTGGTGCCCATCTTCCACGACGACGGCACGTTGGCCCTCGATCACGACGAACACCCGCGGGCCGGCACCACCCTTGCTGATCTGGCCAAGCTGGCGCCGGCGTTCGCCGGCATGGGCGGCCACACGATGGCCGGTCGCGAGCTCAGCATCGACGACACCGCACGCAAGGCGTACCCGCACATCGGTGAGCTGCGCCACGTGCACCACGGCGGCAACTCGTCGGGCGTCGTCGACGGCGCCTCGGCACTGCTGCTGGCATCCCCCGACTACGCCCGTGCACAGGGTTTCGTGCCGCGGGCGAAGGTCACCATGGCAGCCGTCGCCGGCGACGAACCGGTCATCATGCTCACCGCCCCGGGCCCGGCAGCAAGATTGGTGGTGCAGAAGGCCGGCATGACGCTCGACGACATCGATCTGTTCGAGGTGAACGAGGCGTTCGCCGCCGTGTTGCTGAAGTTCCTGCGCGACACCGGCGTGTCGTGGGACAAGGTCAACGTCAACGGTGGCGCGATGGCCCTGGGCCACCCCATCGGTGCCACCGGCGGCATGCTCATCGGCACCCTGCTCGACGAGCTCGAGCGCCGCGACCTGCACACCGGCCTGGTCACCATGTGCACCGGCGGCGGCATGGCCACCGCCACCATCATCGAACGCATCTGAGGGCTTGCCGGTGTGCAGACCTGCCCCACCGGCTTCCAACGCGACTCTTGCTCGATTCCAAACCACATGGTGAAGACTGCGGGCATGGCCAGCGCGGTGTCCGAAGACCGATTCCGTGCGATGGGTTCCGACATCCATCTCATCGTCGTCGGCGGCAGTGCCGACCTGCTGACCCTCGGTCGCGACCGCATCGGCGAGTTGGAACGACGGTGGAGCCGCTTCCGACCCGACAGCGAGATCAGCCTCTTGAACGCGGTGGCCGGGGAACCGGTGGTGGTCACACCGGACACGTACCTGCTCGTCGAGCGCGCCGTCGAGGCCTGGCGGCTGACCGGCGGTGGCTTCGACCCCACCTTGCTCGACGCGTTGCGTCGCGCCGGGTACGACCGCAGCTTCGAAGATCTCGTCGACACCGGTGAACCGGCGCTCCCACCGCGCCTCTCGGTCACCCGTCCGGGCCCGACCGACATCGTGTTCGATGCCGGCTCGATCGCACTGCCCACAGGAATGGGCTTCGATCCGGGCGGCATCGGCAAGGGACTGGCGGCTGACCTGGTGTCGGCCTTGCTCATCGATGAAGGCGCTGCCGGTGTGTGCGTGAACATGGGTGGCGATCTGCGGGTGCGCGGCGAGAGCCCCACCGGCGCGGGATGGACCATGGCCGTGGAGCACCCGTGGTGCGCCGCACCGATTGCGCTCGTCGGCCTGTGGGACGGCGCGGTGGCAACATCCAGCGTGCTGCGCCGAGTGTGGCGCACTGGCGGGCACGCCAGGCACCACCTCATCGACCCCGCCACGGGCGAACCCTCCACCTCGGACCTCGCGTTTGCGAGCGTGATCGCCGGCACGGCCTGGGAGGCCGAAGTGCTGGCGAAGGCCGTACTGCTGCGCGGTGCCGACCGTGCCTTCGACCTGCTCGATGCGCGCACGGCGGCCGTCGCGGTGAGCCAGGATGGCCGGGTGATCGCGAGCCCCGGGTTTGCGGCGTACCTCGGCGGGGTACCGATGACACAGACGGTGGCGTTCGACCCGCAACTGCGCGGCGCCACTCATCGCTCTGCGGAGGACACAAGATGAACAATCACACGTGGTGGTACATCGCTCGTTCGGGCGGGATCATCGCCTGGGTGCTGTTGGCGATCAGCATGTTCTGGGGGCTGGCGCTGTCGAGCCGGTTCCTGGGCAAGCGGCCGAAGCCGAACTGGATGCTCGACCTGCACCGTTTCGTGGGTGGGCTGGCAACGGTGTTCACCCTGGTGCACGTGGTGGCGCTGATGCTCGACACCTACGTCGGCTTCAGCCTTGCGAACGTGCTGGTGCCGTTCACGGGCAGCTACCACCCACTTGCCGTGGGGTGGGGTGTGATTGCGATGTACTTCCTGATCGCCGTCGAGATCACGTCGCTGCTCCGCAAGAAGCTCAGCAAACGAGCGTGGCGCGCCACGCACTACCTCAGCTTCCCGCTGTTCGCCCTGGCAACGTTCCACCTGCTGTGGGTGGGCAGCGACCGCACCACGCCGGCGCTGCGTGTTGCCGTGCTGGTCTCGGTTGCCGCGGTCTGCGTGGCCACCGTGATGCGCATCCTGCAGGCCGATCGTGACGATCGGGCAGGCCAGAGCTCCGCACCACGCATTCCCACGCGCTGAGCAGATCGCCTCGCCGTGGGCCGACGCGCAGTACCACCTGCGCCACACGCTGCTCACGTACTCCCTTAACACTCGACGCTCATCATGGTGTGCACAAGGTCCACACCACGGCGACGTCAGGACGATGAGATGAACGAGTACCGCAACAGCACGCAGCGTCCGGCCCGCCGGAAGCGCCCGCACCCCGCCCGCACGGCGCGGCGAGCAGTTGGCGCCGCCGGTGTTGGCGGCATGCTGCTGATGACCGGCTACATGGCGCTCAACGCGGCGACCACCACGGCCGCGGCGGTGCCCACGGCTACCGCCGCACCGGCGACAGCAACGGCATCCGGTTCCACCACCGACAAATTGACGGGCGCCACGACCGCATCCACGACTGCGGTCGCGACCGCATCCACGACCGCCGCCACCCCGGCGCCGCCGGCGACGGTTGCGCAGACCACCACCAAGAGCAGCGGCTGACCGTGCACCACGACGTGCTCGACGACGGCACCCGGTCCACACCCCACGGCTGGCCCCCTCCCTCTGGCCAGACGGTATGCCCGCCCCGCAGCGAGCCCGATGCAGCGCCCTCCCGCTCGCGTCGGGCCGCTGCGGGCGCCGGCATGGTCGTGCAGGGGGCCTGACCGATGCCGTTGTTCTCTCTCGATCGATCGCCGTCGCTCGTCGACCGGCCGTACTCGCCCCAGCGGGCGATGCGGCTGGCGGGGCTCGCCGGCGCCGGTTCCCTCCTGGCAGCAGTGAGCATCATGGTGAGCGGCGGTGGCTCGTCAGCAAGTGGCGTGCCGCCGACCGAGCCGACCAGCGCCGCGGCGCACGTTGCCGGTTCAGTCGGCTCGTCGGCCCCCTCGACTGTGACTGCGGCGACCCCGACCACGACGGCGGCGACCACGACGGCGGCGACCACGACGATCGTTGCTGCGACGCCGTGCACCAACACCTACACGGTGGTGTCGGGTGACTACTGGACCCTCATCGCCGCCGAGGCGTCGGTCTCAGTAGAGGTGCTGTACGCCGCGAACGGGGCAACCGCCGACACGGCGCTGTTTCCAGAGCAATCGGTGTGCCTGCCCGATGGCGTCACCGTGGTGGTCCCGACGACCCAGGCAACGACCCAGGCAACGACATCCGTCACGACTCCTGCCTCCACTCAGCGCGCCGCATCCACGGCGACGGCTGCGGCTCCGGCGCCGGTGGCCACGGTCCCCGACTCGAGCAGCCACAGCAGCGGCTGAGCCCGTTGCCGCGTGGCGCTACGGCTGTGCCGACTCCAGCTCGTACAGCGGCACCGTGCCGTGGCGAACCCACAGCCCGGCGCCGGCCTGCTGGAAGTGCACGTTCAAGCGGCTGCGGTACCACTCGCCGCTGCGATGGTGCACGTCCATGTCGGTGAGCTCCGGGTCGACCACCTCGGCGAGGTCGTGGGCCGTCGGTAGCTCGAGGTACAGCACGTTGCGCGTTGCCGCACCCAGATTCGCGATCGCGCTGAGGGCAGCAGGCTCGTCGAGGTAGTGCAGCACGCCGTGGCAGATCACCAGGTCGAACTTCTTGGACGGCTTCCAGGTGGCGATGTCGCGCAACTCGTGGCCCCACTTCGCGCATGCATGTTCGCTGATGTCGACCGACCGCACCTTCACCCGCGGGTGCTGCGCGCGGTACCAATCGCGCCACATGCCCACGCCGGCGCCCACGTCGAGCACCGACGACGGTGGCACACCCCACCACGCGCACATCTCGTGCACGGCGGTGGCCAGGTGGCCGATCTGTTCGTGGTCGTGCACGCCCACCAGCCCGTAGAACCGTTGGTAGTACTGATCGTCGAAGCGAGGCATGGCCCCGACATTCTTGCGTGTTCAGACGGGCGGCAGAAACGGTTCGGCAATGGCCGCCAGGTGCTGCAGGGTTGGTGCCCCGCCCAGCACGTACCGATCAGGGCGCACGACCACCGCATCGGCGACGATGCCATCGGGTGCGACCGCTGCATCCAGCAGTGCGACCAGCTCCGGGTGCTCGTCGGCGCCCAGCACCAACGCGCCGCGCTGCGTCCACCACGCCCCGTCCTCGCCGGCCGCGCAACGGGTGATCGCCAGCCAACGCGGGCCGACCAGATCGTCCAACCGGCGGCCGGCGAGCGTCGGCTGGTACGACGGCCGACCGCCACCGGCGGTCACCAGCGAGCCGGTGAGCGGCGCCATCGGCACGCCCTCGCTCGTGTCCTGCACCTCGGCGGCCGACGCACGCGCGGCCAGCATCGCCTCGTCGCGAGCCGCGGCCTGCGCCGGATCGAGGGTGCAGATGATCCGCCCGAAGTCGACTGCCGCCTGCACGATCGACCTCACCGCGGGCTCGCGCTCCTGCTGGTAGGTGTCGAGCAACGCTTCGTCGGCACCGCGCAGCACGGCGTGGAGCTTCCAGGCCAGGTTGGCGGCATCGCGCATGCCGCTGCACATGCCCTGGCCCAGGAACGGTGGCGTCTGGTGCGCGGCGTCGCCGGCGAGCAGCACCCGTCCAGAGCGCCACCGGGTGGTGATCAGTCCGTGAAACGTGTACACGGCGCTGCGCTCGACCGTCGCTGCGCCGGCGGGCAGCCAGCCGGCGGTGAGCTCGGCGACCGCCTCGGGTGTCTGCATCGCCACGGGGTCCTCGCCGGGCAGCAGCATGAACTCGAACCGGAAGCGCGGTGCGGGCATCGGTACCAGCGTGTGCGGTCGGGCCGGATCGCAGACCTGCAGTGCGAACTCGGGCAGGCCGGAGTCTGCGTCGTTGATCAGCATGTCGACCACCAGCCACGGCTCCTCGAACTCGAGATCGTGCGAGCCGATGCCCAGCGTGCGGCGAGTGAACGATCGCGCGCCGTCGCAACCCACGACGTAACGAGCAGTGACGATGCTGCCGTCGTCGAGTGTCAGCTGCACTCGGTCTGCGTGCTCGTACATGGCAGCTTCGCTGCTGTCGATCGCTGCGACGCCGCTGCCCAGAAGCGTGGTGGCGCCCAGCCGGCTCACCGCCTCGCGCAGCTGCCGCTCGAACAACGGTTGGTTGATGAACACCGAAGCCGGCCAACCGAGCGAGGTGAGGCCCGGCGAGCGCATCGACAGCAGCACCTCGTGGTCGGCGGTGAGGAAGTCCATGCCCGGGTTGGGTCGCATGCCGGCGAGCATCTCGTCGGCACAACCCAGCTCCTGCATGATGCGCATGATCTCGTGGTCGACGTGGGCGGCCCTCGGCAACGGGTAGATGTCGACCTCGCGGTCGATCACCAATGTGCGCACACCGCGGCCGGCGAGCAGCCCTGCCAGCGTTGCGCCCACCGGGCCGTACCCGATGATCGCCACATCGCAGTCGACGACGTCGGCAGCCATCTCAGCGTGCCGCCCAGGCTGCTTGCAGCTCGGGGAGATCGTGAGGTGCGATGAACTCCATCGGGATGTCCGGGCCCCAGGAGTTGGCCACGTGCTCCAGCGCGAGCGGCGTGCGTTGGGCCTCCCACGCGTCGTCGTCGTCGATCACGTCGAGGTCGCTGAACAGCTCCATGAACGCGCCCGACGGGTCGCGCAGGTACCAGTAGAAGTTCGAGCCGGCGAAGTGCCTGCCGAGGCCCCAGGTCTGGCGGTCGGCGTCGGCGCGCAGCAAGGCGGTGGCAGTGTGGCCCACGTGGTCGACGTCGTCGCACTCCCACGAGTAGTGCTGCAGGATGGGCACGGGGCTGTGCACCAAGCCGATGTTGTGATGGTCGGTGCTGCACCGCAGGAACGAGACGATGCCGTCGGCCTGGTCGCTGACCTTGCACCCGAGCCCGTCGACGAGGAAGCGTTGCGTCGCCGCGATGTCGGGCGTGCCGATCACGAGGTGGCCGAGTCGCCGGGGCGGTCGCGGGCCCTGGCTGACGGCGCTCGCGCGTTCGTTGCGGCGAACGGTGGCGCCTGGCCGGTTGTCGACCACCGCTGTCGAGCCCGCCTGTGCGAGCGGCTCGGCGACGGTGACGCGGAACCGAACGTGGCTGATGGGGTCGACAGCAGTCAGGCTGCTGCTGCGGCCTTCGATGGTGACACCGAGGTCAGCGAGCCGGCCGCCGATGTCGTCGAGGTCGCGCTCGTGCGCGGCGCCGAGCTCCACGCCGAGCAGCTGCCGGTACGGCGCTTCCTCGATGACGACCTGTGTGCCGCCATCGGGGCTCGTCACCCGGCCGTCGCCATCGGTGGCCAGGCCCACCTCGGCGTAGAAGCCGGCCAGCTCATCGGGTCGCGGCACGCCCACGCGCATCGCCAGCAGACGGTGCAGGCTCATGGTGCGACGCACCGGTTGTGCAAGGAGCCGATGATCTCGGCCCCGCTGTCGATCGTCTCGCCCTCTGCGAGGAAGCGACCGCGCGACCCTCCGACGCCCGATGGTGTGCCGGTGAAGATGATGTCGCCGGCCGTGAGGGTGCAGATCGCGGAGAGGTACTCGATGATCTCGGGCACGCTGAAGATGAGGTCGTCGGTGCGCGCGTCCTGCATGCGTTCGCCGGCCACATCGCACCAGAGCCCCACGTTGTCGGGGTCGGGGAAGGCATCGAGGCTCACCACTGCCGGGCCGATCGGGCCGAAGGTGTCGAAGCTCTTGCCCATCGAGAACTGCGCCGGCGCGCCGGTCATCTGCACGACCCGGTCGGAGATGTCCTGCCCGAGCGTGAGCCCGGCCACGTGCGACCATGCCGCGTCGCGACTGATGTGGCGACCACCGGTGCCGATGACCGCGACCAGTTCCACCTCCCAGTCCACGAAGGCGCCGGAGAGCACGATGTCGTCGGTGGGGCCGACCAGGCACGTGGGGAACTTGGTGAACGTCATCGGCGCCGGCGGGATGGCCATGCCCGACTCCTCGGCGTGCGACCGGTAGTTGAGCCCGATGGCGAAGACCTTCTCCGGCCGAGGCACGCACGCGCCCAGGCGGGCTTCGGCGATGGCCCCGCCCGGCGTGGCCGAGGCCAACGCATCGTGGGCGATGTGCAGCTCGGCGTGGCGAGCGATGGCGACCATCGGGTCGGCCAGCGACTGATCGCCGGTGACGCCGGCGAGGTCGAACCAGTGGGTGGCATCGAGCAAGGCTGCTCGGCCGTTGATGTGCGCAAGTCTGAACATGATCGTATGTTTCTATAGATTATTGAAATCGTCAAGCATTTGTGGCAGACTCATCGGCATGCCCGCGCCTGCAGGTGTTGCTCTCGAAACTCCACCGACGTTGGCCGAGTGGGTCGACTCGCGGCTTCGCGCTGCCATCCTCAGCGGCGAGCTGGCAGCAGGCGAGAAGCTGCGCAGCGAGCATCTCGCGGCCGAGTGGGGCGTCTCACCTACGCCGCTGCGCGAGGCGTTCCAGCGCCTGGCCGGCGAAGGAATGGTGGTCATCGAGCCGCAGCGCGGCGCACGCGTGGCCGCCATCGATGCCACTGAGGCGGCGGAGTACTACGAGCTGCGCCTGTTGCTCGACCCCAGGGCACTGCGGTCATCGATGGCAGCGCACGCGAGAGGCACCTCGGCGGCGGCGTTCCGCGACTCGGTGCACGCGGCCTACGTGCTGCTCACTGGCCGCCATCGCACCGTGCCCGCCTATCTCGATGTGCACCGGGGGTTCCATCTCGCGCTGCTGGCGGGTTGCACCAATCGCCAGTTGTACCGCACGGTCGTGCAACTGCACGACCACACGCAGCGCTTTCAAGTCAGCGGCGCAGGCGCGCAGCGCCGGGGCGATCCGGCGGCCGAACATGCCGAGCTCTACGACGCCGTGATGGCCGGTGATGCCCGCCGAGCGGCGGCAACCCTCACCGCTCACCTGCAGGCAACGCTCGACGCAGTGTTGGCGCTGACCCGGGGCTGACGGCGTCCGTCGCAGCTCGCCATCGCCGGCCCCGCGATCGGTGCGGGTGCCGTGCCGGTGCCAGCGCCTGTCAGCCGCCGAGCATGTCGTCGTACATGCCCTTCAACCAGGCTGTCACAGCCGGTGGTGCACTGCGGGTGGCCGGCGTCGAACGGAGGTGCCGGGTCGTACTCCATGTCGAGTTGGGCTGCCTGCGCGCACTCCGTGCCCATGATGCGCTCAACGAGGACGAGGCTCATGTCGATGCCTGCCGAAACCCCGGCCGACGTGATGACCTTTCCGTGCTCGACGACGCGGGCATCGGTGGGGATGGCGCCGTAGTCGGCCAGCTCCGCATGGCTGTACCAGTGAGTGGTGGCGGGTAGGTCGCGCAGTGCGCCTGCCGCCCCCAGCAGCAAGGCGCCGGTGCACACCGATGTCGTCCACTGCGTGTTGGGGTGCATCTCGCGGATCCAGTCGACCAGCACATGCCCTCGGCGGGCCATGCCGATGGCCGCGACTCCGCCCGGCACCACGAGCACGTCGACATGAGCGAGCTCGTCGATGCTCATCTGGGCCTCCATCGTGAAGCTGCCGCCGTTGCTCACCGGCCCAGCCTTCTCGGCGACGAACGCGAACTCGTACCCGGGGATGCCGGCGAGCGCGTGATAGGGGCCGATCGCATCGAGGGCGGTGAAGCCTGGGTAGAGCAGCATCGCTGTGCGCATGCCCACATGTCGCCGGTCGGCAGCATTGAGTTCCCGCAACCGAAAACGAAAGTGCCGGCCCCCCTCCCGAGGTGTGTTCGTGAGGAGGAAGGCCGGCTGCGAGCGGCTGCAACTGGGAACCGGTCAGGATCTGTTGCCGTCGCTGCGTTGCATGTGTGGTCGATGGGTAGCCCCGTTCAGTTCCCGCGATTTCGAACTTTCTCGTCGATCAGCGACGTGCTCGAGGATCAGATGCCTCGCTCGTCGTCGCAGGGTGCGGGTTCAGGCGGATCGCTCCAGCTCGGAGATGGCATCGAGCGCGCGGTGATACGAGGTGTCGTCGTCCGCCCACTCCGCTGCGAACGCGGATGCGTCGAGAGTCGCCGCCAGCTCCTGAGCGGCTCGCTGGTCGAAGACGTCGGCCAGTCGTGCGTTGGGCGCGTGCAGTGGAGCACCACGCTGCAGTGCGGCGCTCACGAAGCGATCCTGCAGCACACCCCAGCGACCTCGTCGCCGGCGCCGCCACCAGCCGACCACGAGCTTGCCGACGACCGTGATGGCGGCGACCAGGAGCAACGATGTCAGCACCACCGCGATGTGGTCGCCGATGAGGCCGGCGACCGCCTTCGCCAAGTCGCCTCCGATGGTGGTACGAGTGGCCTCGCCGGCAAGCGGCACTGCAGCTGTTGGATCGAAGGCGATCCAGCCGAAGTTGGGAAACCGCACTTCCACCCAAGCGTGAGCGTCGCTGGCGCGGCTGATCCACACACCCGCCACCTCGTCGCGTTCGCTCGGCACGTACCCGGTGGCGATGCGAGCGGGTATGCCGAGGCTGCGCAGCAGCATCGCGGTTGCGCTGGCGATCTGCTCGCAGAAGCCCTGCTGTGACTCGAACAGGAAGTGATCGACCGCATCGACGTCGCTCGGCGGCACGGGCGCTTCGAGGTTGTACGTCACGTGGGTGCGCAGCCATGCCTGGATCGCAAGGATCACGTCGTACGTGGATGACGCTCCACCCGCGAGCTCCTCGGCCAGAGCCCTCGTTCGGTCGGTGGTGGAGGCGGGCGTGTAGACGAACTCGATCGGAGACGCCAGCTGCGAGATGTCGCCTTCGGCGCGCAGGCCGTCGGCGGTGGCGCCCGACCGTTGCGAGACGACGGTGTAGGCGCTGCCGGCGGGAATCACCACCTGTGCGCGAAGCGCCCCGTCGGGCCGCGCCCACATCGGTGCTGCCAGCAGCACTCGATCGGCGCGACTGGCAGCGAACACGATGTTGGGAAGGTCCACCTCCGCGTAGAAGGTCTGGATGAACTGGTCGTCACCTTTCGTGCTCACATCGCCGGGGGCCAACCGGACGTCGTGGTCAGGGCCTTCGGTGAGTTCGCCGGTCGCCTCGTCAACTCGCCACACGCGCCCGTCGAACTGGGTGAACGTCTGTCCGCGCCAGAAGTCGGCATACGGCGCCCGAACCCGCAACACCACTTCGTCGCCCAACGCACCCCGCAACGAGGTGTCCATGGTCGGGCTGAAACCTGGGTAGCCGCCAGCGCCCGCACCAGATCGCGAGCCTCCGGGGGCGGCGCCGCCGAGCAGCGGTGAGCCGTCGGCGGCCACCAGTTCGCCATCACTGGGTGTCGGGCGGTACTCCTGCAGCCAGCTCGGCAGCGTCAGTTGCGCGGGGCCTTCCGGCACGCGCACCACGGCCAGTACAGCCAGCACCGCGCTGGCAGCGCCGACGACGGCCACGGCGCGAGTGACGACGAGCCGTCGGTTGGTGCGCCCGCTGCGCCCGGTCGCAGCGGGCGGCCGGCGATCGATGTGCGCAACGGCATGCGAGCCGATCGTGAGGCCCGCAAGCGAGACGGCCAGCCACACCACCAGCCGCTCGTCGACGCGAATGCCGGCCGCGTACGCGGTCAGCATCGCCGAGCACGCCAGCGACACCCGGGCCGATCGGCGGTCGGTGCACTCGAAACCCTGCATCACCACCAGTGCCACCAGTGTCTGCGGCAGGAGGAACCGCAAGGAGGTGGCGATGCTGTCGACGGCGCTGAGATCGACGAGTGAGAGTGCCACTGCCACGCCGGTGAGGAGCCCGAGCGCTTGACGGAGCAGTCGCTGGTGGTGGGGGCCGCGCATGGAGAAGTACGCACCGGCGGCGACCGCCGCCAGCACCACCGCGATCTGGATCAGGCCGTACCCCAGCGGCTCCAGCAGCATCACCGGGGGAGCGGCGGCTGCCACCGCGACTGCCCAGCGCGCACCGCTCGTCAGCGAGCTCTCGGGCTCAGGCGAGGGGATCGCGAGCGGTCGCTGCCAGAACGGCGTGTGCGGTCGGCTGCCGCCGGGTCCTTCGCCTGCCTCGAAGGCGGCACACCAGCGCAGCACTGCGGCTCGGTCGCGCAGCGCCGTCGGCTCGTGCGCGTCCACCTGCACGGCAACCCGAGCGGACCCAGCGCTCCTCCAAGTCGTGCAGTCGTTGACGCACCACGAACTCACCGGTGCGCAGCGTTGCGGGCCAGTGCACTGCGGTCAACTCGTCGCCCTCGCGCCAGCTACGAACTCCGTCCACTTCGTCGCGGCCGGTGGCGCGGCTGGTCACGCAGTTGTCACCGCGGTGACCGGCCGGTCGTTGGTGCGGTGCCGGTTCGAGGGCAGCCGTGGGGGCGACGAAGAGCGGTTCGATACCGATCGTCGAGCGCCGTCGCCACCAGACGATGCCCAGCGTTCCTGCGCTGGAGAGCCGCACCTGCACCGATGTGTGCACCCCTCGGCCGGGTGCGCTGCCAGACAGCAGCGTCGAGCCCGGCGCCACCCACCCGCGTGCCACGACAGCCTCTGCAATCCTCAGCTCGGCGTGCGCCCGGCGCGTCCCGTTCGCGTGCACGTGCCACGTCAGGGTGCTCTCCGCGTCGGCAAGGTCTGCCGTCGTCACGGCGTCCACCGAGATGTGGCGGATGGCGGTCCAGCCACTCAGCAGGCTGGCGACGAAGGCAACCAGGCCGACGGCGATCAGGATGACCACCGCCGACGCGCCCGTCAGGAGTGCGATGGCGCACGCGATCAGCCATGCGACCCCCAGCGCCGAGGCACCATGGGCGACGCCGACCGGGCGGTTCAACGCCTCGGCGCCTGCACGGCCGCGATGCACTCTGCCACGACATCGGCGGCGTGTGCTCGCTCGCTGCCGGCCATGACCAGGCGGTGCGGCAACGCGCTGAGCGCGGCGCGCGCGATGTCGTGCGGTGCCACGTAGTCGCGGCCTGCCATGAAGCTGAAGGCCTTGGCCAGCGACACCAGCGCCACGCCGCCGCGTGGAGGCGCCCAGGCGCACCCGCTGGTGCGACCGGGTGCCATGCAGGATGGCGACTGCGTACATCGCGACGGCGTCGGCCAGGTGGACGCGCTGTACTGCGCAGCGGCTCGTCTCCAGATCACCCAACGTCGCCACGCGCACGACGCTGCCGAGCTGGCCGCGACCGCGACGCCCGGTGAGCACTTCCACTTCCTCGTCCGTGCTGGCCCTGCCGAGACTGATGGCGGTCATGAAGCGATCGGTCACGCCCTCGGCGAGCGGGTAGGTGCCGGCCATCTCCACCGGGTTCTGAGTGGCGATGACCACGAACGGTGCGGGCACGGCATGGGTGGTGCCGTCGACCGTCACGCAGCCCTCCTCCATCACCTCCAACAGCGCCGACTGCGTGCGTGGGTTGGCGCGGTTGAGCTCATCGAAGAGCACGACGTTGGCGAACACCGGTCCGGGGCGGAAGTGCAGGCCGAACCCGTCGGCATTGGGTGCCAGCGAGCCCACCACGTCGGCGGGCAACAGATCCGCAGTGCCCTGCACGCGGGCGAACGTGCCGCCGAGGGTGGCCGCCAAGGTCTGTGCGAGCAGGGTCTTGCCCACGCCGGGGATGTCCTCCGCCAGCAGATGGCCGCCTGCCAGCACACATGCCGTGGCCACCTCGATCTGCTCCTTGCGGCCGGCGAACACCGAACCGATGCTGTCGACCATCGCGGCCGCCAACGCAGGTGGCGCCGATGGCGCGGAGGAACGATCGGAGGCCAGTGTGGAAGTCATCTGCAGGTTCATCGGTCGATCGCGGCGCGTTCTCAAGCGCTTCCGTGAGCCCCTGGTAGTAGGTTCGGGCGCATGTTGGGGGCCGGCCACCGGAACTGGAGAGGTGTGCCGGTGCTGGCGCTGGTTGCCCTGGTGGCTGCCTGCGACCAGCCGGTCGAGCGAACGAGCGGTCCGGTGGTCACCGTGTTCGGCACCGCCACCGATCGCGATGCCGACGGGTTCATCGCGTCGATGGAGGCGTTCGAGCGCAGCTCCGGCATCGATGTGCGCTACGTGGGCTCGGCCAACTTCGAGACCGACCTGCTCGAACGAGTTCGACGAGGCGACGCTCCCGACCTGGCCCTGCTGCCACAACCCGGGTTGCTGCGGTCGCTCGCCGAAGACGGCATGGCGCTGCCGTACGACGCCGACCTCGCCGATGCGGCTCGCCGCGACGTCGACCCACGGCTGGTCGATCTCGTCAGTGTCGCCGGCCAGGTCTACGGCTCGTGGTACGCGGTGTCGCCGAAGAGCCTGGTGTGGTACTCGCCGAGGCAGTTCTCGGCCCGCGGGCTTGCCACGCCGAGCACCTGGGACGAGTTGATCGCGCTCACCGACCGGATCGAAGCAGCGGGCACCGCCCCCTGGTGCCTGGGTGTGCGCGATGCCGGGGCGACCGGTTGGGTGGCCACCGACTGGGTGGAAGACCTGGTGCTGCGCTTCGCCGGGCCCGACGTGTACGACGGATGGATCGCGCGTGAGGTGCTGTTCACCGATCCTGCGATCACCGATGCGGTCGAGCGCTTCGGCACCATCGCGCTCAGCGAGAGCAGGGTGAACGGTGGCAACCGGGCGTCGGTCGAGTTCACGGTGCAGGAGGCGGCGCAACAGCTGCTCGGGCCGCAGCCCGACTGCCTGCTGCACCGTCAGGCCAGCTTCCTCACCGACTTCCTGGATCGCACGCTGAACGTGTCGCCCACGGGTGACCTGTGGGTCTTCCGTTTCCCGGCCCGGCCGGCGCGGCCTCGTCGATGTTGGTGGGTGGCACGGCCGTCGCACGCTTCACCGACCGGCCCGAGGTGCGCGAGCTCGCCACGTACCTCACCACTCACGAGGCTGCTGCCGAGCGCGCGCGGTTGGGAGGGTTCATCTCCGCTCTCGACTCGTTCGCCAGCGATGCGTACCCGGCGGAGCTGAATCGCACACTGGCGCAATGGACCCGTGACGCCGAAGTGCTGCGCTTCGATGCGTCGGATCTGATGCCTCCCGAAGTCGGGGTCGACGCGTTCTGGTCAGGACTGACTGCGTGGTTGGGTGGTGCTCGCCTGAGCACCACGATGGCTGCCATCGATGCGGCGTGGCCCATGGTGGCCACTCCGCGCGTGGTGGAGGAGCGGGGCGCCAGTGAAGGATGAAGCGGCGTCGCCGGTGACCGACGACGCGAACGTCCGACCGCGCGGGCCGTTCGGACCGCTGCTCTACCGGTTCGGCATCACGCGCCTGCGCATCACCGGCGATCAGCGCGACTCGATCGAGGCCGCGCTCTACGACCGTGCGCGCATCGGCGGCCCCAGCACGCGCAACTTCATCGTGCTGAGCATCTTGTCCAGCACCATTTCGGCCTTGGGTCTGCTGCTCGACAGCGCGCCAGCCGTCATCGGCGCGATGCTGCTCGGTCCGTTCATCGTGCCGCTGCTGGCCATCGCGGGCGCTCGTGCAGGGGTGGGGTGCGCGCCTCGCCCGCGCGATCGTGATGACGTTGGTGGGCATCGCGCTCAGTGTCACGTCCGGCCTGTTCGTCGGGTGGGTGGTGGGCGCTCGGTTGGACCCCGGAGAACTCCCCTCGCAGTTGGCGGCCATCGCTCAACCAGGTCTGCTCGATCTGGCGATTGCGCTCACAGCAGGTATCGCCGCGGGGTACGCGACGCTGCGCACCGAAGCCGGCGGCGCGCTGTCAGGTGTGGCCATCTCCGTCACGATCGAGCCACCGTTGGCCGCGATGGGGCTGTTCCTCGCTGCGGGCAACCAGCCCGCAATGCGGCAGGCGATGCTGGCCATGGTCACCAACTTCGGTGCGCTCGTCGTCGGCGCCACGTTCGCGATGGCCTGGTGGGGGTTCGCCGACAAGACGACCCGGCGCGCTGCCGGCAGCAATCGAGTGCGCTTGGGGGTGCTGGTGTGGATCGCGGCGGTGGTGGCGGTTGCCGTGCCGCTCACCGTGTACTCCCAGCGGGTGGTGGAGGACCAACGCTTCGAGGACCAGATCAGCGACGCAGTCGGCGAGTGGGATCCGTCGACGCGCATCTCGGCGCTCGACGCTCAGCTCCACGACGGATTCGCCACCGTCGAACTGTCGCTCACCGGCCCGCGACGGCCCGAACCGGCATGGCGGCTGGCGGAGCTGCTCTCCGAGCAACGTGGGGTGAAGGTGACGATTCACATCACGTTCGTGCTGGCCACCGAAGACCACGCGGTGGCCACGCCCTGAACGACGCGGTCCCGGTCGGCAGTGCCACCTGCCGTCAGGGCGCCATCGCTGCGCGAATCACGTTCACCGTCTCGAGTGCCGCCAGTGCTGCATCGGCGCCCTTGTTGCCGGCCTTGCTGCCCGCTCGCTCGAGCGCCTGATCCATCGTGTCGACGGTGATGATCCCGTTCGTCACCACCAGGCCGGTGTCGTGTGCGACGCGAGTGAGGCCGGCGGCGCTCTGGTTGGCGATCACCTCGAAGTGGTAGGTGGCTCCGCGCATGACAGCGCCGAGGGCCACGATCGCGTCATAGCGGCCGGTGGTCGCGAGTGCCTGCGCGGCCATCGGGATCTCCCACGCGCCCGGTACCCACACCGTGTCGATGGCCTCGGCGTCGGTGCCGTGGCGGGTGAGGGCGTCTCGTGCGCCCGCTTCCAGACGGCCGACGATGAGATCGTTGAAACGGCTGCACACCAGCGCGATCCGCAGACCGGCGCCGTTCATCTGGCCGTGGAAGGTGGTCATACGAGTACTCCTCGAGTAGCTGGGTCGTGAGCTGTGCGGTACGCAATGAGGTCGGCGATGGAGATCAGCGGCAGGCGATGCGCTCGCGCGAACGCCTGCAGTTCGGGCAGGCGGGCCATGGACCCGTCGTCGAGCACCAGTTCGCTGAGCACTCCTGCGGGGGCGCGGCCGGCGAGGCGGGCGAGGTCGACGGCGGCCTCCGTGTGGCCAGGGCGTTGCAGGACGCCGCCGGGCCGTGCTCGCAGCGGGAAGATGTGACCGGGTCGGTTCAGTTGGGCCGGCCGGGTGGAGGGATCGGCCAGCGCCCGCAGCGTCGCCGCGCGGTCGGCCGCCGAGATGCCGGTGGTGGTGCCCGCTGCGAGGTCGACGGTGACGGTGAATGCCGTGCGGAACTGGTCGGCGTTGGCGGCCGGGGCACCATCAGCGGCAGTGCCAAGGCTTCGCAGCGGTCGCCGGAGAGCGCGGCGCAGATGACGCCCGACCTGTGGCGCACGAAGAACGCGATCGCTTCCGGCGTGGCGGCATCGGCAGCCATGATCAGGTCGCCCTCGTTCTCGCGGTGCTCGTCGTCGGCCACCACGACGATGCCCCCCGCTGCGAGGTGGGCCAGTGCCCGCTCGATCGTGTCGAAGGCCGTCACGATGGCGCACCTTCGGCAGCGACGTGGCCGGCGAGCAGCCGCTCGACGTACTTCGCCAGCACGTCGACCTCGATGTTCACGTGGTCGCCGGGTTGCTTGGTGCCCAGCGTCGTGACCGAGGCGGTGTGCGGGATGATGGCGACCGTGAACGTGTCGATGGTGGGGGCCACGACGGTGAGACTGACGCCGTCGACCGTGATCGATCCCTTCTCCACCACGTACCGCATGAGTGCGACGGGGATGCGGACGCGCAGATCGGGCACTGGTTGCAGCACCTCCCCGACGCCGTCGACGTGACCCTGCACCAGGTGGCCGCCGAGGCGATCGGCCAGCCGTACCGAACGCTCCAGGTTCAACGGCGACCCGACTGCGATGCCGTGCAGGCTGGTGCGTGCGAACGTCTCGTCGCTCACGTCGGCTTCCCACCAGTCGGGGCCCTGCTCGACGACCGTCAGGCAGCAACCGTTGACCGCGATCGAGTCGCCGAGGTGTGCGTCCTCGAGCACGACCGAGGCCGCGATCCGTACGCGCGATCCGTTCAACGCCTCGACGCTGCCGATCTCTTCCACGATTCCTGTGAACATGGGCCAGTCCTGTCCTCTCGTTGTCGGGCCCTGGGGGTGCAGGTGCACGGCAACGCGAACAAGACGGCTGAGCCGCCTGTCCGTGTGCGGACATGGCGGCGCGACCGAATCGCATGTGTCGACCCTGCTCCCATCCGGACTGTCACCGTCGGCCCCGGAATTACACCGGGTCGGCCGCACACGATGTTGCTGTGTGAGGTTCGCGGGCTTTCACCGCCGATTGGGAATTTCACCCAACCCCGCAGGGGGTTCTTCAGTTGTTGGCCACAACGGTAGCAAGCGCGCCCGGCCCTCATCCGGTCAGCACTTCCGGTTTGTGTCAAGACCGCCAACTCACCGGTCCAGCTCAGCGTCCGACAGCCGTTACGTAAAGCCGGGGGGTGCGGGGGTGGGGAGGCGGTCGTACAGGTCGCGGTAGGCGCCGGCGGCCACCGACCAACCGACGTCGCGGGTCATCGCCCGCTTGACGACTCGCTGCCACGCGAGCGGGTCGGCGAACAGGTCGCACGCGCGCTCCACTGCCACGGCCAACGCGTCGGCAACGACCGGGCTGAACTGGAAGCCGGTGGCCACACCGTCGCGCAGAGCGGCCTCGTTGGCGTCGATGACCGTGTCGGCCAGGCCGCCGACTCGCGCCACCACCGGCAGCGTGCCGTACCGCAGCCCGTAGAGCTGCGTGAGGCCGCAGGGTTCGAATCGGGAAGGCACGAGGATGGCGTCGGCGCCCCCCTGCATGCGATGTGAGAGCGGCTCGTCGTAGCCGATGGTGACTGCGACGTCGCCAGGGTGGTCGTGAGCCGCGCGACGCAGGCCGTCCTCCAGTGCTCGCTCGCCGGTGCCGAGCACGGCCAGCTGCGCGCCACGTGCCAGCAACCGGGGGAGCGCGGCGAGCAGCAGGTCGAGACCCTTCTGGGTGCTGAGCCGGCTGACCACGCAGAACAGCGGTGCGCCGGGGCGCGCCTCGAGTTGCAGCTCGGCCTGCAGTGCGGCCTTGTTGGTGGCCTTCGCGTGCAGGCGGCGTACCGAGTACTGCGCCACCAGCGCAGGGTCGGTGGCCGGGTTCCACACCGCGTCGTCGATGCCGTTGACGATGCCGGTGAGGCCGTCGGGCCGGGCACGCAGCAACCCGTCGAACCCCATGCCGTGCTCGACGGTGCGGATCTCGCGGGCATAGGTGGGGCTGACCGTGCTGAGGTGGTCGGCCCACTGCACGCCGGCCTTGAGGAAGCTGAGGTTGCCCCAGTACTCCATGCCGTCGACGTCGAGCGCCCCGGCAGGCAGGCCGAGAGCGGGCAGCATGCCGGCCCCGAACAGGCCTTGGAAGGCGAGGTTGTGAATCGTCAGCAGGGTGGCCGGGCGAGCGCCGGGCGCGGGATCGAAGTGCAGGTAACCGGCAGTGAGCGCGGCCTGCCAATCGTGCAGGTGCACGACATCGGGTTGCCAACCGCCCAGCCGGCCCATCGCGATCTGTGCGCCCACCCACGAGAGCGCGCCGAAGCGGAGGTGGTTGTCGGGCCAGTCGTGGCCATCGCCATCGAGGTAGGGGCCCCCGCCCTTGCGCGCGTAGAGGTGTGGCGCATCGAGCATCCACACCTGCAGGCCGGCCGCGGTGTGGCCCGCCAGCAGCGCCCCCGCAGCGCCGAACAGACGCGGCAGAGCAGCCACCTTGCGCACGTCGAGCAACTGCTCGCACTGTGGGATAGCCGGGCAGCAGCACCCGCGCCTCCACCCCGAAGGGGGCCAACGCCAACGGCAACGCACCGGTGACGTCGGCGAGGCCGCCCGTCTTCACCAACGGGTAGCACTCGGGTGTGACGAACAGGACCTTCACGCGAAAGACGGTAACGGATGGGCCCCGCAGTGGAAGCCACGCGGTACATTCCGGAGCATGGCCGAACCCAAGGTGCTCGTCATCGTCCTCGCCGGCGGAGAAGGCAAGCGCATGCTGCCGCTCACGCAGGACCGCGCCAAGCCCGCCGTGCCGTTCGGCGGGAGCTATCGCATCATCGACTTCGCGTTGTCGAACTTCGCCAACTCGCAGTACCTCAAGATCGTCGTGCTCACGCAGTACAAGAGCCACAGCCTCGACCGGCACATCAGCCAGACCTGGCGGTTCAGCGTGCGTGTTCGGCGCCGACCACATCTATCGCATGGATCGTGAGCCAGATGGTCGACCAGCACCTCGCCAGCGGTGCCGGCGTCACGGTGGCCGCAATCCCGGTCGGCTACGAGGAGGCGAAGTCGTTCGGCGTCATCGAAGCCGACGATGCCGGCAAGATCATCGCCTTCCACGAGAAGTCGCCGAACCCGCCCACCATGGCCGGCGACCCCGCCCGTTGCTTGGCCAGCATGGGCAACTACGTGTTCAACACCAAGACGCTCGTCGACATCGTCACCCCGGCGGGGCAAGACGATGCGCACACCGATCTGGGCGGCCACATCATTCCCGCGCTCACCGCCGCCGGCGTGGCGCACGTGTACGACTTCTCCACCAACGTGGTGCCCGGGCAGGACGCCCGCGAGAAGGGCTACTGGCGCGACGTGGGCACCATCGACTCGTACTACGACGCCAACATGGACCTGTTGTCGCCGGTGCCGGTGTTCAACCTCTACAACGACGACTGGCCGGTCTTCACCAGCCATCAACCGTTGCCGCCGGCGAAGATCTCGCGCGGCGCCGGCGGCGAGCCGTCGTACGTCGACGGCAGCCTGCTGTGCGCAGGGTCGATCGTCTCGGGCGCTCATGTCGAGCGATCCATCGCGTCGCCCGGTGTGCGAGTGCACCACGATGCGCACGTCACCGACAGCCTCCTGTTCCCGGGTGTGGTCGTCAGCCCCGGCGCGCGCATCAATCGCTGCATCGTCGACAAGAACGTCGTCATTCCCGCCGGTACTCGCATCGGCTTCGATGCCTCCGCCGACGCGGCGCGCTTCACCATCAGCGATCACGGCATCGTCGTGATCGAGAAGGACTTCGTCTTCTAGCGCCGCCTGCGCGCCGGCTTGCGGCGGTTACTCGATCGACGTGGCTTCGATGGCGCCGGCGATGAGCGGTCGGAAGTCGGGAGGCATCGGAGCCTGCTGGCGGGCGAGCGTGGTGCTCACGCGCTGAGCGAGGTTCTGGTCGTTCATGATCGCCCTCGCCACCGTGCCGCCCATGCGCCCGCCGACGGACAGTTGGCCCGACGCAACGGCGGCGATCAGCGCGCTCGACACCTTGGCGGCCACGGGCTGCACCCTCGCCCAATCCACCTCGTCGGCCATCGACTTCATCGCCTGCGTCGCGTGGGCGCTGCGTGCCCCTGTCGCCGCTCGCACCTTCGCCCAGTCGATGCCGCGCATGGCCTCGGCGACCGACTCGGCCTCGGCTTGCTCGGTGGCTTCGTCGGGCTCGGCCGCTGCGTCGGCCTTGCCTGCCTCGTACTCGGCCTTCAGGTTGCGCGCGAAATCGGCGGCTCTGGTCGTGACCGCGCTGGGCGTGATGGACCGTGCTACTCGTGCGGCGGTGCGGCCAAATCCACGAGCGGTCATGTTCGCCACGCTAGCTCGTTGGCGAAAAATGCTGAGGCCGAGGGTGCGAGTGAGCGAGCGAGCGCCGACACTGTGCAGATGATTCCGATCGTCACCCATCCAGATCGCGTGTCGTCCCGAACAGGTTTCATGTCGCGTCGACCCGAGCAAGAAGATCTCGAGGCGCCATGGGCGTCTTGAGGTCCATCCGCGCTCGGCCGGCCGACATCGACGCTGGTCTCGACGACCCGTGCGGCGCGCTTCTGCGCCGCGCCGGCCGCGGCGACCAGTCGGCGTTCGCCGAGCTCTACGACGCACTCTCCCCCCTGGTGTACGGCGTGGTGCTGAAGGTGGTGCGCGACCCCTCGCAGACCGAGGAAGTGGCCCAGGAGGTGTTCGTCGAGCTGTGGCGGCTTGCTGCTCGGTTCGACGGCACCAAGGGGTCGGCGAAGTCGTGGGCCGCCACACTGGCGCACCGTCGGGCCATCGATCGTGTGCGCAGCGAGCAGGCCGCTCGGGTGCGTCAGGATCGCGACGCCAACCAGGTGGTGCGCGAGCACGATGTGGTGGCGGCGGAGGTGGAATCGTCGCTCGATCAGGTGCGGGTGCGCCGTGCGCTCACGCAACTGTCCGAGTTGCAGCGCGAGGCTGTGGAGCTGGCCTACTTCGGTGGCCACACGTATCGAGAGGTGGCGGTGTTGCTGGATGTCGCGGAAGGCACCGTCAAGAGTCGCATCCGCGACGGCATGATCCGGCTACGAGACGAACTGGGAGGTGTGGCATGACCGATATCGACGTCCATCACCTCGCTGCGGCGTACGCGCTCGATGCCCTCGACGATCGCGAACGCTCCGCATTCGAAGCTCACTACGGGGCGTGCGAGGTCTACGGCACCGACGTGGCCGAGTTCCGTCAGACACTGACGCATGTGGCCGACTCGCTCGCCACTCCTCCCCCCGCGTCGTTGAAGGCGAGCGTGATGGCCGACATCGCCACCACTCGCCAGATCTCACCGTCGATCGCTCCGGTGATCGCACTCAACCAGCGCCCGCGAGCCCGCTCGCTGATGGCGGTGATGGCGGCCGCTGCCGCGCTGGCCCTCATCATCGTCGGCGTCGTGGCGTTGCGCGGGCGCAGCGAACCCGACTCGTTCTCTGCCGACCTCGCGCGGGTGATGGAGCAGCCCGACTCGCAGGTGCTGTCGCTGGAGAACAAGAGCGGCGGCGAAGGCTCGTTCAAGGTGGCCTGGTCGAGCACGCTCGGCGAGGCGGTGCTGATCGGTGAGAACCTTCCTGCCGCTCCCGACGACAAGGCATACGAACTGTGGCTCATCACGCCCGATCAGGCGATGGCCATGTACGTGCTCGACCCCGCGGCCGACGGCAACGTGCACCGTGCGCTGAAAGCCCCGGCCGACCCCAGCGCGTGGGCCATCACGGTCGAGCCGGCCGAGGGTTCGCCCACCGCCACCGGCGACATCATCTTCATCGCCGACGTCTGAGGCAGCGTGCGGCCGGCCGCAGTAGCGTCCGCACCGATGTCAACCGGGCGCCTCGATCAACTGCTCGCGCAGCTTCGCGCGCACGCCACCCTTCCCGTCGATCGGGCTGTGCTGCTGCCGCCGGCGACGTACACCGAGCCGGCGATCCTGCAGCTGGAGCGCGAGCACATCTTCGCGGGCGAGTGGATCTGTGTCGGTCGCACCGCCGACGTTCCCGACAAGGGCGACTACGTCACACGGGAGGTGCCGTCGCCGCACGACGACTCGCTCCTTTCGGTGATCCTCGTTCGTGGCGACGATGCAGTGGTACGGGTGTTCTCCAACGTGTGCGTCCACCGCTGCGCCACGCTGCTGGATGGCGATGGCAGCACCGCGCGCATCACGTGCCCCTACCACGCGTGGGTCTATCGACTGGATGGCCAGTGTGTTGCCGCGCCGTACATGCAGCACACCAGCGAAGCCGACGGGTCACCGTTCGACCCGGCCAACCATCGGCTGCGCGAGTTGCCGACCGAGGTGTGGGAGGGCTTCGTCTTCACCAGCCAGTCGGCAGCTCCGGCACCGCTGGCCCCGCGCATCGCCGGGCTCACCGACGAGGTCGCTCGCTATCGCATGTCGGGCTACGAGACGGTGGCCGGTGGCACCGAGGTGTGGGACACGAACTGGAAGTGCCTCGCCGAGAACTTCCTCGACGCCTACCACGTGTTCAAGGTGCACCGAAGCACCTTCGCCAAGGAGTCCGACAGCACCGGCGGCACCACCGTGCACCCCGGCGGTCCGGGATACACGTACCACGTGGCGGTCGACGATCCGGCGAGTGCCTATGGGGTGGCACATCTCGACAACGTGGTGCTCGAGGGCACGTGGCGTCATAGCACCGTGCTGGCGGCGGTGTACCCCACGCTGGTCGTGCAGCTGCAACCCGATTGGCTGTGGTACCTCGTGCTCAGCCCGCTCGGCGTGGGTCGGGTGCACATTCGCTGGTCGCTGGCGGTTGCTCCGGAGGTGGTGGCCTCGGAGATGTGGTCTGCGGGTCGCGATGGCGACGCGTACCTGACGCGCATCCTCGACCTGCTCGCCGCAGTCAACGCCGAGGACCGGCCAGTGATCGAAGGGGTGTGGAACGCGCTGCACCACCACGATGCCGCGCGCGGCCCGTTCAGCTACCTCGAACGCAACGTGTTCGACATCGGGCGCTACATCGCCGCGCGTGTGACCGGTATCGCCTCCGACTGAACGCGTCGACGAGTTTCCGGCGTATCCTCACCAGGTCGCTGTCAGTCACGTCGCGCTGCGGAAGTCCGTGGCCCGGCCAGGCTCGCCGTCGGCGGGGCCACCGTGGTGCCCGTTCGAAGCGCTGGCAACGACCCAACGGCGTGTGTCCCGCACTCGGGGCCGCACGACGTCAGGCGGCTACTCATACGGAGCACCATGGCTGAGGTACGACAACTCGAAGCTGCGATCTGGTCGATCGCCGACGATCGCGCCTCCGCCGACGACCTGGCGCTGTTCGAGATCGACGAGACGCGGTCCCTGGCGGTGCTCGATCGCCTGATCGGGGATGCCGAGGAAGACCTCGCCTCCGTGCGCGACATCAAGGGTGACGAGCGCGATCAAGTGGTTGCCGACTTCGCCGACACGCTGAAGAGCCTGCACCGCACCGCAGCCCGCCTGCGCCCGCTGCCCCCTTCGCCCATCCTTGCCGAGCTCGACGACGACGACTCGATCTCGTGGGAGTACCTCGAGCCGGGCGAGGTGCAGCTGCAGGCGTCGTGGTCGGAAGGCCGCGTGGTGGTGTGGGCCGCCGGTCGCGGCACCGAACCGGAACCGAACGATGCGCTTGCCGACCGGCTGGAGGCAGTGGGTGGTCCGCCCAACGGGTGGCAGGTCCATCCGGGGGTGCGGCTTCCCAGCGGTGTGCAGGCCGATGCCATCTCCATCTCGATGCGCGGCGCGCTCGGTTGGCTGGTCGCCGTGGGCGGTGGCCAGGATGCCGCTGGCGTCGGTGCGAGCCTGTTGTGGCTCGGCCGTGCCGCCGTCGAAGGTGTTCGCCTCGCTGCACAGGGTGCCATCGTGCCCGGCTTGCGAGTCACTGCTCGGCGAGAGGGCAACGGCATCGATGCGTCGGTTCGGTGGCTTCCGGCGTTCCTCCATCGTGGTGCCATCGACGAGCTCGCTGCTGCGATGCCGGCCACCGTCGTCGCGATCGAAGGCACGGCCGGCCACACGGTCACCGTTGCGGTGGTGAGCGCGGTGGTCGAAGCGATCATGAGCGAGGCAGCCGAGCGGGTGGAACTGAAGGCGCAACCGCCCACCGCGAAGTCCATCACCGATCTCGGTGACTCGATGCTGGCCCGCATCGACGGGGCTCCGTTCGCAGCCGATCCCTCGCTGGCCCGCGACATGTCACGGCGCTTCGACCAATGGGCCCGGTCGGTCACCGACACCGCACACCCGCGTCTGGTCGTGCAGCTCGAAGCACCCGGTGCCGGCGGCGTGTGGTTGATGTCGGTGCACCTCCGAGTGGGCAACGGCAAGCAGAGCAACGGCAAGCAGAGCGATGGCACTGCGGTCAAGGGCAAGTTGATACCGATCGACGAGGCGCTGCGCGCACAGGAAGGCAGCCGAGCCGCGTTGGCGGAGTGGACTCGGTTGGGTCGCATCTTCCCTGCACTCGGACGAGCAGGTGTCCGAGCCCGTGGGCAGCTGGCCCTCAGCCAGGACGAAGCGTGGGACTTCCTCACGATGGTCGGGCCCACTCTCGTGGCCACCGGCTTCGACGTGCGCGCGCCGCAGATCTCGCGGCGCAAGGCAACGCCATCGCTGCGCTTGTTCGCCGAAGAGTCGGCCGGTTCGGTCGTGGGCGCCCACCAGCTCTCCAAAGTGGCGTGGTCGGTGCTGTTCGACGATGTCGAGCTGTCCGCCGGTGAGGTGGCACGGCTGGCGAAGCAGGCTCGGCCGCTGGTGCACTCCCGTGGCAAGTGGGTCGAGCTCGATCGTGTCGACCTGGAGAAGGCCGCCGAGGCGTTGGCCGAACGGGAGTCCACCACGCAGATGACCGGCGCAGAGATCCTGCGTCACAGCATGGGCCTCGATTCCTCGGGCCTCGCCGGTGGCATCGTGGTGCAGGGCCAGAGCTGGGCCAACGACGTCTTGCAGCGCGCCGGCGAAGCCGCCGCCGCGCCGGTCACGCCGCCGGAGGGCTTCGTGGGCGAGCTGCGTTCGTACCAGACTGAAGCGTTGTCATGGATCGGCTTCCTCGACGCTGCCGAGCTGGGCGGTTGCCTGGCGCTCGACATGGGCCTGGGCAAGACGCCCACCGTGCTCGCCCACCTCGCTCGAACGGCCGGCAACGGCACCACGTTGGTCGTCGCGCCCGCAGCAGTGGTGGGCAACTGGGCCGCCGAAGCCGCTCGCTTCGCCCCCGGGCTACGGGTGCTGGTGCACCACGGCATGTCGCGATCCGAGGCCGATCAGTTTGCTGCTCAGCTGGTCGACGCCGACATCGTCATCACCACGTACGCGACTGCCGTTCGCGACGTCGACATGCTCGCGGCCACCGTGTGGCGCACGATGGTGCTCGACGAAGCGCAGGCCATCAAGAACCCGGCCAGCGATACCGCCCAGCAGCTGCGCCGCATCGGTGCACACACTCGCCTGGCGCTCACCGGTACGCCCATCGAGAACGGGGTCGCCGATCTCTGGTCCATCCTCGACTTCACCAACCCGGGCCTCATCGGTCCGCGGGCGTCGTTCGTCGCGCAGATGTCGGGCGACAGCGAGTCCGCGCTGAAGGCGCTCAACGGCATCCTGCTCTTCCGGCGCACGAAGACCGAGCCGGAAGTGGCCGCTCAGCTGCCCGACAAGATCGACGAGCTCGACCACTGCACGATGACCCCCGAGCAGATCGGGCTGTACCAAGCGGTGCTCGACGATCTGGTGCTCAACGTCACCAACGAGCTGGGCGAGAAGAAGGAAGGCGCGATCCTGGCTGCCATCACGGCGCTGAAGCAGATCTGCAACCACCCGGTGGCCTACAACGACGACGACCAACCACTGGCCGGTCGGTCGGGCAAGCTGGCCCGACTGGAGGAGATCGTCGAATCGGTGTTCGCAGCCGGCGAGCGAGTGCTCATCTTCACTCACTTCGCCACGTGGGGCCGACGCCTCGCCGATCACCTCACCACTGTCACCGGCACGCCGGTGTCGTGCTACGACGGCAGCCTCAGCCGCACCGTGCGCGACAAGATGATCGCCGAGTTCCAGGCGCTCGAGGGCCCCGGTGCGATGGTGCTGTCGTTGAAGGCGGGTGGCACCGGGCTCAACCTCACCAATGCCAACCACGTCGTGCTCTACGACCGCTGGTGGAACCCGGCGGTGGAAGACCAGGCACGCGATCGCGCATGGCGCATCGGCCAGAGCAAGACCGTCATCTCGCACCGCCTGGTCTGCCCCGGCACGGTCGACGAGAAGGTCGAGGAAGTGGTGGCCGGCAAGCGCCACATCGCTCAGCTGGTGCTGCCCAAGGGAAGCTCGATGGCCGATCTCAACACCGATCAGCTGCGGCTCGCCTTCGGTCTGCGACCCGAGGAACTGCTCACCGAGGACGACCAATGAACCGCTCGCAACAGCAACCACCCGCACAGACACGCAACAGTCAGCGCCGCCGCTCGGGCGCGCGCCAACGGGTCGCGACCAGCTCCCAAGGCCGATCTCTGGCGCGACCCCGAGCCCTTGCCCGAGCTGCAGCCCATCGCGGTGTCGCGCGATGCCACCGCGCTGCTGCGGTCACTAGGCGAGCCACCGATGAACGGTGCCATCGAGGCCGGCTACACGTTCGGCGCAGTCGTCGAACGCGCCTGCCGGCATCGCCGCCGCTTCGCGTTCAGTGCGGGCCTGCTGGCCGACCCCATCGACTGAACGTCGGTTCGAGAACTGACCCCGGCACTGGATCACCCGCACAACCGGCGGTTGCTGCCGGCCTGATGTCACGATGAGGTGAACGTGTCAGGATCGACCGATGAGTGAGTTCGAGATCCGCAAAGCGATCCCTGCTGACGCCGATGCAGTTGCGGACTATCACGATCGGTGCTTCAGGAACACGTATTCGTCGCAGATGCTCGCCGGTGAGTTCGAAGCGCCCGACCTCGCGGGCACCAGGCAACAGATCCACGATTGGTTCCTCCCCGAGTCTGGGCTCGAGTCGCGGGTAGCCGTCGTCGATGGTGCGCCGATCGGTCACGTCACGGTCTGCGGCCACCAACTCGTGCACCTGTTCGTGGAGCCCGACCACCAGCACGTTGGTCTCGGCAGGCACCTGCTTGCGCTGGGCGAGGCGATGATCGCTGCCGGCGGCCACACGGAGTCCGAGTTGCACGCGAGAGTCGAGAACGTCGACGCGATCGCCTTCTACGAGAGAGCGGGGTGGGTCGTGACCGAGCGTTTGATTCACACCGTCGAGCACGGCATCAGCTATGACGAGCGGGTTCTCATGAAGCGCTCGTTGCCGTGCGCTCCGAGCGCATGACCGTCGCCACTCGACTCGGCGCCACGAGAGACCGCGTCGTCGAGGCTGCGAACGACCTCGTCATCGAGTGAACGTGAGGTGGGTGACGCCGCTGGGTGTCGAGACTGCCTCGACGTCGTACTGCTGCTCCAACGCCTCCAGGCCGTCCCACAGCCGAACACCTCGGCCGAGCACGATCGGCACCTGCACCACGTGCAGGTGGTCGACGAGACCGGCGGCGAGGAACGCGCGCATCACGGTCGGGCCCCCGCCGATGCGGACGTCCTGACCGGCGGCTGCGTCCAGCGCCACCTCGAGTGCATCCGCCGGCGCGGCGTCGAGGAAGTGGAACGTCGTACCACCCTCCATCTCCAGCGACGGGCGCGGACGGTGGTCAGCACGTACGTCGGCGTGTGGAACGGCGGGTTGTCACCCCACCACCCGCGCCACTCCGGGTCGTCCTGCCAGCCCGGAGGGCCGAACTTGCCGGCGCCCATGATCTCCGCGCCGATCCCGGGTCCGTGCCGGTCGGCCATCACGTGATCGACACCCTCGGTGCCGCCCGCTTCGCCGAGGATTTCGCGGCGGCCGAACCGAGTGGCGAGCAGCCACTCGTGGAGCCGCTGCCCGGCGTGGCCGAACGGCGTGTCGAGAGCCTGTCCGTCGCCGGTGGCGAACCCGTCGATTGAGATCGTGAAGTTGTGGATGCGGACGCGCGACATCATGCGACCCCGAGATGGTGGGCGAGCTTCCGCATCGTTTGCAGACCGAGCTCGACAGCGCCGAAGCCGACGCCTGCATCTCGCTGCTCGACGGTCGGGTGGAGCTGCCGCAACGTCAACACCGTCTTTCCATCGGCTTGTTCATCGAAGACGATGGTCACTCGGAAGCGTGTCGGGTCATCGTCGATGTCTGGCCCGTGATCCATCACCAACCTCTTGGCGGGAACCACTTCGAGGTACTCGAAGCGGTTCGTGAACACGGTGCCAACCGGGGAAACCATGTCGAAGCACGCTCGACCTCCCGGGCGCACGTCCATCTCGCGGACAGTGCAGGCGTACCCATCGGGACCGAACCATTGGCAGAAGGCATCCGCGTCGGTCCACGCGGCGAACACCGCGTCGCGTGTGGCGTCGAGAACTCGCACGAGGACGATCTCGCGATCGAGAGCCCACGTTGTCGGATTGGTGAGGTTCGGGGTGTTGCTCATGGCTTCTCCAAAGTCGGTGGGGATGCGGGTCGGTCGGATGTGCGCTGGAGGTGTGCATCGAGCCGGTCGAGACGCTGCTCCCACGCGGCTCGTGTGTGCTCGGCCCAAGCGGCGATCTCGGCCAGCGGCTCCGGCTGCAGCCGGCACGGCCGCCGTTGTCCATCGCGGCTGCGACTGATCAGGCCCGCCCGCTCGAGGACCTGCAGATGACGGGAGATGGCCGGGAGACTGATCGGGAACGGCTCGGCCAACTCGAGCACGGTTGCCTCACCGTCGGCCAACCGGCGCACGATCGAGCGCCGCGTGGGGTCCGACAAGGCGGCGAAGATGACGTCGAACCGATCGGGGGCCGTCACGGCCATCGTTGGCATCGCTTCCGCGGATACTTCATGGATCGGTTATTTAACACAGTGGCTACATATGGTCAAGGGCGCCTGGAGCGTCGACGCGGCTCAACCGGCCGGGCATGGCTCGATCCGGTAGACGGTGCACTCTTGATCCGAGAAGGTGTGGCTACCCACGCGTCGGTCGACTTCGGCCCTCATCTCGGTGCTCGACACCTTCCAGACGCGCACTCCGTTGGGGCCGACGCCGATGATGCGGCTGCCATCTCCGCTGAACTCGGCGCTCGAGAGTGCGTCGCGCGAAAGGATGGCGATGCGTTGCCCGTCGGCACTCCAGAGCGTGGTACCCGCCAGGCCGACCACGACGATGCGCGCCGCTCGGATCGATCGCTGTCGCGACCAACGTCGCCCACGGTGTTGATGGCCACTGCGGTGGGCGCTGAGCCCATCGACCAGACCTTGACGCTGGTGAGGTCGGTGGTGACGATGCGCGACCCGTCGGCGTTGATCGCCACACCAAACCCGGCCCTGTCGTCCAGCGTCACCGACTCGCCCGTTTCGATCCAGTGCACCACGACGCCACTACCACCTTTCGTCACCGCCACCGTGCCGTCGTTGCTGAGCAGCACACTGAACGCTTGCTCGGCAGTCAGCTGCACCGGATCCGAGCCGCCGTCGAGATCCCACACCACTGCGTCGCCATCCCACGACGCCGACACCACCGTGCTGCCGTCCTGGCTGATGGCAACGCTCCGGGTGTCGAGATCGCTGAGCACTCGTCCTTCGACTGCACCGTCGGTGTCCCAGACCCGAAGCCCCCAGTAGCCGCCGGCGACGACTCGCCCCCCATCGGCGCTGATCGCCGCCGCGTAGGTTGCATCGGTGGACAGCACGGTGCCCTCGCCGGGCGCGTCCAGGTTCCAGGCGGTCACTCCTGTGTCACCGAGCGTCACGGCACGCGATCCGTCACGGCTGATGATCGCCGCATCGAGCGTGTCCGTCAGCAGCGTCCAGCGGCTGCCGCGATCGACGTCGCGCACGACCATGTCGGCGGAGAGCCTGGTCACCGGTCCCGCTCCTCCATCTCCTGCGATGTCCCACCCGAGGGTCACCAGGCGTTCGCCGCCCTCGTCGACCGCTGCTGCCGAGGTCGGCTCGTCGGTGAGCGTCGTCGAGGAGTTCGTTCCGGTGGCATCCCACAACGTCACGCCTGCGGCGCCGCGCGAGAGGACCATCGAGCCATCGCTGCTCATCGTTGCGCGGTACGAGGATGTCGTGGTGAGCACGATCGGCGATGCCACGCCTGCCGCATCGCGGACCGTCACACCTGCCGGCCCGGCTGTGACGACTTGGCTGCCGTCGAGGCCGAACTCGGCGCTTGTCACGTCATCGGTGGCGATCGTGACCGCGTTGCCTGCGGCATCCCAGACCACCACGCCAGGGCCCACGTCGCCGAAGGCCACGTCACGGATCGTCACGATGCGCTGCCCACTGGGATCGAAGTTGGCCGCCACGACCGGGTCTGCCGTGACCACCTCGGGGGGTTCAGAACCGTCGGCTTTCCACAGTGACGCACCGCTGGTTCCCGCCGTCAGGACTTGGTTGCCGTCCGGGCTGAAACCGGCTGACACCATCGGAGTGGTCGTGATCGTGACCGGCGGGGCATCACCCGCGACCGACCACACGACAACTCCCGGCCCGGAACCGCCGATGCCGACCGACCCGGTGTAGCCGCTGCCGACCACCCGGGCGCCGTCGCGACTGAACCGCACGTTGGGAAAATACTCTGCGGTGAGTTGCACCGGATCACGTGTGCCACGGAGATCCCACACCCAGACACCCGTCGACGACGCGATCACCGCCAACCGGCCGGTCTCATCGAACTCGGCCGACGTCGCTGCATCGGGACTGATCACATCTGGCTCCCCGCCCCTCACATCCCAGAGGAACACGCCGTCAGGCCCTGCCGTGAGCACTCGGGTGCCCGACGGGTCGAAGACCGAGCTTGCGCCGAAGCCACGCGACAACGTTCGCAGCCAGGGAGAGGCATTGACCCGGAACAACGCTCCCTCGGCCTCGGGGATCGATGCCGTTCGGTCTGCCTCGAGGGCGAGCAGGGCAGCGAGCGCCGGGTCGCGGTCGAGCACCTCCGTCGAGCTCGCTGCCAGCGCACGCGCGGTCGCTTCGGTTCCCAACCGCTCCGACTCACGAGCCGCCAACACCGCCTGCTCGCGGGCGTCCTGCGCCTCGCTCTCCGACTCCTGCGCGTCTTGGAGTGCCGACTGCGCCACGGTCTCCGACTGCTCGGCCCTGGAGGTCGCCTCCAGTGCTTCCGCAGTGCGGTCATCGGCACGCTGCTGCGCCGTTCGTGCACGCGTCGCGAATGCGACTGACGTGACCGCCAGCGCTACGGCGATCAACAGAGCGACGCCCGCGACGATCAGCCGGCGTTGCAGGCTGGCCGCTTGGGCGGTTGCAGCGGCCAGCTCGCGATCGGCGAAGGTCTGGCTGGCATCGATGAACTCGCGTTCGAGTGCGTTGAGGTCGTCTCTGCGGGCAGTCCTGAGCCGTTTCGCCTCCTCGAGATCGACCCCCTGGTACAGGCTCGATGTGTCCCGTTCTCGCTGCGCCCACTTCTCCGCAGCTTCGGTCAGGTCGCGATGGACGCGGTGGTCCACACGGTCGCCGTCGAGCCATCCGCGCAGCGTGTCCCAGTTGCGCAGCAGCGCCTCATGGGCCACTTCAGCAGTGTCGCCCTCGATGACGATCAGACGCGCGGCCTCCCCGCTCAACGCGTCGAGGACGCTGCGCACGTCGGGATCGTCGGCGCCGAGCTCGGCCAGACCGGCTCGGCGCCTGGTGTCGGGAACGCCGTCACCGAACTGTGTGAGCCGGACGAAGACCTGGCGAGCGGCTCGTTGCTGACCCTTGGTGAACCCGTCGTACACCTCCTGGGCTCGTTTGGACAGCGCTCGCACGACACCGCCGGTGCTCTCGAACGCATCGTTGGTCAGCCACGGCCCTCGCCGCTCGGTCCACAACTCGTAGAGGGCGTGCTGCAGCAGCGGCAACGAGCCCGGTTGCCCGTCGACCTGGTCCATGATCCGCGCCACGAGCCCCTTCTCGAAGATCGCGCCGCACTCGTGCGCCGGCCTCACGATTGCCTCGCGCAGCTTGTCGCCGATCAGCGCCCCCAGCTTCACCTCGTGATCCTGCAAGAGGTCGGCCAGCCCCGCGACGGACAATGCTTCGCCGGAGAAGTCGGCGCGCATCGTCATCACGATCTTCACGAAGCCCTTCGAGTCGGCCGCCGTCGATGCGAGGCTGGCCACGAATCGGGCGCGCATGGCACGATCGCCCGCAGGGGTTTGCGAAGAGTCGCGAGCAACGGTGAACAGCTCCTCGAACTGATCGATGAACAGCAGCACCGGTGCCGGTGCCGCCGCGGTGAGTGCCGACAGGGCGTCGATGAGGCCGGTGTCGGTGGTGCGGAATCGCTCGGCGAGCGCATCGATCTCGGTCAAGGACCCTGGCGTGGGTGACAGCGTCGCCACTTGCTGGGCCAGGCTCTTGAACGGGTCGTGGCCGGGGAGGCAGGTCAGCGTGACCCACGCACCGGGCTGAGGAACGCGGATGCGCGCGTCGAGGTTCGGCAGCAACCCGGCGCGCACGAGCGACGACTTGCCGCTGCCCGACGCTCCGACGACCGCCACGAACGCCGACTCCTCGACCTTGTGGATCAACCGTTCGATGTCGTCGTCGCGACCGAAGAAGAACCGCTGGTCCTTCGCCTCGAACCGGAACAACCCGCGGTAGGGCACGGGTTCGTCGGGCAGGCTGAAGGCCTCGGTCGTGAACGCCTCACCGCGCACCCCGGCGGCCAATCGCTTCATGGCTTCGGCGTCGTCGAGGCCCGCGCTGAAGTCGACCCAGGTTCGTTGGGCCAGGAACTCGTCCACCGCGGACGTGTCGGCTGTCGGAAGGATCACCGGGATCACCCGGAAGTCGTCCTTCGAGCGAGCCGCACGATCGAGCGCCAGACGGAGCTCCTCGTCCTGCCACGGCCCTGATCCTTTTGGGCCGATGAAGACCGCGACCGACGCGCTGGACCGGAGAGCGACCTTCAGCTCTTCCTGCCAAGGAGCTCCCGGCGGCAGGTGCCACTTGTCGAGGAACGGCTGGATCCCTTCCTCGGCGCGCAACCGATCCGCAATCCGTTCGACCGCGGGCTTGTCCTTGCTCGAGTGCGACAGGAAGACGTCGTACTCCTGGCTTTCAGTCATGTCGTTCCCCCAACGCAACGCAGTGAATCATCACACAGCGTGCGCACCCAGGCTGTCGGTTCCACATCCACAAGTCGATCATCTGGGTCACGGCACAGACGAGGGTTCCTTCTGTGCCGTGACCCAGATCCCCGAGCGCGGAACTGCCGGTCGGCCGGCGATGGGCAGTTCTTCATGGTCGCAGGTGGGGAGTAGCCGATGTCCGCCGACAGGCTTGCCCTCGGCGTCCAGCGCGGGTCTCGATCCGCGGGGATGGCTCGGATCGATAGGACCAGCATCGGCCGGCTCGTCCACCTCGATGGGCCGAGGCTTCAGCGTCAGTCGTAGGCAGTGTTGAAGTCGACCGACCGTGTCATCGGATCGCCATCGACGGTCAACACGCCGTCGGCACCGAGCGAGAAGCCCGCCGGGAACCCGGCGCCGGCGTCGATGAATGCGTACTCGGTGCCGTTCGGACCCTGGGTCACACCCACCACATCGAACACGAGCACGTTGGCTGCATCAGCAACGGGCTCGTCCGAGCAGTCGGGTGAGCCGTACCGATAGCCCTGCACGTCGATCGTGATCTGTTCGGGCCCGCTCTGCACGATCTCGAACACACCCGACGTCGCGCCGTCACCGGGGATGTAGTCGTCGCACTCGAAGAACCACAGACCGAGGAGCGCCTCGTAGCCGCCGGCGGCGACAGCAGTGGTGGCCGGGCCAGCTGCTGCCGCGGAGGTGGTGGGCGTTGTCGCTGCGGTGGCGGGCGTGCTGCCCTGCGCAGCGGTCGTCGCAATCGTCCGCGCCGTGGTCGCGATGGGAGCAGCCTCGTCGTCGCCCCCACAACCGGCCGCGAGCATGCACAGGGCCATGGCTACACCGCGAGGCCAGCGGTTGTTCATCCACGTCATGCGCTCATGTTCACACGGACGAGCACCAGTGCGCAGGTTCTTCGGCCACCGAAAGCCGTGACTTGCGACGAGGCGCCATTCCGGGAGTCGGTGCAACCACGGCCCGGCAAAATCGAGCCGTTCCTCGGCTGCCGGCTGGGAGACTCTGCTGATGTACGAGTTGTTGAAGCGGGCTGCGTATCCGCGTTCGTCTGCATACGACCCGGTGTGGCTGATGACAAACATGATGGGTCCGTGCAGCGTGTGGCTCACGGAAGCACTGACGGCCGATGTCGCGCTCGCGCCTGATCTCCACGTCGTCGACCTCGGGTGCGGGAAGGCGATGTCGTCGATCTTTCTCGCCCGCGAGTTCGGAGTCCGCGTGACGGCGGTGGACCCCTGGATTTCGGCAGACGAGAACGAGGCGCGGATTGCCGACGCCGGTCTTTCCGGCATCGTGGATGCGGTGCATGCCGATGCCCGCGCGTACGTGCCCCCCGACGGGGGCGTTGATGGGCTGGTCAGCGTCGACGCTTTCCACTACTTCGCCCAGGAGCCCGGAGCGCTCGACGTGCTCACCGACCCGGTGAAGAAGGGGGGCCAGGTTGCGGTCGTTGTCCCCGGCTTGCGGGAGGACGGGTGGCCGACGCACCTCGCTGGCCATTGGCAGGAGAGCTTCTGGACATTCAAGAGCGTCGAGTGGTGGAAGCAGTTGTTCAACGGCGCACCTGGGCTGCGAGTCGACCGGGTGACGACGGTCGATTGGGGCCTCAGCGAGGATTGGATCTCGTGGGCTGATGCCTGCGACCAGTGGGCCGACTCCGTGGGACGGCAGCCGTACGAACTCGAGGCCGCGATGCTCCGAGCTGATAGTCAACGTTCGCTGGTGTTCGTCATGTTGAATGCTACGAGGCTCTGATCGGGATGCGCCAGATCTCTGCCGTGAGGTGGCTGGACAAGTCGCCCGTGCATGAGTCACTCTGCGTGCATGTCTGAGCCGCCGGCGAACGACTGGGAGAGGCAGTACCACGAGTCGATCGTTGCAGAGAACGCGGCACACCGCGAGGCGTCGCTCGAGTACGAACCCACGATTGAGGACCTCCGAACGTACCTGTTGGTTTTGTTCTTCCCCGCGGCGTTTCTCGGTGTCGCACTTGGATGGGTGAGCGAGCAGCTCGGCACAGGTCGTTGGCCGGGCACCGTTGTAGGAGTGCTCATCTGGTTTGTCATCCTGGCAGTGATGGTCTGGCGATGGTGCAGGGCAAGGTCCCGCACCGGGAAACGGGAGCAGTCATGATGAGGTCTGCGTCGGCCATCGGCGCATCGCTGCCAGTGAGAGTGGGATCTGCCGGCTGGACAACGCAAGCCGTGCTCGATGACGAAGGCCCAAGTCTGAAAGAGGTGAACCGACAACGCACCCCTGCCGGATGGCCCGAGGCGCATCGGTAGAACGATCACAGCGCGACGTCGTTCGAGTCGCCCGAATCGTCGACCGAGAGTGCAAAGCGGAAAGCTGTCGGAATGAGCGACATCCTCGAAGAACTCGACGCCTGGCTGGCCGCCAACTGGGATCCGGAACTCACGGTTGCACAATGGTGGCAGCTGTTGGGCAGCTCCGGGTGGGCTGCGCCGGCGTTGCCCACGAATGCCTACGGCAAGGGCCTCTCGCGCAACGAGGCCATCGCCATCGGGCAGCGCATCGTCAAGCACGGCGCGGTCGCCGCACCGGGTGGGCTGGGCATGCTGCTGGCAGCCCCCACCATTGCGGTGCACGGCACCCAGGAGCAGATCGACGAGTACGTGCTGCCCATCGTCACCGGCCAGCAGGCGTGGTGCCAGCTGTTCAGCGAGCCCGGCGCGGGCAGCGACCTGGCCGGCCTCGGTTGCAAGGCCATCAAGGACGGCGAGGAGTGGATCGTCAACGGGCAGAAGGTGTGGACCAGCGGTGGCCAGATCGCCGACATGGGCATGCTGATCGCACGCACCAACCCGGAAGCGCCCAAGCACCAGGGCATCACCTGGTTCGCATGCGACATGCACCAGCCGGGTGTCGACATCCGCCCGCTGCGCGAGATGACCGGCCGGGCGTTGTTCAACGAGGTCTTCCTCAGCGATGCGCGAGTGCGCGACGACGCCACCATCGGCGGCACCAACAACGGCTGGGCAGTGGCCAACACCACCTTGATGTTCGAGCGATCCGGCCTGGGCGCCGGTGGCCACAGCGCGGCGGCGCTGGCCAATGCCGGCACCATCGCCGGCGACCTGCCCAAGCGCGCCGGCGACTTCGTCAAGTCGGCCGGTCCGTCGGGCGGCGGCGGTGGCGGTGGTGCAATGGCGATGGGCGCGGTGAAGCTGTTCATGCAGATGGCCAAGGACAACGGCATGAGCAACAACGCCACGGTTCGCCAAGACCTCGTCAAGCTGCACACGCTGCACGAGGTGGGGCGAATGCTGGCCATGCGACTGAAGGCCGAGAAGTCGGCCGGCCGCGACATCCCCGGTGCGGCCAACATCGCCAAGCTGTCGATGAGCGAGATCATGCGCCAGAGCCGCGACCTGGGGCTGCGCCTGGCCGGTGCCGGCGGCATGCTGCACGCCTACAACGCCGCCGATCGCAAGCAGCTCGACGACGCCACCGGCCAACCTCTGCTGGCCTTCGTCACCGAGATGGGCCTGTTCGCGCAGGGCCCGCCCATCTACGGCGGCACCGACCAGGTGCAGCGCAACATCCTCGGCGAACGAGCGCTCGGCCTACCCAAGGAGCCCAACAACGACCGCACGATGAGCTGGAGCGAGCTGCCCAAGAACGGCTGATCGCCGCGCTCCAGGTGCTGGAGCCGCGAGACTGCTCGGCATGGAACAACGCTTCTGGCCGCTCACCCACGATGAGCTGAACGACAGCCCGATCCAAGTGCGTGTGGCCACCGTCGAAGGCATCTTCAACCCGATGGACCCGACGCCGCTGGAGGAGCGCTCGCTCAACCAGGAGGTCGCCGACTGGATCGAGGAGTGGGCGGAAGACTTCGACAAGGACCACGAGATCACCGTGGAGATCTACGTCGCCGACGGGCGCTTCGCCGGGCGCGAGGGGGCCATCAGCAACGGCCTGCACAACCACTTCGAGTACCGCGAGTGGCAGTCGGGTCGCCAGCTCAGCAAGTTGCTGCGCGAGGGTCGCATCAGCTTGCTCATCGGCATCGGCGCCATCACCGGCTTCAACCTGCTGTCGAAGGCGATCCGCTCCAGCACCAACCCGGTGATCGAGATCATCCACGAAGGCCTCTCGGTGCTCGGTTGGGTGTCGATGTGGAAGCCGATGGAGATCTTCCTCTACGAGTGGTGGCCGATCCGCCGCGAGCGCCGTGCGTGTCGCCGTCTCGCCGAGGCCCATGTCACGTTTCCCGCGGTGGCGCCTCGCTGAAGCCCATCTCGCGGCGGAGCCGCACGTACACGTGCTGCCCGGCGATTCCCGCCAGTTCCTCGCCCAGTGAGTCGATCACCGGGTGCTCGCCCACGTACGCCTCCGGGCCCTCGGTGCAGCACCACGCCATGGTCTCGCCCTCGTCGCCCCAATCCGCACGGCTCCAGCGACGCACGGTGGCGTGCTCGATGCCGTCGGGCTGCATCGCCCAGTCGACCCGCATCGGCAGTTGCCAGCAGACCGACGGCTTCCAGTCGATCGGCGACTCACCGGCTGCATCCGCGGCGAGGTGCAGCGCGCACCCCGCACCACCGGCGAAACCGGGACGGTTGAGGAAGATGCACGCACCGTCGACGACCTTCGTGTTCGTGCGGCTGGAGTCGCTGAACACGTCGTCGTGATCGGTGTGGTCGGCGTGCTGCCACAATGAGCGTGGGATCGTGGCAGCCAGTGCCGAGACCGTCATCGCTTCCTCGAGGTCGGTGAGCTCGGCGCCCACCGAGCAACAGCCCTGCTGCAGCGCTTCCGCCGGATGGTCGAGGATGCCTTGGCACCCGCGGCCCCAGATGCACGTCCAGTTCGAGCGGAGGAAGCCCGCTTCGAAGCGCCACAGCGTGTCGCCGTCGGGCACCTCGATGAACTCGCCGGGCCGGTCGTCGTTCACACCGCGAGGGTAGCTGGCTCAGATGGTGGCTGGCACCGTGCGTGCCGCGGCGAAGCGCTCGGCAACGTTTGGCCAGTTGACGATGTTCCAGAACGCCTTCACGAAGTCGGCCCGAACGTTCTTGTACTGCAGGTAGTACGCGTGCTCCCACGCGTCGATCACCAGCAACGGCACCGAGCCGGCGCCCACGTTGCCCTGGTGGTCGTAGATCTGCTCGACGATCAGCTTGCCGGCGACGGGCTCCCAGGCGAGGGCACCCCAGCCGATGCCCTGCACGTTGACGGTGGCAGCGGTGAGCTGTGCCTGCAGAGCGTCGAAGCCGCCGAAGAACTCGTCGATGGCGGTTGCCAGCTCGCCCTCCGGGCGGCCGCCGCCGTCGGGGCTCATGTTGGTCCAGAAGATGCTGTGCAGCACGTGGCCACTGACGTGGAAGGCGAAGCTGCGCGAGAGCTGGTTGATGTTGCCGAAGTCGCCCGCCTCGCGAGCCGCCGCCAGTGCATCGAGCGTGTCGTTGGCGCCCTTCACGTACGCAGCATGGTGCTTGTCGTGATGCAGGCTGATGATCTCACCGCTGTAGTGCGGCTCGAGCGCGCCGGGGGAGTAGGGCAGTTCGGGAAGTGCGTACGTAGGCATTGTCGTGTTCCTTCTGAGTGGCTGGGGGTGCCGACTGTTCGGCCGTCGTTGCTGTGGTCGATTGGTACCCCGGTTGGCGCGACCCTCAAACCTTTGCACGAAACGGGCGTCGCGTCTCCGCGAACGCGTGGCAACCTGAGCGGATGAGTTCGCAGCCCTCGGGGCACACAGAGCAGTACGACCTCGTCATCATCGGCGCTGGTTCCGGCAACTCGATCATCAACGAGGAGATGGACGGCTGGCGCATCGCGATGGTCGAGCGCGGGCTCTTCGGCGGTACCTGCTTGAATCGTGGCTGCATCCCCTCGAAGATGCTCATCTACCCCGCCGATCTCGCCGAACATGCGAAGCACAACGAGCGCTACGGCATCAGCACCGAGTTCCACGGCGCCGACTGGCCGGCCATCGTGCACCGGGTGTTCGATCGCATCGACCCCATCGCCGAAGGTGGCCGCGAGTACCGGCACAGCCTGCCCAACGTCGACGTGTACGAGCACTCGGCGCACTTCGTCGGCGAGCGCGAGCTGCTGGTGGGCGGCGCCCGCATCCGGGGCGAGCGTGTCGTCATCGCGGCGGGCGCTCGCTCGTTCGTGCCCGACGTGCCCGGCATCGACGATGTGCCGTTCCACACCAGCGACAGCATCCTGCGCATCGCTCACCAGCCCAGGCACCTCATCATCCTCGGCGGCGGGTTCATCGCCACCGAACTCGGTCATGTGTTCCAGGCACTGGGCTCGCAGGTCACGATCGTGAATCGTGGGCACCGGTTGCTGCAGGCCGAGGACCACGACGTGTCGCAGCGCTTCACAGAGGTTGCGGCAGATCGATTCGACCTCTCGCTCGGCACCACGGTGCACCGCGTCTACATGACCGCCGATGGCGTGGGGATGGAGGTGTCGTGTGATGCCGGGCCGCGCACCATCGAAGGCGACGTGCTGCTCGTGGCAGCGGGCCGCATTCCCAACAGCGACCAGCTGCAGGTCGAGCAGGCGGGGGTCGCGGTCGACGAGCTCGGCAACATCGTGGTCGACCAGTACGGCCGTACCAGCGCTGCCGGCGTGTGGGCCTTGGGCGACATCAACGGCCGCCATCAGCTGAAGCACATGGCCAACGGTGAGGCCAAGGTGGTGCAGCACAACCTGCTGCACCCCGACGACCTGCACACCTACGACGAACGGCCGGCACCCCATGCGGTGTTCACCAGCCCGCAGATCGGCGCCGTCGGGCTCACCGAGCAGCAGGCGCGGGCGAGCGGCCAGCCGTTCGTCGCCATCACCCATGCGTTCGGCGACGCCGCGTACGGGTGGGCGATGGAAGACACCACGGGTTTCTGCAAGCTGATCGGCGACCCGCGCACCCGCACCGTGATCGGCGCACACCTGATCGGGCATCAGGCGTCGATGCTGGTGCAGCTGCTGGTGCAGGGCATGCACCTGGGCAACACCGCCGACGAGATGGCCACCGGTCAGGTGTGGATTCATCCCGCACTCAGTGAGGTGGTGGAGCAGGCGTTGCTCAAGCTGATCGAGGCCTTCGACAGTCACGTCTGGTTGCACTGACGCCCATCGCGTGGGGCCAGGAGAGGGCCTCGCGATCTCACCGAGCTCTTACGGTTCGGCGGTTGGCTCCTTACCTCGCGAGCGCATCATGTTCCTCACCACCCCTCAGCAATGAAGGAACCCCGATGAACAAGAAAATGGTATCCGCTGGTCTCGCCGCCGGTCTCCTCGCAGGCACCGGTGCCGGACTGATCCTCCAGATGTCCGGCTCCGCCGGCGCGTCGGGCGCTTCCGTGGCGGCGGTCAACGCTGCCGGCGACCCGACCGACACGACCGACGCCGGCAACGACGCCGGCAACGACGCCGGCAACGACACGGCACGACCCGACGAGTCGGCTCGGCTGCAGGAAGTGCTCAAGCCGCTGGTCGACGATGGCACGCTCAGCCAGGCTCAGGCCGACACCGTCGTCGAGACCCTGGCAGCTGCCGGCCCCATGGGCGGTGGCCACGGCGGCCGCGGCGGTGCTCGCGGCCTCGGCATCGTGGCCACCACGCTGGGCATGACCGAAGCCGAGGTGCGCGACGCCATCTCCAACGGCCAGACCCTCGCGCAGCTGGCCGAAGCCAAGGGCTCGTCAGGGCAGGCCCTGATCGACGCCATCCTTGCCGAGCTGAAGGCCCACCTGGACGAAGAAGTCGCCGCCGGTGAGCACACTCAGGCCGAAGCCGACGCCAAGTTGGCGGAAGCCACCACGCGGGTGACCGAGCTCGTCAACAACACCGACGCTGCTCTTCTCGCCGGCCCCGGCGGCCCCGGCGGCCATGGCCCCGGCGGCCATGGCCCTGGCGGTGACCGCGACGGCGACGCCGCGGCGGACGTCAGCTCCGACGACAGCACCGACACCGGGACCGGCACCATCGACGGCGGCCCCACCGACGCCACCGTGACCACCGGCGCCTGAGCCGACCCACACGTCGTACGATCGGCCGGGGCGCACCTCCTCCCACGCTCCGGCCGATCGGCCGTACGAACACCAGCACGACACACCAGCACGACACACCAGCACGACAGCACGACAGCACGACGCACGACAGTGCCCAGGACAGGACAGCCGGCAATGAGCGGACGCATTCTGATCGCAGATGACGACAGGGCCATTCGAGAGGCGCTGTCGCGCGCGCTGAGCCTCGAGGGCTACGACGTCGTGCAGGCCCCCGACGGTGCGCAGGCGCTGAGCCTGATCGAGAGCAGCAGGCCCGACGCCGCCGTGCTCGATGTGATGATGCCCAACGTGGATGGGCTCACCGTCTGCAGGGTGCTGCGCGCCGAACGAAACCGCATCCCGGTGCTGATGCTCACCGCCCGTACCGAAACGCCGGATCGGGTCGCCGGTCTCGATGCCGGCGCCGACGACTACCTGGCGAAGCCGTTCGATCTCGACGAGCTGCTCGCCCGCATTCGCGCGCTGCTGCGCCGAGCCCGCCCCGAGGAAGACGCGGTCGACGAGCCGCTGCAGCTGGCCGACCTGCGCATCGATCCAACATCGCGCCGGGTCTGGCGTGGCCAGCGCGAGGTCGAGCTGTCGAAGACCGAGTTCGACCTGCTCGAACTGCTGGTGCGCAACCAGGGCATCGTCCTCGAGCACAGCACCATCTACGACCGAATCTGGGGCTACGACTTCGGGCCCGACTCGAAGAACCTTGCCGTGTACATCTCCTACTTGCGCCGCAAGCTGGAAGGTGAAGGCGACAGCAAGATCATCCATACGGTGCGCGGAGTGGGCTACACGGTGCGTAGCTCGTGAGCCTGCGGCTCAAGATCGTCCTGGCGCTCACGCTGCTCGCCGCCGGTGCCACCGCCGCGATCGGCATCGTGTCGTACACCAGCACGAAGCACGAGTTGGAGGAGACCGTCGACAAGTCGCTCGACGAAGCGGCGCGCAACCTGCAGGAGCGCCCATCGCTCGGCGACCCGGATGGCGATGACGACGACCCGCCCGGCAGGCCCGGCCACGACCGGCCGCGCAGCTTCGAGCAGGTGCTGTACCAGGTCATCGACGTCAATGGCGTCGTGCAACGGTCAGGCCAGTACGACGAGCTGCCGGTCGGTGATGCCGATCTCGCCGTCGCTGCCAGCACCGATCCGAATGCCAGTGCACGCTTCGACGTCACCATCGACGGCGAGTCGTACCGGATGCTCACCGTCAAGGCCGAGAACGGCGCGGTACAACTCGCGCGCTCGCTGGCGGAGAGCCAGAAATCGGTCGAGCGGATCCTGCGCAGCACGCTCGTGGCAGTGGTGGTGGTGGCGCTGCTCTCGGCGCTGCTCGGCTGGCTCATCGCCCGCCAGGTGACCCGCCGGCTCTTGCGGCTCACCACTGCCGCCGGGGTGGTTGCCGACACTGGTCGGCTCGACGTGGACGTGCCGGTGGATGGTGGCGACGAGACAGGTCAGCTCGGCCGTGCCTTCAGCGGCATGCTGGCCGCGCTGCAGGCGAGCAAGCACGAGCAGCACCAGTTGGTGCAGGACGCCAGCCACGAGCTGCGCACGCCGCTCACCAGCCTGCGCACCAACGTGGCGGTGCTGCGCCGCCGCCACGACCAGCTGTCCGCGGAGTCGCGCGACCAGCTGCTGGCCGACCTCGACAGCGAGACCCGCGAGCTCACGGATCTGGTCAACGAGCTGGTCGAGCTGGCCACCGACAGGCGCGACGACGAGTCGATGCAGCCGGTGCGGCTGGCCGACGTTGCCGAACGGGCTGCCGCTCGCGCCCGCCGCCGATTCGGGCGCGAGGTGGTGGTGCAGGCCGACGAGAGCGTGGTCGACGGCAGGCCCAACGGGCTCGAGCGTGCCACTCAGAACCTGGTCGACAACGCCTGCAAGTTCGCTCCCGCCGGCCTCATCGAGGTGAGCGTCGTCGCCGGTACGGTGCGCGTGCGCGACCATGGCCCCGGTCTGGTCGCCGACGACATCCCGCACCTCTTCGACCGCTTCTACCGCTCGGTGGCGATGCGCAGCATGCCCGGCTCGGGTCTCGGGCTGTCCATCGTCAAGTCGGTGGTCGACGCGCACGGTGGTTCGGTGTTCGCTGCCAACGCCCCCGATGGCGGTGCCGAGCTGGGCTTCACCATCCCCACCGTGTGACGCGCTGCGGCGCACGGGTGCCCGACAGTGATGTAACGTCGTTATCAACTTCGTCGCACAGGGGGCACTCATGACGGACACCATCAACGCAGCAGCGGGCAATCCGTACCTGCAGGGCAACTATGGGCCGGTGGCCGAAGAGGTCACCGCCTTCGACCTGCCGGTGGTCGGCGAGATCCCTGCCGAGTTGGCCGGGCGCTACTTGCGCAACGGACTTAGCCCGATGAGCGAAGTCGACCAGAGCACGCACCACTGGTTCATCGGCGACGGCATGGTGCACGGCGTGCGCCTGCTGGGTGGCAGGGCCGAGTGGTACCGCAACCGCTACGTGGGCTCCACCAGCGTCAGCCAGCGGCGGGGTCAGCCCGACATCCCCGGTCGCAACTGGAACGACAACCCTGGTGGGCCCAACACCAACGTCGGCGGGTTCGCCGGCACCACCTGGGCGATGGTGGAAGCCGGGGGCTGCCCGGTGGAGCTCACCTACGAGCTGGAGACCGTCGGTCGCAACGACTTCTTCGGCACGCTGCCGGGGGCGTACACCGCGCACCCGAAGGTGGACGCCGACACCGGCGAGATGCACGCCGTCGTCTACGCCCTGCCGCAGTGGCTGGATCATGTGCAGTACGTGGTGGTGGGCACCGATGGCCGCGTGCGCCGCACGGTCGACGTGCCGGTGAACGACGGCCCGATGGTGCAAGACATGTCGCTCACGCAGAAGTACGCCATCGTCTACGACATGCCCGTCACGCTCAACATCGAGATGGCGATGGAGGGCCGGTTCCCGTTCGCCTGGAACCCCGGCCACGGCAGCCGCCTCGGCTTCCTGCCGCGTGAGGGCGAGGCCGTCGACATCGTGTGGGTTGATGTGCCCATCAGCTACGTGTTCCACCCGATGAACGCCTACGACCAGGCCGACGGCAGCGTCGTCATCGACCTGTGCGTGTACGACACGATGTTCGAGAACGACCTCCGTGGTCCCTTCGGCGACAACTTCGCCCGCTTCGAGCGCTGGGTCGTCAACCCCGTCACTCGCACGTGCAGCACCACGGTGATCGACAGCAGCTGGGTCGAGTTCCCGCGGCATCGTGGCTCGCTCACCGGCAAGCCCTACCGCTACGGCTACTGCGCCAGCCCCAGCCTGCAGCCCGGCTGGCCGACGCTGAAGTTCGACCTGCACACCGGTGAGAAGCAGGTGTTCGATCATGGCCCCGGCCGCAGCGCCGGTGAGCCGGTGTTCGTCGGCCGCCAGGGCAGCACCGATGAGGACGACGGCTGGTTGGTCACGTTCGTGCACGACGTGCCGGAAGGCAAGGCCGAACTGGTCATCCTCGACGCGCAGGACTTCACCCGCCCGGCAGTGGCGCGCGTGCTGCTGCCGCAGCGCATCCCCTACGGCTTCCACGGCAACTGGGTGAGCGACCGCAGCGTGCCCCCGCCCGCCTGATCAGGGGCCTGATTCGCCCTCGTCAGCGGCTCTCATGCCGACATGCTTGCAGCAGCGGGGCCGTGACATCGCCAATGCGCCGCCCACGGACAACCCCGCGACGGACGCCGACCCAGGTGCGGTGTCCACCACACCGAACGGGAGGTATGGGCGGTCAGTCTTCGAAGCTGAGCGATGACGAGAGCTCGCGGTGTGCTTCGAGTTGGCGCTGGAGTTCGGCGATCTTGCGCTCGGCAAGGGCGAGCACGTCAGGTCCCGCGATGAACCGTTGCGGCGGTGGGTCCTCGGCAGCGATGGTCATCAACGCACGCGCCAGCTTGTCAGGGTCTCCCGCTTGTTGACCGTCCTGCGCCTGCCACCAAAGCCGTTGCGCGGCGCTGCGCTCGGCATAGTCGTCGATCGCGATCTCCGGCCAGATCAACGACTCCGGGCTCGCGAGACCGGTTCGGAAGAAGCCGGGGTTCACAATCGTGGTCCTGATTCCGAACGGCGCAACCTCCTGTGCCAGTGCACCCATCCAACCCTCCAGCCCGAACTTCGACGCCGCATAGACCGACGAGTACTCGAACCCCAGGAGGCCGGCACCCGACGAGATCGCAACCAGGTGACCCGAGCGTTGACGACGCATCACGGGCAGCACTGCTCGGGTGACGTTCATCGGCCCGATCAGGTTCGTCGCCAGCTGCTGCTCGACCTGGCAGGGCGACATCTCCTCGAAGTACCCCTTGAATGACGCTCCGGCGTTGTTGACGGCTACATCGACGTGACCGAACCGCTCGACGGCCGCTGCGACCGCCGCATCCGCGTCTTCCGTGCTGGTGACGTCGAGGCGGATTGCAAGGAGGTCGTCGCGTGTGCCGAAGGTTTGCGTCACCTCCTCCGGTCGACGACCGGTGGCAACCACCGCGTGGCCCTCGGCGAGCGCGGCCTTGACGAACGACGTGCCCATGCCGCGAGCCGCACCGGTGATCAACCACACCTGTCTGCCAGCCATCTCTGTCTCCTTGTACGTGCCCATCCGCACCCTACGGCGAACGGGCACCGGCTCCGAATGCCCGAAATGGACGCCGTTGTCCAGCGAGCAGAGCGGCAGAGCGCACGGCGTGGCGGTGGCGCGGTCGATCGGTCCATTCACCGGGGGGTCGTTAGGGGGGGGGGGGGCAGGACGCGGTCGACTCTGCTCGTGCGGGGGCGCCGTCGGCATCGACAACCCGCAGCGGGAGCAACCCGGCCGCAGCCACGGCGAAGCTCGGCGAAGAGCGGGGCGTGTACCAGTGGAGCGTCGAAGTCGCGGTCGATGGTCGATCTTTCGCCGTCGTTCTCCACCCGCTCGTACCGCAACGTCGCCGTCTGCAGCCGCTCCGTTTCGCGGCGTTGAACAGCGATGGTGGTGCATCTCAGGGTGTGACCGCCCTCGACGATCCGCTCACTGACCCGGCCTATGTCGGCGGCCGGCACGGGCGGCGGGACGAACAACGGGATCAACGCGGCACCGCCCGGCTCGAGGTGGGCAGCGATCCGCTCGAGCGCCCGCCCAGCCGTAGCGTCATCGACGATGAGGTTGAAGGTCGCGCCGGCAAGGAAGATCGAGCGGAAGCGTCGGCCGAGGTCCATGTTCTCGATCTCGGCATGATGCAGGGTCACGTCGAGGTTGAGCGCCGCAGCTGTTGCCGACAACGGTCGAGCATGTCCGCCGACGAGTCGAGGCCCTCCACATCGAGCGCCCGTCGTCGCAACTCGAGCAGCGGATCGCCATCACCGCATCCGAGCTCCAATGCCGGCGTGCCTTTTCGCGTGACGAACCGTGCGCGTTTCCACATCAGGATCGGCTGACCGGGCGGCGCATACGGCTCCGCAACCAGGCCGGTGTAGAACTGAGACGGAGCGGTCACCAC
>JADKGZ010000010.1 GCA_016722025.1 Acidimicrobiaceae bacterium
GCCTGGGCGTGGTGATCAGCGATGATGGCAGTGGCATTCCCAGCAGCCACCGCCTGGGCAGCGGGTTGCTCAACATGCAGGATCGTGCCGCGCGGCTCGACGGCACGTGCACCGTCACCTCGGTCGAGGGCACTGGCACCACCGTGCGCTGGCAGGTGCCCGTCGAGCGCTGAGCGATCAATGCGGCGGCGGGCGGCCGCGGCAGGTCAGGACTCGCGGTTGATGCTGGCCTTCACCGCGAAGACGGCGGCTTCGGTACGACGGCTCATTCCCAGCTTCATCAACATGTTGGAGACGTAGTTCTTGACGGTCTTCTCCGCCAGGTGCAGCTCGGTGCCGATCTGGCGGTTGGTGGCGCCCTCCGCGATGAGGTCGAGGATCTTGCGCTCCTGCGGCGTCAGCTTGGCCAAGCGCTCGTCTTCCTCGCTGGGGTGGCGCAGGCGGTGCAGCACCTTGGCGGTGACGGTGGGGTCGAGCAGCGATTCGCCACGGGCGACACGGCGGATGGCAGTGATGAGATCGTTGCCACGGATCTGCTTCAGCACGTAGCCCGAGGCGCCGGCCATGATGGCCTCGAACAGAGCATCGTCGTCGCTGAACGACGTGAGCATCAGGCAAGCCAAACCTGGCAGCTGGCTGCGCACGTCGCGGCACACTTCCACACCGCTGCCGTCGGGCAGGCGCACGTCGAGCACGGCGACGTGCGGACGAACGGCGGGAATTCGCTGCAGCGCTTCGGCAGCGGTGGACGCCTCGCCCACCACTTCGATGTCGGGCTCGCTCTCCAGTAACTCGCGCACGCCTCGCCGCACGATCTCGTGGTCGTCGAGCAGGAAGACCTGGATGATGTGCGGGGACTGTTCCATAGCCGTCCATGTCATCACACGGGTATACCCCCATTCAGGGACCTTCGTCACATCTTCACAAGGTCGCCCGGCCACCCGTACAATCGTGCCGTGCTGCAGACTCAACCGCCGATCGTGCTGCCGCAGGCCAACGACGCCTGCTGGTGCGGCAGCGGGCGCAAGTACAAGCGTTGCCACAAGCCGATGGAAGGCCGGGTGCTGCAGGGCGACATCACCCCCATGCGGGCCGTGCCCGACCACATCGTCAAGCCCGCGTACGCCGCCACCGGCCAGGTGCAGCGGTGGACGGAGGATCGCGTGAAGTCGCCCGAGATCATCCAACGCATGCGGCACGCGGGTGTCGTTGCGGCCGAGATCCTGCGCCTCGCCGGCGAGATGGTGCGCCCAGGCATCACCACCGACGAGATCGACGTGTTCGTGCACGACGCCACCATCGAGCGCGGCGCCTACCCCAGCCCGCTGAACTACCACGGCTACCCGAAGAGCGTGTGCACCAGCGCCAACGAGATCATCTGCCACGGCATCCCCGACAGCCGGGTGCTGCAGAACGGCGACATCCTCAACCTCGACGTCACCGCCTACATCGGTGGCGTGCACGGCGACACCAACGCCACCTTCCTGGTGGGCGACGTCGATCCGGCCAGCCGGCAACTGGTGCAGGTCACCGAAGAGTGCACGTGGCACGGCATCGAGGCAGTGATGCCCGGTCGGCCGCTCAGCGACATCGGCCGCGCCATCGAGAACCACGCCAAGAAGTACAAGCTCGGTGTGGTGCGCGCGTTCATCGGCCATGGCATCGGCGAGCAGTTCCACACCGATGTCCAAGTGCTGCACTACTACGACGAGCGGGCCAGCATGATCATGCGACCGGGCATGACCTTCACCATCGAGCCGATGATCACGCTCGGCGGCTGGCAGCACCGCATGGTGTTCGACGACGACTGGACCGCGGCCACCGCCGACGGCAAGTGGACAGCTCAGTTCGAGCACACGTGCCTGGTCACCGACGACGGCGTAGAGGTGCTCACGGCACCCGGCTCGGTGTCGCCCAGTGCTCCCTGGCGTCGCTGACAGCTGGGCCTCGCGTTTCCACGCACGTCTAAGCTGATCGCCGCCCCGGTTGCGGGGTGCGTGGCCATGCGGGAGGACCCGCCGCACCCGCACCCGCACCCGTACCGCCGATGCCGCCGGCGGCCTCAGGCTGGGGTTCGGCTCCGCCACCGGGCCCACCCTCGGGGCCGCCAGCAGGGCCGCCCGCGGGCGCACCTGCACCTCGCCCGCGCCGCACCGCGCTGCTCGTGGGCGGCCTGGCGGTCGCCGCACTCGTGGCCGGCGGCATCGCCTTCGCGGCCACTCGGGGCGACGACGAGCCGACCGGCACGGCCACCACCGTGCCGGTCACCGACACCAACGACATCACCACCGCCGTCACGACCGTGCCGATCACCGAAGCCCCGGTGGCCGACACCGACACCATCGCCCGCTCGGTGGTGCAGCTCATCGCGGTCGACGCCGACGGCAACGGCCTCTGGGCCGGCTCCGGCACCATCATCTCCGCCGACGGGCTGATCCTCACCAACGCCCATGTGGTCGCGAACTCGACCACCAATGGGTACGAGGCCATCGTCGTCGCCATCACCGACAGCGCCGACAGTGCGCCCACGGCCACCTACCGGGCCGATGTCGTCGCGTTCGACCCAGGCCTCGACCTGGCGGTGGTGAAGGTGAGCACCGACCTCGACGGCAACGCCGTCGCTGTCAGCGACCTGCCGTTCCTGCCCATCGGCGACTCCGATGCGGTAGGCCTGGGCGACCACCTGCGCATCTTCGGCTACCCGAGCATCGGTGGCGACACCATCACCTTCACCGAAGGTTCGGTGTCGGGCTTCACGTCCGAGGCAGGTATCGCCGACCGCGCGTGGGTGAAGACCGACGCCACCATCGCCGGTGGCAACAGTGGCGGCACCGCCGTCAACGACGCCGGAGAGCTGGTGGCGGTACCAACTCGCGCATCGGCCACCGACGGCGACGTCGCCGATTGCCGTGTGGTGCAAGACACCAACGGCGACAACATCGTCGACGAGAACGACTCCTGCATCCCCATCGGTGGGTTCATCAACGGCCTGCGGCCGGCCAACCTCGCCACGGCCCTCATCGAGCAAGGTCGCTTGGGCGAGGTGGTCTCCTCCACCACCGAGCAACCCGTCGACGTCGACACCTCCGGCATCACCCTCACTGCCCCGGTGTTCTCCCCCGACGTCACCCCCGACAACCAACCCACCGAGCTGGTGCAGCTGCTGCCCACCGGCACGACGAAGGTGTGTGGCTTCTTCGACTACAGCGGCATGACCGACGGCACGACCTGGGATGCGGCCTGGAGCGTCGACGGCGAGCTCAACACCGACTTCAGCCTGCTGGCCCAGTCGTGGATCGGCGGCGCCGAAGGCACCAACTGGTGGGTCTGCGCGGGCACCGGCGAGAAGGTGCTGCCCGACGGCGCCTACGAGCTCTCGCTGTACGTGGCCGAGGACCTGCTGGTGTCCAACACCGTGTTCGTGGGCAGCTCGTTCGCGCTGGTCAACCTCAACGTCGTCAACAACACCCCCACCAAGCTCTGCTACGTGCGCCTCTCGCCGCAAGGGGCACAGAACTGGGGCCCCGACGAGCTGGGCGCTGATGTCACCATCGAGCCGGGCGCCAGCGTTCCCCTCACCGCCGTCGGCGCCGTCTACGACGTGCTCGGCGCCGACTGCGACAACACCACCGTGGTCGAGATGTACGGGGTCGACCTCACTGCCGGAGGCGACCTCTCGCTCACGCCGAAAACCTGAGCCGCAGCAGGCTCACGCTCCATGCCAACATGCGGCGTGGGCCTGCTGCGCGACGATCTCGAACGACGCATCGTCCGGCTGGCCATCCCGGCCCTCGGCACGCTCGCGGTCGAGCCGCTGTACGTGTTGGTCGATACGGCCATCGTCGGCAGGTTGGGCACGCCGCAACTGGCCGGCCTGGCCATTGCCTCGACCGTGTTGCTCACCGTGGTGTCGTTGACGGCGGCGCTCGAGTACGGCCTCACGCCGGATGTCGCGTTCGCTCATGGCCGAGGTGACGAACCCGAGGCCCGCAGGGTGGCGACCAACGGGCTGCAGCTGGCGGCGCTGCTGGGCGTGCCGATGGGGCTCGCTCTCGGCCTGGCCGCGCGACCGCTGTGCTGGCTGCTCGGCGGCCGCGGCGACGTCCTCGAGTACGCCTCCACCTACCTGCGCATCAGCGCGGTCGGGCTGCCCTTCGTGCTGGTCGCCTACGTCGGCCACGGGGTGATGCGCGGGGTGAACCAGTTGCGCCGGCCGTTCGTGCTGGTGGTGGTGGCCAACGTGGCGAACCTGGTGCTGGAGATCGTCGCCGTCTACTGGCTCGATCTGGGCATCGCCGGCTCCGCGTGGAGCACCGTGTTCGTGCAGATCCTCGCGGCCTTCGCGTTCCTCGGCATCATGCGGCCGCACCTCACGCGGCTGCGCCCCGCCTGGGCACGCATCCGGCCCGTGTTGACCAGTGGCGTGCACTTCGCGGTGCGCTCGCTGGCGATGTTCGCGGTGTGGAACTCGGCCACGTTCGTCGCAGCACGCATCGACACTCCGACGCTCGCGGCCAATCAGGTGCTCACTCAGCTGTTCATGTTCCTCGCGCTGGTGCTCGATGCCCTGGCCATTCCTGCTCAGTCGCTGGTGGCGGGCGCACTCGGCAGCGGCCGACCGGGAGAGGCATCTCGAGTCGGCAGGAGCAGCACCCGACTCTCGGTGTGGGCTGCGGTCGTGTTGGCCACGGCGCTGGCCGCGGCGAGCCCGTTCGCACCGCACATCTTCAGCGGCGACGCCGATGTGCGGTCGCGGCTGACAGCAGGCCTCTTGATCCTGGCCGTGATGCAGTTTCCCGGCGCCGTCGCGTTCGCCTACGACGGCGCACTGATCGGCGCCAAGGACGAACGGTGGCTCGGGCGCCAAGCGATCTACAACCTGCTCGGCTACGCGCCCCTTGCGCTGGCCACGCTGCTGGCGCCGTCGCTGGGGCTGGCCGGCCTGTGGGGCGCGCAGCTGATGTGGATGTCGTTGCGCGCATGGGTGAACTCGCGGCGCTGGCACCGGTTGTCGGCCAACAACTTCGGCCTCGCACTCAGCGCAGTGGGAGAGCGGCCAGCAGGCGCGGGTTGAGCCGCACGCTGGTGGCCGACAGGCCGCTGCCGGCGGCGTGCTGCTGCACCCACTCGTTGGCGCCGGGGGAGGCCAGCACCGCCAGCACCCGATCGGGCTGGGCTGTGACGCAGGTGATCACCGGCACGCTGGGCAACCACTGGCCGGCGGCATCGTGCACGGCCTCGATCACACGCGTCTGGTTGGCGATCAGGATCTTCGGCACCAACCGCGCTGCGGCCCACTTCTGCAGCGTCGGCGACAACCGGTCGAGCGCCACGCGCGGCGCCTCGAAGCGCTGCTTGGCAAACCTCACCGGCCGCTCGCCCCACAGGCAGCGGCCGGGTTCGATGAGCCCGCTGGTGATCAGCGGCGGCCCCACCTCGTCGTCGCCGACCGCGCCCACCAACCCGTAGTACTGGTCGCGGAAGTCGACGGTGAACGCGGCGATGTCGCCCAGGGTGGGGCCTTCGTAGACCGCCGACGAGTTGCCGGTGAGCAACGCCGACCAGGTGGTGGGCATCGGCATCGACGGCAGCGTGGCGAAGTCGGGGCCGAACGAGCGGCGCACGACGCCGGCCGCGGCGCCCACCTCCCACACGCCGGCCCACACACGGACCTGCGCGTCGAACATCTGTGTGTTCGACCACCACATCCAGCGCAGCGCGGCTGCGTCGTCGACCGCTGCGCGAATGGCAGCGGCGTCGCGCGTTGCCAGCAGCGACTGCGGCAGCACCAGCCCCACTCTGCCGCCCGGGCGGGCGAGCCCGATGGCCAGTGCGAGGAACTCGGCAGCGGCGTCGGCGTACGGCCCGCCGCCGAACCTGCTGCGGCCGCCACGCGAGGTGAGCGTCGACAGTTGATTGAGGAACGGCGGGTTGCCGACGACGACGTCGAACCGCTCCTCTCCCCAGTCGCGCCGGAGCGCATCGTCGTGGATGAAGCCGGTGGTGGGGTCGATGTCGACACCCGTCTGCCGAGGCAGCCCAGTGGCCAGCAGGAAGCGACCATCGCCACAGGCCGGATCGAGCACGCTGACAGCGCCCTCGAAGACGGCTTCACGCACCACTGCCTCCACCAACGCCGGGGGGGTGTACCACGCACCCAACAGCTTGCGCGTGGTACCACCTGCTCGCTGCTGTTGGGGTTCGCTCACTGCATCAGCGTAGGGTTTGCCCTCGTGACGGCATCGAACCTCACCGGCACGGCCGATCGCTACCTCTCCTTCGATCGCGATCAGTGGGCTGCGTTGCGTGCATCCACGCCACTCACGCTCGACGAAGCTGATCTCGAGTCGTTGCGCGGCATCAACGAACGCATCGATCTCGACGAGGTCGCCGCGGTGTACCTGCCGCTCACCCGCCTGCTCAACCTCTACGTCGCGGCCACCCAGAACCTGCACAAGGCATCGGCGGCATTTCTGGGAACGTTGGCGCCGAAGGTGCCGTACGTGATCGGTGTCGCCGGCAGCGTGGCCGTGGGCAAGAGCACGTTCGCCCGCATCCTGCAGGCCCTGCTGGCGCGCTGGCCCGACCATCCCACCGTCGAGCTCGTCACCACCGACGGCTTCCTCTACCCCAACGCGGTGCTCGACGAGCGGGGCATCATGAACCGCAAGGGTTTCCCCGAGAGCTACGACACTCGGCGGCTGCTGCAGTTCCTCCGCGAGGTGAAGAGCGGTAACGCCGAGGTGGCCGCCCCGGTGTACAGCCACGTCGTCTACGACATCGTTCCCGACGACCACGTGATCGTGCACCAACCCGACATCCTCATCCTCGAGGGGCTCAACGTGCTTCAGGTCGGCGCGCTCACCGAGAACACCGCCATCACCGAGTTCGTCAGCGACTACTTCGACTTCTCCATCTACGTCGATGCCGCCGAGGCCGACATCGAGGAGTTCTACGTACAGCGCTTCCTCACGCTGTGCGACACCGTCTTCCAGAACCCCGACAGCTTCTTCCAGCACTACGCGCACCTGTCGCGTGACGAAGCCATCCAGACCGCACGCTTCATCTGGCGCGAGATCAACGGCAAGAACCTGCGCGAGAACATCGAGCCCACCAAGCACCGCGCCGGGCTGCTGCTGCACAAGACCCGCGACCATCGCGTCACCGGCGTGAAGTTGCGGCGGCTGTGATCGGCCGCGGGCTGCTGGCGAAGGCGGTGCCTGTGCTGGCCGCCGCGAGCGCAGCACTGACGGCGTGCGGCAGCGACGAGGGCCCCGCCGCCGTTGGCCTCTACGACCGTGCGCCCGTGCCGGCCGTGCCCGACCGCACTGCGGCGGTCGACCCCGACCTCACCACCGTGGGCGTCGACGGCAAGTACTGGGCCGAGCTCACTGGCTGGAGCGACGGCGACCGACCGTTCCTCATCTTTCGGGTCACTCAGGCGCTGTTCGCCGACACGTGCACCGCTCAGTTGGGTGAGGGTGAGTGCCCCAACGACTACGGGGTGATCGACGAACCGAGCAAGCTGGTCGATGTGCCGGTGGCCGAACTGCAGTCGGTCACCGTCGTCAGCGAGCAGCAGCAGAACTTCGCGATCACGGGTGACGAGCTGTCGGCCCTCGCCGGCGGTGCCGAGCCGGCCGCCGCCGCACCGCAGGCATTCGCCTTCGTCGAGTTCCCGTTCCTGCTCACCGTGCGCGACTCGACCGTGGTCGAGGCCCAGCAGATCTGGGTTCCCTAGATCAGCCGGCGGCGGCTCCCAGCGTCGAGGCCAGGAATGCGATCACACGCGACTCCCACCCGGAAGGATCGGTGGCCAACCCCTCGGTGTGCCCTGCACCCGGCACCACCCACACCGAGACACGATCAGGCGCAGCCTCGCTGATGTGATCAGCAGCGCGGGGTTCATCGGCCACCTCGCCGGCGGCGATGAGCAGGAACCGGCACGGTGCCGCCGCACGAACCGACGCCGCCAGCGAACCCGGCCGCCGTGCCTCGGTGAGCACGTCGGTGACCGCCGACTGCAGCCACTCGACACCCTGCTGCACCCGACCGCGCCAGCCGTACGCCTCGTTCAGCCAAGCCTTGTCAGCAGCGACGCGGCCGGTCGCACCCTCCGCCACCACCGCCGAGATGCGGTCATCGGCAGCGGCGGCGCCGATGGCTTCCTCGCCCCCCATCGACAGGCCGACCACGCCGATCCGGTTCAGCTCCACATCGGGTTGATCAGCCAGGAACGACACGCTGGCAGTGATGTCCGCATCGCCGTTCCACCCGAAGTCCATCGCCCTTCCGCCGCTGCGACCGTGGCCGCGGGCGTCGGTGAGCAGCACGCCGTAACCGTGTCTGGCCAGCACCACCGCCTGTGCGATCACACTGGTGCGCGTGGAGCCGGCGCCGTGACGCAACACGACGGCCGCACCGTTGTGCGACGCCACGTACCAGGCCGACAGGTGCGTGCCGTCGTCGGCCAGGTACTCCACGTCGCGGGCCACAACGCCGAACTCGGCAAGTCTCTTCGCGCCCAGGGTCGTCGGCGGCACATTGGTGGCCAGCACACCGGGCAGCACGATCGAGAGAACGACCAGAACGCCCGGAACCGCGACGAACCGCACTGCGACCCGCTGCCACCGAGGCAGCCCGGCGACCACCGACCGCAGCCCGATCACGGTCAAGACCAGTGCCGCCAGCAGTACTGCAATGCCCACGGCGCCGCGCCACCACACCTCGCCGGCAAGGGCGAAGCGCAGCCCGATGCCGAGGCCCATCGCCAGCCCCACCACACCGACGACCATGGCGGCGCCACCGGCCCACCGACCGTCGGTGGCCCTCAGCGCAAGGACGCTGCCAACAGCGACGACGACGAGCATGACACGAATGAACCGCCAGCTCGGCGAACCGTCGGCGGCGACCAGCAGCCCCGCGCCCACCGTCAACGGCACAGCAGCCGACCACCACAGCGGTGCGCTGCGGCAAGCAGCCGAGATGGCGTGGCGCGACACTCCGACGGACCTCCAGGGGCATCGTCGGCCTCGGCGCCGGCGTGAGCAAGGGGCCTTCGACCCGCGCTGCCGGGTCGAGCCCGGCCGCAGCCGAGCAGCTGCAGCTCAGCCCTCGATGCCCAGCCAGCCGGGTAGGTCGGTGATCGACTCCAGGTCGGCGAAGTGCTCGTCGTGATCGACGTGCTCGAGCTCCCACAGCAACGGGTAGGGCACGTGCACGGCGGTACCGCCGAGCGCCATCACCGGCAAGATGTCGCTGCGCACGCTGTTGCCCACCATGCACACGCGGCCGGGCGCAACGCCCAGCTTGCGAAAGATGCGGTCGTAGGTGTGCGGGTCCTTCTCGAGCAGGATCTCGATGTCGGAGAAGTGGTGCGCCAGCCCGCTGGTCTCCACCTTGTGGGTCTGGTGGATGAGGTCGCCCTTGGTGATGAGCACCATGCGGTAGTGACGACCGACCTTCGCGAGCACTTCCGGCACGTGCGGCAGCAGACGCACGGGTTCGGTGAGCTGGGCACGAACCATCTCCATGAGCTGGCCGAGCACGTGCGTGGTGACCCGGCCTTCGCTGATGGAGAGTGCCGCCTCGACGGCGGAGAGCCCGAACGCCTTCACGCCATACCCGAAGACTGGGAGGTTCTTGCGTTCGACGGCGGTGAGGGCGGCCTTGACATCGACGCCTTCAGCAGCGAACGGCGCGACCAGCTCGACGAAGCGCTGCTCGCTCGCGTGGAACCCGTCCTCGCTGTGCCACAAGGTGTCGTCGGCGTCGAACGCCAGCATGTCGAACGTCTTCATCGAGGACGAGCCTTCGCAACGCTGTCGCCAACCATCCGATTGACCCCCTCCAGTTCATCCAGCTCGTGCTGCGCCAGTCCAACCTTCTGCAGGATCCGCAGCACGATGTCGGTCTTGCCGTCCACATAGACATCGATGTCGTCGGTGCGGGCGGCCAGCGCCAGCTTCACCGCGCCGTACTCGTCGCGCAGATCGGGGCACGCCCTCAGCGTGTCGCGAAGACCGAGGTGGTTGCGCAGAGCGAGAGAACCAACGACGGTCACGTAGATGTTCTGTCGCGGAGCGCCTACCGGCGACCGAAAGGCGAAGCGATCAGGCACACCCATCTCACCGAGCGGCTCGTAGCCGGCCGATGCGATCGCAGCGACGGCGGCACGAACGATGTCGCGGGTGACCACGACATCGACGTCGATCACAGGCTTCGCCGCCAGGTCGGGCACCGACGTGCTGCCGACGTGTTCGATGGCCACCACCGGCAGGGCACCGAGTGCATCGCGCAACGACGCGGCGATCTCCTCGAACCGATGTGGCCACTGCGGGTCGTAGGGAACGACCACGAGTTGCCCTGTCATGCGCCCACCGCCGCGGCCGAGCACTTCATCGGTGGAGCGCGTTGAGGTAGTTGTAGACGGTGATGCGGCTGACGCCCATCGCATCGGCAACATCCTCCACCGCACGCCGCAGGATGAAGGCGCCGCGATCATCCAGCAGTCGAATGGCCTTCTGCTTCTCTTCCCGCGACAGGCTGGGCAGGGGGGCACCCATCTCCCGCTCGACGGATTCGATGAGGCGGTCGAGCGCCCCATGCAGCGGTGCCGGCCGAACCGCGGCGATGACCACACCCTCCCACTTCAGTGGCAGGTCGCCCGGCTCGCGGTCTTCCGCGGCCACCAACGATGCACCGAGTTGCTCGACGATCGGCTTCACCGCCAGCACCAGCGGGTGGCGGGGCAGCTTGGTCATGCGCCACCCGCTGCATCGGCCACGCGCTCGGCGTGCAGGCTGACATGCGTGGCACCGTTGGCGAACGCCTGCGCGACGATGGCCCCCGACACATCGGCAACCTGGGCTTGGCCCACCACGCATGACGAACCGAAGGGACCGAACTCGACCTCCACACCCATCGCCTCGACCGCCGCGATCGCTGCCGTGACGTGGGGCCCGGGGTTGCCTTCGTGGAACGGCTCGATCGTGAACTCCAACAGCAGCACGGTGCGATGGTAGCGACCGATCGACACCCTCACTGTCGGCGACGCGACGACCGGACGTGCCCGAAGACGCCATCAGCGAGCGCCCATCACCCGCTGCAGGTCGGTGCTGCGGGCGATGCAGTCGCTGCCGGCGGCGTCGAAGGCCTGGTTCAGCTTGCCCAGCGCGGTGCGGAAGGAGGTGTTCCAGTCGCTCTCGAACTGGTCGCGGGCGGGGCCGGTCCAGGTGGTGCCTGCCAGCGCGGTGGTGACGGCGCTCATCACCCCTTCGATGCTGGTGATCTGCTGCTTGAGCGAACGGCCGAGGGAGGTGAGCTGCTCGGGGACGGCGCCGTAGTTGAGCGACATGGTGGCTGTGCCTTTCATCGGCCCGCCCAATGCGAGGCCGTCACCTCCACTGGGTAGGGCGAGATCGCGGGATCGGTAAAGGTCAGCGCGCGTCGAGCAGCGGCAGCAGGAGCGCGACGTTGTCGGGTACGAAGCGCTCGCGCGTCATCAGCGCGCCGAGCTCCGCGCGGGTGACCCATCGCACCTCCGCGATCTCGCCGTCGGTGAACGCGAACGGGCCGTCGTGCACCACGAGGTAGCCACGCCCGATGAGGGCCACCGACTCGTCGGCGAAGCGGCCCTCGCCGAGGTACTCGAACACGGCGCACTGCACGCCCAGTTCCTCGGCCAACTCGCGCCGGGCGGCCGCCTCGTACGTCTCACCGGCGGCGACCACTCCGCCAGCCGCCAAGTCCCACATGCCCGGCCACAGGTCCTTGTGATCGGCTCGGCGATGCACCAGAAACCGACCATCGGTGCCGACCACGGCGATGCTGACGGCCCGGTGCTGCAGACGATGGGCCCGCATCTCGGCGCGCGACACGGTGGCGACCACCCGGTCGCAGTGATCGACGATGTCGACCATCTCCGGCGCTGGCCCATCTGCGGTCTTGCCGTCCATGACGACTTGCATAGCATGCGCCGATGGAACTCGACACCCTGCTCGACGAAGCCCGCGACCTGTTCGACGAAACGGTGGCGCTGCGCCGCACCCTGCACCGCTGGCCGGAGCTGGGCAACGACCTGCCCGTCACCCGCGAGCACGTGCTCGGTGCCTTGGAGGGCCTCCCCCTGCAGCTCACACTGCACGAAACCACCAGCGGCATCGCTGCCGTGCTCGACGGCGGCAAGCCCGGGCCCACGGTGCTGCTGCGCGGCGACATGGATGCACTGCCACTCCACGAGGACACCGACCTCGAGTTCGAGAGCGCCGACGAGGGCAAGATGCACGCGTGCGGCCACGACACGCACACGGCGATGTTGGTCGGCGCGGCGAAGTTGCTCAGCGCCCGTCGCGACCAGATCCCCGGCCGGGTGCTGTTCATGTTCCAGCCTGGTGAGGAAGGCGGGGGCGGCGCCGGCCTGATGTTGGAGGAAGGCCTGCTGAACGTGCCGCACGCCGCCGACGGCAGCGAGTCGCCGGTCACCGGGGCGTACGCGTTGCACATCACCAGCAACCTGCCCACCGGCTGGATCGCCAGCAAGGGCGGCTCGATCATGGCGTCGGCCGATCAGATGCTCATCACCATCGTCGGTCGCGGCGGTCACGCCAGTCAGCCGCACGCCGCGCTCGACCCCATCCCCATCGCGTGCGAGATCGTGCAGGCACTGCAGACGATGGTCACCCGCACGATCGACGTGTTCGACCCCACGGTGGTCACGGTCGGGCGCATCAGCGCCGGCACCACCAACAACATCATCCCCGAGACCGCCGTCATCGAAGGCACCATCCGCGCCATCAGCGAGCGCACCCGGGCGAAAGTGCGCGACGGCATCCGTCGCGTGGCGGAGGGCGTCAGCGCGGCGCACGACGCACAGGTGATCATCGAGTTCCACGACGGCTACCCGGTCACGGTCAACAACCCGGGCTCTGCCGACTTCGCGCTCGATGTGGCGGCCGAAGTCGTCGGTGCCAAGGCCACCGTGCGGCTGCCCAACCCGGTGATGGGCGCCGAGGACTTCAGCTACGTGCTCAACCGGGTGCCGGGCGCAATGGTGTTCCTGGGCGGCACCGGCACCGACCGCAACCCGGCTACCGCAGCACCCAACCACAGCAACCGAGTGATGTTCGACGAAGCAGCAATGGTGAACGGCGTCGCGGTCTACAGCGCCATGGCCCTGCGCCACCTGTCCGGGCCGCCCAGCTGAGCCTCACCACCGCACGCGCAGGGTCACCAACTCGAACGGGCGCAGCGTGAGGTTGACGAACCCGTCGGCGATGTCGAGCGAGCGCTGTGGCTCTTCGAGCAGGTTGCAGGTGCTGGCTTCGGCGATGCGCACGGGCGTGCGCACGGCCACCGTGCTGCGGGCACCACAGGCCTCGTAGAGGCGCACGACGAGGTCGCCACTGCCGTCGTCGGCACGCTTCACGGCGCTCACCTGCACCCCGGGGTGCTCGACGCTCACCAGCGGCACCGGTGCACCGTCGGTTCGCCCGGCATCGCCGGCGGCCACCATCCGCAACGGCGTGTTGAGCGCCTCGGCCTCACGCAGCACGTCGTGCAAGCCGGCGCCGTGAGCGAGCACGCCGACGGTCACCCGGTGCCGGCCATGGTCCTGCACCGGGTCGGGGTACTTCGCCGCCCGCAGCAACGACACCCGGACGCCGCCGTCCTGCACGCCGTGGCCGTAACGCCCGTCGTTGAGCACGGCAACGCCGAACCCAGGCTCGCTGAGGTCGACGTACCGGTGGGCGCACACTTCGAACTTGGCGGCATCCCACGAGGTGCTCGCGTGTGTGGGTCGCATGACATGCCCGAACTGGATGTCGCAGGCCGCCTCGCGCGCGTGCACGTCGAGCGGCACCATCAGCGACAGCAGCTTCTCGTCCTCGCGCCAGTCGATGTCGAAGGTGATGTCGAGCCGCGGGCTACCGGCCCGCAGGGTGATCAGTTGGGTCATCTCGCTGCGGCCGAAGCTGCGCCGAACCTCCAGCGTGGCCACCAACGGACCGGCGTCGATGATCGTGACCGACTGCACCCCGCCCAGCGGTGAACCCAGACCGCGGGTCCACTCCTCGACGTCCCACGCGTCGTACTCGACCGGGTGATCGGGAGCGAGCTCGAGGTCGACGGTGCGACCGGGCGGCAACAGCTGGCGGCCCTCACGTACCGCGATGATCGAGGTGATCGTGCCGTCGAAGTCCCAGCCGACCGCGAGCCGACCATTGGCGAACGAGCGCTCGGTGACCGAGACTCGGTCGTCGAGCGGCACTGCTGCACACGCCGCAAGACCGAAGGGCGGCACGGCGACCACTGCTGCGACCGTCCCGTCGTGCAGAGCCTGAGTCTGGCCACCACCCGGTGCGAACCCTGTTGCACTTGCAACGACTTCGCAGCGGGTGGTCGAGCCCGCGTTGGCGATGGACGCGGCAGCAGGCGCGATGCGGGCGAGCGCTTCCTCGATCAGCTCCTCGAGCCTGGCCGCCACCTGCGCATGCGCGGCCTCGCTGTCCTCGTAGACCCATGTGATCGACGAGCCGGGGATGATGTCGTGGAACTGCTGCAGCAGCACTTCCTTCCACAGCTCCTCCAGCTCGGCGGCCACCTCCACCGGCACGTCGCCACCGGCCGCCCACCAGAGCTCGGCTTCGCGCAGCAGGCCCTCACACCGCCGGTTCCCGACCTTGGTCTTCGCCTGGCTGGTGAGCGTGCCGCGATGCATCTCGAAGTAGAGCTCGCCGTTCCACACCGGTACCGGCGCACCGGCGGCGATCTCGCCTTCCACATGGGCGAAGAACTCGTCGGTGGTGCCGCTGGCCACCTTTGGCGCGCCATCCAGGTCGGCGAAGCGGCGAGCCCGTTCGATCATCTCGCGAGTGGGGCCGCCACCACCGTTGCCGTGGCCGAAGGGCATCAGCGACCAATCGCTCCAGCCGTGCTCCTTGAAGTTCTTCTCGCTGAACACCAGCTCCTCACCGACGACGGTGGCGTTGTAGGTGTCGACCGGAGGGAAGTGGGTGAGCACCTGCGAACCGTCGAGGCCCTGCCACTGGAAGGTGCTGTGCGGGAATCGGTTCTGCTTGTTCCAGCTCAGCTTCTGTGTGATGAACCGGTCGCACCCTCCGGCCGCGAAGATCTGCGGCAGGGACGCCGGATAGCCGAAGACGTCGGGGATCCACACCTCGTTGCACCGCCTGCCGAAGCGGCTCTCGAAGTAACGCTGCCCGTACACCAGCTGCCGCACGAGGCTCTCGCCGCTGGGCAGGTTCATGTCGGCTTCCACCCACATCGCGCCGACCGGCTGCCACTGCCCGGTGGCGACGCGCTCACGAATGCGCTCGAACAGCGGCGGGTACTGGCGCTCCATCCAGTCGTACTGCACTGCCTGTGAGCAGACGAAACGGTACTCGGGGTAGGCGTCCATCATGAGGGTGGCACTGGCGAAGGTGCGTGCGCACTTGCGGATGGTCTCGCGGATGGGCCACAGCCAGGCGCTGTCGATGTGCGCGTGGCCGACGGCGACCACCTGATGCGCGCCCTCGCGAGCGTGCAGCGCGAGTGCCGGCTGCAGCGTTCGACGGGCCGCGACTGCGCTGCCCGCGATGTCGTACAGGTCGAGAACGTTGAACGCGGCTTCGAGGTCGCGCAGCAGCCGTTGCCGACGCTTGTCGGTGGCCGGCAACGAGGTCATCAGCCCGAGCAGCACCTCCACATCGAGCAACAGGTGGAACACATCGTCGTTGCGCTGCGCCAACGAGGCCTGGCGCAGCGTGTAGATCGGCGTGTTGCCCGCCGTCTTCAGCGAGCCGAGATGGCCATGGCGAGTGCCCACCATCGGGAAGGCCGGGTTGGAGGCGGCCTCGAGCACGACCTCCAGGGGGCCTGCGGGCGCCAGCGGAAGAGGGAGCCCGGTGCGGCGCGGGTGGATGCCCTGCACAGGCGCGCCGAGGCCGTCGGTGCCTGGTGACCACACCAGACCCTCGGCTTGGAAGCCCGCGGCGTCGGGATGGAAGCCGAGGTCGATGACGGCCTCCAGCTGCGGGCCCGACCAGGCGGCCGGCACATCGGCGGTGAACCGGAACCAAGTGGTGCCCCACGGCCGGCTCCACTTCGCGCCGATCGCGAAGGGGCGCGCCTGCGTGGCGAGCGCAGCCATCGCCTCGCCGTAGGGCACGGGTTCGCCAGGTGCATCCCATGCCTGCACGGTCATCGGCATCGTCGCCGAGTACATCGCGGGCAACACCTTCTCGAGCAGCTCTCGCCGGATGCGGCGCTCCACCAAGACCGAGTCGTCGTGCATGCGCCGAGGTTACGTCGAACCGCGAGCCGCCCCGCCGGTCATGATCGAGCGACGACCCGTGCCGGGCGAGCTCAGCTCGCGCAGGCGATGCAGCGGTGAGCCGACGGCAGCGCCAGCAGACGCTCGACACCGATGAAGCCCCGGCAGTGGTCGCACACCCCGTAGCCCTCCGTCTCGATGCGGTCGCGCGCCGCGATCATGGCAGCGTGGTCTGCCGTCGCCTGACGCAACAGCGCCGCAACCTGCTGTCGCTCGAACGCGATCGTGGTGCCTTCGGGGTCGTGCTCGTCATCCACGTTCGATTGCGCTGCGGCAGCGACGATGTCGTCGAAGCTGCGCGACAGCGACTCGATCTGCTCCTCCAACTGGATCAGCTCGGCGAGCACTCGGCTGCGCAGGGCACGCCGGTCGCGGCTGGTGAGCGTTGGGGCCGACGGCATCCCCAGATCATGCCGCGTTGCAGGCCCGGCACCACTGACTATGGTCGCACGACATGAGCCCGAGCGACCGACCGTCATCGCCCGCCGTGTGGGCGCGGCTGCGCGCCATCTGTGAGGCGCTCCCGGGCACCACCCACAAGATCAGCCACGGTGAGCTGGCATGGTCGGTGGGTGAGGGCAGGAAGGCTCGCCAGTTCGCCACCACCTGGGACCACCATCACGACGATCGCAACGGTGTGCTGTTCGCCGCCCCACCGGGCGCGCAGGAGCAGTTGGTGGCGGGCACCCCCGACCACTACTTCCGGCCGCCGTACTACGGCGTTCGCGGGTGGGTGGGCATGTACCTCGATGTCGCCGACGTGGATTGGGATGTCGTCGAGCTGCATCTCGGCGATGCCCATCAGCACACCCGCGGGTAGCGTCGCCCGGATGAACGATCGGCCGCTGCACGGGATACGAGTCCTCGATCTCACCCGTGTGCTCGCCGGGCCCCACGCCGCCCGCATGCTCTGCGACCTGGGCGCGGAGGTGATCAAGGTGGAGCCACCGGAGGGCGACATCACGCGCACCACCTGGCCGCGTGCCAACAGCATCTCCAGCTACTTCGCCCAACAGAACGTGGGCAAGCGTTGCATCAGCATCGACCTCGACCACACGGCCGGCCGCGAGCTGCTGCTGCAGCTGGTCAATCGGTGCGACGTGGTGATCGAGAACTTCCGTCCGGGTGTGATGGACCGCTTGGGGCTGGGCTGGGCCACCTTGCATGCTCGCAACCCGCGGCTCATCTACGCCAGTGGCAGTGGCTACGGGCAGACCGGGCCGTGGGTGCACCGCCGGGCGTATGCGCCGGTGGTCGGCGCCGAATCCGGCTTCACCAAGTCGCAGGGCGACGCGCGAGCGGGTGACTACGCCAACGACCCGCACAGCCATGCCGACATGTACACCGCGCTGGAACTTGGGGCGGCGGTGCTGGCAGCGCTGTTCCAGCGCGAGCGCACCGGTCGCGGCGACCGCATCGACGTGTCGATGGCGCAGACGATGCTGTACGTGAACGAACACGCGCACGACGGGCTGTGGACCGACCCCGTGCCCGACGGTGTCATCCGCAGCTTCCGGCCGATGGACTACCCCGTGCTCACCGCGGCCAACGGCGAATCCGTCGTCATCAGCGGTCACCCGGCGGAGAACAAGACGTTCGACTTCTACATGGAGTCGATCGGCCGACCAGAGCTGTGCGCCGACCCTCGCTTCGCCGACACGGCGGCGCGTCTGCACCACCTCGACGACATCCACGACCTGCTGCACTCGTGGGCGGCCGCCATGCCCAGCGCCGACGCCATCGAGGCGGCGATGTCGCGCAACAAGCTGGCGGTCGGTCGGCTGCGGTCGGTGCACGACGTGTGCGAGACGGATTGGGCCCGCGAGCGCGAGGTGGTGGTGGAGATCTCCGATCGCGGCGAGGGCACCATGCGCGTGCCCAACGCACCATGGCGTTTCGACGGCAGCGACGTGCGCGTGGGCGGCGTGCCCCGCTACCGCGGCGAGGACAACCGCATCGTGCTGGCCGAACTGCTCGGGCTCGACGATGCCACGCTCGACCGGTTGGAGAGCGACGGCGTGCTCACCAGCCGGCTGCCCAAGCGCACGAGCTGACCGATGGCGTTGCGGTTCCCGGTCGAGCCGATGAAGGCGGCGCTGGGGGCGCTGCCTCCCGCGTCGCAGGACCACCAGTGGGCCTACGAGATCAAGTGGGACGGCTATCGCACCCTGGCGTACGTCGACGGCGCAGCGGTGCGGCTGCAGAGCAGCAGCGGGCTCGACGTGACCGGGAAGTACCCCGAGCTCGACGGCTTCGCCGCTGCGGTCAACGCATCGTCGGCGATCATCGACGGGGAGCTGGTCGTGCTCGACTCCGACGGACGGCCCAGCTTCGAGATGCTGCAGCGACACGAGACGCAGGTCGCCTTCTACGCCTTCGACGTGCTGCAGATCGGCGGGAGCGACACGATCGCCTTGCCGTACGAGCAGCGCCGTGCACTGCTCTCGTCGCTGGTGGAGGTCGGTTCTCATTGGATGGTGCCGGCGCACCGCGTCGGCGATGGCGCAGCGCTGTTCGCGGCCACTGCCGAACGCGGCTTGGAAGGCGTCATGGCCAAGCGGCTGGGTTCGCCGTACGTGGTGGGTCGTCGTTCGCCGCACTGGCGCAAGGTGAAGCATCGGCTGCAGGTCGAGGTCGTCATCGGCGGCTTCAACCAGGGCACGGGGTCGCGCTCAAGCACGTTCGGCGCGCTGCTCGTGGGCGTGCCGGCCGTCGACGGCTCGCTGCAGTTCGCGGGTGGCGTCGGCACCGGCTTCGATCAGGCGCAGCTCCAATCGCTCGCCACCACGCTGCGCGCCCTGGCGACACCGACCTGCCCGTTCAACGCCACTCCGCCGCGTTCGTACCTCACCGGCGCCACCTGGGTGCGGCCAGCGTTGCGGGCCCTGGTCGAGATCGCCGAGTTCACCAACGACGGCCACGTCCGCCACGCCAGCTTCATCCGCCTGCTGTAACCGCCTCCCGTCTCCGGGGGAAAGCCTCGGCGGGTGGGGCTCGTAGAGTGGCGGACCGTGATCACTCGTGACGATGCACTCGCCCTCGATGCCGCCGACCCGCTGCGCGCGTTCCGCGACCGGTTCCACATCCCCGACCCCTCGGTGATCTACCTCGACGGCAACTCGTTGGGCATGCCACCGAAGCGCACGCTCGAGCGACTCACCGAGGTCTTCCACGACGACTGGGCCACCGGCCTGATTCGCAGCTGGGATCACTGGCTGGACATGCCGCAACGGGTGGGCGACGTGCTGGCGCCGCTGATCGGCGCCGGCCCGGGGGAGGTTGTGCTGCACGACAACACCACGCTCAACGTGTACCAGGCGGTGCATGCCGCGATCGGGTTGCGCCCGGGCCGCAGCGTCATCGCGATCAGTGCCGACGACTTCCCCACCGACCGCTACGTGGTCGACGGGATCGCCGACGCGTTGGGCTTCACCGTGCGGCACGGCTTCGATCAGCTCGACGACGTGGCGGTGATGGTCCGATCGGTCATCGACTATCGCACCGCCGAGCTCGTCGACGTAGCCGCGGAAACGGCGCGTGCGCACGCGGCCGGAGCGATGGTCGTGTGGGACCTGTCGCACGCGGTCGGTGCCATCGACATCGATCTCCGCGGGTGCGGCGTCCAACTGGCCATCGGGTGCAGCTACAAGTTCCTCAACGGCGGCCCCGGCGCCCCCGCCTGGACATACGTCGCGCGAGCTGCACGACACCATCCGTCAGCCGATCTGGGGCTGGTACGCCAACGAGGACATGTTCGCGATGGGGCCCACGTTCCGCCCCCGCCCCGACATCGCCCGCATGATGCTGGGCACCCCGGCCATCCTCGCCCTCGCGGCCGCCGAGGTGGGCATCGCGCTGTCGGCCGAGGCCGGCATGCCCGCCATCCACGCCAAGGGCTCGGCGCTCACGGGCCTGGCCATCGACCTCTGCGACCAGTACGGCCTGGCGACGCCCACGCCGCGCGACGCCACGCAGCGGGGCAACCACGTGGCGGTGCAACACGCCGACGCCAAAGCATTCGTGAAGGAGCTCACCGCTCAGGGGGTGATCTTCGACTTCCGCGAGCCGAACATCATCCGCGCCGGCTGCTCACCACTGACCACCCGCTACGTCGACGTGTTCGACGGCCTCGCCGCAGTCGCGCGACTCGCGGCCCGCTGACGCGGAAGATCAGCGGTGCCCGAGCGCACCAGCCCGCTCAGGGAAACGGGTCGTTGATGTCATGGCACTGCAGCCACCAGTTCATGTAGACCTGGTTCAACTTGCTCGCCGGCTCGCCCGGCGGTGGCTGGTTGCAATCGACGGTGGACACGGGCGGCGCGACTGTCGGCGCGACCGTCGGCGCGACCGTGCTCGGTGGCGGCGCGGCGCCGAAGCCGAAACGCTGGAAGTCCGCCCAGCGCCACTCGTACGCCGGGTTGCCGGCGGCGTCGCTCCCCACGACCACCCACTCCTCGATCAACACACCGAAGGAACCCACAGTTGCTGCGTCCAGCTGGGCGTACGTACCCGTGGTGGGCATCGCCGACTCGGCGACCGTCGAGATCTCGGCGACCGGCCCGGGTGTCGATGACGTGCCCGGGAAGAACGTCGCTCGTACCTTGAGCGTGCGACCCAGCGAGATCGCATACGCAGGCAACGGGTTGCGCTGCGGCACGTAGCCGGCCGTGAGCAGGTTGTGAACCTCGCGGCCATCGGCGTCGAGCTCCACTGCCATCAGGTCGAACGGAGTGAACCTGTCCATGCCGACGGTGCCGGCCTCGGCCTCGGCGAACCTGGCGCCGATCGAGCTCCACTCGAACAGAGCGCTCTTCGCGGCATACCCGATCCTGTCGAACGTGATCGTGGGGCCGTCGGCGGTGACGCCACTGACGAACGGAGCAAACGCAGCGGTGGCGGGGTCGAAGGTGATGTGGTCGGGGTTCTTGTTCGGCGTGTTCGGGTCGGAGATGATCAGCTGGTCGCCGCTCACCCCATAGGCGATCATCGCGTGGGCCGGCGTGCCGGTGGCGGTGCTCAGCAGCACGAACTGCGGCTCGTGGGTGACGGCCATCGAGAACCGGAACGCCCCGAGCTGGATGGCGGACTGCACCTCGTACATCGCGTGCCACGCCGACTCGTAGGCCTGGCTGCCCTTCCACCGCACGTCCTTCTGCACGGTGGTGGCCCATCTCAGGCCGCGAGCATCATCCACCCACAGATCGGGCGTGTCCGGCCCGACCACGAACGCTTGGTCGTTGTCGTAGCGGCCACGCAGCGAGCAACCGCACGCCGGCTTCTGCTCGAGGAAGAACCACATGGCCGTCAGTGACATCCCGGCACAGTGCCCACCGGGAACCACCGAGGTGCCCACGTTCGGGAACTGCCAGCTGTCGACGGAGGGGTCGAAGCCGGTGCTGATGTCGCTGCCGAGCAATGCGTCGGCCACCCCGGCGATGAAGAACTCCGAGAAGTGGCGGGCGCCGACGGTGACCGAGGCAGCGTCGGCACGCAGCAAGGGCATCCCTTCCAGCGAACCGTCGGCGGGATCGCGGTAGAAGCCCATGGCGACCCAACCCTGGGGGGGCGTCGCCGGCACGGTCACCTCGATGACGTCACCCCCGTAGGCACCACCATCCTCGATGCGGATGAGCGGCGAGAGCGGCGTCACGAGACCGGTGGGATCGGTGCCGGTGAGCGTTGCCCACGAGACGCTCACCGGTTGATCGGCGGTGAACGTCCCCTCGGGAACGACGACCTCCAACCCATCGACCGGTGTGCCGCTGGCTGGCACCACCACCGACCCGCCCGCCGGACCGACGACCGCATCGGTGGCCGGAGTGATCGGGCCAGGCGTCAACGGCTCGCCCGACGTGATGGGGAGCGAACCAGGCCCTGCGGTGCCGGGCAGCACTGCCCAGTTGTCGTGTCGCTGCGACACGAACACGACCGCTGCCACCAGCACCGCCACCACCGCCAGCGCGAGAAGGTTGCTGCGCGACGGACGGGTCGGCCGGGCAGAGTCGGCGGCCCTGACGGCCACGAGTGGGTCGACGGCGGTGATGCCGCGATCACCGACGAACGACGTCCACGACGAACCGTCCCACCAGCGGTGCTCGTGGCGTTGATTCGGATCCCGGTACCAACCTGGTTGTGGCATCGCGGCCTCACGATCCTGCCGACTTCAGTCCAGCGCCGGCGGCCGAGCACGGCCAGTGCCGAAGGTCATCCTCTACACTCCGCCCGGGGGTGGCTCGCGTGGGTGCAGCGCTGCAGGATGACCAGTTCGATGCGGTGATCGTGGGTGCCGGGTTTGCCGGCTTGTACATGCTGCACACGCTGCGCGAACACGGCTTCACGGCTCGAGCGTTCGAAGTGGCCGGCGACGTGGGCGGCACCTGGTACTGGAACCGCTATCCCGGTGCGCGCTGCGACGTGGAGAGCTTGGAGTACAGCTACTCGTTCAGCCCCGAGCTCGAGCAGGAGTGGGAGTGGACCGAGCGCTACGCCGGCCAGCCCGAGATCCTGCGCTACGCGCAGCACGTGGCGGACAGGTTCGACCTACGTCGCGACATCCGCTTCGACACCCGAGTGCAGTCGGCCGTCTTCGACGACGCCACCACCGGGTGGACCATCACCACACGCGATCACGACGGCAACGAACGCGCCACCCATTCGCAGTTCCTCATCATGGCTGTCGGTTGCCTCAGCAGCACCAACCTGCCCGAGTTCCCCGGGCGCGACTCGTTCGCCGGTGCCAGCTACCACACCGGCACGTGGCCGCACGAGGGTGTCGACTTCACGGGCAAGCGGGTTGCCGTCATCGGCACCGGCTCGTCGGCCGTGCAGTCGATCCCGGTGATGGCCGAGCAGGCGGCGCACCTCACCGTCTTCCAGCGCACGGCCACGTACACGGTGCCCGCGCACAACAGGCCACTAGGGCCGGACGAGGTCGCCGAGGTCAAGGCGAACTACCGCGCGCTGCGCGCCGCCAACCGGCAGATGAGTGGCGGCTTCGGCGCATGGTTCCCGCGCGGAGACGGCAGCGCCGCCGAAGCCGACCCGGCCGAACGCGACGCCGACTTCGAGGCGCGCTGGAACGTCGGTGGGTTCACCTACCTGGGTGGGTACAGCGACTTCTTGTTGAACGCCGCCTCCAACGAAACGGCGGCGGAGTTCGTGCGCCACAAGATCGCGGCCACCGTGCACGACCCCGAGACGGCAGCGCTGCTGATGCCCTCGCACGTCATCGGCTGCAAACGGCTGTGCTTCGACAGCGGCTACTACGAGACGTTCAACCGCCCCAACGTGTCGCTGGTCGATGTCAGCCGGCAGCCCATCGAGGAGATCACCCCCACTGGAGTGCGGGTGGGCGGCGTCGACTACGAGGTGGACGACATCGTGTACGCCACCGGATTCGACGCGATGACCGGCAGCCTGCTGAAGATCAACGCCCGCGGGCCCGCGGTCTCGCTGCAGGAGGCGTGGGAAGCCGGGCCGCGCACGTACCTGGGCCTGGCAGTGCACGGTCTGCCGAACATGTTCACCATCAGCGGCCCCGGCAGCCCGTCGGTGCTCACCAACATGATCACGTCGATCGAGCAGCACGTGGAGTGGATCGGCGAGTGCCTCATCCAGTTGCGAGCCCGCGGCCTACGGCGCATCGAGGCGACCGAGGCCGCGCAGGATGCGTGGGTCGACTACGTCAACATGGTCGCCGACATGACGCTGTTCCCGACGTGCAACTCGTGGTACCTCGGCGCCAACGTGCCCGGCAAGACGCGAGTGTTCATGCCCCTGCCCGGCTTCCCCCCGTACGCCGAGCAGTGTGCCGCCGTCGCCGCCAACGACTACGAGGGTTTCGCGCTCGCGTGAAGTCACTGGTGCTCATCGGCCCGGCCGCCGCAGGCAAGTCGACGGTTGGTGCGCTGGTAGCCGCTGCCCTCGGGCGGCCGTTCATCGATCTGGACGAAGTAGCGGCCGCGTACTACGAGGAGGCTGGCCAACCGCTCGACGATCTCATTCGGCACATCGCCCACGTCGGCTTGGTGGCAGCACATCGTTGGTGGCAGCCCGCACGGGCGCATGCCGCAGTGCGCGTGATCGGTGACCATCCAAACACCGTCATCGCCTTCGGTGCCGGCCACAGCCACTTCGAGGACGATGTGGCTGCCGAGCCGGTGCACCATGCGCTGGCCGACTGCTTCGTGGTGCTGCTGCTCCCCGCAGCCGACCCGGAAGTTGCGCACCGGGTGCTCGCCGACAGATGTACGCAGGAGCGCGGCGAGGGGTGGGGCGGCAGCACGTTCCTTCTCGACTGGGTGCGTAGCGCGCAGAACTTGGCCCTCGCCGACAACGTCGTCTACACCGGGTCGCGCACGGCAGGCGAGGTGGCCGACGAGGTCGTCGGCCACGTTCGCCACGATGCTCACCGTTGACCTGTGCACCCGACTTCTGCAACGTCTCGGTGCCACTCGCGCAGCATTCTCCGCTGTCTGGACGTGAGTCGTCTCGCCCGCCGAGACGACTCCCGCCAAGAAGCCGACCGGGGAAGGACGCCGGCGCGCAGACTGGCGCTACACGGCGAGCTCGGGGCGGGCGCGGTACTGCTGCAGGCACTCGGGGTTGGCGAGGGCTTCCGTGTTGCGCACCTCACGGCCGTTGACCACATCGGCGACGGCGAGCTCGCTGATCTTGTTGCTGCGCGTGCGCGGCACGTCGGTGACCTGCGCGATGCGGGCGGGCACATGACGCGGTGAGGCGTGCGCGCGCAACCGGCTGCGGATCTGGGCCTGCAACGCGTCGGTGAGGCGCACACCCTCGACGAGGCGAACGAAGAGCACGATGCGCGTGTCGTCGTCCCACTCCTGGCCGACCGCGACTGCCTCCACCACCCCGGGGATGTGCTCGACCTGGGCGTAGATCTCGGCGGTGCCGATGCGCACGCCACCGGCGTTGAGGGTGGCGTCGCTGCGGCCGTGGATGATCATGCCGCCGCGCGGCGTCCACGAGGCGAAGTCGCCGTGCGCCCACACACCGGGGAAGCGGTCGAAGTAGGCAGCGTGGAACTTCGACCCCGCGGAGTCGTCGCCCCAGAAGCCCAGCGGCACACTCGGGAACGGCGCGGTGCACACCAGCTCGCCCTTCACGCCGGGCTCGACCACTGCCGCGCCGTCAACCGAGTAGACCTCCACGGCCATGCCCAGCGCCGGCCCCTGGATCTCGCCGGCGTACACGGGGCGGGTGGGGTCGCCGCCCACGAAGCAGCCGCACAGATCCGTGCCGCCACTGATGGACGCCAGGTGCACGTCGGGTTTCATCGCCTCGTACACCCAGCGGAAGCTCTCCTCGCTGAGTGGTGAGCCGGTGCTGCACACCGTGCGCAACGCAGAGAGATCGTGCGAGTCGATGGGGCGCACGCCGGCCTTGTGCACGCTGTCGATGTACTTCGCCGAGACACCCAGCAGCGTCAGCCGCTCGCGCTCGGCGATGTCGAACAGCACCGCCGGCGACGGATGGGCCGGGCTGCCGTCGAACAGCACCGCGGTGGCACCGCTGGCGAGCACGCTGACCAGCCAGTTCCACATCATCCAGCCACAGGTGGTGAAGTACAGCACCCGATCGCCGGCGCGGATGTCGCAGTGCAGCTGGTGCTCCTTGAGATGCATCAACAGCACACCCAGGGCACGGTGAGTGATGCACTTCGGCTTGCCGGTGGTGCCACTGGAGTAGAGGATGTACACGGGATGGTCGCCGGGCAGCCGCTGGAAGTGCAGCGAGGCGCCGAGGTGAGGGGCCAGGTAGTCGGCCCAGTGCACGCCACCGGCGATGGCGTCGAGCGCAGGGGCCACGGCGACATCGGGCGCTGCAGGCCCGTCGGCGCCGTCGGCGAGCACGCTGACCACCACCGTGCGTTGCAGCGATGGCAGCTGCGCGGTGATGGCCGCGATGCGATCCAGACAGCTGAACTCCTTGCCCCCGTAGCGGTAGCCATCGGCCGCCACCAACACGGTGGGCTGTGTCTGCCCGAAGCGATCCACCACGCCGTCGATCCCGAAGTCGCTGGAGGTGGAGGTGAACGTGGCCCCGATGGCATTCGCGGCCAAGAACGTGATGATGGTCTCGGCGACGTGCGGCATGTAGGCGGCCACCCGATCGCCGGGCTGCACGCCGTCGGCGGTGAGGGCCGCCGCCAATGCAGCTACCTGTTCGCGCAACTGCTGCCACGTGTAGGCGCGGCGTTCGCCGTGCTCGGTGATGGCCACGAGTGCCTCGTCGCCCGCGCCGTCTCGGTGCGCAAGCGCGTTCTCCGCGTACGACAACGAGGACTGCGGGAAGAATCGACCTTGGCGCACGGAACCGTCGCCCGAGTCGAACACGACTGGGCCGGGGTCGCCGATGACCTGGCCGTACGACCACATTCGCTGCCAGAACTCCTGAGGGTCCTGCACCGACCAACCGTGCAGGGCAACCGAGTCGACGACATCGGGCCGATCAGCGGCGACCGAGCGACGGAACTCGTCGATGCGCGTGGAGGCGACGCGCTGGGCAGTCGGCGACCACAACGGCTGCATGAGGGCTTCCCTTCGAAATGCCGATCGTTCGGCAAGCGATGGCATCCTACGATCGACACCGCGTCGCGTTCGAGCGCCGCCTGAAGCACTCACGGAGCCCTCATGGATCTTGCACTCACCGGCCGACGAGCACTGGTCACCGGCGCATCCAGCGGCCTCGGGTTGGGATGTGCGCAAGCCCTTGCTGCAGAAGGAGCCGAGGTGACGTTGGTAGCGCGCGACGCCGAACGCCTCGCGGCGGCCGCAGCCACCATCGCGTCATCCACGCACACACTGGTCGGCGAGCTCTCCGACCTCGACGCCATCGCCGGGTTGGTGGCCGCTGCCGACGACCTGATGGGCGGCGTCGACATCCTCATCGTCAACGCCGGTGGGCCGCCGGCGGGCACCTTCGGCACCATCGCCTTCCAGCAGTACGAGGCCGCGCTGCGGTTGAACCTGCTCTCCGGTGTGGCGCTGTGCCAGGCGGCGCTGCCGGCCATGCGCGAGCGCGGGTGGGGCCGCGTCGTCGCCATCACATCCACATCGGTCCGCGAGCCGATCGGCAACCTGATCCTTTCGAACACGGCACGAGCCGGGTTCACCGCCTTCCTGAAGACGGTCGCCACCGAGATCGCCGGCGACGGTGTGACGGTCAACTCACTGCAACCCGGCCTCCACGTCACCGACCGCATCACCAACCTCTATGGCGACACCGGCAGCCTTGCGGCCGGCGTGCCCACTCACACGCTGGGCGACCCCGGCGACTTCGGGCGCATCGCCGCGTTCCTGTGCAGCGACTCGGCGAAGTACATCACGGGCACGGCCATCCCCGTCGACGGCGGCGCCGTGCGCGGCTTGCAGTAGCGCTCGGTTCACGCGCCGGCGCGGCGCGAACGTGGGCCCGCGTGGGCGACGCGACTGGGCACCTGGTGGCCCACCAATCGCTCCACCAGCAGCGCGGCCTCGATGATCGCCTCGATGCCGATGCCGGTGTGCACACCCAGGTCGTCGCACAGGGCCACCGCTTCTTCGGTGGCAACGTTGCCGGCCGCGCCGGCGGCGAAGGGCGAGCCGCCGAGGCCACCCACCGACGTGTCGAAGCGCACCACCCCGGCCTGCAGCCCCGCATAGAGGTTGAGCAGCCCGGTGCCACGCGTGTCGTGCAGGTGCAGGCCCACGTGTGTGCCGGTGCGCAGCAGCACGTCGTCGATGCGCCGAGGGGTCGCCATGCCGGTGGTGTCGGCCAGCGTGACAGCACTCGCTCCCGACGCACGCAGGCGTTCGGCGAGCAGCGCAACGTCGGCCGGCAGGCTGTCGCCCTCGTAGGGCGAGCCGAACGCACACGAGATGACCGCGTCAACCGGCACCGGCCCGGCCAACACGCAGATGGCGGCGATGGCCGCGAGCGACTCGTCGATCGACATGCGCACGTTGCGCTGGTTGTAGGTGGCCGAGGCGGAGATCGTGACCGTCAGTTCGTCGATGCCGGCAGCCAGCGCCAGCTCTGCACCGCGCACGTTGGGCACCAGCGCTGCCCGAACCACGCCCTCCGGTGCACCCAGGCCGGCCACCACGTCGGCCGCGCCGGCCATCGCAGGTACGGCCGCAGGGCTGACGAACGCCGCCACTTCGAGATGGGTGACGCCTGCGATGAGCAGCGCGTCGAGCAGCTCCAATCGATCGTCAACGTCGAGCGGGGCCTCCGACTGCAGACCATCGCGAGCGCCGACTTCGCGGATGGTGATCCGTGCGGGCAGGTTCATCGAGCGGCTCCTTCGCTACCCACCGCGTGGAGCGCGGCCATCGCCATGTCGCGCAGCATCGGTGCCAGGGTTCGTGGCTGCAGGCTGCCGGTGTGCGGCGTGGAGTTGATCAGCCCGATGGCCGCCTGCACCGCAGCCGTGGCACGAGCGCGCACCAGGCGCGGGTAGAGGCGGCGCAGCACCGCCACCCACACGTCGACGTACTGTCGTTGCAGCGCGCGCACGGTGTGCGCCTGCTGTTCGTCGAGCTGCCCCAACTCGCGACCGTGCACCACGATCAGGTCGGGCTGGCCGAGCGCGAAGCGAACCTGCACACCAACCAACGCCGCGAGCGCGGCTTCGGCGTTCGGTGCGGCCTGCACGCAGTCGCGGCCGCCGGCCAGCAGTTGCTCGCTCACGTCGGTGAGCATCGCCGCCAGCAACGCCTGCTTGCCGGGGAAGTGCCAGTAGATGGCGGGGCCGCTCACACCGGCCGCGGCGCCGATGTCGTCGATGCTGGTCGCCCCGTAGCCGCGCTCGGCGAACAGGCGGGCCGCAGCCTGCTGGATCTGTTCGGAACGAGAGGCCACGAACCACCACCCTACGAGATCCCTAACGACCGTTCAGCAACCGTGACACAGCAAGATGACACGGCGACAACGATCACCAGCTGCCGGAGCTGCCACCACCACCACCGCCGCCCACGCTGCCACCCGAGAAGCCGCTGAAGCCGCCGCCGGAGCCACCACTGCTGCCGGCGGGCGGCGGTGGCGTGCGGGCTTGCGACCAGGCACCGAGGTGCGAGTAGACCAGCAACGGCGCGGTCTGAGCGGCGATGTCGGGCGGCGGCACCGCACTGTTGGCAACAGCACGGCCCCACGCACCGGCAGCGCCCAGCGCCACGGCCCACGCTGAGTACTCACGCAGCAGGCCATGCTGCCAGGCCCACTCGACGTGCTTGCCTTCGCTCGCCTCCAGGAACCGCCGGAACGACTCGGCACGCAGTGCCACCGCGCTGCCGGCGGCGCTGCGCTGCGGCAGCAACCGGCGATACGCCACACCTGCCACCACTGCCGGGATGACGAAGCCGGCCAACAGCGCGATCGGCCATGCTCGCGCCCAGCCGCGCCACACGGCAACGGCCAGCGCAACCGTCGCAACGGTCACCGTGGCCGACAGCGCGACGGGGAACTTCGGCGCCGAACCGGGTGCGAACTTCCTCCACCAACCCGACGCGGCAGCAACCTGCTTCTGTTCGGCCAGGAGCTGCTGCCACAAGGTCTGCAGCGCCGGCTGGTACTTGCCCAGCTCGAGCTCACCGTCGCCACCGAGCAGGTCGGTGATGCGGTCGCGCGTGACGGGATCGGCCTGAGCCAGTGCAGGGCCCGCCGACAGGACCTGCGGCGTACCGTCGGTGAGCGTGAGCACACCGACGGCGATCTGATCGGAGAACCACGCCGACACCGACTCGGTGTCGACCGCTTCCTTGAGCAGGATGGCACCCTGCCACGGTCGGATGCCGGCGGGCGGCACGAACTCGGTGGTGACCATGGCGTCGAGCTCTTGATCGGTGACCAATCGCGTGGGGCCACCAGCGGCACCGTAGGCAGCATCGGCTGCACCAGCGCCACCCACCTCGTTGCGGCCCAGGCGTCGAGAGATGCGGTACCCGCCGAAGCCCGCCGCAGCACCCAGCAGGCCGACTCCGGCGGCCAGCGGCAGAGGGTTGTCGTTGCGGCGATCGATCGGATCCGGGATCGGCACGTCGACCGGAGTGGTGATGGCAACGATGCTGCCACCGACGGTGATGCCGTCGCCGGCCGACAGCGGCTCGAACACGACCCGATACAGGTCGCCGTCGCGCACCAGCTCGCAGCCACCGACATCGCCGAACCCACCCACGTTGCACGTGGTGTCGGCAAGCTCGAAACCGGCGAGGACCACTTCGAAGCGACCGGTCTCCAGCTCTTCGCCGGGGTCGATGATGTCGAGCGCGAGAGCGCCGGTGGACAGTTGTGCGTCGGGCAGCGTGTACGAGAGCAGGTAACGGTGCTGGCCGGAGATGGTGCTGTCGGGGTCGCCGATGCGAATGCGCGTGCGCGACCCCATGTCGGTGACCGAGGTCTGGTCGGGCGCGTCGGGCGACGACACCACCACATCGATGGGCTCGCCGAAGTCGTTGGGGATGATGCGCTCGTAGCCGTGCCGTTGGGTGGTACCGAAGTCCTGGTCGACCGTCTCGCGGAGCCGCACACCATCACCTGCCGGTGTGACCAGCACCTGTTTTGCATCGAAGCGCTCGTCGTGCACGCCACCACCCATCACGCCGGCCAGCACCAGCGCCGGCCCGGCGACCAGTGATGCACCGACAGCGACATGACGAAGAGCACCAACGGGATTGAGCACACTCGCACGGTATCCGGTCGGCGGCGGGCAGCCGCTCGTGCGGCTCCCTAACGATCGTTCAGCAAACAGTGGTAGGTTCACCGTCGTTCAAGGTCGAGGAGGTCATCGATGATCGAGTTCAGCGACGAGCACGAGGCATTCCGGGCCGTGGTGCGCGACTTCGCGCAACGCGAGCTGGCACCACACGTCGAACGCTGGGAAGCAGCAGCGGAACTACCGCTCGAGGCGGTCGCCAAGATGGCCGAGCTGGGCGTGTTCGCCATCGTGTTCCCCGAGGAGTGGGGCGGCAGTGGTGGCGACTTCACCTCGCTGTGCATCGCCATCGAAGAGATCGGCCGGGTCAGCCAGAGCCTCGGCATCACGCTCTCCGCCGCTGTCGGGTTGGGCGCCAATCCGATCCACTCCTTCGGCACGCCCGACCAGCAGGCCGAGTGGCTGCCCGACCTAGTTGCCGGCCGGCGGTTGGGCGCGTTCGGCCTCACCGAACCCGACGCGGGCAGCGACGCCGGCGGCACCCGCACCCGCGCCCGGTACGACACGGCCAGCGACGAATGGGTGCTCGATGGCAGCAAGGCGTTCATCACCAACTCGGGTACGGCCATCACGTCGGTGGTCGCCGTCACCGCGCTCACCGCGCCGGGCGAGATCAGCTCGTTCATCGTGCCGGCCGGCACGCCGGGCATGACCATCGAGCCCCCCTATCGCAAGCTGGGCTGGCACGCCAGCGACACGCACGGCATCACGCTGGCCGATTGCAGGGTGCCTGCCGGCAACATGCTCGGCGCGCAGGGCAGCGGGCTGCGCAACTTCCTCGCCATCCTCGACGACGGTCGCATCGCCATCAGCGCGCTCGCCGTCGGCTGCGCGCAGGCCTGCCTCGATCTGGCCGTCGACTACGCGAAGGAGCGGCAGGCGTTCGGCGGGCCGATCGGTCGCTTCCAGGGCCTTGCGTTCCAGCTCGCCGACCTGGCAGTGGCCGTGGAGAACAGCCGCAACCTCACGTACGGTGCGGCACGCTCGAAGGATCGCGGCAAGCCGTTCCGCCAGGCAGCAGCGATGGCCAAGCTGTACAGCACCGAGACCGCTGTCACCGCCACACGGGTGGCCACGCAGGTGTTCGGCGGCATGGGGTTCATGGAGGAATCGCCCGTGGCTCGCTTCTATCGCGATGCGAAGATCCTGGAGATCGGTGAAGGCACCAGCGAGATCCAACGCCTGGTGATCGCGCGAGGCTTGGGCCTCCCGGTCGGATGAAGGACGCGCGATGAACGAGCACGAGGATCTGCTGGCCCGCTCCGCGCGGGCACTCACCGGCAACCTGCACACACGCGGCGGTGCCGAGAGCGAGAAGCTGGCTCGCCAGCACAAGCTGTTCGTACGCGACCGCCTGGCGCTGCTGTTCGACGAGGGCACGTTCGTGGAGGACGGGCTGCTGGCCAACACGCTGGCCGCCGACCTGCCGGCCGACGGTGTGGTCACCGGGCAGGGCCGCGTGGACGGCCGGCCGGCGCTGGTGGTGGCGAACGACCCCACCGTGAAGGCCGGCTCGTGGGGTGCCCGCACCGTCGAGAAGATCGTGCGTGTCACCGAGTACGCGCTGCGTCACGAGCTGCCCATCTTCTGGTTCATCGACTCGGCCGGCGCCCGCATCACCGACCAGGTCGAGCTGTTCCCCGGCCGGCGGGGTGCCGGGCGCATCTTCAGCAACCAGGTCAAGCTCAGCGGCAAGGTGCCGCAGATCTGCTGCCTGTTCGGCCCGTCGGCCGCCGGCGGTGCCTACATCCCCGCGTTCTGCGACGTGGTGATCATGGTGGAGGGCAACGCCAGCATGTACCTCGGCTCGCCGCGCATGGCCGAAGAGGTGATCGGCGAGATCGTGACGCTGGAGGAGATGGGCGGGGCGCGCATGCACACCACCGTCAGCGGGTGCGGCGACAACCTGGCCCACGACGACGCCGACGCCATCGACCAGGCCCGTCACCTGTTCAGCTACCTGCCCGAACGGTGGCGCGAACGACCAGCCGCGACCGAGCCCGATGCACCCGTGCGCACCCTCACCCGCGCCGAGCTGCCGGCACAAGAAGCAGCCGGGTACGACATGCACCGCGTCATCGACTGCCTGGTGGATGCCGACACGTTCTTCGAGCTCAAGCCGTTGTTCGCGCCCGAGCTCACCACCGGCTTCGCCAGGCTCGACGGGCACGTGGTGGGCATCGTGGCCAACAACCCGATGCACAAGGGCGGCGTGCTGTTCGGCGACAGTGCCGACAAGGCCGCTCGCTTCGTGTGGATGTGCGACGCGTACAACATCCCGCTCGTGTTCCTGGCCGATGTGCCCGGGTTCATGATCGGCACACAGGTGGAACGAGCAGGCATCATCCGCCACGGGGCGAAGATGATCACCGCCATCACCGAGGCCACCGTGCCCAAGATCAGCGTGGTCGTCCGCAAGGCCTACGGCGCCGGGCTGTACGCGATGTGCGGTCCGGCATTCGACCCCATCGCCACCATTGCGTTGCCCACCGCCAAGATCGCAGTGATGGGCCCTGAGGCCGCGGTGAACGCCGTTTTCGCCAACAAGATCCAGGCGATCGCCGACCCCGTCGAGCGCGCCGCCTACGTCGACGAGCGCCGAGCGGAGTACGAAGAGGACGTCGACCTCTACCGGTTGGCGAGCGAGCTGGTCATCGACGCGGTCGTGCCCTTCGAAGCGCTGCGTGGCGAGCTGATCGCCCGCTTCGCCACCGCCGATCCGGTGGACCGCGACGTGGTGCACAAGCGGCACGCCATCTACATGGGCTGAGCCAGCGGCAGTAGGGTCGCACCATGATCAAGCACATCATCGTCGGGGTCGACGACAGCGCCACCGCTGCTCACGCAGCACGCGTCGCAGCCGACCTGGCGCGCAGGCTGGGCGCCCAGTTGCACGTGATCATGGCCTGCGACGACGAGATCGTCGCCGAGGTGGGCGTCGGCAGCGACCAGATCGTGATCAACAAGTCCGACGAGGCCGCGGAGATCGCTCGCCGAGTGGCCGACGCACTGCGCACCGACGGCCTGGAGGTGACCGACGGAGCCCGGAACGGTGTGCCGCACGAAGTGCTCATCGAAGAGGCCAAGCACTTCGACGACGCCCTCATCGTGGTCGGCAATCGCCGCATGCAAGGCCCTGGTCGGTTGCTGGGCAGCGTCGCCAACTCGGTGGCGCACAACGCACCGTGCGACGTCTACGTGGTGAAGACCACCTGAGGAGGTCGTGATGAGCGAACGTCCAGGGCCGGTGCTGGTCACCGGTGCCAACTCCGGCTTCGGCCTGGCCGCCGTGCTGCGCTTCGCCGGGCGCGGCTGGCCCACCTGGGGCACGGTGCGCTCGAAGGCGAAGGCCAAGGTGCTCACCGACGCGGCGAAGGCGAAGGGGGTGGCCGACCTCGTGCACCCACTGGTGCTCGACGTCGGCGACCACGACGCCGTGGTGCGCGCCTGGCCCACCCTGCCGCCCTTCTACGCCGTGGTCAACAACGCCGGCTTCAGCGCGCTCGGGGCGGTGGAGGACGTGAGCGCGGCGGAGGCCATGCGCAACCTCGGTGTCAACCTGGTGGCGCCTGCCGTCGTGTCGGCGTGTGCCCTGCCGGCGATGCGCGAGCGCGGCAGCGGCCGGATCGTGATGATCAGCTCCATCGCCGGACGAGCTGCGGTGCTTCCGCTCAACGGCTGGTACCACGCCTCGAAGTTCGGGCTGGAGGCGTTGAGCGACGTGCTGCGCATGGAGGTGGCCCAGTTCGGGGTGAAGGTGGTGGTGGTCGAGCCCGGGTTCTTCAAGACGGAGATCGAGAACAAGGCCAGGGCCGACGCCCAGGAGCGTGAATCGGTCGCCGACGGCCACTACCGCAACGCGTATCACCGGCTGGAGACGATGGCCGGAGTGATCGGTTCGGTCGCGCCGCCTCCCGATCTGGTGGCGCGCACGATCGTCACTGCGGTGGAGAGCCAGCGGCCGCTGAAGCGCTACCTGGTCGGCGCCGACGCGCTGGCCATCGCCGCCGCCAACCCGCTGCTCCCACGCGCCCTCACCGACGCGCTGCTCCGCCGCCTGGCCGACCTCGGCTGACAGTTCCGGCACCCGACCTTCGGCCCTGACGCCACGGCCCACCGTGGCAGACGATCGACGTGGAGGGTGTTGTGGCCAGCATGTCCGTTCTGCCATCGGTGGTCGACACCGTGTCGGCGGGTCCCGTGGTACTGGCTTGCGGCCTGGTGCGCACCTACTCCCTCGCCGGGGTGCAGGTGCCCGCACTGCGCGGCGTCGACCTCGAGGTCTCCGCCGGGGAGATCGTGGTGCTGATGGGGCCGAGCGGTTGCGGCAAGACCACCCTCCTGCACCTGCTCGCCGGCCTCGATGCACCCGACGCCGGAGACCTCACCGTCGCCGGCGTCGACCTGTGCCGCGCCGGCCAGACGGCACTCGATCGCTTCCGCCGCGACCACGTCGGCGTGATGCTGCAGAGCGACAACCTCATCTCCACGGCCACGGCCCGCGAGCAGGTGGCCCTGCAGCTCCTCGCACGGGGTGCCGGCTGGCGCGACGCCCTGCGCTCCGCCGAGCTGGCACTGGCCGCCGTTGGCCTCTCCCATCGCCTGCGCCACCGCCCGGCCGACCTGTCGGGTGGCGAACAGCAGCGGGTGGCGCTGGCCCGCGCAATCGCCGGGGCACCGGCGCTGGTGGTGGCGGACGAGCCGACGGGCGAGCTGGACAGCGCCACCACCCGCGACGTGATGGATCTCGTGGTGCGCGCCAACCGCGAGCACGGCACCACGTTCGTGATCGCCACCCACGACCCCGTCGTCGCCGACAGAGCCACGCGCGTGGTGCGCCTGCGCGACGGTGTGGTGGAACTCGGGGGTGCGGCATGAAGCTCTCGCGATCCACCCGCTGGCGCTTGGCGCTCGGCGACCTCAAGGCCCAACCGTGGCGCACCCTGCTGGCCGTGCTGGTGCTCACGCCACTGGCCGCGAGCTGGTTCCTCCTCGCCGCCGTCTCCCGCTCTCTGGCCGGGCTGGGCACGGTCGGCGAGGAGCGAAACATCGTCGTCACCGAACCCGACGTGTTCGACGTGGCGAACGTGCACCTCGGCGCCGAGCACCTGGCAACGGCCCGGTCGGCGGCCGGCGCTGATGCCGAGTCCGTCACCCCGTTGGTGCTGCGCACGGTGGAGCTGGACGAGCGGGTGCTGCAGTTGCGCGCCGCCGACCCAGCGACCTGGGAACCGATCCACTCGCTCACCGTGCTCGAGGGCACGTTGCCCGACGGCGGCGCCGACGAGATGGCTGTCACCGCTGCAGTGCAGCTGGCCACCGGCTGGGAGGTGGGCGACCGCCAGCGCGTGTTCGGCACGGAGTTGACGATCACCGCGGTGCTCCGCGGCTCGGGCAGCAAGGTGGCCTCGCTGTGGCTGCCGCTCGACCGCGCCGAGCAGCTGTTCGACCGGCCCGGCGAGTTCCAGTTCACCGTGGTGCGCCTGCGCGCCGACGCCGATGGCGACGCCGTGAGGGCCCGGCTGCGGGCCGCCTTCCCCGGGCTGCTGGTGCTCGACGAGTCGGCCATCCAGGCCGAGGCGGCGCGTGGCGTGCGGTCGCTCGGCGACCTCGCCGCTGTGTTCACCTCCGTAGGAATGCTGGGCCTGGCCGTGAGCGCCGGCAACGCCACCGCACTCACCTTGGCCGAACGGCGACGGTCGGTGGGGCTGCTGCGCGTGATGGGCTTCTCGCCGCAGGCGGTGCGCAGCCTGTTGGTGGTGCGGTCGATGCTGCTCACGGCTGTGGCCATGGTGGCGGGGTACGTGACGGCGATGGCCATCGTGTCGGCCCGGCCGTCGTTCGTCCTGCGCACCTACACGGTCGAAGTGGGCATGGAGTGGTGGACGGTCGGCGTCGGCGTGGTGTTGGCGCTCGGCAGCGGATGGGTCGGCGCCGCCCTCGCGACCCGCCGGCTGCTGCGTCAAACGCCCGCTGCTCTGGTGGTGATGTGATGCACGCCGCTGCGGTGGTGGTCGGGTTGGCGCTGCGCGACATGCGCAGCCGCTGGCGGGTGATGGCTGCCCTCGGGGTGATGGTGGCACTCACGGTGGGGATGGTGGTGCTGCTGGACGGGTACGTGAACAGCACGGAGGTCAGGTTCCGCCACGCCCAGTCGGCGCTGGTGGTGCAGCAGCAGGGCACGGTGGGCGAGTTCGCCGGCAGCCGCATCCCCGCATCGGTCGGCGAGATGCTCCGCGCCGAGGGCTACGACCCCGTCGCCGAGGTGCACGCCGTCGCCGGCACCTCGGGCGCCGATGCCGTGATGATCGCCGGCGTCGACCCCGACCGCTATCGCCAGCTCGACCCCTACCGGCTGGTGAGCGGACGCCACCTCCGGGCGGGTGAGACCCAGCGGACGGCGATCGTCGGCACCCTCCTGGCCGATCGGCGTGGCCTCCGGCCGGGCGATGTGCTGCGCCTGCGCGGTCGCGACTTCGCCATCGTCGGGGTGTTCGAGCTGGGCATCTACCTCGACGATGCGGCCATCGTGCCGATCGGCGACGCCCAGACCCTGCTCGGCTGGGGCAGCGACGTGTCGGTGTACGTGGTGCCGGAGGGTGGCGCGCTCGCCGACGGCACCTTGCTCGACGGCGGGCTGGCCGTGGCAACTCGCGGTGACATCGCCCTCGTCGGCGAGTGGGAGCCGATGATCGCCCTGCTCGTCGCCTCGGTGCGGTTGCTCGCCCTCGGCGCCGTCGCCGTGCTGGTGATCGCCTTGTGGCGGCTGGCGTGGCTGCACCGCATCGACCTCGGCGTGCTGCGCCTGCTCGGCTTCGGCCGGCGAGTAGTGGCCGCGTTCCTCGGCGTGCAGGCCGCGGTGCTCGTCGCCACGGCGGCATTCCTGGGTGGCGCCGGTGCGGTGTTCATCGCGCCGTACCTCGCCCGTACATCACTGGCCGTCGCCACCATGCCCGTGGTCGACGGCACCGTGCTGTGGCGCGCGGCGGCGGTGGGTGCCGCGGTGCTGGCCGCGGCCGTCGCCACGTCGGTGCTCGCCGTGCAGCGCCGCAGCGTCGGCGACCTGATTCATCGAGACGATTGACGACAACGAGAGGAGTGATCATGTCCAACAACCCGCCAGGCTGGTATGCCGATCCGTTCGGACGTGCCCAAGTGCGCTGGTGGAGCGGGTCGGGCTGGACCGACCATTGCGCTACCAGTGGTCAGGAGTTCATCGACCCCCCGGTTGCGAGCCCCGTGGCTGCACCGACGGCCGCGGCCCCGGCCCAACCGGCTGCGCCCACTTCCGTGAGCGCGCCCACGATGGCCGGAGTGGCGAAGAAGCCCACCCCCACGCTGGCACTGGTGGCGGTGGCTGCCCTCCTCGTGGGCGGCCTCGCCGGCTGGGTCCTGCGGGGTGACGGCGACGGGGGTGGTGCCGGTGGCGGAGGCGGTGGCGGTGCCGCCGGCTCGCTCACCACGCCGATCCTGCAGGGGTTCGCCAGCCTCAACTCGTACGAGTACTCGCTCGTCCTCAACTCCGTCGGGCCGACCGCCAACGACCGCTCCGATGCCACCACCACCGGTGCCGTCGACAACTCCAATGGCCTGAGCCACCTCACGCTCGACGAGACGAGCGTGGCGGCGGATGATCCCGAGCCGAGCACGTCGAACACGGAGACGTGGCGCACCGCGGACGTGTCGTGCACGTTCGACGGCGAGGAGTACACCAGCGAGGCGGCGAGCCCGTTCGAGGTCGACCTGAACACGGTGCTGAGCGGCGTGTTCGACATCGTGATCCCTGCGGGGAACGCGACACTGGTCGGCGACGAGACGATGGCAGGTGTGGCGGCCAAGCACTGGACGTTCACGATCCAGGGCCTCGCTGCCGGCACGGGTGCCCAAGTGAACGCCAACCAGGGTGACATCTGGGTGGCGGCCGACGGCGGCTACCTGCTGCGCTACCAGGTGACGATCTCGGTGCAGACCGCCGCGACCGATACCGCCGCTGCCGCGAGCAACGACCTCGAGCTCGACTTCCAGCTGACGTCGGTGAACCAGCCGGTGACCGTGCAGGTGCCGGCAGCCTGCCCGCCTCCGGGGACGGCTACCGAGGACACGATCGGTGGCTGACCAGTCTCGGGAGATCACCGCGGTGCCCGTCACCGACCGTCACACGGTGCGGGCCTGGGTGCGGCTGCCTCGCACCATCTACCGCGCCGACCCGGCGTGGGTGCCGCCGCTGTGGCTGGCCGAGCCGGCCGAGGCTCGGGCATCGCGTGGCGGCGCCAGGGTCGTGCGGTTCGTGGCGTTCGATGGTGCTCGTCCCGTCGGGCGGATCGCGTGTTCGCTCTACCCCGGGTTCGACGTGCTGCACCTGGGCGGTTACGAGGCGGTGGACGACGACCGGGTGCCTTCCGCGCTCTTCGCCGCCGCCGCCCACCACGCCCGCGCCCACGGTCGCACCACGCTGGTGGGGCCGGAGGGGCATCCGCTGTTCGACACCGCCGGCATCCAGGTGAGCGGGTTCGAGAACGTGCTGCCTGCGGGCACACCTCATCACCGGCCGTACTACCGGCGCCAGTGGGAAGAGGTGGGCGGCTTCGAACCGAGTGGCACCGTGTTCACGTTCGTCGCCGAGCGGGCCGATCAGCAGATCCCCGACTGGCTGCGCCAGGTCGCCCAGCGAGCCGAGGCCGAGGGCTACCGGTCGCCGGACTTCCATCGATTCCGCGAGTTGGCACGGCACACCGACGCCCTGGCGCGGCTGGCGAACGTCGTGGTGGCGGAGACGACCGGGTTCCCGGCGTTGCACCCGCGGGACGTGAAGGCCATGCGCCGGCGGCTGCGGTTCCTCCTGCGGGCGGACCTGACGCGGCTGGTGTTCCACGGCGACACGCTGGTGGGTGCCTTGGCGGGGATGCCGGAGCTGGGTCGTGGCCTGCAGCGGGCGCACGGCAGGCTGCTGCCGCTCGGCTGGTGGTGGCTGCTGCAGGCCCGGCGCCGAGGCGACACCGTCACCATCAACGGAGCGTTCGTCCACCCCGATCACCAGGACCGCGGGGCGATCGCGGTGGCGGCCCTGCCGCTCATCTCCGGCGTGCTCGCCGACCATCGGTGGCAACGCATCTACGCAGCAATGGTCGAGGCTGACAACGTCAGATCCCGGATGCTCGCCGAGGACGCTCTGGGGGCGGTGCCCGCCGCGGAGTACCGCGTGTACCGCCGTGCCGTCGACGTCGACGACACGGCTGGTCGCTGACATCCACAGCACCCCTCTCGCTTGCAGCACGTTCTGTGACGCAAGTTCCCTGTGCCCACCGAGTCCCACGATTGAACTTTGCACAACGGGCATGATGGGCTCATGGACGAACTGACCGGTGAACCCGACGTCGGCGGCCAATTGGCTCTCACGGCGGAGTCGATCACGCTCCGGCCGTTTCGGCTCGAGGACGTTGCGGCATACGTCGACCAACAGGACCACTTGCTCGCAGCCGGGTTCGGTTGGGAGCGGCCAATTGACGAGGTGTCGATGCGGGCCGTGGCAGAGCGGTGGGTCCGGCAGTGGAACGGTCCGCGCGACGAGCGCAACTTCGCGATCCTCGAACGCAGCTCCGGCGTGCTCGTCGGCGACTGCGAACTGGAGCTTCGTACGGACGGGTTCGTGCACGTCATGTATGGCATCTTCCGCCCCTGGCGGGGGAAAGGGTATGCGTCGAGAGCAGTCGGGCTGCTCCTCGGCTACCGGAGCCTGGTCTGGCCCAGCACTCCGGTCCTGTTTCGGATCCACGCCGACAACGAGCCGTCCATCGCCATAGCTCGAGGAGCCGGAGCGATCCCTGATGGTGCCGAGGCTTCTCCACAAGGTCGGGAGCTCAGGCGTTGGGTTCTGACCTGACCTGCACGGTTCTGCGCCGCACGCCGAACTGCCGAAGTGAGCGGCTCAGCTGAACCACTTTGTCACCTGGATGGGTGGAGTCGAGCTGCCGCTGGGTGATACGAGTCAGCGTTGTGCCGCTGACCAACGGGCGGGCGATAGCGAGCGTCGGCGGAGCGTGAGCGACTTCATGCATTGCTGTCACCTCAAGGAGTTCGAACTCTGGGTCAATCGGACCAACCGTGTGTTCTCGATCGCGCTCGCGCGATCAGCCTAATGAAGGGGTGTCACGGGGTTCCGGTGAGCTAGCTCCACGCGTCCGCGGACGCGTCGAGGTAGCGCAGAGCTGCCGATAGGTCGCTGGACAGCGGAACCTGCGTCGGGCAATCTGGCGCGATGGCGGCTGACCGAAGCGAGAATTCAATTCGGCCCGGAGATGCCTGGTGCTCGCGGACCGAGCGGGAGTACTTCATCACCGTCATCCGACCGGCCAGCCAGCCGGGACGCTGGATCGTGTCGGACGGTGGCACCCGCACCGGTGCCGGTTCAGCTGAACCGACCCGTTCGACGTCGCCCAACGGCAAGTAACCTGCCGGTTCACATGACAGGGCGGCAACCACCCCTCGGCAGCACATCTGCCGCGGGTTCCGGTCCGCCCCCCGCCCCTCTAGCTCAATGGTAGAGCAGTGGACTTTTAATCCATTGGTTCAGGGTTCGAGCCCCTGGGGGCACTCTCGAAGGCGGCCGCTCGACCGGCGACCCGTCGATCGCACGCTCGGAGGAACGCGACATGACCTTTGCCCCGCTCACCACGACACGTACCAAGTCGCCAGCGTGAAGGTGCTCGGCAACGTGCTGTGGCTGGTCTTGGCCGGGTGGTGGTTGGCCCTCGCCTACGTCGTGGCCGGAGTGCTCAACTGCATCACGGTCATCGGCATCCCGTTCGGCCTGCAGTCGTTCAAGCTCGCCGGCTACGCGCTGTGGCCGTTCGGGCGAGTCGTGGTCGACCGGCCTGGCGCGAGTGCTGCGGTCGGCTGTGTCGGCAACATCCTGTGGCTGGTACTCGGTGGTCTCGGACTGGCCATCAGCCACGTGGTTGCCGGCCTGCTGCTGTGCGTCACCATCGTCGGGCTCCCCTTGGGCATCGCCTCGATGAAGATGTCGATCCTTGCGCTCACCCCGTTCGGCAAGCAGGTGGTGCGCGCCGATGCTGCCGGTACCAGCCACGTCGTGTCCAGCGTGCCCGGCTACTGACGATCAACGGCCACCGACGATCAACGGCTACCGACGATCAACGGCTGCCGACGATCAGCTGGCGTAGAGCACCATGGCCTGGCGGGTGTCGAGGTACTCCTCGAGCCGCGTGATGCGACCGCCCTCCACCCAGAAGCGGATCATCGCCGGCAGGTGCAAGGGGCCACCCGCAGCCTGCCCCACCAGCACGTGCTGCTGCACGAAGCCGCCGGGCGCGAGGAAGCGGCGGATCTCGGTGTACTGCAGGCCGCTCGCGCGCTGATGCAGGTCGACGAGCGTGGCCAGGTTCTGGTCGACGGTCTGGTCGACTTCATCGAAGTTGTGCCAGATGGACGCATCGGGGGCGTACACCTCGCGCACGGCATCGGCGTGAGCGGCAGTGATCGCGCCGAGCAGGCGATCGGCGATGCTGTGCATCTCGGCCTCGGTGAGTGCTGACATGCCCGCACCGTACTGCTGCTCGACAGCCGACGCGCTGCCGTCGCACCCTGCCCACGCCGACTTCAGATCGACCGGTCGGCTAGCGAGGAGTGAGCACGCAGAACTCGTTGTCGTCGGGGTCGGCCATGACGGCCCAATCGACGGCGCCCTCGCCGATGTCGATTCGCCTCGCCCCCAACGAGATGAGTCGCTCGACTTCGGCGTGCTGATCGCCGCCGGCCGGCGGGGCTACGTCGAGATGAAGTCTGTTCTTCCCGAGCTTCGGGTTCAGCGGTGCGCCGCCCCACGTGATCATCGGACCGGTGAGGTCCGGCGCGCGGATCGCGGTCTCCTCGTTCTGATCCCAGACCAACGGCCAGCCGAGCGCTGCGCTCCAGAAGTACCCGACCTCGCGCGTCCCGTCGCAGGTGATCGATCCGAGACGCCCGCAGGTCGACAGGAAGTTGTTGGTCGGTTCGATGATGCAGAACTCGTTGCCCTCTGGATCGGCGAGCACGACGTGTTCGTCGGCTGGCCCCTGACCGATGTCGATGTGTCGGCCACCCAACGCGATCAAGCGCTCGACCGTTGCCATCTGGTCGTCGAGGGAAGCGGTCGTCAGGTCGAGGTGAAGTCGGTTCGCCCATGCCCCCTTGGGCTCGGAGACACGCCCGAAGTCGATCTGGAACCTCGTGCCATCGGTCGGCACGAGACTGACCACGTCACCGGTCTCGTCACCGACATCCCAGCGCAGCGCCTCGGCCCAGAAGCGAGCGAGCCGCAGCGGATCGTTCGCATCGAAACAGAGAGCAACGAGCTGCACAGTCACTTCGGGTGATCAGACCGTGTCGAAGGGTCGCGCGTATGTGAAGCGGCCCCGGATGTTCGAGCGGTAGGTCGTCAGCGTTCGCACCTGGAAGTGGCTGCCCCACCCCGGTTCTGGTGCCGTGACGCCAATCGCGGTGGACGCGATGAAACCGAAACGGGCGTAGTAGTCGTGCGACCCGAGGAGAGCGATGAGCGGCTCGCCGAGCGCGTCGGCCGCTCCGATCGTGGCGTGCATCAACGCAAGGCCGACTCCGCGGCCCTGATGCGAGGGGAGCACGCCGATTGGGCCGAGGCCGAGTGCAGGTACGTCACCGACGAACCCGCGAGTGGTCACCACATGGCCGACGACGGTGTCGTCGAGCTCGGCCACGATCGACAGCGCTGGGAGCCAAGCGTCGCACTCGCGCAGGGCGTCCAGGAGGCGAACCTCGACGGGTTCATCGTTCGCATCTTGTGTGCGGAACGCGGCGACCTGCACGCCACGTGCCGCAGCCACATCTGCCGGAGCTTCTCGCCGAACGATCACACCGACAGACTGTCCGAATCACCTCTCCGACCACCCACGAATATCGGTCAAACCTGTCGCGGCTGCCACCACGGGTCCTGGTGACAACATCCATCACGAGCGCGAGACTGGCGCGGTGAGCTACCAGCACCTGCTCGTCGACAGCGACGGCCCCATCACCACCATCACTCTCAACCGACCCGAGAAGCGCAACGCCCTGGCACTCGACGTGATGATCGAGCTGACGCAGGCGTTTCGCGACATCGCCGGCACGAAGGCGACGGGCGTGATCCTCGCGGCCAACGGCCCTGTGTTCTCGGCCGGGCACAACTTCGGCGACATGGCCGGTGCGGCGCTCGCCGACATCCGCCACCTGTTCGCTGTGTGCACGGAGCTGATGGACACCGTGCAGTCGGTGCCACAGGTGGTCATCGCGCGGGTGCATGCACTGGCCACTGCCGCCGGCTGCCAGTTGGTCGCCACGTGCGATCTTGCAATCGCCGCGGAGACCGCCGGCTTCGCCATCCCCGGCGGCAAGGGTGGGCTGTTCTGCCACACGCCGCTCGTGGCGGTGGCGCGCAACGTGGGCCGCAAGCGGGCACTGGAGATGGCACTCACCGGCGACCCCATCACCGCCGCCACGGCCGCCGAGTGGGGCCTCATCAACCATGCGGTGCCTGATGCCCAACTGGTGGCGGCGACCCACGATCTGCTCGCTCGCGCCACACGCGGCAGTGTGCTCAGCAAGGCCACCGGCAAGCGCGGCTTCTACGCCCAGGTCGGGCTCGACCAGCCCGCTGCGTACGCTCTCGCGGCCGAGCTGATGGCGACTTCCGCCACCACCGCCGATGCCCAGGAAGGCATCGCCGCCTTCCTCGAGAAGCGAAAGCCCGACTTCACCCAACGCGCGTGACGCCCGAGGTTGGACAACATACCCCATAGGGGTATGTTGTCGGTGTGCATGCAACACCCGGGTACTCGGCCGAGAAGCAGCAGGTGATCGCGCGGCTCAAGCGCATCGAGGGTCAGGTGCGAGGCCTGCAGCGTCTCATCGACGAAGACACCTACTGCATCGATGTGCTCACGCAGGTGGCAGCGGTCAGCAAGGCGTTGCAGGGCGTCGGTCTGCACCTGCTCGACGAGCACCTGCAGCACTGCGTGGCCGGCGCGGCCGCCAGCGGCGACACCGACCGCACCACCGAACTGGTGCACGAAGCAACCAAGGCAGTCGAACGACTGCTGCGAGCCTGAACGAGAGAACGGACCACGACATGAGCACACTCACCTTCACCGTGCCGGGCATGACCTGCGGCCACTGCGAAGCTGCCGTCAAGGGTGAAGTCGGCAAGGTTGCCGGCGTTGTCGACGTGGCGGTCGACTTGAGCAGCAAGATCGTCACGGTCAGCGGCGACGCGCTCGACACCGCCGCACTCGTGGCCGCCATCGACGAAGCCGGCTTCGAAGCCCCCGCCACCGATGTGAGCCGCTGAGCCGCATGTCGCACGTGGTCGGCCGCCTCGGCGCGTTCGCGCTCGTGCTCGCAGGCACGTTCGGTACCGCGTACGCGGTGGGCGAGCGTTTGCCCGGCCACACGCACTCGACGCAAGACGGCCACACGCACGCCGGCACCGGCATGTCGACGCCGGTGCCCCCCGGCTTCGAGAGTGGCGGCTACCAGCTGGTCACCGACCACGCGCACGCGGGCATGGCCACGTTCCACCTGCGCGACGAGGCGGGCTCGGACGTCACCGAGTTCACCGAGGCGCACGGGTCGCTGCTGCACGTCGTCGTCATCCGACCCGATCTCAGCGACTTCCAGCACGTGCACCCCACCATCCGCGACGATGGCTCGTGGGATGTCATGCTGCCGGCGCCCGGCCAGTGGCACCTCGTTTTCGACTCCACCCCCACCGGCGCACCCGGCCCAGTGGTCGTGTCGGCCAACATCGACGACGAGACCCCGGTGGCCACCGTGCCGCTGCCGCCCGCCGACGACACCGTCGACGTGGCCGGCCTGGTCGTCACCCGCGACGGGTTCACGTTCTCCGTCGCCAACGCCGATGGCAGCATGCTGATGGGGCTCGAGCCGTACCTCGGCCAGGCGGCACACCTGGTCGCGATGCGGCAGGGTGACCTGGCCTACACCCACCTGCACCCCAGCGAGGGCATGACCGGCATGTTCATGTTCGGCACCGGCATCACCGAAGCAGGCACGTACCGACTGTTCCTGCAGTTCGGCTACCAGGGCGACGTGCTGACCGTGCCCTTCACGGTGGTCGTACCGTGAACGCACCCCCCGCCGGCACGACGCTGGAACACCTCGACCTCGAGCTCACCGGCATGACCTGCGCAGCGTGCGCCAACCGCATCGAGAAGAAGCTCAACCGGCTCGACGGCGTGACCGCGACGGTGAACTACGCCACCGAGAAGGCCAACGTCGCGTTCGACCCCGAGGTCGCGACACCCGAGACGCTGATCGCGACGGTGCAGTCCATCGGCTACGGCGCCGCAATGCCTGCCCCCATCGGCGACGATCGCGCCGACCCGGCACTCGCCCGCATCGCCGACCTGCGCCGCCGCCTCACGGTGGCAGTGCTCCTGGGCGTGCCCGTGCTGCTGCTGTCGATGATCCCTGCGCTGCAGCTCCGCGGCTGGCAGTGGTTCGCCCTCGTGTTCGCCACCCCGGTGGCGGCGTGGTCGGCGTGGCCCTTCCACGTCACGGCGTGGAAGAACCTGCGCCAGGCAGAAGCCAGCATGGACACGCTCGTGTCGGTGGGTGTGACAGCGGCGTACGGCTGGAGCCTTTACGCCCTGCTGGCCACGCCCGCCGGCGACCTCGGCATGACGATGCCGATGTCGCTCATCCCCACCCGCGGCGACAGCCACCACCTGTACCTGGAAGTGGCCAGCACCACCGTTGCGCTCATCCTCGCCGGTCGCTGGTTCGAAGCGCGTTCCAAGCGCCGCGCGGGCAGTGCACTGCGCGCGCTGCTGGCGCTGGGCGCCGACACCGCCAACGTGCTGCAGGCAGACGGCAGCGAGCTGAACCGGCCGGTCAGCGCGCTCCACGTCGGCGACCGCTTCGTGGTGCGACCGGGCGAACGAATCGCCACCGACGGCGTGGTGGAGGACGGCGCATCGGCGGTCGACATGAGCCTGGTCACCGGCGAGAGCGTGCCGGTGGAAGTAGCCGCCGGCGACGCCGTCACCGGGGCCACCATCAACGCCAGTGGCAGGTTGGTCGTGCGAGCCACACGCGTCGGCGCCGACACCGCACTCGCACAGATGGCCCGCTTGGTGGAGGCTGCACAAACCGGCAAGGCACCGGTGCAACGGCTGGCCGATCGTGTGGCAGGTGTGTTCGTGCCCATCGTCATCGTGCTGGCCGTCGCCACGCTCGGCTTCTGGTTCGCCCGCACCGGCAGCCTGGCGCAGGCCATGGCACCGGCGGTCGCGGTGCTCATCATCGCCTGCCCCTGCGCACTGGGCCTGGCCACACCCACCGCGCTGCTGGTGGGCACCGGTCGCGGTGCGCAGATGGGCATCCTGATCAAGGGACCGGAGGTGTTGGAGAGCACCCGCCGAGTGGACACGATCGTGCTCGACAAGACCGGGACGGTCACCACCGGTGTGATGGATGTGGTGCGCGTGCACCCGCTGCACGGCACAGCCAGCGACCTGCACCGCCTGGCGGCCGCCGTGGAGCTGAGCAGCGAGCACCCGATCGCGGCAGCCATCGTGCGCGGCGCGCGCCACGAGGGCATCGAGATCCCGATCGCCACCGACTTCCTCGCGCTGGCCGGCGTGGGCGCCCGAGCAACCGTCGAAGGTCGTCTGGTGGAGGTGGGCCGCGCTGCGGCCGACGAGGTGCCCGCCGACGCCGGCTTGCTCACCGTGGTGGCCGTTCGCGCCGACGGGCAGCTGCAGGGCACCATCGCCGTCGCCGACACCGTGAAGCCCACTAGCGCCGCTGCCATCGCCCGCCTGCGCGGGCTCGGGTTGCGGCCGGTGTTGCTCACCGGCGACAACGAAGCCACCGCCCGCACCGTGGCGGCAGAGGTGGGCATCGACCCCGACGACGTGCTCGCCGGAGTGCTGCCCGAGCAGAAGGTGGCTGAAGTGCAGCGGCTGCAAGCGGCAGGCCGAGTGGTCGCGATGGTGGGCGACGGCGTCAATGACGCAGCAGCGCTGGCGCAGGCCGACCTCGGCATCGCAATGGGCACCGGTACCGACGTGGCCATCGAAGCGAGCGATCTGACACTGGTGCGCGCCGACCTGCACGCGGCCGCCGACGCGATCGAGCTCAGCCGGCGCACGCTGGCGGTGATCAAGGGCAACCTGTTCTGGGCCTTCGCCTACAACGTGGCTGCCATCCCACTCGCGATGTCGTGGCTGCTGTCGCCCGTGGTGGCGAGCGCCGCGATGGCCTTCAGCAGTGTGTTCGTGGTGAGCAACAGCCTGCGCTTGCGTCGCTTTCACACGCTGACCGACGCAGCGCGCTGACCCACGCCGGCGCAGTGCCGATGCGCGGCAGCGTTCCAAATGTGTGCAGATGACCACGGATTGTGGTAGTCCATCTCACCATGGTGAGTACATCACCCGCGGTGTCGGTGCTGTTCGTGTGTCTCGGCAATCACTGCCGGTCGCCAGCCGCGCACGCAGTTGCGAATTCGATGCGCCGCAACGACCCGTTCCTTCGGTTCGATTCGGCAGGCACCGGCAACGCGCATGTGGGCAACGCACCCCATCCCTTGGCGGTCGCCGAGGGCGCGCAGCGCGGGTACCGAGTCGACCACCTCGGCCGACAGATCCATCCCGACGACTTCGTACGCTTCGACCTGATCGTGGCGATGGACCGCATGAACGTCGACGACCTGGAACGCATGCGTGGCGGTGTCGAGCAACGCATCGGCTACTACCCGACGGTGGAGCCGCTGCAGGTGCAGCTGCTGCGCCGATGGGACCCATATGCCATGCCCGGCGATGAGGACCTCGTCGACCCGTGGGGGCAACCGCCCGCGGCATACGGCGAGATGTTCGACGTGATCGAGCGCAGCGTGCCGCCGCTGCTCGCGCACTTGGCCTGGCTGCGCGCCGACCGCCCGATCGTTTGACTCAGGCCGCCATCGCCGCAGCGCGAAGGCGGTGCACCAGCACATCGCGGTGGTTGCGGATGGTGCGTTCGCTCACCCGCAACGCCACGGCGGCCTCCGCGGCACTGCACCCTCGCGCGAGCAGTTCGATCAGTTGCAGTTCGCGCTCGGTGAGCATGCCGGCGGCCGCGACCACCTCGGCGAGCTCCGCAGTGGCATCGAGCGCGTCGCCGGTGAGCACCGGCCCGTCGAGCAGGTGCGGTGCGGTGAGCTCGTGCACCAGCAACCTGCGGTTGGCCCGCTCGAACGCCCGATACTCGCTGTCGCGCAACAGGTTGGCGGCCACGTGCAGCGGGCGGCGCTCCACCGGGAACTCGCGGATGACGGTCCAGGTGACACTGAGCAACTCGTCGAACGCGTCAGCAGAGCCACCTGTGCGATGGCTGCCCCAACGGCGAGCCCTCGCCACGACACCGGGCAGCACCCGCTGCAACACCACGCGAGCAGCCACGTCGTCGGTACGCGCGGCTCGCACCAGCTGAGCGAGCACCTCGTTGGCCGAGCACCCAGGTCGCGTCGGCCCGGTGGCCGACGTACCGGTGGCCGGCGTACCAGCGGCCGGCGCACCGGCGACCACCAGGCGCGCCTGGCGCGACGGCCAGTACCCGGCCGCAGCCAGCAGCTGATCGAGGCTGCCGAACGGAGCAGCGACCCCCCAGCCCTGTGCCCGGCGCAGCACCGCCGGTCGCATGTTGAGCGCCTGCCACTCGCGTTCGAGTCGGGCGAGCAGTGGACGATTGTCGGTCTGGGGAAGTCGCGGGGTCATGGATCCGATCGTCCGCGTCGCACCTCACCGCGGTGCTCACAGCACGACTCACCGCGACGCTCACAGCACGCTCACCAGGGAACATTCCTCCGCCGATACCCGCCAACCACCACCGTCGATCGACACTCGCTGTTGCCGATCCGGCCACGTCAGCGTGCTCAGTACGGGTGATGGACACCTTCTGCCGCAGCTTCGACGAGGCGCCCCACACCGCCGGCGCCCTCAACTCGCACGAGACGCCCGACACCGGCGACGCCGGCCACACGGCGGGCACCGCACCTCGAACCTGGGTGGGCAGCTGGCTGTGCACGTGGCACACCGGGCCCGACGCCGGTGGCACGCATCGCCTGGGTGTGGGTCGCCACCTGGTGGGAAGAGCGCACACCGCCACCGTGCGGTGCGACGACCCGGCCCTGCAGCCGCACCACGCGCTGCTGGAGGTGCGCGCCGACGGTGCGCTGACCCTCACCCAGCTCACCGGACGAGCACCCGTGCTGGTGGACGGCGCACCACTCACCGGCTCGACCACGGCGCTGGCGAGCGTTCGGCTCGCCGTGGGCAACAGCACGATCACGTGCAGTCGTGCCGACGACGACGGCTCGGTGGCGCCGGCTGCGCAGGTGGTTCATGGCGCGCTCATCCGCAGCCCGCGCGCACTTCCCACGTACGAGCCACCCGAACTCACACCGCCGGCACCGCCCGACGCCGACCATCACTCGGCCGGCAGCGTTGCTCCCGCGCTCATCGGTCTGGCGGGCGCCGGTGCGATCGCAATGGTGATGCAGCAGCCGATGTTCCTGCTGTTCGGCACCCTCGGTGCGACAGTGGCGGTAGGCAGCTGGGGGGCCCAACGGCTGGCCGCACGCCGGCGGCACCGCCGAGCGTTGCACGCGCACGCCCTCGCTCGTCGCGCCTACCTGACAGCGGCGCTGCGCAACCGCGACCGGTTCCGGGCGTTCCACGTCGCGACGGTACCCACTGTCGCCGCCGCACAACAGGCCATCGGTGACCGGTCGACGCAGCTGTGGTCGCGTCGAGCAACGCACTCCGACGCCTTCACCGCCGGCCTCGGCCTCGGCAACGTTCCCTGGCCCGCAGCGGCAGCGCTCGACGATGCCGACGGCGAACCCGAGGCACTCGACCTGCCGCTGCCCGCCGACCTCGGCCCGGGTTGCCGCCTCGCCGTCCGCGGGCCCAACGCACACGCGGTCGCCCGGTCGCTGCTGGTGCAACTGGCAGCATCGTGCGGCCCGGCCGACCTGCGCTGCGTGATCGTCACCGACCGCCCAGCCGCATGGGATTGCGTACGCGGCCTCCCCAACCTCACGCTGCCCGGCGGGTCGGCCGCCGTCGTCGCCGAGTGCGACCTCGGCGCTGTGCTCGCCGAGCTGGGCGATCACGCCGCCCACCTGCTGTTCCTCACCGACCAGGCGAGCGCGCTCGCAGCACGGACCAGCCCACTGCGGCGGGCGCTCGCCGACGCGCAGGCTCACGCTCTGCTGGTGGTGCTGGCGGCCGACGGCGGAGTGCCTCATCTGTGCACCAGCGTGCTCTCGCTGACGAGCGGCCCCGTCGGCAGGTGGGTTGCCGATACGCACACGACCCTTCTGCCCGTTCCTGTGCGCGTGGCCGGCATCGGCGAGCGCAGTACGTTCGCCTGCACAGCAGCCCTGCGTTCGCTGATCGACCCAGAGGACCCGCTCAGCGTCGCCACCGGCGTTCCCCACGACCTCTCGCTGACCACGCTGCTGAGCAGCGACGGCGACGCCTCGCTCACACCGGCGGGCATCGTCGCCGGCTGGCTGGCCGTCGGCGACGACCCCAACCCGCGTACGTTGATCGGCGTGGCCGCCGACGGCGCGGTCGACATCGACCTCGTCCGCGACGGCCCGCACGGCCTCATCGCCGGTACCACCGGCGCCGGCAAGAGCGAGCTACTGCGCAGCTTGGTGGTGGGCATGGCAGCCGGTGCCAGCCCCGCCCACCTCAGCTTCGCGCTGGTGGACTACAAGGGCGGTGCCACCTTCGATGCGTGCGCGGCGCTGCCACACGTGGTGGGTGTGATCACCGACCTCGACGACCAGTTGGCCGAGCGAGCGCTGCGCAGCCTGCACGCCGAGCTGCGTCGCCGAGAAGGCATCCTGCGCGAGCACGGGGCGACCGACCTGGCCACGCTGCGCGCACGCGCACCGCAGGTGCTGCTGCCGCGCTTGGTCGTGGTGATCGACGAGTTCGCGGCACTGGTGGCCGAACAGCCGACGTTCCTCCACGCACTGGTCGATGTGGCACAGCGCGGTCGCAGCCTGGGGGTGCACCTGCTGCTGGCCACGCAGCGGCCCAGCGGGGTGATCAACGACAACATTCGTGCCAACACCAACCTGCGGCTCGCGTTGCGCCTGCAGGACACCGCCGACGCCATTGACGTCGTCGGCGCGCCGACGCCGGCACTGCTCCCGCGCGGCGTTCCCGGCCGGGCGGTGATGCGGCTGGGGGCCGACGACCACCTCACGTTTCAGACGGCACACTGCACGGCCACGAAGACGACCGGCGGCGAGAGCGAACTACAGGTGCTGGTGCGCGCCATCTGCGAGGCAGCGCTGCTGGCCGGCACGCCCCTGCCCCCCGCACCATGGGCACCGGTGCTGCCGCCGGTGCTCGCTCGCAGCGATGTGCCCGCCGGTGCCGTCGGGTTGCTCGACGACCCTGATCGGCAGCGAGTCGCTCCACTGCAGTGGGCGCCCGGCGACGGCCATCTGCTGATCGCGGGCAGCCCCGGCGCGGGCGTCACCTCCACCATCCACACGCTCGCCACGCACGCACTGACACACGACGACCCGAGCACCACTGCGCTGCACGTGTACGTGCTGGATGGTCGCGGCGACCAGCGGCTGACCGAGTTGACCGCGCGCACTGGATGCGTCGCCGTCGTGCGACTGCACGAGCGTGAGCGGTTGATGCGGCTGTTGCACCGGTTGCGTGGCCTCACACGAGCGGGCATGGCCCAACGATCCGAGATCCGGGTGGTGCTGTTCATCGATGGGCTCGATGCGGTGCGACGGGCACTCGACGAGGTCGCCACTGCAACCGAGTTCGACGCCCTCGAGGAGGTGCTCGCCAACGGTGAGGCCGCGGGAATCACCATCGTGGCCGGAGTCGAACATGCTGCTGCGGTTCCTGCCGGTCTGCTCGCCCGATGCGCTCACCGGTGGGTGATGCACCTGCACGACGCACACGATGCCACAGTGCTGGGCGTGGCGGCCGCGCGCGTGCCGGCCGCCTCGGTGGCCGGCAGGTTGGTGGTGGCGGCCAGCGGCCTGGCGGCCCAAGTGATGCAGCCCGGCGCTTCGTCGACCACTGCCGGCGACGGCTCACCGGCCACGACACCCGCCGTCGCCGGCATCTGCATCGTGCCTGCCATGGTCGACCCTGGCGCACTTGCTGCCGGCGGGCGCAGCGCCGACGCCACGGAACTCCCACTGGGCATCGACTTCGCCAGCGGCGAGGCACACGCGCTGCACCTGCCCGACGGCGAGCATCTGCTGGTGCTGGGTGGGCCGCGATCCGGGCGCAGCAACACTTTGGCCCGGCTCAGCGAGTGCTGGCTGCAAGCGCACCCCGACGGATGGTTCGGCGCCATCCTGCCGCGTCGATCGAGCTCGGTGACGGCGACCCACACTGCGCCGGACACGTCGATCCTCGACGACGTGCTGCACGACGCCCTGCCGTCGTGCCGGCCGGTGCTGCTGGTGGTCGACGATGCGGAGTTCGTCGACGACCCCGGCGGGCGACTGGCAGCGCTGGCCGCCGGCTGCCGCCCCGACACATGGATCTTCGCCGGCGGCCGGCCCGACGCGCTGCGCCAGCTCTACGGCCACTGGACCACCGTCGTGCGCCGCAGTCGCACCGGAGTCGTGCACACCGGCGGCAGCGACCTCGATGGCGACCTGCTGGGGGTGGTGCTGCCGCGTCGCACACCGATACCGGCCCGGCCCGGGCTCGCCTGGCTGGTCGCCGGCGGGTCGGTGCACCTCACCCAGGTGGCTCTCCAGGTGCACCCGCGCCAAGATCGACCGCTGACACCAGTACCTTGAGGCACATGGACGGACCCCTCGATCTACCCCCTCCGGCGCCGTCGTCGCACGACGATCCCACGGCTCCTTTCCCCGCACCGCTCATCGGCGAACCCACCGTCTCGGTGGTCCTCCACGAGCAGCCGAAGAAGCGCCGCACCGGTCTGCTCGTCGGCGTGGCAGTGCTGCTGGTGGCGGTCGTGGGCGCGGGTGGCTTCTTCCTGCTGCGCGGCGACGACGACGAGAAGGAGACGTTCTCGCTCGCTGCCGCCGGCGCATCGGCCGCCGATGCGCAACAGGTCGCGTTCTCGATGACGATGAGCGTGATGGGGCAGGACATCGTCGTCGATGCCGAGGCCGACGTGCCCAGCGGGCTCACCCGCATGACGATGGACTTCGGCGACGCGCTCGGAACCGAGGGCGTCATCGACATCATCTCCGACTCCAACGCCAGGGTCGTCTACTTCAGCAGCGATCTCTTCAGCACCCTCGGTCTGGAGGTCGACACCGAGTGGATCAAGCTGGACGAAGCGTTCATGCAGGAAAATGGCGGCACCGATGCCTCCATCTTCGAGACGGCCAACATCGGCAACCCGCTCGACGCCGGTGAGCTGTTCGCGAACGCGAAGTCGGTCACCGACCTCGGCTACGACGAGGTCGACGGTGTGAGGGTGAAGCACTTCGAGGTCGTGGTCGACGCCGCCGCCGCGTTGGACGTGTCGCCACAGCTGCAGCAGCAGTTCGACGAACTGAGCGGCGAACTTCCCGACGTGCTCACCTACGACGTCTACGTCGACGAGCAGAACCAGATCCGGCGCACCACCAACGAGCTGGAAGCGGGGGGCAGCAAGCTGACCACCGACATCGTGATCAAGCAGGTCACCGAGCCGATCGTGATCGAAGTACCGGCAGCCGAAGATGTCACCGACATCAACGACCTGATCTGACGCGTTCACCGGCCCAACGGCGCAGCGCGCCAGCGACATCGATGGCCACCTGCTGGTCGCTGCGACCGTGATGCCGACGCCGCACCGCGTCACCCGCGATGAGCGCGGCCACCATCGGCACCCCGACTCCATCGGTGAGGTCCAACCACTCGCCCCAACCCGCCGGTTCGTCATACCAGCGCAGGTAGCCGTTGTCGTTCGCAGGCCACCATCGCTCGTCGAACCGGAGCAGCACCTTCTCCACCAGTCCGACGCTGATGTTTTCGAGCGCGGCACGATGAGTGCGAGGCAGCCCTGGCACGAGGACCAGAGTGGGAAGCAACCACAGTGGAATGGTGCAAATGCAACAATCCGCCTTCTCGCCGTCGACGACCACCCCCGCGGTGCTCCACTCGATACATCGCACCGGCGTGGACAGTCGAATGCGGAGCCCCGCCGCCAGGTGTTGCAGCAACTGACCGTAGCCACCGGGTAGCCACCGATCGCCGAGACCCACCCCCGGCTCCTCGAGCACAAAGCGCGCCGACAGTCGATCATGGGTGACACCGTTCTCCAGATCGATGTCGAGGTCGATGGCCTGCCGGGCGGCGAGCAGGTCGCGGGGCGTCAGCGACGCCAGATGAGCGGACAGCACGTCGGCCAGCGACGCCGTGACCGGTGCCGTTGCAGTGAGCGACTCGATCATCCGCAGCGCACCTCGCACGTCACCTACCACGCCCCCCGCCGCCGCTGCCAACGGCGCGTGGAAGTCGGTGGCGACGGTGGCAATGCCCAGCCGATCGGCCAGACGTGCCAAGGAGTTGGTCGGGTACTGCTGCAGCCACGCCGCACCGGCGTCCGCCTTGCAACCACCGGGCCATGCAACGACACGGTGTGCACACGGCCGCCGATGCGATCGCGGGCCTCGAGCACCGTCACGTCCACACCCGCCCGGTGCAACGTGCTGGCCGCTCCGAGACCGGCGAACCCGGCACCCACCACCACGACTCGCCGGGCCCCCACCTCCTCGATCGCCCATTGCGCCGCTCGCACGCCTTCGTCGTACGCACCGTGGGTCATCGACGGAGCGTTCGCGCTGGTGGCATCGCCGACCAGCACGAAGCGACCGTCGACCGGCACACCGATTGCAGTGCGATCGCGGCGCGACGCACCGGGCCCGAGCGCGCTCCACGAGCCTGCGCTGTACGCCTCGTCGCCCCAACGGGCCACATGCCAGGCAGTGGGCAGCCAGGCCGCCGAGGAGGCCGATGACGGGGACGGCGACATGCGCACATCCTGCCGGGTCGGTGCAACGGCGGCGCAGCGCAAGGCGGGGCGACAGCCGCGCCACCGTGCAGCGCCAGTAGGCTCGCACCCCGATGAAGCGGATGACCCCCACTCCCCGATTGTTCTCCCGTTGTCTCGGGCCGGCGAGCTTGGCCATGTTGGCCTTCACCGCCTGCGGCAGCGACTCCACCAGCTCCACCAGCGTCTTGCCGCTGCCCCCACGCATCGGCGTCACGTCGGTGAAAGGCGACCCGGAGAGCGAGCTGCTCGCCGCCATCTTCGCCCGCGTGCTGGAGGACGGCCGCTTTCGCGTCGCACGCAAGGACCCGGTCGAGCTCGATCGTGCCGGCTACTACCAGGCCATCCAGGACGGCGAGTTCCAGCTGATCCCCGACTTCTCGGGCGACCTGCTGTCGTTCGTGTACAGCCAGCCCGATGCGGCCCCGCTGCCCAGCACTCCCACGCCGTCGGCGCCCGCCACCACGCAGGCGCCCATCCCCGTCACCACCACCACGCTGCCCCCCACCACCGTCGCCGGGGCAGACACCACCGACACCACCGACACCACCGAAACGACCGGCGCCACCACCACCGCTGCCGTCACCACCACCACGACCAGCACCACCACGACCGGCAGCGCCACGACCGACGGCGCCGCCACCACCACCACCGTGCCGGCAGTGCCCAGCAACGGCCACTCGGTCGCCGAGCAGGTGCTGGCCATCAACGCCGGCATGCCCGACGCCCTCGTCGTCAACAACGGGTCGCTGGCCGAGAATCGTCCAGTGGTCGCTTGCACCGAGGCGGCAATGGAGGCCAACGCGAGCACTCAACTGATCACGCTCACCAACCTTGCCTCCGTTGCGCCCAACATCGTGCTCGGCGGCTCCGCCGAGTTCCTGGCCGACGACAGCGCCGGGTACCCGGCCATGCAGCGCTACTACGGCGGCGAGTTCAAGAACACCGTCACCGTCGACGACGCCGACCTGGCCGCGGCCATCGCCGACGGCGACGCCGACTGCTTCGGAATGAACTCGTTGAACCCACTGATCACCACCGAGAAGATGACCATCATCGAGGACGACCAGCTGATGGCGCCCAGCAACGCGGTCGTGGCACTGATCGCCTCCACCAGCGCGACGCCCGACGTGATGAACACCCTCGATGCCGTGCTCGCCCGCCTCACCACCAAGCGGCTGAACCAGATGCTCAACGAGATCGTTGTCAACGGCACCGATCCCTTCGTGGTGGCCAACGCCTTCGTCGACACCCTGTGATCTCGGTCAGCGACCTCTCCAAGCGCTTCGGCGCGAAGGTCGCGGTCGATCACCTGGCGTTCGACGTGCGGGCCGGTGTGGTCACGGGTTTCCTCGGCCCCAACGGCTCGGGGAAGAGCACGACCATGCGCTGCATGTTGGCCCTCGACCGCCCGGAGTCGGGGGTCGCCCTCTTCGACGGCAAGATGTATCGCGAACTGCGACAGCCGCTGCGCGAGGTGGGCGCACTGCTCGACGCCGGCTACGTGCACCCCGGGCGTAGCGGGCGCAACCACTTGCGTTGGTTGGCAGCCAGCAACGGCATCGCGCGTGGGCGCGTCGACGAGATGCTGGAGATGGTGGGGCTCGGCTCCGTCGCCGCTGCTCGGCTGCGCAGCTACTCGCTGGGCATGCGCCAACGCCTCGGCCTGGCGGGCGTGCTGTTGGGCGACCCACACACGATCATCCTCGACGAACCCGCCAACGGGCTCGACCCGGAAGGCATCCGCTGGATCCGCGATGTGCTCACGCACCTCGCTCGCCAGGGGCGCACGGTGCTCGTGAGCAGCCACCAGCTGTCGGAGATGGCGCTGATGGCGGAGGACCTCGTCGTCATCGGCCAGGGCAGGCTCATCGAGCAGTCCACGGTCGGCGACTTCGTCGATCGCTACGCCGATCGCTGGGTTCGTGTGCAGAGCCCGAACGCGGCCGCATTGGTCGCCCCCATCACCGCTGCCGGAGGGGTTGTCGCCTCCGTCACCACCAGCACCCTCGACGTTCGTGGACTGGACTGCGTGAGCATCGGTGAGATGGCAGCGCAGCGGCAGGTGGTGCTGCACGAGCTGTCGCCGCAGACCGGCTCGCTGGAGGATGCGTTCTTGAAGGCCACGGCCACCGCCCAGGAATACCGCTCGGCCTCGATGGCCGAGCCGCCGGCCTCGATGACCGAGCCAACGGCCTCGATGACCGAGCCTCCGGCTCCGTCGGGGGCCGGTCAATGATCAACCTGCTGCACGCAGAGTGGATCAAGCTGCGCACCGTCACCATGAACTGGGTGCTGGGCATCATCGCCGGCGCCTTCCCGCTGGCGGTCACGTTGCTCACCGCCTACTTCAACGGTGACAGCAGCGAGTTCGGCACCAGCGATCTTGCCAGCGTGCTCGGCGGCACCACCGTGGTGTGCGCCCTGCTGTGCGGCGTCATCGCCGCTGCCTCGATCACCAGCGAATTCGGGTTCGGCACCATCCGCCCCACGTTCGCCGCCACGCCGCAGCGACTACGAGTCGTCGTCGCCAAGGGTGCCGTGGTGGTGTTGGCCACCACCGCGCTGGCCACGGTCGTGCAGCTCGTCGGCTGGTTCGCGGGAAGCGCCATCGCCAGGGGTCGCGGAGCGACCATCGACCTGGCGGAAGTGCCCACGGCCGTGCCGGCGATGGTGGGCGCCGTCGTGCTCACCGCGCTGATGTCGCTGGCGGGATACGGCTTCGGCCTCATCACGCGCAGCACACCGGTTGCCGTATCGATCCTCATCGTCTGGCCGCTGATCGCCGAAGGCCTGGTCGGTGGCCTGCTGGGCCTCGCCACCGACAACGACGACATCCCACGCTGGATGCCCTTCCAAGCCGGCATACGCCTGGCGCTGGTGGAGCTGGTCGACGACGGGCCGTCGCGGCTGATGGCCGGCGGCTACTTCGGCGCGGTGGCACTGCTGCTGGTGGCCCTCGGTGCGTGGGCCGTGAACCGCCGCGACGCCTGAGGCGACAGCGCTAGCGGCCCGGCGAATCGTGACGGTGGCGCCACATCGGCACCACCCGCCACAGCCTGCCCACGACGATGGTGGCGCCGATCCACAGTGCCCATGCCAGCGGCGTCCACGCGCCGCCGACCGACGTGCCGCTGCCGTCGACGAAGGTGTACGTGACGGTGTCTTGCAGATACCTGATCCCGTGCCAGCGGAAGGTGCCGCTCACCGCTGGATCCGCCGCTCTGATGCCGTCACCGAACGCCAGCGCCGCTTCACCAAGCAGCGCGGTGAACACCAGTTGGCCAATGAGCAGGAACAGTGCTGCAACCGTCCAGGACGGGCGCAGCTGGTCACCGAACTGAGCCGCGAGGTACTCCCTCGCCAGCCGGGTGCTGCTGCCGACGTTGCGCAACGCAGCCGAGGTGCCGATGTCGCGTGCAGCCGTGAGCAGGTTCTCACGAACCTCGCGGCGGGTGGAGATGCGAGACCTGCGCGGCAGGTCGTAGAGCTGCTGGTCGAGGCTCCACACGAGACGCTCGATGCGCAGACGGTCGATCCAGCCGATGGAGTGTGACATCTCAGGTTCCTTCGATCGGTTCGGTGGGGAGCGGGCGCTGCAGCACGGCGCCGACGATCTCGACGAGCGACGCCCAGTTGGCCGTGCCCACTGCCAACGCCGCAAGGCCGGCAGGGGTGGGTCGGTAGTACTTACGGGCAGGGCCGGCGTTGGAGGAGACCAGGCGAGCCGTGACCCGCCCTTCGCGTTCCAACCGGGTGAGCGCCGGGTAGACCGTGCCCTCCATCACGTCGGCGAGGCCGGCACCGTGCAGCCGCTGCACCACCTCGTAGCCGTACGACTCGTGCTCGGCGAGCAGCTGCAGCAGCACCAGCGTGAGCACGCCTTTGAGGAGCTGTGGGTCGTGAGTGGGGGGCACGCAGTGAGACTATGCCAGCTACTTTAGATAGTCAAGTAGCTGGAAGTTCAGCGAGCACGCAGCTCCATCGCGTCGCGCTTGAGAATGGTGTAGTGGCGCTCGTGCTGATCGATGTAGCCGAGGCGGATGAAACTGGCGATGGCCTTGTTCACTCGCTCGCGTGAGGCACCCACCATGCCGGCCAGTTCCTCCTGCGTGATCGGGAGCAGGAACTCGTCGGCGCCTTCGGAGAGCTCGAGCAACCGCTTGGCCGTGCGCCCGGTGACATCGAGGAAGACGCTGTCGGCGAGCGCTTCGTCCATCACGCGGAGACGGTGCGCGAGCAACCGGGTGACGCCCCACAGCAGGGCCGGGTCGCTGCGGAACGCCTTCACCACCGGGTCGAACGGGATGGCGAACACGGTGGACGGCTCGAGCGCACGTGCCAGCGCTGAGCGCGGGCCGTCGTCGAGCATGCTCATCTCGCCGAACAGGTCGCCGGCGTCCATCAACGCCACCACGGTCTCGCGGTGGTCGATCGGATTGGCGATGGCGATGGCCACGCGGCCGCTGACCACGAGGTACAGCGAGTCGGCAAGATCGCCTTCGCGGAACAGGACATCGCCGCGGATGAGATGCAGTTCGCTCCCGGCCGCGGCCATGTCGCGCACGATCGCAGGAGGTGCGTCGGCGAAGAAATCGGTACGTGCGAGCAGTTCTTCGTGAGCCATGGTCAGTCGAACGGTACTACCCTCGCCGGGGTGTCGTCGCAGCAACCGGAGACCCAGTCCTCAGATCGGCTGGAAACGGTGTGGACAATCGTGGTCGCGGGCGGCTCCGGCCAGCGTTTCGGCGGGCCGAAGCAGTACGAGCGACTCGGGGATCGACGGGTGCTCGACTGGTCGGTGGCAGCTGCCCGAGCAGCCAGCGACGGCGTGGTCGTGGTGGTGCCGGCCGCCGACGCCGACCGCGAAGGCGGCGTCGCGGGCGGTGCCACGCGTAGCGACTCGGTTCGCGCCGGGCTCGCCCAGGTGCCCGCCGAGGCCACGATCGTGTGCGTGCACGACGGTGCCCGGCCGTTCGCCGACATGCACGTGTTCCAACTCGTCGTCGACGCGGTAGCGGGCGGGGCCGACGGGGCGATACCCGGCATCGCGCTCACCGACACGATCAAGCAGGTGGCCGCCGATGGCGCAGTGGTGCACACACCCAACCGTGCCGAGATGATGGCCGTGCAGACGCCGCAGGCGTTCAGAGCGGGCGTGCTGCGCGCTGCTCACCTGGCCGACAGCACCGCCACCGACGACGCCGCGCTGGTCGAGGCCACGGGTGGCCGCGTGGTGGTCGTCGCCGGCGACCCGGCAAACCGCAAGATCACCGACACCGACGACCTCACCTGGGCCAGGCGGCGAGTGCAGGAAGGTGCCGACATGCAGGAACGACCAGGCGTGCAAGAACAACCAGGCGTGCCGCTGCCAGCCATCCGAGTGGGCCAGGGCTTCGACATCCATCGCTTCAGCGACGACCCGGCGCGCCCGCTCGTGCTGGGCGGCGTGGTCTTCGAGGGCAGCCGCGGGTTGCACGGCCACAGCGACGCCGACGCCGTGGCCCACGCCGTCACCGACGCACTGCTCGGCGCCGCCGGATTGGGCGACATCGGCGAGCACTTCCCCGACACCGACCCGCAGTGGAAAGGGGCCGATTCGCTGCAATTGCTACGTCATGCGGTGGCCCTCGTGCGCGAAGCGGGGTACCGGGTGGGTAACGTCGACTGTTCGGTGGTGTGTGAAACCCCGAAGTTGGCGCCGCGCAGGGCGACGATGCAGCAGCGGCTCAGTGCAGCAGCAGGTGCACCCGTCACCGTCAAGGGTCGTCGGGCCGAAGGCCTTGGCGCCCTCGGTCGTCAGGAAGGCATCGCCGTGTGGGCGGTGGCCGTCATCGTCGCAGCTCCGCTCGACGAGTAGCTGCAAGGACACGAGCGATGAAACCAGGCAAACCAGTCGGCAACAAAGGCCCTCGCGGCGCACGCACGTCGGGCGCGGGCAAGGCCGGCGGCAGCCGCACCACCGGGAGCGGCCGTACGAGCGGCAGCGGCAGCGGCGCCGGCACCGGCACCGGCCGTACCAGTGGCAGCGGCAAGGGCACCCGTGGCGGCACCGGTGGCCGGCCCGGCGATGTCGGTGGCAGCCTCGGCGGCGGCAAGCCCGAAGCCGGCAGTGGCGGCGCACGCACCGGCGGCTCCCGTGCAACAGGTTCCCGCAGCGGTGGCACCAGCCGTACCGCCAGCAACCGCGGCGTCACCGGCGCCCGCCAGTACGCGTCGCGAGGCGCCGGCCGCACCGGTCGCATCGCCGCGCCGGGCGACGAGCGCAACCGGCCGGTCGACAAGCCGCTGGGTGGCGAGCAGGTAGAGGGTCGACAAGCGGTTCGCGAGCTGCTCATCGCCGGCAAGCGTCGCGTCCACGAAGTGTGGGTGTCGGTCGAGCTCGACGCCGAAGGCAACACCAACGAGGTCATCGGCGACATCATCGAGATCGCCAAGACCATGCGCATCACCGTCACCCAAGTGGCTCGCAAGCGGCTCGACGAGCAAGCACGCAGCGAGGCACCGCAAGGCGTGCTTGCGTTTGCGGCACCGCTGCAGGAGACCGAGCTGGCGACGCTGCTGGTGCGCAAGGGCACCAAGCAGCCGTTCCTGGTCGCCGTCGATGGCGTCACCGATCCGGGCAACCTCGGTGCGTTGCTGCGGTGCTGCGATGGTGCCGGCGTGCAGGGCGTGGTGCTGCCTCGACATCGGGCCGTGCACGTCACTCCCACGGTTGCCAAGGCGGCAGCGGGTGCGGTCGAACACGTGCCGATGTCGGTGGTGGGCGGCCTGCCGGCGGCCCTCGCACGCATCAAGGAAGCCGGCATCTGGGTGGTGGGCCTCGACGACTCCGCCGACCGCAGCCTGTTCGACATCGGCGACCTCGCCGCCGAAGGCATCTGCCTGGTGATGGGCGCCGAGGGTGCCGGCCTCTCCCGCCTGGTGCGCGAGCGCTGCGACATGATCGTCAGCATCCCGATGCTCGGTCGCCTCAGCTCGCTCAACGTCAGCACGGCAGCCGCGCTGGCCACCTACGAGATCGCCCGCCACCGCGTCGGCTGAGCGCGCAGCCCCGGTCACGGGTCTTGTTCGCCGGCTCCAGCCCTGTGCCCATGCTCCTCGGCGTGATCTGTCTCGGCTCCCGGGACGAATCACGCCCGGAACGCGCAGGATCCGGCGTGGATCAGCCGCCGGCCAGCGTGGAGTCGATGACCGGCTCGCTGTCGACCACCGTTGCATCGATCGGCGGCACGAGCACCGACGAAGTGGTGGTGGTGGTGGCCGAGCCCTCGGGCAGCCGCCCGCAGGTGACCTTGACCAGTTCCTGCTGCTCGAAGTTGAACGTGGACGTCGCGCGATCGCCGTAGGTGCTGATGAAGTCGCTCAACGAGGCGCTGGCCTCGGGACACGAACGATCCACCTTCGGCGCATGGCGCACCACCCAGCCGTTGGCCAGACGCGCCCAGCCACCGTCGAGCACCTCACTGACCGCAGGCAACTGCACGGTGGCGCCTGGTGACCCCGGCACGATCGAGAACCACAGCACGCCATCACCGAGCAAGTCGGCGGCCACCGTGCAGGTGGCCAACGCGGTGAGCTCGGGGCAATCGATCTCACCCGGTGTGCCGGCGGTGACGATCATCGTGCGCGTGCCGTCGATGACGATCGCGAAGTCCTTGTTGGCCCGGCCGTCGACCATCTGGAAGCCGGGTGGGGGCTGCACGGCGTACGCCCACGCCACCAGGTCGATCGTTCGTTCCGCGGCCACCTGGCCCGCGTCGCCCAGATCGTCGGCGGCCGGCGAGTCGCGCGTGCGGGCGAACGCGGCGACCGCCAGCGCCAGACCGCCGAGCGCGAGCATGGTCATCCAAAACCGCAGAGTGAGGAACTGCCGCACGGCGAAAGCGTAGGTCAGCCGGCAGCGTGGGCGGCCGCAGCCACCTGTGCCGCACGGCCGGCAGCAGCGCCGATGGCGGCCAGCACCTCGTCGGTGTGCCCGAGCCCCACGAACAGCGCCTCGTACGCACCGGGGGCCAGTGCAACACCCTCGGCGAGCATCGCGTGGAAGAACACCCGGTACAGGGCCTCATCGGTGGTCTTCGCCTCGGCGAAGTCGGTGGGTGCCACACCGGCGGCCAACCCGCGACCGAAGTACATGCCCACCAAGGTGCCCACCACCGGGAAGGTGGCCGGCAGGCCGGCGGCAGCGCACGCAGCGGTGAGCAGCTCGCCGAGACGTGCGGCGCGGGTGCGCAACAGCTGATACGCGTCGGGTGTCAGCTCGCCTAGTGCGGCGCGGCCGGCCGCGGTGGCCAGCGGGTTACCCGCCAGCGTGCCGGCATGGAACACCGGCCCCAGCGGCGACAGCGTCTCCATGATGTCGCGGCGACCGCCCACGCAGCCGATGGGCAGCCCACCACCGATGACCTTGCCGAACGTGGTGAGATCCGCGCGCACCCCGAACTGCTCCTGGGCACCGCCGGTTGCCAGGCGGAAGCCGGTGATCACTTCGTCGAACACCAGCAGCGCACCGACGCGATCGCACTCGGCGCGCAGGCCTTCCAGGAACCCGGCAGCCGGGGCTACCACGCCCATGTTGGCTGCCACCGGCTCCACGAACACGGCGGCCACCTGGTCATCGAGGCGAGGGACCACGTTGTACGGCACCACCAGCGTGTTGGCCACAGCGCTGGCCGGCACACCCGCTGTGCCGGGCAGACCGAGCGTGGCCACGCCACTGCCGCCGGCGGCCAGCAACGCATCGGTGGCACCGTGGAAGTTGCCGTGGAAGATGACGATGCGATCGCGGCCGGTGAAGCCACGGGCAAGGCGCACGGCGGTGCTGGTGGCCTCGGTACCGGAGTTCATCAGGCGCACGCGCTCGCAGCTGGGCACGCGGCTGCTGATCTCCTCGGCCAGCAGCAGCTCGCCCGGCGTGGGTGCCCCGTACGACGTACCGCCTGCTGCGGCCGCGGTGATGGCCGCAGTGACAACCGGGTGCGCATGCCCGAGGATGATGGCGCCGTAGCTCTGCACGAGATCGAAGTAGCGAGTGCCCTCCACATCGAACACGTACGGGCCATCGGCGCGCTCGACGATGTAGGGCGTGCCGCCGACCGCCTTGAACGCGCGAATGCTGCTGTTCACGCCGCCGGGGATGACCGCACAGGAACGAGCGAACAGCTCGGCATTGGAGCGCGGCAGGTTGCCGGGCAGCGCTGGCAGCGACGGGTTCATCAACGGGCCTTTCCGGCGGCGGCCTGCGCGTACCAGCGGGCGAGGTAGGTGAGGATGACGTCGGCGCCGGCGCGACGGATGGCGGTGAGCTGCTCGCCGGCGACGGCGTCGTGGTCGATCCAGCCGTTGGCGGCAGCGGCCTTGATCATCGCGTACTCGCCGCTGACGTGGTAGGCGGCGACCGGCACGTCGACGGCAGCCTTCACTGCGGCGATGATGTCGAGGTAGCTCAGCGCCGGCTTCACCATCACCATGTCGGCGCCCTGGGAGATGTCGGCATGCACCTCCACCAGCGCTTCGCGGGCGTTGCGCCAGTCCTGCTGGTACGACTTGCGGTCGCCCCCGCCGACGATGGCGCAGTCGACGGCATCGCGGAACGGGCCGTAGAGCCCGCTCGCGTACTTCGCCGAGTAGGCGAGGATGGCGGTGCTGCTGTGCCCCGCACTGTCGAGCGCGGCACGGATGGCGCCCACCTGGCCGTCCATCATGCCGCTGGGGGCAACCACCTGAGCACCGGCATCGGCCTGCGCCACCGCGATGCGGCCGTAGATCTCGAGCGTGGCGTCGTTGTCGACCGACGTGTGCGGGTGGCCGGCCGGGCCATCGAGCACGCCGCAATGCCCGTGCGACGTGTACTCGTCGACGCACAGGTCGGCCATCAGCACCATGCGATCGCCGACGTCGGCCGAAAGCTCGCGCAGCGCCACCTGCACGATGCCCTGCGGGTCGAACGCGCCCGAGCCCAGGTCGTCCTTCACCTCGGGAACGCCGAAGAGGATGACCGCACGGACGCCGAGATCGGCGAGCTGGCGCACCTCCTCGCGCAGGCTGGCGCGAGTGTGCTGCATCACACCCGGCAAAGAGGCGACGGGCTGCGCCTGGTCGATGCCTTCACGCACGAACAACGGCGCAACGAGTTGACGCACGTCGAGCTGAGTTTCGGCAACGAGGTCGCGCATCGCTGCCGAGCTGCGCAGCCGCCGCGGCCGTGAGGCAGGGAATGTTCCGGGCACGGTGAAGCATCGTATTCGGTGCAGCGGGCGAATCTCCGATGGCGGTCACGTCACGCCCGCACGCAACCCGCACGGGCCGACCCGATCGAGCACGGAACGCCGTGGTCGTGACGATTTCCTCAGGTTGACGTGCCGAAACGCCGATGGATTCCAGTGATGGAGCCGAACAACGACCGCGGCGACGGCAGCACCGACACGATGGCCTCGCTGGAGCAGCGCGCCGTCGAGGCGCGCCAGGCCGGTGACTTCGATCGCGCGGCGCGCCTGTTCGCACTCGCTGCCACCAGCGCCGACCAACTGCAGCGACAGCTGCACCTGCAGATCCGTCAAGCGTGCTGCCTGCTGGCCATCGAGCGGTACTCGGAAGCCGCCGCGCTGGCAACGGTCGTCGCGCAACAGGCACGGGCCGAGAGCTACTTGCCGGAGCTGGCCGACGCGTTGGCCGTCGTGGTCGACCACTACACCCGCGACGACCGGTTGGCGGAGGCTGCTCACATCCTGTCCGAAGCCGCCTACATCCTCGATCGACTCCCCAACGACGCCGGCAACTACCAGGTGATGCACAACATGGCCGTCACCTACGCGCAGTGCGGTTTCGTGGAGGCCGCGCTGGAGCTGTACGACAGAGCGTTGCGACTGGCGGAGCACGACGAGGACCGTCAGTTCGCGTACGCCAGCATCTGTGCCGCCTACCACTACGCGGCCCAGCGCGACCCGAACCCCGACGAGCGCAACCGGTTGCTGCACGACGGGCTCTACGCCGCGACCGCAGCGCTCGACCCGGAGGGCGGTGGCGAGGTGCTGGCGATGTGCCCGGCGCTGGCTCACCGATCGATGATGCTCGCCGAGATCGGGCACTACCACGCCGCACTCGACGACGCCCGCAACGCTCGCCACCTTGCCATCGAACACGGCATGCGCGAGGAGCAGGTGATCGCGATGACCGGTGAGGCGATGGCGCTGTGGGGTTCCAGCCAGAACACCGACGTGCTCGATCTGATCCGCAACACGCTGGCACTCGCAACCGAGATCAGCTACACCAACTACCTGGCCCCGCTGCTCAGGGTGGAGGTGGAGGTGCTCTGGAAGATGGAGCGGTTCGACGACGCGCGAACCGCACTCGAACGCAACCTGAGCGACGCCAATCGTCGGCTGCACGACGAACGCACCGCTCGCTGGGAACACGTTCGCCTCGGTGTGGAGCACCTGCGCGTGGAGGCGCTCAGCGAGAGCGACCCTCTCACCGGACTGCCCAATCGCCGTCACCTCGCCCACCTCTTGCCCGAGGTGCTCGAAGAGCATGCTCCGGTGTGCGTGGGCGTGATCGACCTCGATGGGTTCAAGCGCGTCAACGACGAGTTCGGGTACCTCGAGGGCGACAGCGTGCTGCAGGAGGTGGCCGGCGTGCTCGAGCGCGTCTGCCGCCGCGGCGACTCCGTCATTCGCCTCGGAGGCGACGAGTTCCTGATGGTGCTGCGCGAGACCTCACCCGGCGACGCCCGGTCGGTGTTCGAGCGCGTGCGGCAGTTGATCGCCACTCGAACGTGGCACGGCATCCCCGGCAGCGTCGTGATCACCGCCTCGGTCGGTGTGGCAGTCGGCAGTGGAGCCGCCGAGTCGAGCCGCGTGCTCGCCGACGCCGCCGCCGCGCTGCAGCAGGCCAAGAAGTCGGGACGCGACCGGGTCACGTTCCGCTGAGCTGGTCGACGACGGTCAGCTGCCACCGGCACGCTCGGTCGGGCCGGTAGCGTCTCGGGCGATGGCAGCACAGGCTTGGTTCTCACACGGCGACGTCGACGTCACCCCTGGCGCTGTGGCCGTGCTCCAGCTCACGGTGGTCAACCTCGGCGATTCCACCGACACGTTCGTGCTCACTCCTGCGGGCATGGCCGCCGGGTGGAGCACCATCAACCCGGCCACCATCACGCTGTTCGGCGGCACGCAGCAGGTGGTCGACATCGAGGTCTTCCCGCCACTGTTGCCCAGCACCACCGCCGGCCCCACGTCGCTGTCGGTGCGCATCGTGCCCCAGAGCGACCCCGACGATGTGCGCAGCGCAGAGACCACGCTCAACATCGCCGGCAGCTTCGACCGCCGGCTCGACGTGCTGCAGCCGGCGCTGCGCGGCCGTCGCAGCGCCACCTACGAGATGATGCTGGAGAACCGTGGCAACACGTTGGCCAGCTGCCGCCTGCATCTCATCGATCCCTCGGGCCGGGTGGAGGCCGACTTCGATCCGCCGGCAGCCGGCGTCGAGCCCGGCGCCAGCACCCTCATCCGGATGAAGGTGCGCAGCAAGGGCTTCCAGTGGGAACGTCGGCCGCGCACGGTACCCTTCCGCATCGATGCCGACCAGCCGGGCAGCCCCACTGCGTCGGGCAGCGCCACCTTCGTGCAGACCCCCATCGTGCCCGAGCGCCTGGTGGGCAGGCTGATCGCACTCATCACCCTGGTCGCGGTGGCGCTGGGCAGCTGGTTCGGCGTGGTGAAGCCGGCAATCCGCGACGCCGCCGACGACGCGGTGCGCGTGGCCATGCCCGCCACCACCACCTCCGTCGTCGCCACCATCGACTCGGCCACCGGCGCCACGGTTGCGCCCTCTGTGCCCGAAGAAGACCAGGGCACCATCGTCAACATCCCGCTGCCGCTGGCCGTGCCGGTGGGCCAGACCGACGCCGCTCGCTACACGGTGCCTGCCGGCCAACGGCTGCGCATCACCGACATCATCGTCCAGAACCCCAACATCGATCTCGGTTCGCTCATCATCCAGCGCAACGACGTCACGCTGTACACGTTCAGCCTCGGCAACATCTTCGGCGACACCAGCGCACCGCTGATCACGCCGATCGAGTTGCTCGCCGGCGAGCAACTGGTGGTGCAGGTCACCTGCACCGGCCTCAACGATCCCACGTTCTCCACCTGTTCGCAGAACGTGTTCGTCAGCGGTGTGCTGCTCGCTGCCTGAACCGATCGCGGCTCAGCGACCGGGCCAGTTGGCGGAGCCCGGGCCCACCTTGTCGGCGCGACCCACCACCACCACATCGGCAGTGGCCGTGTAGCCGTCGGCGGTCTGTGCAACGAAGGTGCGAGCACCGGCGCGATCCGTTGGCCGCACCACGAACGTGGCCTCCAGCAACCCGTACCCGTTGCTGAGCACGGTGACGGGCGTGCCACCGCCATCGGCCCAGGAGATGGTGACCGGGACGTTTGCCGCAAACCCTGCACCTGCCAGCGTGACCCGGCTACCAGCCACGATGGTGGTGTTGCCGGCGGCCAGCTTGGGCTCGTGACGAGCGTCGCCGCTGACGAGGATGGTGGCATAGGCGCCGTCGGCGCTGACGGCCACCACGTTGGCGGTTCGCCGGCCGGCGGCGGTGGGGCTGAAGATCACCTGCAGGTTGCACGACAGCCCGGCATCGAGCGTGGTGCGCGAGCACTCGTCGAGGCTGATCTGGAAGTCGTCGGGATGGGAGCCCTGCACGCTGATGCGGGCGATCTTCACCGGGTTGAAGGCCACGTTGGTGAAGGCGAGCGGCAGCGGCTCGCTGCGCTCGCCGACCACCACGTCGCCACCGTAGGTGGGCGCCAGCGTGGCAGCCAGGCTCGGCTCGCCGCCGAGGCCCGAGATCTCGCTGCTGATCGACACGGCATCGAAGCCGGCCTCACTGACGGTGAGCGTGGAGACGACCGGGCCGGCGACACTGGGCATCAGCATCAGGTGCACGGTGCACGAACCACCGGGGGGCACCGGTGTGCCGGCGGTGTCGGCACAGCTGCCGCCGCTGATCAACAGGTCGGGGTTCGACATCTCGACCAGTGCGGGCACGAACGACGATGGGCCGCGGTTGAAGACGAACAACCGCCACTCGGGGCCGGGGTAGCCGACCGCGACGGTGCCGACATCGAGGTTGGCCAGCTCGAGCGTGGGTGGGTGATCGACGACGGCGACCTGCCGGCCGGCGATGGCGGCATTGCCGAACGCTGCGCCGGCGAGGGTGTCGAACACCACCACGCGACCGGTGGCGGAGAGCTTGGGATGCGACTGCGCGGCCGGTGCCGGCGTGACACCGTCGGCGAGCACCGAGACACGATCGACCGTGCCCGACGACGGCACGAAGAGCACGATGTCGCCGTCGTCGTGGTCGCCCGCCGCATTGCTGTGGGTGTCGAACAGGTTGGTGGCCCGCGACACGTACAGCAACTCGTCGCCGCTGTAGTTGAGCGCTGGCTGAGTGGCGCCGGTATCGGCGGCGATGGGCGCGTCGACGGCACCGTCGACAGCAGCGGCGGTGCTGGCTTCGCGGCTGGCCAGCTGCAGCGAGCCGTCGGTGCGATCGAAGAGGTAGACCTGCGGAGCGCACGCCGGGTTGCATGCCGGCAGCACCGCCCCTGCGACCAAGCTGGTGGCAGTGGACACGAATGCAATGCGCTGGCCGTCGCCGGAGATGGCAGGACTCGACGAACTGCCGGGGTCGCCGTTGAGCGCGTTGGAGATGCGCCGAACGTTGGTGTTGCGATCGAGGTTGCTGCGATCCCACACGAACACGTTGGACGCGGCAAGATCGCCGGGCTCGGCGCCTTTGCCCCACTCGGCCAGCATCAGCGACGAGGTGGCATCGGAGGTGAAGGCCAGCAACGAGCCATCATCGCTGAACGCCGGCTCGCGCAGGCCGACGTAGCGGAAGGTGCTGTCGGGCGCCGCACTGGGAGTGCCGGCAACGGGGGCCGAGCGACCGGCGTCGCCGATTGCCACGGAGAGATCGACCACCGTGATGCCGGTGAGCAGCGGCGCGGCCACGCTGAACTGGTGCGTGTAGGCCACGAGGCTGCCCTCGCTCGACACCGCCGCCGGGTAGAGCGGGCTGACGTTGTCGCCGGCGGCTGATTCGAAGCCCGCACCGCGCGACGCCGAGACCAGCTCCCAGTCGCCGAGCCGGCCGCCACACGCGGGCAACAACAGGCGGTACACATCCCAGCGGGAACCGACATCGTCGTCGCGGAACAGGTCGTAGGCGAGCTCGGTGATGACGGTGACCGAGCAACCATCCGCGCTCAGCACCGGCCACACCGACTCGCCGGCGCGGATGTCGGGTGACTGCTCGGTGAGCTCGATGACCGAGCCGTCGGCACGATCCTTCAACCAGATGCTGCTCGCTCGTTGGTCGCCGACCGCGGCCGGCGCACCGGCGTACACCACCAGGCGACCGTCTGCCGACACCGTCGGGGTCTGTGACGAGATGTTCTCGACCACGGCGGACGGGAGTTGTGGTGCCGCCTGCGGCGCGCTGCTACCCGCGGTCGCCTGGGAGACGCCCAGAGCCGCGAGCACCGCAGCTGCGCTCCCGATGTGGAGCCAGCGCCGAATGGCCGACGTGATGTGCATGATCTGTCTACGGACTCCGCCCGCTGTGGTTCGAACTGGGAGAATTCTACTCGCTCACGGAAAGATGGCGCTGAAGCGCTGCCACCAATCCGGGCAATGAATGATCGGCGGCCACGATGGCAACCTTGAGGCCCGCCCGCTCGATCGCCGCGGCCGTCTGGGGACCGATGGCCACCACCACCGGCGGGGTGGTGTGGCCGAAGACGGCCACCCATGCCCGAGCAGCGGAGCCGCTCGCGAACAGCACTGCGTCGGCGGCCAACGCAGCCAGTTGCTGGCCGGCCGTGACACGTGCCGGCACGCTGCGATACGGGCTGATGGTGGTGACCTGCCAGCCACGCGCTGCCAGACCGGCGGCCAGTTCCGGCTCGGCGGCCGCGGCCTGCACCAGCAGCAGCGAGCCGCTGCCGGACGGGAACTCGGCGAGCAGGCCGGTGGCGTTCTGCTGAGCCGGCACGAGCCCGGCAACGATGCCGGCCACCGCCAGCGCATGGGCAGTGGCCGACCCGATGGCGGCCACCGAGGGTGGGGCCGCGCTGCCGTGCGCGGCGACGTACTGCGCCGCACCATTGGGCGACGACACGACCAGCCACTCGAACCGCGTGGGCCCGAGCGCTGCCAGCTCGGCAGTGGCGGTGGGGTCGGCCACGATCTCGATCAGCGGCACCACCACCGGCACCGCACCAGCGGCCTGCAACAGGGTGACCAGTTCGTCGGCCTGCTCGGCGGCGCGAGTGACCACCACGCGGCGACCGGCCAGCGCGCCCACCGACCCGCCCGCCTCAGCCCAGGTCGGCTTGCAACGAGCGGGCCAACCCGGCCGCGAGCGCCATGCGCTGCGCCGGCGAACCATGCACGGTGATCGACCCGCTGACGTGTCGGTGTGCCGAAGGAGCCGCGAGGAAGCCGGTGAGCACGTCGTCGACTGCGTGCGCCGCGACCGGCAGCGAACAGCCGGAGCCCAGCTCGGCGAGGAACGCTCGCTCCAACTGCACCGCGGCGCGAGTGAGCGGATGGTCGACAGCAGCCACGAGTGCTGCCACCTCCGCGTCGCCCTCGCGGCACTCGATGGCCACGCACCCCTGCCCCGGGGAGGGCACGAACCGATCCACCGGCAGCGGCTGCGCGATGCGGTCGGTGAGCTGCAGGATCTGCAGCGCAGCCACAGCCATCACCAGTGCGCCGCCGGCCGGCAGCTTCGACAGACGCGTGTGGATGTTGCCGCGGAGCTCGACGAACTCGAGATCCGGGCGCGCCGCACCGAGCTGGGCGCGTCGGCGCACCGACCCGGTGGCAACCGTGGCGCCGTGCGGCAACTCGTGCAGCGCAGCACCGACCAGCGCGTCGCGAGCGTCGCGGCGCTCGCAGAACGCCGCCAACTGCAAGCCGGGCGCCTGCGCCGAGGGAAGATCCTTGGCACTGTGCGCCGCCAGGTCGGCAGCGCCACTGAGCACGGCGCGCTGCACCTCCTTGACGAAGACACCTTGGCCACCGATGGTGTGCAACGGCACATCGGTGCGCTGGTCGCCCAGTGTCTCCACGAACACCAGCTGCACGACCAGGCCTGCGTGCGCGGCCATCAGCGCATCGGCGACGGCCGTTGCCTGCGCCGTTGCCTGCGCACTGCCAGGTGGCCAACCGCAACGTGCGGCCGGGGGTGGAGGTGGCCATCAGCCGAGGTCGAAGAGATCGCGCACGGCGGCAGCGTTGCGCTCGCCCTGCGGGGTACCGGCGTCGTCCTTGAGCCGCACCGAGAGCTGGTGCAGCATCTTGGCCACGATGCCCTTGGTGACCGCTTCGACAGCCTCGCGCTGGGCCGGTTCGAGCGAGGCGAGGCGGTTGGCGAACCGCTCGAGCTCGGCGAGGCGCACGTGGTCGGCCTTCTCGTGCAACTGAGCCACCAACGGTGCGGCCTGGCGAGCGGTGGCCTCCAGGCCGAACCGCTCGACCTCTTCGCCGACGATGCTGCGCACGCGGTCGGCTTCGGCGGCGCGCAACGCAATGCCACGCGCCGCCCAGTCGCGGAGGTGATCGAGGTTGAGCAAGGTGACGTCGGGCGCCTGCTCGACATCGGCTGCAACGTCGCGAGGCACTGCGATGTCGACGACCAGCAGCGGCGAGCTGATGCCGAGGCGAGCCGCGACGACCAGTTCGTGATCGATGATGATGGTGCCGGCACCCGTGCAGGTGAGCAGCACATCGGCCTCACGCAGCGCCGCGCCGAGTTGGCTGAATGGCACGATGTTGCCGCTGACCCGTTGCGCCAGCTGCGCCGCCCGCGCCTGAGTGCGGTTGGTGACCGTGATGTCGGTGGCGCCCGCGCCGACGAGCGCAACGGCGATGCCCTCGCCCATCTCGCCGGCACCCACCACCAGCACCCGCCTGCCGGCGATGCCGCCGAGGCGCTCGTGCGCCATCTCGACAGCAGCGTGGCTGACCGACGCGGTGTGGCGGCCGATCGACGTCTCGGTGCGCGCTCGCTTGCCGGTTTCGATGGCATGACGGAACAGCAGGTTGAGCGTGGCCTTGGTGCCACCTTCGGCCTGGGCGATCTCCCACGCGCTGCGCACCTGGCCGAGGATCTCGCTCTCTCCCAGCACCGCCGAATCGAGGCCGGCAGCCACTTCGAAAAGGTGGCTCACCGCTGCGTCGTCGTGCTGGCTGTAGAGGTGCGGGTGCAGTTCGTCGGGCTGCATGCCACCCAGCTCGCAGAAGAAGTCGCGAATGTCGGCATAGGCGCCATGGAAGCGCTCGGCGACGGCGAAGACCTCGGTGCGGTTGCAGGTGCTGAGCACCGCCGCCTCGCGGATGTTGGCACGGCTGACCAGGCCGGTGATGGCCTTGGCGAGCTCGGGGCCCGAGACCGAGACGCGCTCGAGCAGGTCGATGGGAGCCGTGCGGTGGTTGACACCGATGACGACGATGCTCATGCCCCCCAACCTACGCCGTCGCCGACCGGGAGGCGCCACCAGGGACGGCATGAATGGCACCGCCGGCCCGCCGCTGCTCGTGATAGCTGAGGATCTGCAACTCGACCGCGAGATCGACCTTGCGCACTTCGATCGACCTGGGCACCGACAACACGATCGGTGCGAAGTTCAAGATGCTGGTGACGCCGGCCGCGACCAGCCGGTCGGCGGCCTCCTGCGCGGCAGCGCCGGGCGTGGCCACGACCCCGATGCTGACTCGCTTGGTCTGCACGATCTGCGGCAACTCGTCGATGTGGCGTACGCGCACGCCGCCCAGCACGGTGCCCACCTTGGCGTCGTCGACATCGACGATGCCGGCCACCGGAAAGCCGCGCTCACCGAACCCGCCATAGCCGGCGAGGGCCTGGCCGAGGTTGCCGGCACCGACGATGACCACCGGCCAGTCGTGAGTGAGGCCCAGCTCGCGGCGCACTTGGTAGACCAGGTAATCGACCTCGTAGCCCACGCCGCGGGTGCCGTAGCTGCCCAGGTAGGACAAGTCCTTGCGGACTTTGGCGGCATTCACGCCGGCGAGCTCGGCGAGGCGCTCGGAAGAGATGTTGTCGACACCCTCGGCACTCTGCTCGCCGAGCAGGCGCAGGTACACGGGCAGCCGCGACACGGTGGCATCGGGGATGCGACGACGGTTGCGATCAGGGGCCATACCGGGGAACACGTTAGGCACTCGTGCACACGTTCACAAAGCCCGCAGGGTGAGAGTCGGGTGTGACGTGCGCCGCTGGGCGCGACGGCCGGGGCGAGCAGTGCGTGGCGCCGCTAGACGAGACTGCGTCGCAACAGCTTGCCGCTGAGGTTGCGGGGCAGCTGGTCGACGAAGAGGATCTTCGCCGGGCACTTGTAGCGAGCGAGGTTGTCGAGGCACCACGACACCAGCGTGTCTTCGTGAGCGGTGGCGCCCGGCTTGAGCACCACGAACGCCTTCACGGCCTCGCCGGTGTGCGGGTGCGGCACGCCGACCACGCCCACCTCGAGCACGTCGGGGTGCTCCATCAGCACCTCCTCCACCTCGGCCGGGTAGACGTTGAAGCCACTGACGATCACGAGATCCTTGGCACGATCGACCAGGTACAGGTAGCCGTCGTCGTCGACCACGGCGATGTCGCCGGTGCGCAGCCAACCGTCGGCGGTGAGCACACGAGCCGTGGCCTCCGGCTCGTCGAGATAGCCCTTGAACACGTTGGGGCCCTTCACCCAGATCTCGCCGGAGTCGCCTTCCAGCGCGTCGTCGCCGTTCTCGTCGACCAGGCGCACCTGCATGCCGGCCAGCACCTTGCCCACCGAACCGACCTTCGGTGTCAGCCCCGCCGACGAGGTGACCACCGGCGAGGCCTCGGTGAGGCCGTAGCCCTCGCGCAGGATGAGTCCGAAGCGCTGCTGCAGGTGGCGGGTCGCCTCCTCTGGCATCTTCGCTGCGCCGGTGAGTGCCAGACGCACGGTGGCGAAGCTGTCGGCCGGCGCATCGTCGAAGTGGCTGAACGCCAACCACAGCGGCGGAGCGCCCGGTATCACGGTGATGCCGCGCTCGGTGATGGTCTCGAGCGCGGTGAACGGGTCGAAGCGTTGCACCAGCACCACCGTGGCCCCCCGCGCCAGCGTGAGGCCGAGCACCACGTTGAGGCCGAAGATGTGGAACACCGGCAGCACCCCGAAGACCACGTCGTGTTCGTTGATGCCATCGGTGCTGCGGCCCTGTTCGAGGTTGGCCATCAGGTTGCCATGGCTGAGCATCGCTGCACGCGGCGACCCGGCGGTGCCGGAGGTGAAGATGAGCGCGGCGAGGTCGTCGTCGTCGACCTCGATAGCCGCCACCTGCTCGGTACCGAGCAGATCGTCGAACGCGGAGTCGGCCCCCGGCACGGTGCCGGTCTCGGTGGCGACCACGTGCTCGACGGTGGGCAGGTGCACGCGGTCGATCTGTGCCCACGCGTGCGCCGCCAGCGGCTCGACCACCACCACCTTGGCACCGACCGTGCGTACCTCACGCTCGATCTCGGGCGCCGGGCTGGCCGGGTTCAGCGGCACGGTGACCGCACCGAGACCGAGCGCGGCCAGGTACACGTCCACGAAGTAGCGACCGTTGCTGCACAGCAGCACGACACGGTCGCCCTTGCCGACGCCCAGCTTGGCCAGACCACCGCGCACGTGAGCCACCTGGTCACGCAACGTGCCGTAGGTGGTTGGCCGACCGCGGCTGATGATGGCCACCTTGTCGGCGGGATGCGGATCGATGATGTGCGCCAGATTCATGTGATGCCCAGCCCCCTCTTGCGCTTCGCGCTGCGATGTTACTCACCGGTTACCGGGTCGTGCGCGGTCGGGTCACAATCAGCGGAGGAACCACGCCCGCTGGAGCAGCGTGTTGCGTGCCGCTCGCTGCCGGCAGCCGGTGATCACCCGGGCAGCAGCACGGTCAGAGCCGCAGCAGGGAGAGGATGCCGGCAGTGAGGATGCCGAGCAGCAGCAAGCCGAGGGTGAGCGTGGTCGCAGGGCGCATACCGCCACGCTACCGGGGGTTCCTGAGCCCACCGGCGTGCGGCACGCGGCACGCCGGCCGCTCAGGCAGAAGGGCGCATGGCCACGGGCACGCTGACAGCCGGGCCGTTGTCGCCATCGGCCAACGGCCGCAGCGTGACCTGGTCGGCTGCGGCGAGCGCCAGCTCGTCGGCCGCCGAGCGACGATCGAGCGCCAGCGTGAGCAGGCCGTAGCCATCGACGACGAGGCCCACCGACCCTGGGCCGAGGCCGCCGGCGCCGGGCACGCGTTGCGCGACGCGAGTGATGTCGCCGGCACTCACCTGCAACCGCACCCCCTCGGCCGACCCCCACGGCGCCACGTCGTCGAGGCCGATGTTGAGCTGGCAGTTGCCGGCATGATCGATCCACAACACTTCGGCGTGCACCCCACCACCATCCGCTTCACGCGGTAACGGCACCACACCGGGCAGGATGGCGTCGGCATCGACGGGCGTGCCCAGCTCGGCGAGATCCACGCCGTTGCACAGGTGCGCGGCGACCGCGGCGAACACATCGCGGCTGGGCACGGGCACGCCAGGGCTTGCCAGCTGGAAGTCGGCGTTGTCGAGGACGACGGCGCGCCCGGCGCCGCCCGCCATCGACACGGCCGACGCGAGCAACCCGTTGTCGGGGCCGATGACCACGCCTTCGCCGCCGGCCACCTCGATGGCCACTGCACGGCGCTCGCCGGCAGCCACCACTGCCATCACCACGCCCGACGGCACGTAGCCGATGGCGCGAGCCAGCGCAAGACTGCCGGCACGCACGTCGTACGGCGGGATCGCATGCGTGAGGTCGACCACCACCGCGTGCGGGGCCAGATCGCGCACGATCGCCTTCACCACCCCGACGTGCTCGTCGGTGAGGCCGAGATCGCTGAGGAACGAGATGGTGTCGTAGCGCCGGCCCATGAGCAATCACGCTACCTGCGGGAAAAAACGTAGAGGGCCGATGCCAACCCCCCGATGGCACCAGCCCTCTGCGGCGCAGCCCTTGCGGGGCGCGACACCCGTGTGACGAATCACTCGGTCGGTCTCTCGACCGAGGCGAACAATAGGCACACAACAGGTGATGAGAAAAGAGTCACAGCAAGATTTCTTTCGCGGAGGTGAACCTTGCGCGAACAACGGCCGAACGCTGCCGGCCGGTGGGATCAGTGCTTGCCCAGCTCAGCGCTGCGCGCGGTGGCAGCCATGACGGCTTCCAGGAAGGCGGAACGCACCGCGTGCTCTTCGAGAGCTCGCACGCCGGCGGCAGTGGTTCCGCCTGGCGAGGTGACCATCGCACGCAGCTGTGCCGGGTCGCCGCGCTGCTGGAGCAGTGCCGCTGAACCGACGAACAACTGACCGACCAGGGCCTCGCTGTTGGCCCGGCTGAGCCCGGCGAGCACACCGGCGTCGATGAGCGCTTCGGCGACCAGGAACAGGTACGCCGGCCCGCTGCCGGCCAGCCCGGTGACGGCATCGAGCTGCGACTCGGGCACGCGCACCACACTGCCCACCGACCCGAGGATGCTCTCGGCCCACGCCAGGTCGGCATCGCCGGCGGTGAGCCCACCGCAGATGGCGGCAGCACCTTGGCCCACCAGCGCAGGGGTGTTGGGCATCGCGCGTACGACAGCCACCTCGGGGCCGGCCGCGTCTTGCAGCGCCGCAATGGCGATGCCGGCGGCGATGCTGAGCAACCTGGTGGCCCCGGCGTTCGCGGCCGCGCCACATGCGGCCGCCACGTCGTAGGGCTTCACCGCGATGAGCGCTGCCTCACACGGCGGCGTCTCGTCGACGACGGTGACGCCGGGGAACATCTCACGCAATTGGTCGGCACGTGCTGTCAGCACCTCCACCACGGCCAGATCGGCCGCGGCCCAACCCGAGTGCAGCAGGCCCCCCACCAACGCAGCCCCCATGTTGCCGCCACCCACCACTGCCAACCGGTACGTCGTCATCGCGCCAGGCTACGCGGCCCAGCGCACTCGCTCGGCGGCCGATGCCGACGGCGGCGACTCGATCGAGCGGCATGACATCGGTGGTCGGCAGCCGCACCAGTCGCGAGAGCCGCGCCTGTCGGTCCGGCTGCGTGACGGCGGCGTGCACCGGGTGGGTGACACGACTTCCCCGAAGAGGCCACCCACCCGGCACCAGTACTGGGCACGGCCGGCAGGCGGGATCGGCAGAATCAGGCGAACTTGCTGGCGAACGCCAGCCGCACGAGCGATGGGAACGCCTGCTCGGTGTAGCTGTAGAGCGAGCCGATGATGCGGTCGAGCTCGGCCTCGTCGAGCCAGGCGAGCGGCATCTCGCCGCGCAGGAACAGCGCATCCTCGACGCCGATGGCGAAGTGCGCGCCGACCAGCCGGTCGTTGCGGCGCAACGCCATCTCGTACACCGCGGCCACGTTCTCCTGCGGTGCCGGCAGCACGTAGGCCTCGTAGCGCAGCGTGCGTTGGCCCAGCGTGAGCCAGATGGTGATGTGCTCCTTCTCGTCGCCGCGCAGGCGCACGTACCACCGTGGTTCCGGCTCGCCCGCGGCGCCACGGTCGATGGCCTCACACGTCGGGTTGCCGGCGGCGAAGCCGGCGAGCCAGGCCGAGATCGACACCTCGAACTCGTGCAGCGAAGGTGGCAGGTGGTAGTCGGTCACGCGTTGCTCACCGGGTCGTCGCTCGGGGCCGTCGCTGCCGGGTTCACGAGCAGGCGACCAGCTCGCGCGCACACAGGTCGGTGTACAACCGGCGTAGGCGGGCGGCGGCGAAGCCCCACGTGTACCGCTTCGCGCGTTCCGCGCCGCGTTGGCCCAGCGCTGCGGCGTGCGCCGGATGGTCGACGATCTCGCGCACGTAGTGAGCGAAGAGCGTCGGGTCGCGATCGGGCACCAGGTACCCGGTCTCGCCGTGATCGACAAGCGTGAGCAGGCCACCGACCCCGGCTGCCACCACCGGGATGCCACACGCCGAGGCCTCGAGGGCCACCAGACCGAAGCTCTCGCTGCGACTGGGCACGACCACCACGTCAGCGGCGCGATAGTACGTGCTGAGGATGTGGTGAGGTTGCGGGGGCACGAAGCGCACCTGGTCGCGCACGCCCAGTTCGTCGATCAGCGCGTGCAGCGACGCCACCTCGCTGTCGCCCGCGTCGCCGCTGGCGCCACCGACGACGAGCAGCAGTGCATCCGGGCGCCGCAGTTGAGCAAGCGCTCGCACTGCGATGTCGGGGGCCTTCAGCGGCTGGATGCGGCCCACGAACAGCAGCACCGGGGCATTCATCGGCAGGTCGAGGGCACGGCGGGCGCCGCTGCGCTCGCCGGGTGCGAAGAACGCATGCTCCACGCCCGGGGCAACGATCTCGATGCGACCCTTCGGGTTGCCGTACAGCCGGCGGAACTGGCTCTCCTCCTCGGTGCAGCTGACGCAGATGGCGTCGGCGCAGGCGATGATCTCCTGTTCGGCACGATGGCGCCACTCCGGCTCCAGGTCGCCGCCTTCCGCCTTCACCTTGGCCAGCGTGTGGAACGTGCTGATGAACGGGATGTCGAGCTCGTGCTTGATGCGATGCGCAACCAGGCCGCTGAGGAAGTAGTTGGCATGCACCACGTCGGCGGGCGATTCGTTCTTGAGGTGGTCGATGACACGGTCGCCGAACTCGGTGAGCACGCTGGGCAGCTGCTCCTTGGCCAGGTCGAAGGGGCCCGCCGGTACGTGCACCACACGATGGCCGGGCTCGACCACCACCACCTCCGGCTGGTCGGCGCTGGTGCGGCGAGTGAAGGTGGTGCACTCCACGCCGGCTTGCGCCAGCGCCGAGACCAGCTCGCGCACGTACACGTTCATGCCGCCACTGTCGCCCGAGCCCGGTTGGGCCAGCGGGGAGGTGTGGAGTGAGAGCACTGCGGCGCGTTGCACGACGGCGTGAAACACTATCCGTCCGGTCGACATTCCGGAACCGGACGGTCTTCCACTGCCGGCGCCGAACGGCCATGGCAGACTCGGCGGGTGAAACTGCCCCGCAAGAAGCAATCACCGCTGGTCCGGGCGCTCGCGCCGCTACGCGACTTCCTGCACACCGAGGCCGCCGGTGGCGCGCTGCTGGTGGCGGCGGCGATCACCGCGCTGGTGTGGGCCAACTCGCCGTGGTCCGCGTCGTACGACAACCTGTGGAGCAGCACCGCCACCGTCGAGATCGCCGGGCACGGCTTGTCACTCGATCTGCGCCATTGGGTGAACGACGGGCTGATGGCCATCTTCTTCCTGATCGTCGGCCTCGAGATCAAGCGCGAGGTCACCAACGGTCATCTCGCCGGTCGCCGGGCGGCGGCCCTGCCGGTGGCCGCAGCCGTGGGTGGCATGGTGGTACCTGCGCTGCTGTACCTGGCCATCGCCGGCGGCACCGAGGCCAGGGGCTGGGGCGTGCCGATGGCCACCGACATCGCCTTGGCCGTGGGAGTGCTCGCGTTGGCCGGCAGCGGCGTGCCCGCCACGCTGCGCGCCTTCCTGCTGGGCCTCGCCGTGGTCGACGACATCGGCGCCATCGTGGTGATCGCGGTCTTCTACTCCGAGGGCGTCTCGTTCGCCTGGCTGATGGTTGCCGCCGCGTCGTTGGCGCTCATCTTGGCGGTGCGCCACTGGGGCGTCTCGCAGACATCGGTGTACGTGGTGCTGGGTGTCACGATGTGGTTCGCCCTGCACGAGGCAGGGGTGCACCCCACGCTCGCCGGCGTGGTCTGTGGCCTCCTCACCCCGGTGGTGCCCCGCCAGACCACCGACCTTGTCGACGCCGAGGAGCTGGCCGACCTGACCGACATCGAGCATGCTCGGGCCACGATGGAGATCGCTCGCAACAGCGTCAGCACCGTCGAGTGGCTGGAGCACCTGCTGCACCCGTGGACCAGCTACCTCATCGTGCCGGTCTTCGCGCTCGCCAACTCCGGAATCGAAGTCAGCACCGACAGCCTGCGCAGTGCGTTCGAGTCACCGATCATGTGGGGTGTGCTCGTCGGTCTGCTGGTGGGCAAGCCGCTGGGCGTGATGCTGGCCGTGAAGCTCGCCACCCGCACCGACATCGCCGACCGGCCCGAGGGCACCACCACCCGCCAGCAGTTGGGTGCCGGTCACGCGGCCGGCATCGGCTTCACGGTCGCGATCTTCATCGCCGAGCTGGCGTTCACCGACGAGACCCAGCAGGCCGATGCGAAGATGGCCATCCTCGTCGCCTCGTTGGCCAGTGGGCTGTTGGCCTTCTTCGTGCTCCGCTCACGACGAGCGCCCCTCGACATGTCGCGCGAGGTGCCAACACCGGCCCCGGCTGAAGGACCCGGCCGGCTCACTTGCGCGTGTGACCGACGAAGCTCTCGTACACGTTCAGCAGCGCCTGCTGCTGCTCTTGCGTCAGCACCGGGTCGGCGGCGATGGCCTCGCGCACACCGCGGGCCGATGCATCGGGGCTCATGAAGCCGGCCCGCTCGTACAGCGTCTCGGCGCTGATCTGCAGCGCCTTGGCGATCTGCTGCAGGATCTCGGCCGACGGCTTGCGCAGGCCACGCTCGATCTGCGACAGGTACGGATTGCTGATCTCGGCCACCTCGGCCAGCCGGCGCACGCTCATGCGCGCCACCTCGCGCTGGCTGCGAATGAAGTCGCCGACATCGGCAAGCCGCTTGTCGAGCTCCTCGCGCACGTCGGGCATGGTGGTGGGCTGCTCAGTCGTCGGCGAGCAAGCCGTCGACGTCGGCCTCGCCATCGCGGTAGCGGCGCACCAGCTCGGCGCTGAGCGCATCGATGCGCACGAACAGCTCCTTGCGCTCGTGTGAGCGCAACTGCTCGAACTCGTGCAAGCGGGCGACGTACGCAGCGAGCTCCTCGGGGTTCATCGAGGGCAGGTCGGTGCTGCCGGCTTCGTCGCAGAGCTCCTCCAACGCCAGCGCCATGTGATGGTCGCTGAAGTCGTCGGCCGGGCGCGGGGGCCGCGCCGGGCCACCGATGAGGTGGGTGCCGAGGATCGCCGGCAACTCGCCGGTGATGTTCTTCTCGTCGCCGGCAGCGCGGTGGTGCATCTCGGCGCGCACCAGATCGAGCCGTGCTTGCGCCAACCTGCGCACGTAGCTGATGGCGTCGTCCTCGTGCTGCAGTTGCGAACGCAGCGCGCGCAGCTGGGCCAGCGGCAGCGTGCTGGGCTCGAGCTCGCCGGCATCGGGCATTGGCGTACTCATGTGCAACCTCCACTCACGGGCGGCAGCACCGCCACTTCGTCTGCGGCGCCCACTGCGGTGTGCGGCTCGGCGGGATCGCCGTTGACCCACACACGGCAACTGGCGAGCACCGCCTGGAACCCTTCGCCATAGGAGGCGACCGCTGCAGACAGCACGTCGCTCACCGTGGCACCATCGAACTGCGCCTTGCCCGTGCCCGCAGATTCGCGGGCCGCAGCGAAGAGACGAAGCGTGGCCATGTGCGCATGGTAGTGGCCATGATCCGTACGGTGACGGCTACCCTCCAGCAAGTGCCGCCAGCAGCCGACCCGACCCACGCCTCGCCGGCCGCGAACGCCGTCACCCGCCTGCTCACGTTGCGCCACGGGGAGAGCGAGTGGAACGCGATCGGCCGCTGGCAGGGGCAGGAGGATCCGCCGCTCACCGACGCAGGCATGCTGCAGGCGGTCGCCGCCGCCGAGTTGTTGGGCACCTTCGATGCCGTGTGGGCCAGCACGCTCCAGCGGGCGGCGTACACCGCGGCCATCATCGCCGAGGCCCTGGGCATCGGCCCGGTGCAAACAGATCCGTTGCTGATGGAGAACGCGTTCGGGCCCTGGCAGGGCCTCACCATCCACGAGATCGAGCAGGGCTGGCCCGGCTACCTTGCCGAACACCGCCGGCCCGAGGGCGCCGAGCAGCCCGAGGAGGTCACCGCTCGCGGCCTTGCCGCGCTGCGCCGCATCGCCGGCCAGCACCCCGGCGGTGAAGTGCTGGTCGTGACCCACGGTGGGCTGATGCGAACTCTGCGGCGAGCGTTGGGCGGCGACGAGATGCGCTTCACCAACCTCGCCGGCTGCTGGTTCGACGTGCACCCCGACGGTCGAGTGGAGGCCGGCGAGGCCGTGCACCTGATCGACCCTCAGGCCTTCGGCGACACCCTGTAACGAACCGTGACCGACGCCTTGCACCTGCCCGGCCTGGGCCCAGAGCCGGAACCTGAACCCCTCGACGGCACGGGGCGCAGCAGCACCACCTTTGCCGTCGAAGTGGTGCGATCCGCCCGGCGCAAGCGCACCGTGGGTGCGCAACTGCACGCCGGCGTGCTGAAGGTGACCGTGCCCACGTGGATGAGCAGCGCCGAGACGGAGATGTGGACCGAGAAGATGGCGGCCAGCTTCCGCCGCAAGATGTCGGCCGAACGCATCGACCTCGCCGCTCGCGCCACCACGCTTGCTCGGCGCTACCAGCTGGCACGCGCTCGCGACATCCGCTGGGCCGACGACATGGTGAGTCGCTGGGGTTCGTGCACGACCACCACCGGTCACATCCGCATCTCCACACGGCTCGCCGCGTTTCCCGACTGGGTCATCGACTACGTGATCGTGCACGAGCTGGCTCATCTGGAAGTTGCCGGGCACGGGCCCGACTTCTGGCAGCTGGCGAACCGCTACCCGAAGGCCGAGCGGGCCATCGGCTACCTGATCGCCAAAGCGGGCGAGGACGACACGGGCACCGACAGCTCCGGGATGTGAGACCGACACGCTGCTCAGCGCGCCCTGGCAGCCCGCGGCCGAGCAAGCCCGAGCAGGATGCTGGCCGCCAACAACCCGGCCAGCGCGAGCACGATGAACGACAGCGTCGAACGGTTGCTGCCGCTCGCCGCGATCTGCGACGTCTCCGGCGCAGGGAGCACCCGCTCGACCGGCTCCGCCGAGGAGGAACTCTGCGTGTCGGCCACGGCTGCTGCGCTCTCGGCGATGCCGACATCGATGCCACGTGCAAGCTGGCCCGGGAGCAGTGTCACCACATCGGTCCGGCCGGTGATGGGGTCGGCATCGCTGTCGACAGCGGGATCCGCGCCGTGCATCGCAGTCGTGAACACGAACCCGCTCGGCAGGTTGGCGGCTCTCACGCGATACCTCCCCGCGGGCACATCCTCGAACTGGAACTCGCCGGAGTCGGCACTGACGACGCTGCTCAGGTTGCGGCCCTTCGCATCCAGCAGGGTCAACATCACGCCACCGACACCGGGCTCGCGATCGCCCTGCACGCCATCGCCGTCCAGGTCGTGCCACACGACGTCGCCGATCGAGCCCGGCAGCAGATCGCTGCCCTCGGTGGCAGCTGCCACCTGCAGCACGATCGGGCGGTTGCTGGTGGAGGGCCCGCTGACGTCCATCGCCTGCATCACCGAGTCGTCGGCGACATCCTCGAACGAGTCCGGCGGTGCCACCGATGCCCAGCACGCTGCGCCCACCAGGTCGATCTGGTAGTTGCCGTCTGCGTCGGTGACCACCGCGACAGGCGCGCTGTAGATGTCGTCAGAAGTTCCCCACGCACCGTCCGCACCCGCCTCCAGGGAGCACACGCCCACCACCACCGCACCGGGTACCGGCACCGGCGCATCTGCTGCGCCAGTGGCGGGTTCGGTGATCGGCGTCGTCTCGGTTGGTGGCTCCGTCGACGTGACCACGGTGTCGGCGACGGTTGCAGGCACCGTGTCGCCCACCGTGTCGACTCTCGCCGGTTGCCCATCGACTGCGATCACCACACCGCTGAGACGATGCTCCAGCGAGGGCGAGGCGTCGGCCGTGGTCGGTACCGAACTGGCCACCGCCCCGACGAGGGCGAGCAACGACACCAGGCGCACAGCCACCTTGCCGGTGGCTCGCTCGCTCTCGGGCTCGTCGACGTAGACCATGTGAGTGCTGTCGGCGGTGACGCTCGACGGCACCGTTCCCAGGCGAGCCCACGTCGGCTCGATGGTGCAGTACTCGGCGAGCGCGTCGGCGGTTGCGTCGCTGGTGTCGCCGAACTCGACGCCGATGCGGTAGTCGCCATCGGCGAGCGGCGACACGTTGCGAACGATGCACGCCACGCGCACGGTCGTCACACCCGTGCGTGTGGGGATCGCCGAATCGAGCAGCAAGCGCTCGCTCAGCTCCACGCCGGTCTGGCTGATGAGCCCAGCACCGAGCGGGGTGAGATCGACGATGCTGACCGCACGCTCGCCGAGCGTGGCCGCCAGTGACGAGACCACGCGGACCGATCGGCGCAGCTGACGACGGCGGGCGAGCACGCGCAGCAGATCCAGCGACAACGCCAGCGCCCACAACGTGACGATCAGCAACGCCATCAGCGCCCACTGCGGCATGGCGCCCAGCGTGTGAGTGAAACGGTCACTCACGCCGCGCAGCACCAGCGTGGCACTCAACCCGACCACCGCGATCACGAGCCCGGCGCCGTATTGCGGCGCCGGCAGCGCCACGATGGGTGCGCGGCCGACCGGATGAGCGGCAACTGTCGAGCGCAGGCTCTGGCAGGCCGCACCCATCGAGTGCAGCGACCAGCGGGCGCGATCGCCCGGGCGCAGCGACCAGCCGCTGAGCAGTGCCAGCCCCAGCGAGGTGTACACGAACGCGGGCAGCCAGGCGACCACAAGGGCCAGCGCGCTTGCGTGGAACGGTACGGAGCCGGCGAGGAGAGCGCCGCCGAGCAGCGTCAGGAAGACGACTCGGCGCAACCCCGAGAGCGGCCGCACCGACCACGCGAGCAGCGACAGGCGCTGGCCGGCCGAGAACGAGCCAGAGCGCAGCACCCCACGCGGCCCGAACACCATCCGGCGAGCGGCGCGCGCTCGCTGCACACGATCCTGAGACACCGCCTGCTCTGCATCGACGCCGCGGTGGGCCACCACTGCCACCCCACCGGGGGCGACGATCTTCCACCCGGAGGCCATCAGGTCGGCACTCATCTGCCACAACGTCTCCAACCCCACGTCGTTGCCGACCATTGGCTCGCGCGCGGCATCGGTGCGCACGAGGGAACCGCTGCCCAGCCACACCGCGTGCCCCCGGCGACCCAACGCGGGATTCAGCGACGACCGCTCGAAGACAAGTTCGTGACGTCCGTTCGGGCCATGTTCGGCCGAGTCCTCGGCCAACGACACGCCCAGGCCCTGCACCACTGCCACTTGCGGGTCGTCGAAGCCGACCACCAGGCGATCGACGATGTCGCCGGTGGGCACGTCGCCTGCCTCGAGCAGCACGAACTGCGGTGTACGCACCGTCGCCAGCATCACTCGCACGCCGTTGCGGTCCGCCGGGTCGCTGGCCGCGTACACGGCGTGGAAGTGGTTGGCAAGCGCCGCCATCTCCGGCCGCGCCGACAGATCCACCAGTACCACCTGAGCCACGTGCTGCACCGCGCGCAAGGCCAACAAGGTGGCGCGCACCTCGTGATCGGGCTGCTGATCCACCAACACCACCGCATCCAGCAGTGCCGGGGCACCGGTTGCATCGTTGCCGGCCCGGTAGGTGGCGGGCACCGGCCACAGCGCCCACGTCAACGCAGCGGCGCCCAGGAACCCCACGACCTCGACCGCCAGCACGGGCAACGACAGCCACAGGTCCGTGTCGTGCAGCGAGAAGCCGACACGCCACACCAGGTAGGCGCATGTCGCGACGAGCCCAACTGCCGCCAGCGCTCGAGCTGCGAGATGCTCAGTCCGCCTCATTCTTCTTGGCCTTTCCTTCCGCCGATGTCTGCGCGGCCACGACCACTTCTCGGACGCGGACCAAGAGGGCTATCGGCACGCTGCGTCACAAAGATGAGCCATCCTTGCGAATCGGGCAGCCAGCGAATCGGGGTGGTGAGGTGCCTGGCGAGGCGGGTCGGCGTGTTGTCCTGTAGCCTCCACTCCTCGTGGGTACCGCCAAACGTGAACGTCAGAAGGCCAACCGCCAGCTTCGACTGGAGGAGCTCGCCAAGCAGGCGCGTAAGGAGAAGTCCAAGCGCTTCGGCTTCCGCATCGCGCTCGGCATCGCTGCGGTGGTCGCCCTTGTGGGTGCCATCTACCTGTTGGGCGGCGGCGACGACGACAAGTCGGTCTCGGCCGCCACCACCACCACCATCGCCTCGACAACCCCCACCGGCAGCGTGCCGCCCAAGCCGGTCGTCTCCATCCCGGCCGAGCTGCCGACGGAGCTGAAGGTCACCACCCTCACCGAGGGCACCGGCGTCGCCGCACAGGTGGGCGACACCATCGAGGCACACTACGTGGGCGTGTCGTCGGCCGACGGCGTCGAGTTCGACAGCAGCTACGACCGCGGCTCACCGATCTCGGTCACGCTGGGCGCCGGCAGCGTCATCCAGGGCTGGGAAGAAGGCCTCGTCGGCGTCAAGGCGGGCGGCCAGTACCAGCTCGACATCCCGTCGGAGATGGCCTACGGCGACGGCCCTCTCACGTTCGTCGTCGACATCATGTCGGTCACTCCTGCCACCTGAGCCTGCTCGGCGCTGCCGGATATCAGCTGCTCACGGCAGCTCGCCGTGCACTTCCACCGTGCCCACCACCTGCCACCCGGCGGCGGTGTGCACCAGCGCATCACCCGTGCGCAGCACCGCGAACGTGGTGTTGGCCAGCTCGCGAGTGCGATGCAGCCGCTCGGGCGACCACGTCTCTGCTTCGGTGACCAGCGCCAAGTTGGGCACCAGGCCGAGGCCCAGCGTGAAGGCGCCGCCACGCGGGTCGACCATCGGGTCGCACATCGCCGCTGCACTGCCGCCGCTGGCCGCGACCAGGCCGCCGTTGGTGAGCACGTCGCGCAGCGCATCCCACAGTGGGGTGTCCTTCAACACCGAACGCAGGTGAATCGGCTGGTCACCCACGAAGTAGACAGCCTTCGCCCGGCGCACCACGTTGGCGGCGCTCTGCTCCATCGCCTCGCCACGGCGCATCACCATCAGCGCCTCCACCTCCACGCCCAGCCGTTCACCCCAGTTCATCGCGGCCGCCACCAGCCGCTCGGGCCGCTCGAAGGCGTCGGCCGTGGGCAGCACCAGCACCTGTTGGGCACCCGCCGCGGCCAGCAGCCGTCGGTCGAGGTCGTCGTTGGCGTCGAAGGGACCGCCGCCCTGCAGTGCGATGGTGCCGTTCGGAGACATGGTGCCGCTCATGCCGTCGAGCGTAGGCCGCAGCGCGACGGACGACGGCTACTCGAGCAGGTGGTCGGCCAACCGCTCGAGCGCTGCCGGGCTGACGCCGAGGCTGAGCGTGTAGTCGCGCAGCGTGCCGTCGGCACAGATGGTGTCGATCACGCGGAACATGGCTTCCGGCACGGCGGCCATGAAGGCCGACGGCGCATCGGCCATGCGCGCCCACATCTCGGGCGCCTCGCGCTGCGCCCACACACGCATGCGGGCGATGCCGTCGGCGGTGAGCGCGTAGTCGGCGACGATGTACTCGTGCGGCACGCCCATCGACCCCAGCAGCAGCATGGCCAGCACGCCGGTGCGATCCTTGCCGGCTGCGCAGTGGAACACCGCCGGGAGCGCGTCGGCGCGGCTGAGCTGCTCGATGGCCTGAGCGAAGCGGGAGGGGCCTTGGCGCAGCATGTCGTGGTAGGCCCACTCCAGGAAGGTCACCGGATCGTCGGCCTCCAGCCGATCGAGATGCTGCCACGTGCTGTCGATCACCGGTACGTGGTGGAAGTCGACCGGGTGGTCCGCGTGCGGAAACGTGCCGCGTTCGGCGAGCTCGGCATCGGTGCGCAGATCGATGACGGTGCGCAGCCCCAACTCGCGGACCAGTTCCAGGTCGTCGCCCGCGAGGCGCTGCAGCCCATCGGCGCGAAACAGCGTGCGCCAGCGAGTGCTGCGGCCATCGGCAGCGGGGTAGCCGCCGAGGTCGCGGAAGTTGTGCACTGCGTCGAGCCGGATGAGCCGGCGCGGGTCGCTGCCGACATCGGGGAGGGTGGGTGCACTCATGGTGCGCTCACCGTATCGACCGCAGGTGAACGACGGCGCCGCGCGTGGTTGAACGGAGTGTGAACTCCGTCTCCGTGGTGCCTCAGCCGGTGTACACCGCGTCGATGGCTGCGCGCAGCGTGGCGACCAACAGCTCGATCTCGGCGTCGGTGATGACGAACGGGGGCGCCACCATCACTGCGTCGGCCACGGGGCCCGAGCCGGCCGGGTACACCCACATGTCGCGCTCCATCGCGGCCTGCACCACGGCGTCGCGGCTGCAGTGCAGCTCGAGCCCGTAGAACATGCCGCGTCCGCGGATGTCGGCCACCGCTGGGTGTTGGCCGAACTCGTCGCGCAGGCGTTGCCCCAGGTGTGCCCCCGTGCTGGCCGCACGTTCGACGAGGTGCTCGCGGCGCATGATCTCGAGCACCTTGGCGCCGGCGGCACACGCGCCGTCGTTGCCCGTGAACGTGAAGTACATGAACCCCGAGCCGCGCAACGTGTCGACGACCTCGTCGCGCGCGGCCACCGCCCCCAGCGGCACGTACCCGCCACCGAGGCCCTTGCCACCCACGATGACGTCGGGTACGAGCGGGAAGTGCTGGTGACCGAAGTTGAGGCCGGTGCGGCCGTAGCCGGTCATCACTTCGTCGGCGATGAGCAGGATGTCGTGCTCGCGGCAGGCATCGGTGACCACCTGCCAGTACTCGTCGCTGGCGGTGAGACACGCACCCGCGGCACCGGTGATGGGCTCGACGATGAAGCCGGCGATGGTGGCCGGGTCTTCCTGCTCGATCACCTTCAACACCTGCTCGGCGTCGTCCCACGGCACCTTCGGGAACGGCAGCAGCAGCGGCTCGTAGCCCTTCTGGCGAGCACTGTGACTGGCCACAGCCATCGTGCCGGTGGTCATGCCGTGGTAGCTGGGGTGGCGGCCGAGCACCTTCCACCTGCTGTCGCGGCCCTTGGCCACCTGGTAGGCGCGAGCCAGGCGGATGGCCGAGTCGGTGCTCTCGCTGCCGCCGCTGGTGAAGAACACGTGGTTGAAACCCTCGGGCAGCCAGTGCTGCACCAGTTCGTCGCGTAGCGCCAGCCTGCTGGGCGTGGGCCACAACGGCACCACGTAGCCCATCGACATGACGGCGGCGGCGGCCGCAGCCACTTCCGTGCGGCCCCACCCGATGTTGCCGACGATTGCACCACCGGCGGCATCGAGGATGCGACGGCCGTCGTCGGCAATGAGGAACACGCCATCACCGGCGACGATGGTGGGGTACTGAGCGGCACCTGGCAGGAACGCGTAACGATCGGTGTTGGACGACATCGTCCACGAGTATCGCGCCACGCTGCCCTCGGTTCACACCTGGTTGTACGTGCCCGAGGACGGCGGCTGCCAGTCGGCGAGGTTGTGGCGGAACATGATGCTGAGCCGCGGGCCGTCGACGTGGGCTGCCTTGGGTACGGCGTGCTCGAAGTCGTGCTGGCAGGCGCCACCCATCACGAACAGGTCGCCCTGGCCCAACCGCCAGCTGCGCGCGGCACCACCCGCTGTGGGCCGGATGTGCAGCGCCCGCGGCGCGCCGGTGCTGAGGATGGCGACGACCGGGTCTTCGTGGTGGTAGCGCTCGCGGTCGGCGTGCCAGGCGACCGAGTCGCGACCGTCGCGGTAGAGGTTGAAGCCGATGGAATCGAACGGGCGCGAGTAGTGCCGGGTGAGCGCCATGCGTGCGTCTTCGAGCACGGGCAGCGGCTCGGGAGCGCCCTCGGTGGGGCCCCACCAAGCAGTGAGCCGCGGTTCGGGCACGCGCCGGTCGTACATGGTGACCTCGCGCTGGCTCCACCGCATCTTTGCGACCAGTTCGGAGAACACCAGATCGGCGCCGCCGAGCCAACGCGGCACGTGATCGACCCACGAGTTGGCGTCGAGCCACGTACGAGTGAGGCCACCGAAGCCGGCATCGACCGTGGGCTCTTCGAACGCGAACAGGCACTGCTGCCAGATGAGCTCGGCGTTGCTGGCGCTGTCGGTGGCAGGCGAGGCGGTCATGTCGCCATCTTGGCGCGGCGAACACGTGTTCGCAACCCGCTGCTGTCGGGCCCTCCCGTACAGTCGCGTGCGTGCCGATTCAGATCGAGTCCGCCGACGACCCGCGCGTCATCGACTACCTGGGCCTTCGCGACCGCGGCGACCGCACTGGCGAGGAGCACTTCATCGCCGAGAGCGAGCTGGTGGTGACCCGACTGATCTCCTCGGAGTTCACGGCGAGGTCGTTCCTGCTCTCGCCGTCGCGCTATCAGCGCATGCGAGCTGTTCTCGACACCACGCACGTGCCGGCGTACGTGGCGTCTCGCGAGGTGATGCGGCAGATCGCCGGCTTCGACGTGCACCGTGGGGTGCTGGCGTCGGTGAACCGGCGCGCCAACCCCAGCCTGCCGGACGTGCTGGCGGGCGTCCGGCGGGTGCTGGTGCTGGAGGGCTCGAACGACTTGGAGAACATCGGCGCCGTGGCCCGCTCGGCACGTGCGCTGGGGTTCGAGGCGCTGCTGCTCGACCCCACCTGCGCCGACCCGTACTCGCGCCGGTCGGTGCGCGTGTCGATGGGCGAGCTGCTGCACCTGCAGGTGGTGCGCTGCGATCGCTGGCCGCACGCGCTCGAGCTGCTGCACGACGCCGGTTTCGAGACGTGGGCGCTGACGCCGGCAGCCGAGGCCCGCAACCTGTTCGACATGGCCGTGCCCGAGAAGGTGGCGCTGATGGCCGGAGCCGAAGGCCCCGGGCTCACCGACGCCGCGCGCCGCGCTGCGCGCTTCGAGGTGCGCATTCCCATGCACGGTGGTGTCGATTCACTGAACCTCGGCCACGCGCTCGCCATCGCAATGGCGGCCGTCGCGCTGCCGGTCGCCTGACGAGTTTCACGTCACCGCCTGGTCGCCGATGTAGACGGCACGAGGGCGAAAGCGCAACGGGCGCTCGCCGTACTCCTCCATCGCATGAGCCAGCCAACCAGCGACGCGAGCCGCGGTGAAGATGGCCTCTCCGGCATCCTCCGGCATGCCGGCCACCATGCCCAGCGCAGCCAGGGCGAGGTCGACGTTTGGCGGGGGCAGGCGCCGAGCGGTGGCCGCCGCAACCAACTGACCGACTGCAACCATCGCCGGATGCTCCGGCGCGGCCTCGTGCAGCATCCGCAGCAGCAGCGCCGCCCGCGGATCGCCGCGCGGGTACAGGACCTGCCCGAATCCCGGCACGCGGCCGTGCAGTTCGAGGGCCAGCGCCACAGCCGGCGCTGCCGAGAAGTGGCCAGGCCCGAGGAGCACCCGCCGGCAGCGACGGCTCTCGCCCCCGTGCAACGGGCCGCTCAGAGCGCCCATGCCAGCTGCAACGACACCGTGCACCCCTGCCCGGGTGCTCGCAGCCACTCGTGCCGCCAACGTGCTCGCCGCGATCTCGTGATCCGCCAAGAGCACCATCGCGGCGTTCAGTGTCGCGACCAGCGCAGGCGTGGCACGCCGAGGCGAAAGACGTGCCCACAGGCGCCCGGCCAGCGACCCCCGCATCACCGTGCCGTCGGGGAGCACGAGGCGCGGGCAGCGACCGTCACCGACGGCCGGCAACGAGTCGACGAGCGCCGCGATCAGTCGGCGGCCTTCCTCGATGACTGATCGTTGGTCGCGTCGCTCACGCGACCCGATCGCGGCATGGGCGACCACCAGCCGGAGATGGTCACTGATCGAGCCGCCGGCATCGACGACAGGAATCGGTCGGCAGGGCCACGGCTGCCCAATCGGCGAGAGCACGCCCGTCCACAGCAGGTCGGCCACCTGCTCAAAGGCCACCGCGCCCGCCAACTCCAGGGCATCGTGTCCGCGAAAGCGGATGGCATGCCCGTCGATCTCTGTGATGCGCGTCTCGATGGCGATGTCGAGCGAGCGCTCCCGACTGGCCGCGCGCGGTCGGCCGCGACGTGCCAACACCTCCACATCATCGGAGCGGAATCGACTGGTGCGATGGTCGGTGTCGCGGTGGCTGACGAGCAGGCCGCGACTGACGTAGGCGTAGATCGTGGCGGGCTTGACGCCGAGCCGGCGCGCTGCTTGAGGGGTGGTGAGCCATTGCACGGGTTGACCATAATCAACATTGATCATGTCCACCGGCGAGGGCACGCTGAAGACCATGACCTCGATCGACTCACTGATGACATCCCCGCCCGTGACGGCACTCGTCGGCGAGCCGCTCACCGCAGTCATCCGACGCATGCACGATGGGCGCGTGGGGTCGGTGGTGGTGATGGAAGGCACCACTGCCATCGGCATCGTCACCGAGCGCGACGTGCTGCGCGCCGCAGCAGCGGGCGGCTACGACGGCATGGTGGGTGCGGTGATGACGGTGCCGGTCGACACCATCGATGTCGCGACCCCGTTGCCAACCGCACTGGCGTTGATGCGCGAGCGCGGGTATCGCCACATGCCGGTGACCGATCACGGCCACCCCGTCGGCGTGGTCTCACTGCGCGACCTGATGCGCGTGGCGTCCATCGGGCCGGCAGAAGTGCCTCGCGGCCTGAAGGGCGTGGTGGTTGCCGACACCGAAGTGGGCGATGTCCGCGGCAGTGAGGGCTTCTACCACTACCGCCAGTTCTCGGCAGTGGAACTGGCCGAGCGGCGGCCGATCGAGGACGTCTGGCGGTTGATGATCGACGGGGCGTTGCCCGACAACCCCGAGGAACGCGCTGCGTTCATCGCGGAAGTCGCACCACTGCGTGCGATCACGCCGTCCGTCCTGGCAGTGCTGCCTGCGATCGCGGCCGTCAGCGAGCCACTCGACGGCCTGCGCACGGCGCTTTCGCTGGCCGCCGCCGAACGCGGTCTGCGGCCACTCATCGACATCAGCCCGGACGTGCGACGCGCCGACGCGCTGTTCCTGTGTGCGATCACCCCCACGTTGCTGTGCGCGCTGCACCGACTCCGACGCGGTGATGAGGTGCTCGCGCCGCGTGCCGAACTGGGCTACGCGGCCAACTACCTGTGGATGCTCACCGGCGTCGAGCCCACCGCCGCACACGCTCGGGCAGTCGAGCAGTACCTGGTCTGCACCATCGATCACGGCTTCAACGCGTCCACGTTCACCGGCCGCGTCGTCGCGTCGACGGGCGCCGACCTCGGCGCATGCGTGGTGGCCGCCATCGGCTCGCTGAGTGGGCCACTACACGGTGGAGCGCCCAGCCGCGCGCTGGCACTGTTGGACGAGATCGGCTCTCCCGATCGCATCGACGACGTCGTGGCCCCGATGATCGAGCGCGGTGACAAGATCATGGGGTTCGGACACGCGGTGTACACAGCCGATGACCCTCGATCCCTGATGCTGCGCGGCGTCGCCAGGCGCATCGCCGTCGAGCCGTCCGATCGGCACCTCGTTGCCTTCGCCGAAGCCACCGAGGCCGGGGTGATCGCTGTGCTCGACCGGCTGAAGCCCGGCCGGCAGGTGCGAGCCAACGTGGAGTTCTACGCGGGCGTGGTGATGCAGTTGTGCGGCATCCCGCCAGCGATGTTCACGCCCACGTTCGCCTCCAGCCGCGTGATCGGCTGGTGCGCAAACCTGCTCGAGCAGGCCGCCGACAACAAGATCATCCGCCCCAGTGCGCGTTACATCGGCCCGCCGCCGCCGCAGCCGATTCCGGCCTTCCGGTGACCCGGCCCTCGAGGGGCGCGGACTACACCAGCGAGTCGATGACCTGTTGCAGATCGGCCGGCGTGGTGTGCGGGTGCACCAGGCACACGCGCAGCAGGGGGTGGCCACGGAACTCGCTGACCGCGATGAAGAACTCGCCGTCGGCGAGGTGCTGATCGCTCCAGCGTTGGTAGTCGTCGCGCGCCCAGCCAGGGCGGGTGAACGTCACGATCGACAGCGTGGTGGGCGCGAACAGCTCCAGGTGCGATGCCGCTTGCACCGCCGCGGTGAACGCCCGCGCCGTGGCCAGACAGCTGTCGACAGCATCGCGATAGGCGTCGGTTCCGTGCGCGGCGAGGCTGAACCAGAAGGGCACCCCGCGGGCGCGCCGGGTGAGGTGCACCGCGTAGTCGCTGGGGTTCCACTGGTCGGCGCTCACCTCCACCGCCTCCAGGTACTCGGCGGTCTGGGTGAACGCGGCGCGGGCGATGCGCACGTCGCGGTACAGCAGCGCGCAGCAGTCGTACCCGGCGAACAGCCACTTGTGCGGGTCGACCACCATCGACTGCACGCGGTCGATGCCCGCCAGCGCCTCGCGACCGGTGACGGTCAGCACCGCCGCGCCGCCATAGGCACCATCCGCATGCAACCACAAGCCCTCCTGCTCGGCCACGTCGGCGAGGCCGGCGAGATCGTCGACCATGCCCAGGTTGGTGGTGCCGGCGGTAGCCGAGATGGCGAACACCGGCGCGCCTCCCTGCGCTCGATGCGCCGCCAACGCCACGGCGAGATCGTGTGCCCTGAGGCGGCCGAACTCGTCGCCGTCGACCAGCAGCACGTCGCAGTCCAGCACGCTCGCCACCATTCGAACCGAGGAGTGAGCCTGCTGCGCGCATGCGATGGTGAGGCGATCGCGGGTGTGTTCGCGATGCTCCGATCGCCACCACCGGCGCGCGGCGGCCAGCGCCGACAGGTTGCCCGGCGTCGCACCGCTGACGAACACTCCCCCGGCGTGATCGCCGAGGCCGACCTCGCGGCACAACCAGGCGAGCGCGATGTTCTCGGCGGCGATGCCACCGGCACCCTCCAGCCACCAGTCGCCGATCATGTTCATGCTCGCGATCATCACGTCGGCTGCCAACGACGCCGGCGTCGCTGCCGACGGGATGAAGGCATACACGTTGGGGTTGGAGACGTTCATGCAGTTCGCGCCCACCACGTCGCGCATCAACTCCACCGCTTCCTCGGCACCGATGCCGGCTGCCGAGATGCTGCCGGCGAGCGCGCCGTAGATGGTGGCTGCCGAGGCCGGTGACCGCAACGGTTTGACGGTGGTGAGCTCGTGGCGCGCAACTGCCAGCGCGAGGTTGACGAGGTGCTGGTCGTGGTCGTGCATGCTGGCTCCCCGGGAAGGTCGCGCCAACGATGCCACACCCGATCGCGAACCCCGACCATCACCTGCCGCTGAGGCCGGCGTTGCCGCCGGGGGTCAGCGTCGACGGATGACGAGCGCCACACCGCCTGCGGCGAGCAGCCACGAGGCGAGCGGCAGCATGTTGCGGTTGCCGGTCGCGGGCAGGCGCAAGTTGGTCGTCGCGATCGCCGTCGTGGTGCTCCCGAGGCTGCTGGGGCCCTGCTGTTGCAGGCTTGTGGTGGTCTCGGGCGACCGCGCGGTGACCGGGACGGTTCCCGTGGTCGTCGGGACGACGCTGGTGCCGGGCGCGGAGGTGCCGGGCAAGGTGACGAACGGGCAGGGCACGATGGCGGCGCTGGTGAAGGTCCACTGCAGCCAGAACGGTTCCGGGCCGTCGAAGTAGAAGCCATTTGTCGGCTCGGCGGTCACCGTCAACGGGGACGTCAAGGTGTAGACGCCGGGGGGCGGGTCGAACCTCACCCGCTGCACGTCGAGGATGGTCACTCTGTCGGCCATGCCACAGGTGGCCGACTGCACCGGGGTGGCGGGCGTGGGAATGGGACAAGGGCTGTGCTGGGGTTCGAACGCGCCCCACGTGCGGCCGGGACGGTTGACGTTGAACGAGCCGGTCGCCCAGGTGCCGTCGACGTGGTACTGCACGAACAGGTCGCTGACCGGGTAGGGGCCGAAGGGGATGATCCAGGTACCTGCCCCGTAGGTGACGGTCGCCGGGGCGTTGTAGTCGTCGGAGTAGGTGATGGTCACGGGTTCGTCACCCGTGATCACGACGGTGACGAAGGCCGACCAGGTGAGGTCGCCGCATTGGATGTCGTTGACGGTTTCGACGCCCACAGCCGTGGTGGGGTCGCCGGGGGCCGCCAGGGTGGGGGTTGCGACAGCCAGCGCGGCCAGCGCAGCCAGCGCGCTTACGAGGAGCGTTCGCATGGTTGGTCTCCCTTGGTGGTCGAGATGGCGCAGATGTCAGCCCCTGGTCGTGATTCGTCACTGCGCATCAACAACCCAGACTCTCGAAACGCAGTGTCGTGACGCAGGTTGCGCAATTTAATCTGTCAATGCGCGCGAAGGCTGGGATCGTGAGCGAACGAACGAGGCCGTACCGCCATGTGGGACGCTGCACTCGACGGACCGCCGGCGCGGGAGCACAGTGGTAGCGGATGCCGACCGCCGCACGAACACTCGTCGACCAACTGATCGCGCTCGGCGCCGATGTTGCCTTCGGTGTGCCCGGCGAGAGCTACCTCGCCGTGCTCGACGCGCTCTACGACACGCCTCGGCTGCGGTTCGTGACATGCCGTCACGAGGGTGGCGCCGCGTTCGCCGCCGAGGCACATGGCAAGCTCACCGGTCGCCCCGGGGTGCTGATGGTCACCCGCGGGCCGGGTGTGCTCAACGCGGCCGTCGGCATTCACACCGCGCAGCAGGACGAGACACCGCTGCTGGTGTTCGTCGGGCTGGTGCCGCGACACCAGCGTGGCCGCGATGCGTTCCAAGAGCTCGACCTCGGCCAGGCCTTCGGGTCGATCTGCAAGTGGGTGCACGAACTCGACCAACCGTCGCGCGTGCCGGAAGTGGTGAGCAGAGCGTGGACGATCGCGCGCTCGGGCAGGCCAGGGCCGGTGATGATCGGGTTGCCCGAGGACATGCTGGACGAGGCGTGCGAGTCGCCGCTCGTGCCGCCGACGCCACACCCGCGAGCCGACGTGGGCTCGGACACCGCTGCAGAGGTGGCGTTCCTGCTCGGCTCGGCTGCCCGCCCGCTCGCGATCGCCGGTGGCAGCCGCTGGAGCGAAGCGGCCATCGATCTCCTGCCGCAGGTGCTGCCCGGTGTGCCGTTGGTGACCGGCTTTCGCCGTCAGGACCTGATCGACCACCGGCTGCCCTCGTTCGCGGGTTCACTGGGCCTTGGCGCCGATCCCGCGTTGGTGGCGCGTGTTGCGGCGGCCGATCTGGTGCTTGCCGTCGGCGACCGGCTCGACGACCCCACCACCGACGGCTTCACCCTGTTCCCACCACCGGGAGCCGGGCGGCGGCTGGTGCACGTGCACCCCGAACCTCGCGAGCTGGGCCGCGTGTTCCTGCCCACGATCTCGATCGCGGCCGAGCCGGAAGCGTTCCTGCGCGCGCTGCCGCCGATCGCCGGCGATCGGGCACGCTCGGCCTGGACGGCCGCTGCCCGAGCCGGCTACGTGGCCTGGAGCGCCACCGAGAGCGTGCTCGACGAAGTCGCTCGCGGCATGCGCGAGGTGCTGCCCGATGACGCCATCGTCACCAATGGCGCGGGCAACTTCACCAGGCCGCTGCAGCGCTCGTTCGCCTACCGCCGCCCCGGACGCCAACTGGCGCCGGTGGGCGGGTCGATGGGCTACGGCCTGCCGGCCGCGCTCGCCGCCAAGCTGGCCCACCCGGATCGCGTCGTCGTGTGCGTTGCCGGCGACGGTGACCTGTTGATGACAGCACAGGAACTGGCCACGATGATGCTGGAGGGTGCAGCCGTGGTGGTGCTGGTGGTGGACAACGGTGTGTACGGCACGATCCGCACGCATCAGCAGCGCCGGTACCCCGGCAGGCCCATCGGCACCACCTTGAGCAACCCCGACTTCGTGACCTTCGCCATGAGCTTCGGCATGCAGGCAGAACGCACCACCACCGCCCCCGACACCGTCGCCGCGCTCCGGCGCGCGGTGGCGCTCGACCGGCCGGCGCTGGTGCATCTCGTCACCGAGTGAACGTTCGTCACCGAGCAGGCGCGACCGCCGACCACCGACCGCCGTCTCCTCGGATGGCACCTGGCCATCCGAGGAGACGTGTGCGGGGGCCGAACCGACACGCGTGCGGATGGATCAGGTGTAGACGCCCAGGAACGCAGGGTTCAGCTTGCGGTCGTGGTAGAAGACGGCCGGGCCGACCTCGTCCCACGTCCAGGTGAGCGGCTCCCAGTCGGGGTACGACTGGTAGCCACCGCAGAACGTCTCGAAGCGGTTGCCGGAGTTGTCGAACGCATAGATGGTGGTGCCGCGCGTGACGCCGTGACGCGTGGGCCCCATGTCGATGGTGACCCGGTTCATCGACATCAGGTCGGCGGCGCGCAGCACCTTCTCCCAGCTGTCCAGCAGGAACGCCGTGTGGTGCAGCTTGCCCGGCTCCTCGTTGCGCACGAGCGCGATGTCGTGCGCCTTGGTGCTGCACGACAGCCAGATGGCCAGATCGGTCTTGCCGTCCTCGAGCAGGATGTGCTCGACGAGGTAGAAGCCGAGCACGTCGACGAAGAGCGCCTGCACCTTCTCGATGTCGGGGCCGTACAGCAGCGCGTGGTCCATGCGGATCGGCGCGATGCCGCGCTCGGCGGCCTCGTTCCACGGTGGCGGGTTGATGTAGCCCATGCCGTTGCCGACGTCGGTCTTCTGCGAGGACAGCTCGATGAGGTGGCCCGACGGGATCTGGAAGCGAACACGCTCACCGGTCTCCAACAGGTCGCCGGCCGGGACGCGTTCGGTGGTGACGCCGTAGTTCTTGAGGTCGGCTTCGAGCGTGGCGAGCGTGGCATCGTCGGCCACCTTGAAGCCGTAGAAGTCCATGCCGGCCTCACCGGCGTCGCGCAGGATGAGGCTGTGGTGATCGCGCTCGTCCCACCCCTTGAAGTAGGCGCGAGTTGCGTCGCGACCTGTCTGCACCAGGCCGACGACGTTCGAGTAGAACTCGACCGCTTCGTCGAGGTCGAGGACCTTGAGCTGCATGTGCCCGGGTCGGAGCACTCCAGTGATTGCCATGTTCTTTCTCCTTGTTGAGTTGTGCTGGTTCGGGTTGCTGTGGTCGGTTGTTGTGGGTTCGGGGTTGGCTGCGATGGTGGGCTCAGCCGTCGTTGCCGGCACTCGCAGTGGGATGCAGTGCTGGTTCGACCGTCGGCTTCGGGCAGACACGGACGGTGAGATCGCTCGTCGGGAAGATGCGGCACGACAGCACGACGCCGGCAGCGAGATCGGCTTCGTCGACGTGCGCCTTGCTCATCTTCTTGGCGGTGTAGGTACCCGCCAGCACCTGTACTCGGCAGACGCCGCACCCGCCGTTGCGACAGCCCACCTGGATGCCATCGCAGCCGAGGTACTCCATGGCGACGAGGACGTTCTTGGTGTCGGGGCAGAGGAACTGCTGCCCGGTGGGCTCGACGGTGATGGTGTGCACGGCCATGGCTAGATCCGCTTGAACAGCGGGCTGCGTACCCGCGACGAGTCGGCGGCCGAGATGAACAGCTCCTGATAGATGTCGCGCTCGAAGAGCCTGCCCTGCATCAGAGTGGTGATGCAGGCGTCGACCATCGCCGGCGGGCCGCACAGGTAGGCCTTGTGGCCGCGGAAGTCGCCCGCGAAGTGTGCGGCCGCCGCCTCGTGCACGAAGCCGCGAGCACCGGCCCAATCGCTGTCGTCGGGTTCGTGCGACAACGCCGGCACGTATGTGAACGAGGGCACCCGAGCTGCCAGCTCGGTGAACTCGTCCACGTAGTACAGCTCGTCGCGGTTGCGGGCGCCGTAGACCAACGTGATCGGCAGCATGCAGTCGTGTTCGATGAGATCGAGGATCATCGACCGCGGGCTCGACAGGCCAGAACCGCCGGCCAGGAACAGCATCGGCAACTGCGCCGAGCTGCGCACGTGGAAGCGACCGTACGGGCCGGACAGGCGGAGACGATCCCCCACGGCCAGCTGCTGATGGATCCAGGTCGTTGCCACCCCGCCCGGCAGGTAGCGCACGTCCAGCTCCACCTCACGGGGGTTGGACGGGGCCTGCGCGAACGAGAACGGTCGGTGGCCGGCACCATCGGGCAGTTCCACGTTCACGTACTGGCCCGCCTGGAACGGCAGCCCATCGGGCTCGTCGACGAGTGCCCACACGCCCTTGATCGTGGGCGTGAGTTGCTGCAGGCGGCTGACCGTTGCCGTCACGGTCCGCACCGGCAGGTTGAGCGCGTCGGGCTCGTCGTCGATGTCGGCTTCGATCGTGACATCGGTCTCCGCCGTCGCGCAGCAGGCGAGGCACAGACCCTCCTCACGCTCGAAGTCCATCAAGGCGAAGCTGGAGATGGGCCCGTGGTCGATCTCACCATCGAGCACCTGCACCTTGCAGGTGCCGCACAGGCCATGCCCGCAGGCGTGCGGCAGGTACACGCCCGCGCGCAAGCTGGCGTCGAGAAGGGTTTGACCTTCCTCGACCTCGATGGTCTGCCCCAGGGGCTCGATGGTGAGCTCGTACGTCATCTGCGCCGCACCTCAGGTGGAGGAGCCCTTGATCCCGGTGAGGCCAGGAGTGCGGAACGTGATGCTGTCCTTGTGGCGCATCCCGTTCTCCGTCAACGACTTGGCCGGGTCGGGACTGAACGGCTTTCCGCCCTTCGTCCACTCCACCGTCGACCAGTCGATCTTGGCGAAGTCGGGGTGGTGGCCGCAGGCCCCCGGCAGCACGCCTTCGATGATCGCCCCGAAGGGCATGTCGGGCGGCAATGGGACCGCGAACGGCGCGCAGAACATCAGGTGGTCGAGCCACCCGATGAAGGTGAGCTGGGCCCCGTGGAACTTGTCCTGGGTGTCCTTGGGAACGCCCACGTACTCCTTCACAGCTGCAACAGCCATGGTGTGTCCTCCTTCGTTCTCAGGCGCCGGCCGGCGAGCCGCCGGCCGGAGCGTTGCTCGTGGTCTGCTGCTTCCATGCCTGGAAGTTCTGCTGGTCCCGCGAGCCTTCGTAGGGGCTGTTGTCGACGCCGACGTTCATCCGGTACCACTTGATCACTTCCAGCAACGGGTTGAAGTCGGCGGCAGTCGGGTCCGCGTCGGGTCCGAAGCAGTTGCCCTGGTAGATCTGCTGCACCGGCAGCCACGCCTGCACGTACTTCTCCGGCTCGTAGTCGAAGATGTTCTTACAGCCGTCGGAGCACGTGTGGTACGTCTCGCCCTTGTGCTCGCTCTCGCGGTAGCAGATGCGGGTGGGGTCGCCGGGCTCGGTGAAGAGCATGGGGATCTGGCACACCTGGCACAGCATTGGCAAGGTGCCGTTGTAGAAGCGGTTGCCGGCAGCTTCCTGTTCGGCCCAGTGCTCGAAGCGAGGGCGGTAGTACTCGTCGAAGCTGTCGGGGTACTTCTCGCTCTGCCAGTCCATCTCTTCAGCGCTGGGCATCCACGTGTGGAACGGCGCTGCGCCCTGGTACTGGTAGAAGGTGCTCCAGGCCTGCGCCGACAGGTGCTCCTTGTCGTCGCACGCCTGCTGCCAGCCCAGCGGTGGGCGGATGCCGTAGCGGGCCAGGTCCTGGAAGAGCGCCCCGCCGTTCTCCTCGGCGTAGATCTCCCAGGCTTCCTTCCAGCTCATCACCTTCTTGGGCAGCATGTAGTCGAGCATCATCGCCACCAGCGTGAGCACGCGGTAGCCACGCCAGAACCACTTGTCGATCCAGTGCTGCACGATCGGCAGGTTGTCGGGGTCCTGCTCGAGCATGAACTTGATCGCCTCGAGGCCAAGGGTCATGTGCCGCGACTCGTCGCTCTGGGCCGAGAAGCCGAATGCCATCGCTCCCATGTCGCCGTTGTAGGCGGCGCCGGAGATGAACGGCACGAACAGCAGGTTGGTGAGCACGTACTCGAAGGAGAAGCCGATGGCGATCATGTACTCGAACGGGCCGGCGGTGATGGCGTCGTCGAAGAACGACTTCGGCACCGACAGGTACCACACACGGTCGTGCATGTGCCGCCAGCTGTGGAAGCCGTCGTACAGCTTGTTGTAGTTCGACATCGAATGGATCTGCGTCTGCGCGTGGCGCAGCTCGTCGAGCGACTGCATCTGGCACGCCACGCGGGCACCGACGCCGGGCAGTTGGCGGCCGACGTGGGCGAAACCGCGATGGGCCATGTACTCCAGCGGCGAGACACCGGTGAGGAACAGCTTCAGCGAATTGAGGTAGCGCGCATCGGTGAGGCCGAGGTGGCCGTTGTTCTGCGCGAAGGCGTCCATGATCGCGTAGAGCTTGCGCTCCTTCTCGGCCTGGTACTTCCAGTACGCGTCCATCGTCAGGCGGAACGGGTCTTCCCACTTGTCCCAGTCGTGGATCTTGATGCCCTCGTACGTGGCGTACGGGAACACCTCCTCCATCGGCTGGTAGGTGGTCTCCCAATCGAGGCCGCGGGTCATCAGCGCATAGCGCTCCTTGAGACCCGGCTTCTTCGTGGTCGCTGCTTTCGGTGCATTGGCGATGTCGGTCATGGCTCGTTCCTCACTGCTTCCAGCTCAAGGTGAATTCGTCGTCGGACTCGTCGACATGGCCCGACAGGGTGATCAGGTGGACTTGCATCTCTTGGAGGTCGAAGCGGCGCCCGAGCTTCTCCTCGATGGTGCTGCGGTAGATGGTCATCGAGTCGGGCACGTCGACCTTCACCATCGCCGGCTGCTCGTTGACGACCGCCGTGGGGTTGTCGTCGGTGATGGCCTCGACGATGCCGCGGCTCGTCTCGTTCGTCTGGAATGCGATGAACACGGTGGACACGGTGAACTCCCGGCTCAGAGGGCCAGGCCGCACTTGGCGGCCCGGGTTTCGAATGCGGATACGACCTCGGTCAACGCGGCCGGGGCATCGGCGCCGAGCGCCAGGTCGGCCAGCGGAGCCAACGCCGTGACCGCTCGGTCGCGCCAGGCCGTCGCCCAGCCGTTGAGCAGTGCCGCGTTGGCCGTGCTCTCGCCGGCGGCGGTCTTGATGGTTGCATCCACCCAGCGGCTGGTCTCGGCGAACCAGTCCGCCTGGAAGCGCAACAGCATCGAGACCGTGGGGCCTGCTTCTGCCGCCAGCAGGTTGTCGAACTTGTCGTAGATCAGCGGGTAGAGCAGGCCATCGAGCACCAGGTTCTGCGCGACGAACAGCTCGATCGGGTCGGCGAGCACGAACGTGTCCTCCACGTAGCGGCGCAGCTGCTGCCATGCCGGCTCGTCGAGCCATGCCCGCTTGCCCTCGTCCAGGCTGGCCACGTCGCCGAAGAGCAGGCCCAAGCGAGTGAGGTACTGGGCGATGCCCAGCTGATCCATCGCTTGGAAGATGCACGGCGCGGTCAGCGCAGTGCCGTAGCCGTATGCGCAGATCGAGGAGTTGTTCATGTTGGCGCCCCACGCGACATGGCGCAGCGGCACCAGCACATCGAGCGCCGTGCGCTTCGCGTCGGCGGCGTAGGTCTCGGCCAACCCGCGGCGCTCGACGAACTCGAAGTCGGCCTCGGTGGTCTCCTGCATGCGTGCTCGAGTGGTGGTGTAGGTGGCGTAGTAGAACTGGCGCGGATCTTTGAACGCGTACCAGTCGGCCATCACGATCTTCGACCGGGAGGCATCGAAGATCTCGTGATCCGGGTCCCACGTGGGCCGGTAGTGGAAGTTCGCATCGGCCTGGACGTTGAGCGTGGCCTCCTGGTAGCGGGAGGCGGCCTTGTCCGGCCCGATCCGGTCGGCGATGTGGGTGAACGTCTGCCGGATCGGCTTGATGCTCACTGTCCGAAGATCGATCTGCATCGTGTCTCCTTGCGTGTCACGCTCGCGGTTGCGAGCTACCTGAATCGACGCTGCGCGGCATCGCGCATCGTCCAGTCCCAGTCGTCGACCACGTGGTCGACGTCGGGTTCGTTCTCTGTGTCCGAGTGCACGATCGGATCGAGCAACTCGGTGCGGTGCAGTGCACAGAACTCGGCGAAGGCCGGTTCGGTGAGCAGCATCTCCACGAACAGCGATGGCTCGCCGATCGAGAAATGGAACTCGACGAAGCCGTCCGGCCGGTGTTCGACGACTCGCACGAACGTGCGAGACGTATCGAATCCGATCGGTTGCGGCACCCCCTCGATCCCCACTTGCGCACAGTGCGCCTCGTCACCCGGCGGGGTAAATGAACTCGTTCCGATATGCGGAACGGGTGCGCGAGCGCGCCAGGCGCGGGTTCCCGACCGCGCGAAGTCCGCCGTGCGTCGTATTCCTCCGGGGGCGACGGCGCCGATGTGTCAAAGTCCGTGCCGTGACGGTGAGCGAGTCGTTGAGCGTGTGGAGCAATCGCGACTTCCGCCTGGTCCTGGGCGGCGGCTTCGTCAACAACGTGGGTGACTGGTTGCTCGCGGTCGCGCTCCCCGCGTTCGTGTACATCGAGACCGGCTCCGGTCGAGCCACTGCTGCCATCGTCGTCATCGAGTTGCTGGTGGCCATCGTCTGGGGCCCGTACGGCGGCAGCTTGGTCGACCGGTGGGATCTGCGGCGCACCGTGATCCTCACCAACGTGCTGCAGGCGATCTGCCTCGTGCCGCTGCTGGCGGTGACGGCCGATCGCGTGTGGCCCGCGTTCATCGTGGCCGCCGTGCAGGGGTTGCTGCGCGAGGTGAACGACCCGGCGTCGTTCGCGCTGGTGCCGCGCATCGTGCCCGCGGAGCAACTGACCGCAGCGAACGCGGCGAACGCCGCAGGCGGCTCGCTGGCCCGCCTCATCGGCTCGCCGATCGGCGGTCTTGCCGTGGCGGCCGGCGGGTTGCCGCTGGTGGTGATCGTCGACGGAGCCACGTTCCTGGCGGTTGCGGTCGCGACCTGGCTGGTGCGCACTCCGACGCCCAGCCTGCACGACGACACCAGCGCCGACGAAGGCGTTGGGGTGCGCAGCGGCTGGCGGCGGATCCGGCAGCACCCGCGCCTCGTCGGGTATCTCACCGTGCAGACCATGGCCAGTTGGACGTTCGCCATGTTCCCCGTGCTGTTCATCGCGTTCGTCATCGATGTGTTGCGCGGTGATGAAGCGACCGTGGGGCTGATTCGAGGGATGGCGGCGTTCGGAGGCCTCACCGCGTCGTACCTCGTCGGGCGACGCGCGAAGAACGTCGACCCGACGCTGCTGATGATGTGGGGGTACACCGGCCTCGGGTTGGTGGCGTTCGTGTTCGTCAACGTCAGCTCGGTGTCGACATCGCTGTGGTTGTTCCTCGGGTTGTTCGCGCTCAGCGGCCTCCCGAACATGACCTCACAGGTCGGCGCCGTCGGCGCAGCGCAGCGCCTGTGCCCACCCGAGCTGCTAGGACGCTTCCAAGGGCTTGCGTCGGCAACCGGGGCGGTTGGTGCAATCGGAGGGTCCGTCCTCGTCGGCCTGCTCATCAGCCACGACAACGTGAAGGTGCTGCTCAACGTTCAAGCCGGGCTCTACGTCATGTGTGGGCTGGCCACTCTGCTGCTGGTCGTCCGGCGAGGCGACAGCACGCCGTCGATCACCACGTAGTTGCGACGAACGATGAACACCGGCTCAGAACATGGCGACAGCGTGCCTGACGAGTGCTTCGCCAACATTCGACTGGCGGAGGTCTACGACGACCTCGAGGCGGACCGCGACGATCTCGGTCACTACGTGGCGATGGTCGACGAGTTCGAGGCTCGCCATGTGCTCGACGTGGGCTGCGGAACCGGGGTGCTCGCTTGTCGTCTCGCCGCGAAAGGTCTCGAGGTCACCGGTGTCGACCCGGCAGCGGCATCGCTGGCCGTTGCCCGGCGCAAGCCTGGTGCAGATCGAGTGCGATGGGTCCTTGGCGACGCCACCACGCTGCCTCCGCTGGAAGCCGACCTGGCCACGATGACCGGCAACGTCGCCCAGGTGTTCCTCGGCGATGCCGACTGGTTGGCCAACCTTGCCGGCATTCGCCGTGCGTTGCGACCGACCGGTCGTTTGGTCTTCGAGGTTCGCGATCCTGCTCGAAGAGGTTGGCGGGAGTGGAACCGCGCCGACTCCATCTCGCGAGTGGCGATCGCCGGGCTGGGCACCGTGGAGTACTGGGTGGAGCTGACCGAGGTTTCGCTCCCGATGGTCTCCTTCACGCAGCACTACCAGTTCGATGACGGGTCGCTGCTCACCTCCGACTCGACTCTGAGGTTTCGTGAGCGCGACGAGATCGTGGCATCGCTCTCGGCGACGGGGTTCTCCGTCCTCGAGGTTCGAGAGGCGCCCGATCGCCCGGGACGGGAGTTCGTGTTCGTCTGTGGCGTGGCGTCCTCCCAAGGCCAGCAGCACTGAACTCCCGGTCACGCTCGCCCTCACGAGTCGGCTCCTGGTTCACGCGGGACCGCTGATCGCCGCAATCGTGTCGGCGAGGATGGTCCGCAGGCGATGAGGTCGTTCGAGGTTGACGTAGTGGCCGCAGTCGTCGACGAGGTGGAACTGGCGTTGCGGTCCCTCGCCGAGCGAGCGAGTGACCGACACCGGCGGCGTGCGGTCCTGCGCGCCGCTGACGACCACCAACGGCTTCGTCCAGCCGGCCACGAATTCGGTGTGATCGCGGCGGTCGTGAAATGCACGCAGGCCGTTCGCCACTCTGGTCACGTCGTGGGAGAGCGCAAGATCTCGGGCTGCTGCCACGACCTCGGGGAGTGCTGCACTGCCGAACAGCGGCTCCCAATAGGCACTCCACGCAGCGGCCAGGCCGTGCGTCTCCACGACTCGGACCGACTCATCGCGAAGCGTCGGGTCGGGCCGCACCCCGGCCTTGGCGCCGACCAGCACGATTCCTGATACCTGCTCCGGCGCCAGCCGTGCGATCTCCAGTGCACAGGAGCCGCCCACCGAAGCAGCCGACGACCATCAGCTCCTCGGTGCCGGCCATCGCGACCACTGCAGACGCCCATTCGACGATGGAGTCACCGAGGCCGAACAGATCCGGAGCAATCACCTTCTCACCGACAGCTCGGTCGGCCTCGCTCCACATCCTGCCGTCGAACGGCAGCGCGTGGAGCAAGACCATCAGCACCTTGCGAAGAGTACGCACTCTGCTGTCGCCATTCGACGAGCACTCGGCGAGCCGTGGTGCAGTGAGCCCTTCCCGGAGTCTGTGGCCGACCGGTCACGCGACGCAGAACTCGTTGCCCTCCGGGTCGAGCATCACGACGTGCCCGAGGTGCTCGTCGTAGCGCTCCTCACGCAACACGGTGCCGCCGGCAGCTGCGAGGACGGCCACCTTCGCACGGATCAGCTCCTCGCGCGAGGCCATGTCCCACGGCGGCTCGCCGGCAACTCGGATGTCGATGTGCATCCGGTTCTTGGCGGTCTTGCCCTCTGGAACTCGCAGGAAGCCGATCGCCGGCCCGCGGCCATCGGGGTCGACGATGGAGGCGCCGTCAGGGTCGTCGTACCCCGGCTCGGCCACATAGCCCAGCGCGAGCGCCCAGAACCCGCCCACCCGGTGCGGGTCGTTGGCATCACAGCCCAGCGTCCAGTGCGTCGCCATCTCCGCAGACTACGTCGCCTCGTCGGCAAGGTATCGTCGAGGCGCCATCGTCGCCAGCGATCGAGCGCCACACATCGGGGGCCGTGCATGCGCGTCGGAGTCATCATCGAACACCACGTGCGGCCCGGGTCTCGCGACGCGGTGCGCGCCATCTGGGACGAGCTCCTCCGCCCCGCCATCATCGCGAACGCTGCTCACGAGGCGTACGCCTACATGTACGACGTCGACGATCCCGACGTGATCCGAGCTTTCCAGCAGTACGTCGATGCGGCGGCGGCAGCGGCGTTCTTGGCAACTCCCGCGTACGCCGCGTACGTCGCCGCAGTGGAGCACCTGCTCGTGGGCCCTCCCACGGTGACGCGCACCGAAGTGGTGTGGACGAAGGGCCAGTAGCGCCGACTCCGGGCGTCCTTCGTCCCGGGTTCCGAGACAGAAGTCGCCCAGATGGCGAGCTCGAACGATTGACGCCCGGAACCCGACGAGACGCAGGCGGTGGCTACCGGGGGGTGGTGGGGAACGCCACGAACCTGGTCTCGGTGAAGAACTCGCGGCTGTAGCCGCCACCTTCACGGCCCAGGCCGCTGTGCTTGACGCCACCGAACGGCTGGCGCAGGTCGCGCTCGAAGAAGCAGTTCACCCAGATCATGCCGGTCTGCATGCGAGCGGCCACGTAGTGGGCGGTGGTCTGGCTCTCGGTCCAGATGTAGCCGGCCAGGCCGTACTCGCTGTCGTTGGCGATGGCCAGCCCTTCCTCCACCGAGTCGAAGGGAACCACCACGGCCACCGGGCCGAAGATCTCCTCCTGGCACACACGAGCAGAGGGTGCCGCGTCGACGATGATCGTCGGCTCGACGAAGTAGCCAGTGTCCATGCCCGGCGGTCGCGTGCCACCCGACAGCACCCGGCCTTCGGTGCGGGCCAGCTCGATGTAGCCCATCACCTTGTCGTACTGCGCCTTCGACACGACGGGGCCGAGGCGGGTGGACGCTTCCATCGGGTCGCCCACCACCCACTTCTTCGATTCGGCCACGAACGCCTCGAGGAACTGGTCGTACACCTGGCGCTGCACCAGGATGCGCGACCCGGCGATGCACAGCTGCCCGGAGTTGCTGAAGATGCCGGCGGCAACCGTGGCCACGCACTTGGGCATGTCGGCGTCGGCGAACACGAACACCGCCGACTTGCCACCCAGCTCGAACGAGGTGCGCTTCAGCTGCGGCGCCACCCGGGCAGCGATGTCGCGGGCGGTGGCCGGCGAACCGGTGAACGACACGCCGATGACATCGGGGTGCTCGACCAACGGTGCGCCGGCCTCCTTCCCGAACCCGAGCACGGTGTTGTAGGCGCCGGCGGGCAGGCCCGCCTCGGCGAAGATCTCGCCCAGCACACCGATCGACAACGGTGACAGCTCGCTGGGCTTGTGCACCACCGAGTTGCCGTACGCGATGGCCGGCCCCAGCTTCCACGTGCTCAGCATGAACGGCGCGTTCCACGGGCTGATGAGCGCGAACGTGCCGACCGGATCGCACATCGTGTAGGTGAGCAGGTTGTCGTCGCGGTTGAACGAGTGGTTGCCGGCGAGCTCCTGCTCCATCGCGAAGAAGCGCAGGTTCCAGGCCGAGCGGCTGGGGCCCTGCACCGGCGCACCGATCGGGTGGCCCATCTCCAGCGCCTCCAACCGGTTGATCTCCGGGTAGCGCTGGTCGATCAGGTCGGCGGCCTTCATCAGCACCTGCCGGCGAAACGACGGCTTCGCCCGCGACCAGTCGCCCGCCGCGAACGCATCGGTGGCCGCCTTCACCGCTGCCGCCACGTCGTCGACGTCGCCGCGTGCGGCGGTGGTGACCACCTGCTCGGTGACCGGACTGATCACGTCGAACGTCTGGCCCGACAGCGAGTCGCGGAACTCGCCGCCGATGAAGTGCCTGGCCGGTGCGACCGTCACGATGTGCCTCCTGCTTCCTGCTGGGCCGCCTGCTCGGCGGCTTGTCGCGCGCGCCGGTCGGCGAGGATCTCGCCGCCGGCGATGAACTCGGTGTCGTCGAACTCGGTGATCCACACGCGGATCGACGGCACCGGCGCGCCGACGGTCTCGTTCATCACCTTCGTGATGCCCTCCAACAACGCTCGCTTCTGGTCGTCGGTACGACCCTTGGCCATGTACACCTGCACCAGCGGCATGATCACACGCCCCGCACGGTGACGGCGCCGAGGTGGCCGAAGGTGGCAGTGACGTGCGAGCCGACGTTCAGTGCCACTGCAGCGGTGAGCCCACCGCTGTACACGCACCAGCCGGCCTCGATGGCTTCGCCGCGAGCGCCCAGCCAGTTGGCCAGCAGCGCCACTGCTTCGGCCGGGTGGCCCATGGTGGCGGCCCCGGACGCGGTGGCCACCTGCTCGCCATCGACCTCCAGCAGCAGCCCGATCAGCGACAGGTCGACGTCGGTGGGCTTGATCATGATGGGGCCCATCACCACCTTCGCCTCCGAGGTGTTGTCGGCCACCACATCGGCGGCGGTGAACGAGAAGTCGGCGTAACGACTGTCGATGATCTCCAACCCGCAGCACACGTACTTCGTGGCCGCGATGACATCGGCCGTGGTGACACCGGGGCCGGCGAGGCGCTGCTTCATCACGAACACGATCTCCGGTTCGACACGCGGGTGGATGAGCGACGACACCACGAACGGCTCGTTGGCCGGGTGCAGGCCGGTGGAGAACAGGCGGCCGTAGACCGGCTCGGACACGTTCATCTGCACCGCCTTCGCACGCGAGGTGAGGCCCAGCTTTGCGCCGATCTGGTGCTCACCGCGGGCGATGCGCCGGCGCGTCACCTCGTCCTGGATCGCGTAGCCGTCGTCGAGCGTCAGGTCGGGGTAGGCCTCGGTGAGCCGCGTGATCGCAGTGCGCTCGCGCACGGCGCCTTCGACGATGTCGGCGCACGCAGCCACCATGGTGTCGCTGCCGCTCATGCCGCGGCCTTGCCGGCGAGGGTGGCGGCGATCTGGATGATCTGGTCTTCCTGGCCGCCGACCAGGCCCTGGCGACCGCACTCGAGCAGGATCTCGGCGCCGGACACGCCGTACCGTTCGGCCGCTCGATAGGCGTGCTTGAGGTAGCTGGAGTACACGCCGGCGTAGCCCATGATGATGGCAAGCCGGTCTTTCACGCACTCGCCGTCCATGATGGGGCGCACGACGTCTTCGGCGACGTCGACCAGCTGCAGCACGTGCAGGCCGGTGGTGATGCCCTGGCGCTCGGCGACTGCGGCGAACACCTCCATCGTCGATCTGCACGGCTCCGGCCCGCACGGCCAGCACGCTGTTGGCCACCGACAGGCCGAGGTTCTCGTGCCCGTGGAACCCGACCTGCGCGTCGGCGCCCAGCTCGGCGACGACGGCCTGCACCCGCACCGTCACGTCTTCCAGGATCATCGCCCCGGCGGAGTCGACCACGTACACGCACTGGCAACCGGCGTCGGCCATGATCCGTGCCTGCTTCGCCAGCACCTCCGGCGGCTGCGAGTGGGCCATCATCAAGAACCCCACCGTCTCCAACCCGATCTCGCGGGCCACGCCGAAGTGCTGGATGGAGATGTCGGCCTCGGTGCAGTGAGTGGCGATGCGGATGATCGACAGCCCTAGATCGGCGGCGCCTTTGATGTCGTCCTTGGTGCCCAGGCCGGGCAGCATCAGCGCGGCGATCTTGGCCGTCGTGGCGGTCTCCACGGCAGCCTTCATCAGCAGCCGTTCGTCGGTGCGGGAGAAGCCGTAGTTGAACGACGAGCCCCCCAACCCGTCGCCATGGGTGACCTCGATCACCGGCATGCCGGCGGCATCGAGCGCACCGACGACGACGCGCACATCGTCCTCGGTGAACTGGTGGTGCTTGGCGTGCGAGCCGTCGCGCAAGGAGGTGTCGGTGATGCGGATGGCCAGCTCGGGTGAGTACGGCATGTCAGTTCACTGCGGCTTTCAGGTCGTTGGCGTTGTCGTTGGCGTTGTCGTTGGCGGTACCGCGCAGCAGGTGGCGGGCGATCTCGTTGCCCACCTTCGCTGCGGCGGCGGTCATGATGTCGAGGTTGCCGGCATAGGGCGGCAGGAAGTCGCCGGCGCCCTGCACCTCGATGAACGTGGCCACGCGAGCGGTGCCGTTGGCGAGCGTGTCGAACTGCGGCTCGCCGCGCAGGTGGTAGCCGGGCACGTAGGTCTGCACCTCGGCCACCATGTCGCGAATCGACTGGGCCACCGCGTCGTGGTCGGCGCCGGCGGGCAGCGAGCAGAAGATGGTGTCGCGCATCATCAGCGGCGGGTCGGCAGGGTTGAGGATGATGATCGCCTTGCCGCGAGTGGCCCCGCCGAGCACCTCCACCGCCTTGGCGGTGGTGCGTGTGAACTCGTCGATGTTGTTGCGCGTGCCCGGCCCGGCCGAGGCCGACGACACGGTGGCAACGATCTCGGCATAGTCGACCGGCACGACGCGGCTGACGGCGTACACGATGGGGATCGTTGCCTGCCCGCCGCACGTGACCATGTTGACGTTCATCGCACCCGTGCTGTTGTCACCCACGTGCTCGAACAGGTTGACGGGCGGCACCACGTACGGCCCGCGAGCCGCGGGCGTGAGATCGACGGCGTAGATGCCGGCCTTCTTGTAGCGCGGTGCGTTGCGCACGTGCACGTAGGCGCTCGTCGCCTCGAACACGATGCCGGGCAGTTCGGGCCGCTCGAGCAACCAGTCGACACCGTCGGACGACGTCTCCAACCCAGCCTCGCGGGCAAGCTTGAGGCCCGCCGAGTCGGGGTCGACGCCCACCATGTAGCGGGGTTCGACGAGCTCCGAGCGGAGCAGCTTGTACATGAGATCGGTCCCGATGTTGCCGGGACCGACGATGGCGGCGGGGATCTTGTGCATCGCAGTCACGACACCACGAGCACAGCGCCGGACGCAACCAACACGTTCCGGCAAACGGAACGCGCCACCTCAGACGAAGCGAACAGCGACATGGCCGAGGCCGTCGAAGTCGGCGCGCACGTGATCGCCGGCGACGACCGGAATCATCCGCGTGCACGAGCCGGGCATGATCACGTGCCCCGGCTCCAGCGCCACGCCGAACTGCGCAACCTTGTTGGCCAGCCACGCGACTGCGATGGCCGGATTGCCGAGCACGGCGCCCGAGCAGCCGGTCTCCACGATCTCGCCGTTCTTGCGCAGCGTGGCGCCGATGAGCGCCGGGTCGATGTCGTGCAAGCGGGTGGGCCGCCCACCGAGCACGAGCGCAGCCGAGGAGGCGTTGTCGGCGATGGTGTCTTGGATCTTGATCTTCCAGTCGGCCACGCGGCTGTCGACGATCTCGATCGAGGGCAGCACGTAGTCGGTGGCACGCATGACATCGGCGATCGTGACGCCAGGGCCTTCCAGCCGGCGGCCCAGCACGAACGCGACCTCGATCTCGGCCCGTGGTTGGCAGAAACGACCGATCGGGATGGACGCGCCTTCATCCACGAACATGTCGTCGAGCAGGTGGCCGTAGTCCGGCTCGTGCACGCCCAACATCTGCTGCATCGCCTTCGCCGACAGGCCCACCTTGTGCCCACGCACCAGTGCACCGGCCTCCAGCCGCTTGTTGATGTTGAGCAGCTGGATGCCGTAGGCATCGACGACATCGATCTCCGGGTAGGCCTCGGTGAGCGGCGAGATCACCTGCTTCGTCTCGTCGGCGTTCCAGAGCGCGAGCGCGGCGGCGGCAAGTTGCTCGGTGTTCAGCATGCGACGACAGTACGGATCGTCGCCGCACGCTGACAAGGAAGGCGTTCCGCAGGGCGGAACGCGGCCCTGTTCGCGGGACGCCGGCGAGGAGTAGGTTCGCCACGTGAGCGTCGACGATCAGGCTGGCGCCGACGCTGTCGAACCGGGCACCGACAACCCGGTGCGCAAGGCAGTCGGCCGCCCCGGCATCGAGGTGCTGAACCGCGCCGTCGACCTGTTGAATGCCTTCACCGAGGGGCCGGGCAGCACGCACTCGCTGGCCGAGATCGCCCGCCGCACAGGGCTGCCGAAGCCCACGCTGCACCGCCTGCTGGCCGCGCTCGACGTGTTGGGCCTGGTGGAGAAGACGCCGGCCGGCTACCAGCTGGGCATCCGCCTGTTCGAGCTGGGCGAGCACGTGCCCCGCAAGCAGAAGCTGCGCGAGGCGGCACTGCCGTTCCTGCAGGACCTGTTCGAGGCCAGCCACGACACGGTGCATCTCGCCGTGCTCGACGGCACCGACGTGGTGTACCTGGAACGCATCCGCGGCCATCGCCCGATCAACGTCGCCTCGCGTGTGGGCGGCCGGTTGCCGGCGTACTGCACCGGCGTGGGCAAGGCACTGCTCGCGTTCAACCCGGAAGCGGCGATGAAGGCGTTGGCAATGCCGCTCGCCGCACGCACGCCGTACACGATCACCAACCATCAGGTGCTCGCGGAGGAGCTCACCCGCATTCGCCAGACCGGGCTCTCCTACGACCGCGAGGAGAACTCGATCGGCATCGTGTGCGTTGCGGCACCGATCCTCATCGACGATCGGGCGATCGGCGCGGTCTCGATCACCTGCTCGCCGCCGCGCACCGACGTCGAGCGCTACGCCCCAGCCGTCAAGGCCGCTGCGTTGGGCATCCGGCGCACCATCGCGCGCACCCCTGGGCTGCGCCCGTCAGACAGCACCCGAGGAGACAACAGGTCATGACCGACACGACATCATCACGCCCCGAGATCGGGCGCCGGGTCGACGCCAACGGCATCGGCACCAACTACCTGGAAGCCGGCGAGGGCACACCAGTGGTCCTCGTGCACGGCTCAGGGCCCGGCGTGTCGGCGTACGCCAACTGGCGGCTCACCATCCCCGACCTGGCCGGCGAGCACCGCGTGCTGGCCCCCGACATGGCCGGGTTCGGCTTCAGCGACAAGCCCGGCAACTACAGCATGGAGGGCTGGGTACAGCAGCTCGACGCGTTCCTCACGGCGCTGCAGCTCGACAAGGTGTCGCTGGTGGGCAACAGCTTCGGCGGCGGCTTGGCACTGGCCTTCGCGGCACGGTGGCCCGAGCGCGTCGACAAGCTGGTGCTGATGGGTTCGATGGGGGTCACCTTCCCGATCACCGAAGGGTTGGACCGTGTGTGGGGATACGAGGCATCGATCGAGAACATGCGGTCCGTGCTCGACTTCTTTGCGTTCGACCGCACCCTGGTGAACGACGAGCTCGCCGAGCTGCGCTTCCGCGCCAGCACCGAGCCCGGCATGCAAGAGGCGTTCTCGTCCATGTTCCCCGCGCCCCGGCAGCGGTGGGTGGAGTCGATGACGACGCCGCTGGAGCAGATCGCCGCGCTCCCTCACGAGACGCTCATCATCCACGGTCGCGACGACCGGGTGATCCCGCTCGACAACGCGTGGCAGCTGCTGCAGGTGATCAACCGCGCGCAGCTCCACGTGTTCGGGCGCTGCGGCCACTGGACGCAGATCGAGCACGCCAAGGCGTTCAACAACCTGCTGCTCGGCTTCCTGCGCAGCTGAACGAACGGGGCGCCATCCGGGCTCAGTGCGAGCCGGTGGCTGCCTTCGGCACCCGCACGATGAAGCCCATGCCCTGGCTGATGTCGAGCGCGCAGCGACGCACCATGCGAGTGAAGCGCGGCACCTGATCGGTGGCGACGCGCAGGATGGGGCCGGCCATCGAGACGGCGGCGATGCACGTACCCTCGTGACCGAACACCGGCGCGCCGATGCTGACGACACCGCGCTCGTTCTCCTCGACGCTGACGGCGAAGCCGTTGCTGCGGATCTTGGCCAGCGCGTCGGATCAAGCCGCGTTCGGTGGTGATCGAGCGTGGGCCGATGCGCTGCAGCCCCGCGCGCACGACCAGCGCCGTGGCCTCGGGCTCTCCGAAGGCCAGCAGGCACTTCCCCGACGAGGTGGTGTGCGCCGGCACGCGTCGACCCACACGCGAGAAGGTGCGCAGCGTGCTCTGCGCTTCCATCCGGTGCACGTACATCACATCGGTACCTTCCAGCACGCCGACGTGCACGGTCTCGCCGCATTCGTTGTGCAACCGCTCCAGTGGTGCGTGGGCCACTTGGCGCAACTCGAGCGAGCTGACCACCAGTTGGCCCAACTCGTGCAGCTTCAGGCCCAGCCGGTAGCGGTCGTCCTCGGTCTTGACCACGAACCCCTGCTCGGCGAGCGTGCTCAGCACGCGGTGGACGCTGCTCTTGCCCATCGCCAGCTTCCGCCCCAGCTCGGAGACGCCCATCACCGGATGCTCGTAGCTGAACGCCTGCAGCACCTGCAGCGCCTTGGTGACGGTCGAGAGCTGGTCCATCGGTGCCTGCGATCCTGCTCAGCCGAGGATCGTGACGATGCCGGTGCTGCCGTCGACCTGCAGCAACTGCCCGGTTCGGATGCATTGGGTGGCGCGGGAGACACCGGTGACCGCCGGCAGCCCGTACTCGCGACACACGATCGCGACGTGGCTCATCATCCCGCCTGTTTCGGTGACGGTGCCGGCGATGCGGCCGAACACCGGTGCCCAACTCGGTGACGTGAGTTCGGTGACCAGGATCTCGCCTTCCTCCACCTCGTCGAGGTGATCCGGAGACAGCACCACCCGCGCACGGCCGGTGACGAGGCCGGCGGAGACAGCGAGCCCACGAAGTTCGGTGGCACCGGAAGGGCCCTTCTGCCAGCCGTTGACGGAGTCGGAGGTGATGCCCCACAGCATGATGGTGAACGGTTCGGTGACCGCCAGTGGCATGACCCCGAGGGTGGGCGGCGGGCAGGAGGCGGACACGCGGCGATGCTGGCCTCCCGACGCCGGATCTCGTGGGGCCACCGCTGCGGCCCGCAGGCCGGTGTGCCATTGGCCCACGACCCGAGCATGTCCCACATCGACTCCTCCACCTCGCTCGGGCGCAAGTAGAAGATGTCGTCGGCCGCACTCCAGAAGCCTTCCTTGACGAACAGCGAGGAGAACTCGCGCAACTTGCGCCACAGCAACGACATGCCCCAGTGCTCGACGTAGAAGTTGTGGTTCTCCACGAAGTGGAACACGGTGCGGGCCAGCTGCAGCTTCTCGTCGAAGCGCTCGAGATCGGCACCGGCCAGCGCGGCCCGCGCCTCGTGCGCCAGGCGATCGCGATCGACGGCCACCTGCTGAGTGGGCGACTCGATGCAGTGCCCCGCCCGCAGTTGCCCGATGTAGCTGCGGATGAACCCGAGGGGGTACTCGAGGTGATCGGCCCACACGGCATCGTCGTGGTAGAAGCCGGAGCCGGTGGAGAAGTTGAACCACGGCTGCTGCGTGCGGGTGAAGTCGGCCAACCACTCCTCACCTCCGGGCTGCCCGATGAGCGAGGCCAGCACCGCCGCGAGCGGGCCGTCGCAGAGCACCTCGTCGACGCCCAGTTCCACCGCTGCACGAGCCAGACGGCGCAGCTCACGGTCGGGCCGGAACAGGTCGACGTCGATGCCGGCGACCGTGCGCGCGATCTGCAGGTCGCTGAACTGCGGCAGCAGCTGCCGGCAGAACTCGAAGTAGTCGAGGTACGCGGCGTAGCCGAGGTTGAGGAGCTCGAAGTGGTTCTGCCACAGCTCGACGCCCAGATCGAGCACGTCGTGATAGCGGCGACTGAGGTCGTAGGCCCGCCCCACACCGCGCCCCGCCAGCACCTCCTCCGCCGGCACCACCTCCGGGAGATCGGGGAAGGTGATCGCGTCGAGCCGGCCGAGCAGGTCGCGGATGCGCACCATCCAGGCGGTGTAGAGCTCGTCCCAGTGCTCGTAGTAGAACCCTCCGCGTTCGGCGAACAGTGGCTCGCGCGCCGAGACGATCTCTGGATCGTCGATCGAACCGGGGCTGAGGTACACGTAGCCGTTGAGGATGCGGAAGTCGAGGCCGCGGGCAGCCGGCATCACGTAGTGGCGATGGTTGAACTGGCCCAGCGAGACCATCGCATCCTGCAGGAAGGTGGCCTCGAACGGCTTCAGCGGCCGCGGCCAGTGGATGGTCTCCCGAAACCAGAACACCGACTCCTCGTACTCGCGCCGAGCAGCGCTGAACGGCAACGAATAGCCGTACAGCGCCTGCCAGCCCTCCGCGCCCGCAGGCGTGGCGACGTCGTTCGGGCCTGCGGGGCGCGCGTGGGCATTGTCCGCTGGTGCGGACAACCCGACGCCGTAACGCGCGACCCGGTATCCCATGAAACCGACCCCCTCAGGACGTTCGCTCGCCGGCGGAGTGCGCGGTGGGCGAAGCGGCCACTCTCCCACTTCCTTCGGGTCCGAACAAGCGCCGCGTTCCGTCACACGGAATCGGAACTGCAGGCTGGCGCGGTGGCGCGCCGTCGTCACGCCCCGTTGGTGGGTGGCGCTGGTTCTTCGTCGGTGCCGATGCCCATGTAGAGGCGATGCAGCAGGTCGGCGTCGGCATGCAGCTCGGCAGCGACGCCCGCGTACACGATCTGCCCTCTGGCCATCACGTACGCGCGGTCGCTGATGCCGAGCGCGAGGTGAGCGAACTGCTCGACCAGCAGCACGCCGATGCCGTCGGCAGCGAGCGTTCGCAGCACTTCCAGCAGACGATTGACCACCACCGGGGCGAGCCCCATCGACATCTCGTCGATCAGCAGGAACGACGGCTCGCTGGCCAGCGCCTGCCCGAGCGCCAGCATCTGCTGCTGCCCGCCCGACAGCTGCCCGGCGGGCCGGTCGAGATGCGCCTCCAGCTCGGGGAAGGTGGCGAGCACCCGGTCGATGCGGCCGCGCCGAACGTCGCCGCGGCGACCGCCGGCCACCTTGAGGTTGTCGTGCACGGTGAGGTCGGCGAGCACTCGGTGGTTCTCCAGCACCGTCGACAGCCCTTCGCGACGGATGCGATCGGGGCGGCGGCCGACCAGCGATCTTCCGCCCAGCGAAACGGTGCCGCCGTCACATGGCAGCAACCCGGCGACGGCGAGGATGGTGCTGCTGCGACCGGATCCGTTGGGCCCCAGCAGGCTGACGATCTCACCTGCCGCGACACGGAGATCGACACCGCGCACGACGGTGCGCCCGCCGCGCGAGACGGTGAGGTCGTCGACGGTCAACTCCTGTACGGCATGGCCCGCCGGCGGCGAGTCGTCGCTTCGATGCAGTGCCTGCGCGGCGGGCTTCATGTCGCGATCTCCTCGCCCAACCACGCCGCACGCACCGATCGATCCTGCAGCACCACGTCGGTGGCACCGGTGGCGAGGCAGCGACCGAAGTCGAGCACCAGCACCTCTTCGCACAGCGCCGCCACCAGATCCATGTCGTGCTCGATGAGCACCACCTGCGCACCGAACTGCTCGGGGATGCGCCGCACCAACGCCGCGAACTCGTCGGTCTCGTGCGCGACCATCCCGCTCGCGGGTTCGTCCATCAGCACGACTCGAGGCGTGCCCACCAACGCTCGCGCCAGCTCGGCGAGCCGTCGCTCGAGCACGGTCAGCGAGCCGGCGGCACGTTCGGGATGGGTGAGCCCGACGAAGTCGAGCGCGGCGCCGACGGCCTCCCTGCGTTGCGAGTGATGCATGGTGGTGTCGGCCATCACCGCCACGTTCTCGTGAACGGTGCGCCAACCGGCCAGCTGATCGGTCTGGAAGGTGCGGCGCAGGCCCCACCGGGCCCGAGCCTCGGGCGACATCGAGGCGAGGTCGACGCCGTCCACGCACACACGCCCGGCGGTGGTGGGCGTGAAGCCGCTGAGCACGTTCAGCAGCGTCGTCTTGCCGGCTCCGTTCGGGCCGATCACCCCGTGGATCCCTGCGGTCAGCTCGGCCGACAGGTCGTCGAGCGGGCGCACGCCGCCGAAGGTGACCGTCACGTTCTCCAGCGAGATCACGCGGGCACCCTCGTTCGCGACGGCAGCTTCGAGCGCATCAGCCGGGCAAGACCACTGAGCTGCTCGGCCAGGCCACCGGGCGCCGACAGCAGGTTGTGCAGCACCGCGGCACCGAAGATCATCATCGCGACGTTGCCGTCGATGCCCCACTGATCCAGCAGGTAGGGCGCCGCCCGGTACAGCAGTGCCGCGATGCACCAGCCCAGCGGGGAACGCGCGCCACCGATGACCACCAACGCGAAGAGCAGGATCGAGTTCGATGGCTGGAACGTCGACGGGGCCAACTGCCCCAACTGCCCGGCGATCAGCGCACCGGCGATGCCGCTCACGGCGGCCGCCATGGTGAAGGCGAGCACCTTCAACTGCGTCACCTTCACACCCGAGGCGCGAGCGGCGCCTTCGCTCTGTGCCGTCAGCGCCCAGGCCCTACCGACCGCGCTGCGCTTCACCAGGCCGAAGCCCACGAACACCACCGCTGCGTGCGCGAGCACCAAACGGAAGTAGCCCGCGTCGCTCGTCGCGAACGATGGCCGCGGCAGGCGGGAGAGCTTGCCCACCGACTGGTACCCGAGGAAGCCGCTGCCGCCGTTCGGAAAGCCGGTGGCGTTGAGCGCGATGTTGACGCTGGCCGCCACCAGCAGTGTGACCAGTGCGAGGTAGAGGTCGCGCAGCCTGAGGGCGGGGATGGAGAGCGCGGCGCCGAACAGCGCGGTCACCACCGCGGCGGCAGCGATCAACGCTGGCATCGGCCAACCGAAACCGATTCCGAGACGCAGCGCGACCCATCCGCCGATGCCCACGAATGCGAACTGCGTCAGTGAGGTGAGCCCGAGCTCGCCGTAGAGCAGGCCCACTCCGGCGGCCGGCAAGGCCACCACCGCGCAAGTGGTGAACGTGCTCAGCCAGCCGGCGCCGAACGCGTCGGGCACGAGCACCCCGATGGCCACCACAGCCAGCAACCACCCTGCGCTGGCCCGGTGCGAGACGACGAACTGCTTCACGCGTTCACCGCCCGTCCTTGGCCACGATGGCCACCGTGCGCGAGCGATGCGACCACATGAGCAGCGCGATCACCAGCGCATACGGCAGGATGCCGCGGTAGTCCGACACCGCCGGGTAGGCGGCACCGCAGGCTTCGATCACACCGATGCCCAGCCCGGCGGCGATCGTGATCGGCAGCGACCGCAACCCGGCGACCAGCGCCGCCGCCGCTGCGGGCACGATGATGAAGGTGAGCGTGCGCACCTCCAGGCGCACCAGGTCGGCCAGCAGCAACCCGCTGACCCCGCCCACCGCGCCGCTCATCGCCCATGCGAGGGCGCCGAAGCGATTCTGCGACACACCCAGCACCGACGCCAGCGTTCGGTCACTTGCCAGCGACCGCATGGCCAGCCCGGTGTCGGTGCGATGCAGCACGATCGTGGTCAGCCACGACAGCGCTCCGGCAAGCGCGAGCGCGACGATCTTGGTGGCCACCACGCGCACGCCGAGCACGGTGATCCAGTACTCGTCGGTCGGCAGGTGAAAGGAACGGGGCGTGTCGCTCCACCGCCAGTTGGCGAAGCCGATCATCAGCAGTGCCAGGCCCAGGGTCGCGGCCGCGTTCACCGACTGATCGCGGTCACTCAGCCGGCCGGCGATCAGCACGCCGTAGAGCGTGCTGATCGCCGTCGACACCAAGATGGCCGCAGCCCAGGAGATCCACTCTGCGATGCCGTTCTGTTGCAGCTCCCATGCGGTGAGCGCACCGACGGCGCCCACCGCTCCGTAGGCGAAGTTGACCACCGACGTCGTGCGATAGAGCATCACGACGCCCAGCCCCGACAACGCGTACACGCTGCCGATGGCCAAGCCACTCACCAAGAAGGGTCCGAAGTCAGGCATCGAAGAGCAGGCTCAGCCGACCAGATCCGAGATTTCCGGATCCGGGATGTCGAAGCACTCCTTGACGATGTTCCAACCACCATCGGCGGTCAGCTCGACGATGCGGCCGGTGTGGTTGGCGTTGTGGTGCTCGCCCTCACCGAAGCTCCAGGCGCCACACACGAGATCGCTCTCGTAGTTCGACACCGCGATGAAGGCCTCGGTGACCGCCGCCCGATCGATGGCTGCCGGGTCCAACGTGAGCAGTGCGTCGACTGCCACCTTGGCCGCCAGGAAGCCACCCTGCGAGAAGCTGTCGATCGGCGCATCGGATGCGCCGTACTGCGCCATCACTGCTTGCCACAGCATGTTGTCGGGGCCGGTCGAGTCCATCGTGTTGAACTCGATCTCCACCGGGAACTGGCCGAACCAGTGGTCGCCGACCGCTTCCGGGAACGCAGTGTCGTATGCCGACGTGGGGCCGTAGAACTTGGGGGTGGCGCCCAGCTGCTCGGCGATCTTCAGATACCCCGAGACGCCTGGCCCGGCTTCGACCACGACCACCGCGTCGGGGTTGGTGGCGAGCGCCTGCTGCATCACCGTCTCGCCGTCACTCAGGTCGGCCTGCCCGTTGAACGACTGCACCTCCACCCCGTTCTCCTTGCCCCACGCCTCGATGCCCTGGCACACCCAGCCTCCGAAGTTGGGGATCACGTTCGCGATGCAGGCCATCGTCGTCGCGCCCTGCTCGCGGGCGTACTCGGCGGCGCCGATGCCCGACAGTCGCGGCCCTTGGTTCATCGGCGCAATGTTGGAGGAGAAGAAGCACTCACGAGGCACACCTACGCCGGCGATGACGGCCACACCCTGCGACGCGTAGTACTCGGCGTTGGCCGCGCACTCGACGAAGCTGGTGCTGCCCACCATCCCGACCACCTGGTCGTCCTCGACCAGCTTCTTGGCCACGGTCACGGCCTTCTCCGGGTCCCACCCGTCGTCCTCCACCTGGTATTCGATCGGCCGGCCGTTGATGCCCCCGTTCGCGTTCACGCAGTCGAAGTAGGCCTGCGCGCCCTTGGCGGCGGAGCTGAAGTCGGCAGGGCCGGTGGCGCCCACCACGGCACCCAACTTGATCGGGTCGCCCGTGGCGGCCTCGCCGCTGCCCAAGCCGCACGCCATCGCCGCGCCGGTGGCGGCTGCGGTCGTCTCGCTCGCGGCTGCCGGAGTCGTTTCACTTGCTGCCGCGGTGGACGGGCTGGATGCCTCGTCCGAGCCGCATGCCGAGATGGCGAGCGCTGTCGCAATCGCAACGGCCCCCCATGCTCGCCGACGGTGACCATGATTCGTTCGCATCGCTCTCCCCCTCAGGATTTGGTGTAGCCGGGCGAGTATCAGCGCGCGGCGGAGAGCCCGACAAGCAAGCCGTCCCGCATGGTGGAACACCGCGAACCTGGGATGGAGCGGTGGTCCGCTGAGCGGAACGCATCACTTGTGGAGTGGTCGGCGCGCGAGGAAAGTACCGACAAGCAGATGAGGAGCGCTCATGCCGACACCCACTCAGAGCCAGTTCACGATCGAACGCACCGACCTCTCGCTCGCGGGCGCGCGAGCGGTGCTCGACGCGGCGATTGCGGCCGCCACGACCGCCGGCCTCGCCGTGTGCGTGGCAGTGTGCGACGCCGGCGGCAACGCGCTCGCGACGGCGCGCATGGACGGTGCGCCGATCCTGTCGCTGCAGATCGCCACCGACAAGGCGTGGACGGTCGCCGTCTTCAACGGGCTGCCCACCGCCGGCTGGTGGCAGCTGATCGAGGGTGAGCCGGCACTGGTGCACGGCATCACTCACACACCCCGATTGGTGGTGTTCGGCGGCGGCGAGCCCGTGCGCAGCGGCGGAGCCCTGGCCGGAGCGGTCGGAGTGTCGGGCGGGTCGGCCGAGCAGGATGCGATGATCGCCGCGACTGGCGCGGCCGCACTCGCGGAGCAGCCGTGAGGGCGTTGAACGATGGGGTCGGGTTCGGGCCATAGGCTCGCCCGTGGTGCGCGTTCCAGGCTTGATGATTCGGGAAGCGGTGGAAGCTGACGCGAACGCGATGGGTCACCTTCATGTCCGAGCGTGGCAGCGCGCGTATCGAGGGGTGATGCCCGACGAGTACCTCGACGGCCTCCAGGCGCAGGATCGAATCGCGATGTGGCAGGGCCGCATCTCGCGCACCGACCTACCGCCGCTCCTGGTCGCGGTGGTGGCAGATGAGGTCGTCGGGTTCGCCGCGTTCGGCGCCGAGCAAGCACCTACCACTCCGCCTGCGTGCGGCGAGCTGTATGCGATGAACCTCGACCCCGATCATTGGGGGCGGGGCATCGGGCGCGTCCTGTTGCGCCGCGTGACCGAGGCGCTGGTGGCCATGGGCTACGAGGAAGCCGTGCTGTGGGTCGTCCCCGAGAACCAGCGAGCGCGAGCGCTCTACGAGTCCGAGGGTTGGGTTGCCGATGGAGGTGTGTCCACCGAGGAGATGCTGGGCGTGACCGTCACCGACATCCGCTATCGGAAGCCACTGCTGGCCTCGCCTTCGCAGACGTAACAGGTCACGCGGGTGCTCCGGCGACGTTACGCAGGTGGTCGAGCGGCCACGATGGCGTACATCGTGAGCTGCATCGAGAACTGATCCCGACGCGCTGCCTGGTGGATCTTCGACACGAATCGATCCCGCTCGGCAGGCGCGAGTTGATCGGTGGCCACGAGGTCATCGGCGAGGCTCTGCATCGAGAAGCACCCGTCGGGTGCGGGTGTCTCATCGGGGTTCCAGCGGGTCCAGGTCTGCGTGGCCTCCGCTCTGGCGACCGGGGCCAGGCCGGCGTGGTGGGCGAGATCATGAAGCCGCCGCCCGACGTTGGACGGCCGGCCTCGCTCGGTGCGCATCGCGTTGCGAACCATCGCAGCGATCTCGTCGTCGCCGACATCGATCGCGAACGTCGACCAGTCGGTGTCGATGAGCGACACTCGGCCACCGGGGCGCACGACACGCGCCATCTCGGCGACGGCGGCGGTCGGGTCGGCGAGCCACTGCAGGGTTCGTTCGGATCGTACGACGTCGAAGGAATCGTCGGGCTCGACGAGCGAACAGGCGTCGCCAACAGTGAAGCGCACCCGGCAACGTGCGCCGCCGGCCTTCGATCGAGCGACGCGCAGCATCTCCGCAGAGACGTCGACACCGACGACCTCGCCATCGACACCAAGATCGTCGGCAAGGGCCAGCGCTGCCTCGCCGAGACCGCAGCCCACGTCGAGCAACCGTTGGCCGCTGCCGAGGCCCAGCTCGCTGCGCTCCCAAGAGCGCAGCCGGAGCGTTGCATCCCACTTCGCGGTGGTGTCCATCGTGGCGAGGAGCACCGACACGTTCGGATCGTTATCCACCAGCTCGTAGCCAAGGCCGTGCGTGTCATCGATGGCCATGCGCCAACGCTACAACCACCTCCGCCAGCACCCGGGAGCCGCTGTCCAAGCCCCTCCGGGGCGCTGCCGCGGCGGGCCTTGCCTGTCTACATCACACGGTGGAGACGAGGGGAATCGAACCCCTGACATCTACCTTGCAAACGCGGCGGAACCGATTTCGTCGTCCCTGGTGAATGACGAAAATGGCCATTTACCAGGTCTTTCTCGTTCGGCTGGTCTCGCCCAGTCCGCCCCGTTTTGCACGGTTTGTGTACCTGGTGTGTACCTGGTGTGTACCTGGACGGGCATAGAATCGATGATGGCGTCGGTGCTCAGAAGCGGTTGAGCGATGGTTCGAAGGCGTATCTCGTGCGCTTCCGAACCGCCGATGGCAAGGCCCGGTCGAAGCAGTTCAAGCGCAAGCGCGAGGCCGACGCGCACGTCGGTTTCGTCGAAGTGGACCGGATGAACGGCACGCTCGTCGATCCCCGGTTGGGCCGGATGACCGTCGACGAGTGGTGGTGCGAGTGGTGGCCAACCGTCACCAACCTGAGGATCAGCACACGTTCTCGCGACGCGCAGTTCTACCGAACGCACGTGAAGCCGGTGTTCGGCGACACCCCATTGGCCAAGCTCGATCGCACGTCGCTGCGCACGTGGGTCGCCCAGCTCGGTTCCCCGTCGGGCAGCGGGCTGGCACCGGCCACCATCCACAAGGTGGTCCAGGTGTTGAACAAGTGCGTGTACTCCGCGGTGGAAGATCGGTTGATCCAGAACAACCCGGTCGCGAAGCTGCCACTGCCCAAGATCGAGCGCACCGAGATGCGACACCTCAACGCCGAGGAGGTGTGGCACGTGGCCGACGCGATCGATGCCCGCTATCGAGCCTTCGTGTTGGTCGCCGGGTTCTGCGGGCTCCGTCTCGGTGAGATGCTCGGCCTGCGTTGGGGTCGCGTCGACTTGGTCGGGCGCCGGATACAGGTGAGCGAGACGCTGGTCGATGTCGAGTCGACGATTCACTTCGGCCCGCCCACCACGAAGGCAAGCGTGCGCGCCGTCTCGATGCCGTCGTTCGTCGCCGACGAGCTGGCCGCGATGAAGGGCGCCAACGCCGCACCGGGAGATCTCGTGTTCTTGTCGCCGGCCGGCACGCCGGTTCGACCATCACAGTTCCGGGTCAGGTTCTGGGAACCCGCCGTTCGCAACGCCGGGCTTTCCCCACTGCGCATCCACGACCTACGGCACACCGCGGTGTCGCTGTGGATCGCCAGCGGTGCCAATCCGAAGCAGGTCGCGGCACTCGCCGGCCACACGTCGGTGTCGGTAGTGCTCGACCGCTACGGTCACCTCTACCCGCAGCAAGACCTCGACCTCCGCGCCGCAATGGAACGACACCACCAGCGACACCCCGACCACGACTGAGAGACCGCAGCGCGACGTCGACAGACGACAAGAACCTCGCCCATCTTTCGGCCTCCATGCACGCTCCTAATGGCCACCCCGGGAGCCCCTGCAGCGCCTGCGCGCATCGTCACGGCTAGCGTCTCGGTACATGTTGATCATCGTCTACGGCCTTCACCGCCGCTGATCTACCAGCACGCAGCGGAGAACCGCGACGCCGCCATCGTCGACCAGCTCAGCCAGTTGATCGGGGCGAAGCGACTGTCGACGGGTCAATGACCTCCACAGTTGCCTGCTCGGCCAAGATCAGGCTCTCTACTTGCCGCCCTCGAGCTTTTCGACCACGACCTCCGCCGCCTTCTTCAAGACGTCCGGACCGACCTTGCTCTTCAGCAGAAACGCCACGATCACGGTTGGAACAGTAATGACACCGCCGATCGTGACGATCGGTACCCAACCGCCCATCCCGTCGTCCTCGTAACCGGGTGGCGGGCCGATCCGACCGAATCCAGCGAGGGAGTGTGCCCGCTTCGAATTGCTGCGCCGGTTGCAGTGGCGACTTGATGGGCGAGGTGGAGGAACGTCTCTTGGAAAATCTGTTGAGTGATCATGCGACCATCATCGGCCCCGCCCCCAAGACCTTCCGTCTGGGTGCGCACACGTGGCGAGTGACGGCAGAGACAGTCGGGTGAGCAGCCCGAGTGAGTGCGGGACCTGCTCCTGCTTCCGGTAAACAGGACTGCTCGATGCGGGCTGGTGCGTGGTCGTCGCTCGACCACCGCTGGCCAGCTTCAAGACCGCGAACAAGTCAGCGTTGCCCGGACCCTCGGTGCCGGTCGCGGTCACCGCCGTGAGTCGCTGCATCCCGAATGACGGGACGTGATCGACGGACCGTTCCGGCGTACTCGTCAGCAGCGGTGACCGCCTCCACCGGCTCGTGACCATCGCGGCCAACGGCACGAATACGGTGGCAGCTCTGACCGATTACCCATGTCGCAAGGTTGCCGCTTCCGCGACGGCAAGGCCTTCGCGCTGCCGACCACGACACGGTCAGTGGCGAGGCGTGCTCCGGGCCGCACCGGACTCCCGACCGTCCCTTGTCAAGACGAACGCGCCGACGACCGCTCCACCGCTCTCCGAGCTGCACCTTCCGGACCCCCGCTGTCGATCTCGGCGACGGAGGCGACGACGTCTTCGAGAGTTCAAGATCGGCAACGCCTTGCTCCTGCCCGGACACCCGTGCGTCGCCGTGCCGAGCTAGCGATGGTACAAACGACTTGGCGACCCGGTGTCGATGACGGCTGGCACGGTGTATGGCCGCCCAAGTGTCCCAGTACCCACGGCGGTCATCGCTTCGGGATCGTGCCAATCGGACTGAAGGCGCTCCACAGGCGGCTGCACCATCCACCCACGTCCATCGTCGACCCAAACACGGCCATTGCTGACGGGTGGCGGCGAGGTCCGGGTGTCACTGAACCAGCACGTAGCCGTTGTACGGCGTGCACAGGGCGACGTTACAGCGGAAGTCGGAGGCGTGTGCCGCGTTGTAGGTGAGCGTCCCAGCGACTCTGGCGTACTGGTCGTTCCAACGCACCACGACCTGTGTCGTAGCAGTAGCCGCGGGCCCAAGACCCGAGGCTATCAGACACGAAATTGATGGCTCCGTAGCCGCCCATGATGAACCCGCTCAGGGTCTTCGTGTTGACGAGCACCCATGACCCGCCGTTCGATCGGAACAGGTTCACGGTGGCGGTCACCTTCTGCGGAATGTCGACCGGGACCGACCCATTCCGGTAGGCGGTGAACGTGGGGCCGGCGATAACACGGGAGTTGACCGGGTACGCCGGAGCGAGGTTGACGTTGGTCGCCGTCCAGTTGCTCGTTGCGCCTGCGGCTCCGGTCGTCGAGTAGGTGAAGGCGTGAGCGTGATCTGCTCCGACGCCGATGGCGATGGTGCTGACTGTGACGAAGGCGGCTGCGATCCTGCCGAGCCGGTTGCGGGTTGATGTGGTGGTTTTCATGGCGGACTCCCTTGGTGGTTGTGTGGGTTCCACTCTCTTCGTGTCGGGACAGGGATCTGTGCGCACGACGACAGATGTTGCGTACGCCGCACGGCGCACGCGTCGCGATTCCTCGCTTCCTTCAACCTCTCCTGATGTCAGGGGTGTCTGGTGCATCGTGGGTGTGACGCGTCCGATCGACGAGTTGTTCCAGCGCGAGTTCAGCGACTCTGTGCTCGTGAAGCGTGGGGCTCACGGCGTCGAACGCTGACGCGGTGCAGGAGGCGTTCATCGGGGCGGAGACACTGAGGCGTCGGTCTTACGAATGGACGACCCGGTGGGATGGACCCGCCGAGCAGCGGTGAACAGGTTGCTGATGCTCGGGCGTGGCGGAGACGGGCGTCGTCACGAAACCGATGCACTCGGGAGTAGTCGTCGTCGTGGCGGCCGAGTTCCGTTTGGAAACGTCGAGTGGTTTCGGCACAGTGATCTCATCCCGCAGTCGTGAGACGAGCCCGGAGTTCTCGATCGTGCCGATGAACCGCACCCGGACGCCGCTGTGATCAAGATCACGATGTGACTTCGCCAACGAGAGCGACCTTCGGGGCCGGGTGAACCTCGGGCCGTCCGTCAAGACTTCTTGAGAACCCTTGCCGCTTCTGCGCGCTTCGTTGCACGATGCTGCAATGACACCTGCCGAATTCCAAGACCACTTCGGCACCAACCAGAAGGGGCTTCGCCAGTATCTCCGCGACAGGTGGCCACATGCGCGCAACGAGCGCTGGGTCCTCGACGAGGCAATGATCGTGGACGCCCTTCAGCACTTCGGCATTCCGGCCAGTTCCTATGGGCCGGCAACTCCTCAAGTGAACAATCAGCCGCCAGCACCGCGAATGGTCGAGTCACCTGGCGGAGAACTTCCCAGGCCGGCATCGCCGCCCCTGATGAGCACCTCGCAGATCATCGACACGCTGACCACGGTCTCCAGTGCGCAGTCGCCGAGCGTGTTCCCCGTCGACAAGCTTGCTGCTCAGCGTGCTGGAATGTATGTGTGGTGGGCGGACGACGTTGCGCGTCAGGTGCTCGGCGTACCACTTGGTGTGGCTCTGCCTCCCTTGATCTACATCGGCCAGGCAGGTGCCACCAGGTGGCCATCGGGTACCCCATCGGATGCAACTCTTGGGAGCCGGATCAGCAAGCAGCACATTCGCGGCAACGCCCGCTCGTCCACCTTCCGTCTGACTATCTCGGCGCTCTTGCTCGATCAACTGCACCTCGCGGTGGAGGCCGGCGGACGGTTGCAGCCGGCGAGCAACCGAGAGGTCTCACTGTGGATCGCTGAGCACCTGAGGGTTGCCATCGCTCCCTTTGACGACCGCGACCGGCTTGCGGCGGTCGAGGCCGATGTCGTCTCGACCCTCGATCCCCCGCTCAACCTCGAACATTGCTACCCGACGGCGGCCCGACGAAGGCTCAGTGCGCTGCGCAAGAGGATCGCCCGGCTTTGAGGCAGGGGGATCGTCCGCCAACGCGCCGGCAACAGCCGAACCCGCTTGCCAGGCAGGCGACCGGCTGCCAGGCCTGAGCCGGTTCACCGTTGTTGCCGGGCTGCATGCCTGACTCGTCGAAGCCACCAGGCTCGGCCGCTAGCCGTGCCGGCTTCCTCTCGAGCCGTTAAAGCACGGCGCGGGCCGCTGCCCCGCGATCTGCTGTCGCGGTCGTCCAGACGACTCCGTCGGCCAGTTTTCTGAATCCAGCTCGACGCCAGGCTTTGCGTACCTTGTTCTGGGCGGCGGCACCCGGTCGGGGCGCCGAATAGTCGGTGTCGACCCGCCCATCAGGCGTCAGGAAGGTCGTCAGTGCAACCGGCTGGAGGAAGACCGCATCTACCTTGAGGAGGTCGGCAGCGAAGAACACCAACGCAGGTCCGATGCGACGCCCCCGCCAGTGCTTGTCGACCAATACGAGGTCGGCGATCGCGCAGCTGCTGTTCATCCCCTCGGCGAGGCTCAGCGCCGACATTTTCGCTCTCGATGAGTCGATCGCGTCCCCACGACAGCAAGGTCATTGGAGATGCAGTCGAGCTCGAACACCTGGTCCACACAGAGGCTGTTGTCGATCCGCCATATCTCAGCGGCGGCGATGATGACGCTCCGGTCCTCCTGTGAGCCAGGCATCTTGCCGGACAAAAGCAACTCCACGGTCCAATGCTCGATACCAGGTTCCTCGGACCATGAATACGTCGTGCCGCGGTGCTGAGCAACGACGCTCAACGTCATGAACGTCCCTGAGCTGCGTGCACTCATGCTCTACTCCGGCCACGAGCAGTCGCGGCCTGCTTCGTTGACGCTTCATCGGCCCCAGGAGATCGACGCGGGACGACAGTGACTGAGCTCACGCGCACACGAACGCTCGGACCAAGCGGGCGTGTGACCGTGACCTGCCCAGCCCTTGACCTCGCTCGGATGGCGAACTCGGGCGCCAGCATCGCGTCACTTCGGGCCCGGGGCGCTTGGGGCGGCGGGTACACCAACGGCATGCGCCAACGCCTGCGGGCCGACGAGTCGCAACACCGACACCGCCCTGCTCACGCCGACGTACAACAGCACCTTGTCAGGTTCGCCCGACATGTCGACCAGAATGACGGCTGTCCGTTCGAGCCCCTTCGTGCGGTGCACTGTTTCACACAACACGGAGTCCTCGCTGCGGTCGGCCCAGCGCACCAGCGGGCAACCCTCGATCTGCCCGTCGAGTAGCGCGTCGCGCAGGTTCGTGTGGGTGGTGAGCACAGCGATCTGGCTGAACGGAATGCCGTACGTCTGCGACAACTCATGCACGGCGTCGCGCACTCGCTTCCGCACCTCCTTGTGGCCGCCGGCATAGCGATGCACGACCGCATCGCCGTACGGTGCCGACGGCAGCGGTGCCGGACCACCGAGTCGTTGGACCAACTTGGCGATCGCGCCGCAGTTCCGCAGGTTGTAGACCATCGGCAGTTCCATCATGTCGGCCGGTGGTGTCCATGGCCGAACGTAGATGGCTTGCGCTGGGTCTGCCACCACCAGCAAGTTGCGCGGACCCCTCGGGTCGAGCAGTCGTTCCAACGACTCGAACCACTGCGGGTAGATGTCCTGCCCTTCGTCGACGATGATCGTGTCGAACGGTGTGCCGATTCGCTCGGTGTGGAACGCGAGTGCGTCGGTCGGGACGTTCAGCCAGTACTCGGGTGTGGGACTGGCACCCACGCGGAACCCATGCGGCTCCAACAATCTGACGGCGATGTCGTGGTACGTGCCGACCATGGCATCGGTGCCGGCCAGCGATCGTTGCAGTTGGTCAGCGATCGGCTTGTTGAAGCAAACAACGGCGGTACGTTCGCCACGCCTGATGGCACGCTTCGCCCAATCGATCACAAGCATCGTCTTTCCAGTGCCTGCGCCGCCGGTCACCAAGACGCGATGGTTCTTGTCGAGACCACACACGTTGGCGAGGTGCACCCGCGTCTCGGCGTCCAGCTGCTTGCCCGCCCACTGCAACACCTGACCCTCGTCACCTTCGAGCGCGATGTCGGGACGAAGCGCGGCGAGGAGTCTGGCAATGCGTTCCGGTGGGATCGGCCCGTGTTCGCGCAGCAACCCGTTCACGGCCACGGTGGGGAATTCGAGTTGCGGCTTGGCGAACACGGTCTCTGCCGGGGTGTCGGGGCCGAGACCACCGGGGGGCACCGAGCCCACGTCTGGCAGCGCCACCGCATGGCAGACGAACATGCCCTCTAGTTCGACCCCGGTGGAGCGCAGTCGCTTCATCAGGTTGTGCTTTGCCTTGGTGATCTGCTGGGTGGGCGACTTGGACAGCGGATACCCGTTCTGTATCCACCTGCCTTTCTCGATCGAGATGACACCACCCTTCACCTCGACAGCAATCACTCCCCGGTGTGGCGACACCAGCACCACATCGATCTCACAATCCGTTCCGTCAACCACGATCGGCACGCTCGGAACTACGAACCAGGATGCGTCAAGGCCGAGCAGAAACGCCTTGCACACCCGCTGTTCCGAGGTGGGCAGCAGCGTGAGATCGAAGTCCGCCGGAAGAAGAGTCGCCACTGGCTCAGTCTGGCGCGTGGATGCCTCGTCACGCGTCGAGGGCGTTCGCGCGTTCGCATTCTGTCGGGTGTTCCCCAGTCGTCACCTGTCCGCAAGGAGCGTGCCATGAAGCCAACCGTGAAGTTCGATCGCACCCTCGTCACCGTTCTCGTCGACGAGGTTGTGCACGTGATGCTCGAGCTGGCGGCACCGCCGGCAGCCACTATGAACCGCGCTCCGCTCGATGTGGTGGTCGTGCTCGACCGTTCTGGTTCGATGAGCGGAGCACCGCTCGAATCTGTGACGGCCGCAACCGCACAACTCCTCCGACTGGCTGGTTCCGACGACCGAGTCGGCGTGGTCGCATTCGACGACGAGGTGCAGTTGGTGTTGCCCCTCGCACACCACGACCCGGACATAGCAAGTCGAGCCGTGCGCGCAATCCAGGAGGGTGGGTCCACGAACCTGTCGGGCGGCTGGCTGAAGGGCCTCGAGCTCCTCACGACTGCTCCACGTGCCGAGTCGTTGCGTCGCATCATCGTGCTCACCGATGGTCACGCGAACGCCGGCATCACCGGCGCCGACCAGCTGGTGCAACTCATCAAGGGCGGGTATGGCCAGGGCGTCACCACGTCGTGCATTGGCTTCGACGCCGGGTATGACGAGCAGCTGCTGGCCGCCCTGGCCGACAGCGGGATGGGAAATGACTACTGGTGCGCCGGCCCCGACCAAGCCGCACGGGTGTTCGCCGACGAGTTCGGTGGCCTGGCGGCAGTTGTCGCCCAGAACGTGTCGGTGGAAATCACCCCGTCCGCTGCCGTGGCCGCGACCGCAGTCCTCAACGAGTTCCCGACCACTGCCCTGCCCACCGGCGTCCAGGTCGCTGGGCGATGCCTACGGCGGTGAGCGACGCAAGCTGGTTGCCAGGTTCCATCTGCGGCCGGTCACCTCGCCGGGCCGATCGACGTGGCGACCCTCACGATCCGCTGGGCGGCCACCACGGGCGACGTCGCGCTGCACACGGTCACGGTGCCGGTGGTGGTCTCGGCCGGCAATGGCGCGCAGGGCGACCCTGGGGCAAGCCAAGAGGTGACCGAAGAGGTGCTGCGTCTGGAGGTCGCCAAGAGCCGCCGCGACGCTCGCGACGCGGCCCAGAGCGGCGACTTCGGCACGGCGTCACGGCTCCTGTCGGGAGGTGCAGATCTGTTGGCATTCGCGATGGGAATGCCAAGCGAGGTCGAGGAATTGCGTCGCGACGCTGCAGCGCTCCAGGAAGGCCGCTGGTCGGCAGCCGCATCGAAGCGTCAGTTCTCGCGTTCCCGAAGCACCCACAAGGGCCGGCGTACCGACTACGAGACGCCGGAAGAACCAGCCTGAGCACTTGCAAAGTTCAGTCACGAATGATGACGCGGCATCAGGGTTCCAACACAGCAACTGTCTCGTCGACAGGGTCGCCTTCGAGGGACGAGGGCCGAGTCGGAACCCTCCAGGTGGCTGGCGGCTCGAAGCGTGTCCGCCTGAAGACGGTACAGACACCCACGGCGCGCACCGATGACTCGTATGGTTCTTCCAAGGAACTCGAGAAGAACTCGTCGCAGCTGAGAAGCCCATGGAAGAGGTGAGCGTGTGAAACTCTTGGTCTTCTCCGACGTGCACCTTGACGCGCCCTTCCGCTGGGCGGGCCCTGATCTCGCGCGTAAGCGAAGATCAGCCCTCAGGGCCGCCGTCACCAGAATCTGTCACGTGGCCGAACAGGAGTCGGTCGACGCGGTGCTGTGCGCTGGCGACCTTTACGAGCACGAGTACTTCACCCCCGATACTGCGCAGTTCCTCCGAGCGTCGTTCGCAGAACTCGCTCGGCCGGTGTTCCTCGTCCCCGGCAATCACGACTGGTTCGGCCCACGGAGTCTGTACGCACAAGTGCAATGGTCCCCGAACGTGTCGGTCTTCCGCGAGGACCGATTGCAACCGGTCGAGCTGGCGGAGGGCCTGACCCTGTGGGGTGCCGCGCATCGAGCGCCGGCCAACACCGACGGCTTCCTCGAGAGGTTCGTTGTGGATCGCGGCGGGGTGAACCTCGCTCTGTTCCACGGGTCGGAGCAGTCCGGCATCATCTGGCAAGAGGCCGGCAAGGGTGCCACACGCGCCATTCACCGGAGCAGGTCTCGCGGTGCGGACTCAACCACGTCTTTGCCGGCCACTTCCACACCACGGAGCGGGAACTGGCAGCACGTACCCCGGCAACCCAGAACCGTTGGAGTTCGGCGAAACGGGTGAACGCGGCGCAGTGATCGCAACTGTGGGTGCGAATGGCGAAGTGGAGCGTCGCCGGGTTGCCGTCTCGGACACCGATGTCCACGAACTCGATGTCGACCTCACCGGCATCTCGCACGCGGGTGAAGTCCGTGCACGAGTGCAGGCGGCAGTCGCAGGCATGAGCGGGCTTGTTCGGGCAACGCTTCACGGTGAGGTCGACCCGAGCGCCGATGTGCGAGTGACCGATCTTCAGGACGCAGCGCCTCATCTCGAAGCTTTGGTGGTGCGGATCGGGGCGCTGGCGGTCGCATACGACTTCGCCTCTCTCGCCGAGGAGCAAACCGTACGGGGTCAGTTCATCCGCGACGTGATGGCCGACGCGCTGCTCGACGAGCCCAAGCGCCGTCGCATCCTCGTCACAGGACTGCGAGCGCTCGATGGCCGCGGCGACGAATTGGAAGTGCACTGATGCGCATCGTGGAAGTCCGCGCTCATGCCTTCGGTCCGCTCGTCGATTCGACGTTGCCCCTGGCTCCTGGCATGACCGTCATCGTCGGCCAGAACGAGTCTGCGAAGTCGAGTTGGCATGCCGCCGCCTACACGGCGTTGTGCGGTCGCCGTCGCGGAAAGGGCGCAAGCACCAAGGAGGACCGGCGCTTCTCCGACCTGCACAGACCGTGGGACCGTGCCGAG
>JADKGZ010000011.1 GCA_016722025.1 Acidimicrobiaceae bacterium
GGAGCCGTCGGCCCGGAGGGAAGAAGGCCTGGTCGCCCATGCTGGCGGCGACAGCGAAGCCGAGCACGTCGGTGTAGAACGCTGCCGACAGCTTGGCGTCGGCGACGTAGAGCACTGCATGGTTGAGTCGCTTGATGGACATTGCTTTCTCCTCCGAGCCATCACGGCTCGTTCGACGGGTTCAGGACTTGACGGCTTCGATCTCGAGGGTGATCTTTACCTTCTCACCCACGACCACGCCACCCGCCTCCAGCGCGACGTTCCACTCGAGGCCCCAGTCCTTGCGATTGATCTCGGCCTCGGCGGTGAAACCGGCCTTGGTGTTGTTCCACGGGTCGACTGCCACGCCATCGAACTCGAGTGCGAAGTCGACCGACTTGGTGACGCCCTTGATGGTGAGATCGGCGTGCAACACGTAGTCGCTGCCGGCCGAGGTGATGCCGGTGCTGACCAGCGACCACTCGGGGAAGTGCTCGACATCGAAGAAGTCGCCGCCGCGCAGGTGGGCATCGCGGCCTTCGTCGCGGGTGTCGATCGACGCCGACTTGACGGTGGCCTGCACCGTCGAGGCGAACGGATCGTCGGCCACGACGATGGTGCCGGCGAACTCGGTGAACTGGCCGCGCACCTTGGCCACGACGAGGTGGCGGACGACGAAGCCGATGGTGGAGTGGCCGGCGTCGACCGTCCAGGTGCCAGCAGTGAGTGCGCCGAGGGCGGACGGACGTGCGATCAGATCAGACATTGGTTGCTCCCATGAATAGTTGTGGTCACAACTGAATCTATCGGCCATTCTTTGCGCGCGCAACTGTTTGCGCCAACAACACCTTCGCTACGCTGTGTGCATGCCCACGAACTGGCTCGACGACAGCGAACAAACCGCGTGGCGGAACTTCATCACCACGCTGCCCGACCTGAGTGCTGCGTTCGAGGCCGATCTGGCACCACACGGCATCACCATGGGCGACTACGAGGTGCTCGTGTTTCTCAGCGAGGCACCCGACCAACGCATGCGCATGTGCGATCTTGCAGCCGCGCTGCGGCTCTCCCCCAGTGGCCTCACCCGCCGCCTCGATGGCATGGTGAAGGCCGGCTGGGTCGAGCGCTCGGCATGCAGCAGCGACCGGCGGGTGATGTATGCGCACCTCACCTCCACCGGATTGGCGAAGATGGACGCCGCTGCGCCCGACCACGTCGACAGCGTGCGCCGCCACTTCCTCACCCCACTGGGCGACGACGGCGTGCAACAGCTCAGCGCGTTGTTCACCCTGATCCGCGCTCATCTGCACAAGCTCCAGTCAGCCTGACGATGAACGAGCACCTGGCGCTGCCGCGCGGCTTTCACGCTCATGTCGCCAACATCGGTGTGAAGGACACCACCGACGACTTCACCATCGTGGCCAGCGATGTGCCCTGCGCGGCGGCGGGTGTCTTCACGCAGAGCTCGTTCGCCGGGCCCAGCGTGCTGGTGAGCCGCCTCCACGTCGCGCACGGCACCGCGCGCGCGATGGTGGTCATCTCCAAGAACGCCAACGTCGCCACCGGCGCGCAAGGCCTCGCCGACGCGCACGAGGTGGTTGCGGGCGTCGCCGCCGCGTTGGGCTGCTCGCCCACCGACGTGCTCATCGCGTCCACCGGCGTCATCGGCCGCAGCTACCCGATGGATCACATCCGCGCCGGGCTGGCGGCCATCCCCTCACCGCTGCCCGGCACCGATGCCGGCCAGGTTGCCCGCGGCATCATGACCACCGACACGGTGCCCAAGACCGCGTCGGCCACCGTCGGCAACGCCCGAATCGTCGGCGTCGCCAAGGGTGTCGGGATGATCGAACCGAACATGGCCACCATGATCGCGATGTTCTTCACCGACGCCGCACTGTCGGCACCGGCACTGGATGCGGTCTTTCGACGGGTGATCAATCGCACCTTGAACTGCGTCTCGATCGACACCGACACCTCCACCAGCGACACCGCCGTCATCATCGCCAACGGCGTGGCGGGAACAGTCGACGACGATGCCTTCGAAGCGGCACTGTGCTCCGTCGCCGAGTCGCTCACCAAGCAGATCGCGCGCGATGGCGAGGGCGCCACCACCCTGCTCGAGGTCACCGTCGACGGTGCAACGTCGACCGAGCAGGCACGGCGAGTTGCCCGGGCCATCGTCAACTCCCCGCTCGTGAAGACCGCCGTGCACGGCGCCGATCCCAACTGGGGCCGAGTGGCGATGGCCGTGGGCAAGTGCACCACCAGCGACGAAGTCGACCAGCAGGCGGTGATCATCCGCTTCGGCACCCAAGAGGTGTACCCGGCACGTCTCGACGACGACGATCTTGCTGCGCTGTCGGCGTACATGCGCGGGCCCGATGTGCTCATCCACGTGTCGCTCGCCACCGGTGGCACGGCCACAGCCACGGTGTGGGGCTGCGACCTCACCGACGGCTACGTGCGCATCAACGCCGACTACACCACCTGAAGCAGGCCTCAGGCACTGACTTGCACGCCCTTCCAGAACGCGTAGCGGCCCTTGATCTCGGCTGCCGCCTCCTTGGGCGAGGGGTAGAACCACGCGGCATCGGAGTTGACCTGGCCGTGAACCATCACATGGCGATAGCTGGCCGTGCCCTTCCACGGGCACACCGTGTTGCTGGGCGAGTCGGTGAGGTACTGGGTCTTCACCGAGCCTGCGGGGAAGTAGTGATTGCCTTCCACCACCACCGTGTCGTCACTTTCGGCGATGACCGTGCCGTTCCACACTGCCTTCATGGCTGGCCTCCTCGAGGTGATCGGGTTCGTCGGCGCTCAGTATGCCGTGCCCGGACGCGACAAGGGCCGGTGCCACCTCGCGGTGCACCGGCCCTGTGTCACAGCACGTCGGTCACTTCGGTGGCATGCGGATGCCGCCGTCGACGCGAATGGTCTCGGCGTTCATGTAGCTGTTGGTGATGCACTCGACGACCATCGACGCGAGCTCGCTCTGGAACCCGAGCCGCTGCGGGAACAGCACGCCCTTCTGCAGGTTGGCCTTGAACGCCTCGCTGTTGTCGCCTTCACCGTAGATGGGTGTGTCGATGAGGCCAGGAGCCACGGTGTTGACCCGCACGCCCACTGCAGCCAGATCGCGGGCGATGGGCAGGGTCATGCCGACCACGCCGCCCTTCGACGCCGAGTACGAGGCCTGGCCGATCTGCCCGTCGAAGGCGGCAACGGAGGCGATGTTGACGATGGCGCCACGCTCGCCGTAGTCGAGCGGTTCGGTGGTGCTCATGGCAGTCGCGGCCAGGCGGATGCAGTCGAAGCTGCCGATGAGGTTGATGGCGATGACCTTCTTGAACGCATCGAGGTTGGCGGCCGACTCGTAGCTGCCGTCCTTGCCGACGGTGCGCTGGGCCCAGCCGATGCCGGCCGAGTTGACCAGCACCCGCAGCGGGCCCATGCTCTTGGCCATCTCGATGGCATTGATGATGTCGTCGGTCTTGGTGACGTCGACCTTGCAGAACGCTCCGCCGATCTCGTCGGCGAGCTCGTTGCCCTTGTCCTCCTGCAGGTCGGCCACGACCACCTTGGCCCCCTTCGAGGCAAGCAGGCGGGCAGTGGCCGCCCCGATGCCAGAGGCACCACCCGTGACGATTGCGCTGACTCCGTTGATGTCCATGCCGCGACGTTAGGCGGGACGGCAGCACGCCGCCCAAGTGGAGAGTCGTCGCCGATGCCGTCGCCGATGTCGTCCGCAACGACGGGCTACCGTGCGACCCCATGGCAGGTCCGTTGCAGGGTTTCACCGTCGTCGAGGCCTGCCAGATGGTGGCCGGGCCGTGGGCCGGCACGTTGCTCGCCGACCTCGGCGCCGACGTGGTGAAGGTGGAGCAACCCCGAGGCGGCGACCGCATGCGACTGCTGGGCCACCGCGTGGGCAGCATCGGGGCGCTGTGGGCCAACGTGAACCGTGGCAAGCGCGGCGTCGTGTTCGACCTGCAGCAGGCCGACGGCGTGGGTCTCCTGCGCGACCTCGTCGCGCGTGCCGACGTCTTCATCCAGAACTTCCGCCCGGGTGTGGCGCAGCGGTTGGGCATCGACGAGGCGGCGCTGCGCACGGTCAACCCCGGCCTCGTCTACGTCTCCGTCAGCGGGTTCGGCGACACCGGGCCGTACATCGACCAGAAGAGCTACGACTACGTGGTGCAGGCGCTCTCGGGCATGGCGGCGCTGCAGGCCGCGCCCGGCGGCGAGCCTGCGCTCATCCGCAACATCGTGATCGACAAGGTGACCGCGATGACCGCTGTGCAGTCGGTTCTCGCTGCGCTGCTGGTGCGCGAGCGAGGAGGCGGCGGCCAGCACGTTCGGCTGTCGATGATCGACGCCGCAGTCGCGTTCCTGTGGCCCGACGGGATGATGCAACACACGCTGCTGGCCGACGATGGCCGCGTCACTCCCGGGCCGCACATGGCCGACGGCTACCTGGTGCGTCGCACCGCAGACAGCTACCTGACGCTGATCGCACCTCGAACTCGCAGTTCCCCGGCCTGTGCGCGGCGTTGGGCCAGCAGCACTGGCTCGACGATCCACGCTTCGCGACGCTGGCCCAGCGCGAGGCCAACGCCGCCGAGCTCAGCGACCTGATCGGTCGCGAGATCGCCAAGCACCCCGGCCGCGACCTGGTCGCGGCCTTGCACGCGCACGACGTGCCCTGCGCGCTGGTGACCCCTGTGGCCGAGGTGCACCTCGACCCGCAGGTGCGCCACAACGGCACGCTCGTGGAGCACGAGCGCCCCTGGCTGGGGGCCGTGCGCGAACCGCGACCGCCGGCGCACTACGCCGCGACGCCCACTGCGCTGGGCCGGCATGCGCCCAAGCTCGACGAGCACACCGACGAGGTGCTCGCCGAGCTGGGCCACGACGCAACGGCGATCGCCGAACTGCGAGCGCGCGGCGTGGTGGGCGCTCGCCGCTGAGGCGGGTGCCTCAGTCGAACAGCGAGGTCTGTGCGGGCTGGGCGCTGGGCCCGCGTGGCTCGGCCACGTCGAACGGGCCGGCGCTCGCCACCACCGCGAGGCGATCGACGAGGTCGTTCATCGGATCGCCACTGTGGCCTTTCACCCAGCGGAAGGTGGGTTGGCGTTGCTGCACCAGTTCCACCAGCGGCATCCAGATGTCGGTGTTGGCCACCGGCTGCTTCTGCGAGTTCTTCCACCCGTTGGCCTTCCACTTCACCCACCAGCGATCGCGGAAGCAGTGCACCACGTAGGTGCTGTCGCTGACGATGGTGAGCTGCCCGGGCAACGCGCGCAGTGCCTCGAGCACCGCCTGCAGCTCCATCCGCTGGTTGGTGGTGTGCGCAGCGCCGCCGGAACCGCACGGCTCGCCGCCGGGCGACACGGCCCACGCCCAGCCACCACGACCGGGGTTGCCGGCACAGGCGCCGTCGGTGAACACCACCGTGGTGGCGGGATGTGGCTCGTGCGAGCTCATGACAGCGCCGCCTGCACCAGCGCCGCGCCGAGGAACTCGGCCGAGATCTGCAGCGCGGCCTTGCCGGTCCAGTGCACACCGTCGAGTCGCGCCGAGCGATCGGCACCGATCGGCTGGTCGTGGAGCCACGCGGCGAGATCGACCACTCGCACCGCCGGCCGCGTGGCGGCGACGCTGGCCACCGCGCGATGGAGGGTGGCATGACGTGCCGGTTGCGCCTGCGAGTCGTCGCCGCCCACCAGCGACCCCAGCGGGACCGGCCCGTCGACCCACACCACGCGCGGCACCCCCAGCGCCAGCAGACGGTCGGTGAACTCCCCCAGCGAGGCGACCATCGCGGCTTCCACGGCAGGGTCGGTCGCCGGCAGCAACGGTCCGTCCTTGGTGAGGCGACGATCCAGCACATCCCAGACGGTGGTCATCACCATCACCACGTCGGGCTGCAGCTCGACGGCCTTGGCCGGCACGAAGTCCCTGGCGTACGGCCCGCACTCGGCATCGGTGTCGCGCTGGCCGGTGGTGAGCTCCAGGTAGCCGATGAGCACCAGCCCGCAACCGGGCCCGGCGGCCACCGACACTTGCGCGTACTGCGGGTTGGCGGCGGCCCACGCCACCAAGCCGGCCCCTGTGGCCTCGGCGGTGGAGTCGCCGACCACCAGGATGCGCACCGGGCGCGGCGGCACCGCCAGCTGCGTGGTGGTGGTGACCGCCGGCAGCGTCGTGGATGGTTCGGCGCCGAGCACCGTGGACGGCACCGCATCACCGGTACCGGCGGTGACCGACGTGACGGTGGTGGTGGTGGCCGGGCTCAGCGGCACCAACGGTTCCACCGGGCCGGAGTCGATCGCGGCCTGCTCGGCGGCGGCCGAGTCGACGCCGTAGTACTTGGTGGTCGCGGGCACCACCGTGATGGCGATGATGGACGCCACGGCGGTGCCGGCCAATGCAGCCACCAGCGTTCGCCGCGGCGGCATCCAGCTGGCGGTGCGGATGGGGCGCTCGACGAGGGAGTACGACACCACCGCGACCACCAGCGTGATCGAGCTCTTGATGAGCAGCACCACGCCTACCGGCAGGTCCCAGGTCTCGCGGTCGATGAGCACGAAGACCGGCCAGTGATACAGGTACACGCCGTAGCTGATCTTGCCGAGGCCCACGAAGGGCCGGGCAGCGAGCAGCGAGCGCACCGGGCCAGCAGCCTGGAGACCGACGATGAGCGCGGCGCTGGCCGCGGCCACCAACGGCAGCGCACCCTGATAGGCGGGGCCGTGGCCGTCGGGGAACAGCACGCACGCCACGGTGAGCACGCCCAAGCTGATCGGAGCCAACGGCGCCACACCCCGCGGCACCGACCGGCCGTGCAACCAACACGCCACCAGCGCACCGGCGAGGATCTCGCAGATGCGCGCCGGCGTGGCCCAGTAGGCGGCGTTGGGTCCCCAGACCTGAGCGATGACGGGCGCCGCGACAGCAGAGAGCCCGGTGAGCCACGCCACCACGGTGAACACCTTCACGCCACGGCGGCGAGCGAACGCGACCAAGCCGATGAAGACCAGCGGCCACACCCAGTAGAACTGCTCCTCGATGGCCAACGACCAGTAGTGATCGAGCGGCTGCTTCAACCCCGCCTGCGCAGCGGTGAGGTCGGCGTAGCTCTCGCCGGAGCCCAGCTTCACCCAGTTGAAGACCTGGAAGACCGCGCCGAACACGTCGCGCCGCAGGTTGGCCACTCCCTCGAACCACCCCGCCCACGCCATCAGGCACACGCCCACGATGCACACCAGGCTGGCAGGCAGCAGGCGCCGGGCGCGCCGGGTGTAGAAGGCCGCGGCAGCGATGCTGCCCGTGCTGGCATGCTCGGTGAGCAGCAACGACGTGATCAGGTAGCCCGAGAGCGTGAAGAACACCGACACGCCCAAGTAGCCACCGCTCATCCAGCTGACACCGCCGTGGAACAGCAGCACCGCCGTGACCGCGAGCGCTCGGGTGCCGTCGAGCGCTGGCTGGTAGGCAATCGTCCGGCGACTCATCGCAGCGATGGTAGAGGCTGCACCCGGTCAGTCACCGGCGATCGACCAGATGGGCAGCGACCGATCAACCGGCAACGACGGGAAGACCGGCGCTCTGCCACGCGGTGAGGCCGCCCATGTCGTACACCTGTGTGAAGCCGGCTGCCACCATCGTCTCGGCGGCAATGGCGCTGCGCCGTCCCGACTGGCAGTACACGAGGTACGGCGTGCCGTGATCCAGCGCCGCGATGCCGGCGCTGAAGCCGCCACCTTCGAGGTCGAGGTTGACCGCGCCGTCGATGTGCCCGTTGGCGAACTCGGCGGGCGTGCGCACGTCGATGACGGTGAGGGCGGCGCCCAACGATTGCATGAGGGCTTGCCCCTCGGTGGGACCGAGCACCACTGCGGCGCGGCCTGCGTGGCCGGCGGCACCGTGCAGTGGGCGGTCGCGTTGCCGGCGCCGTCGTCGCTGTGCAGCCGGCCAGAGCCGCCACTGCGACCGACGCCACCAGCAGGCGCACCAACCGGCGGGCGATGGGCGGCTTCCTCGACGAGCTGATCGCGGTCATGGTCCGGATCCTACTACCCCTAGGGGTATTTCTCCCTGCGCTCCGCTCGCGATCGGCGACCGAGGAGTCGCCACGAGCACCTTGCGTGGAAGACTGAGGAGATGCGCCGCCGTGCCGTGCTGGTCACCTTCTCACTCGTCGCCTCGCTGACGGCTGCGCTGTTGCCGGGTGCGCCGGCCGCGGCAGCGCCCGCCGGTTGCCGCAACAACGGCAGTGGCATCACCGAGTTCTGCGATCAGCACATCGGCACCGTCGGCCCGCGTGGCGCCATCGGGCTGCTGGGCGATTCGGTGCTGCTCGGCTCCGCCTCCGGCATGAGCACGCCCAGCCTGCCCACGATGCTCAGCAACAACGGCTTCGGGCCGGTGCACCTCTCCACCACGCTGGGCATGACCACGTTCAACTCGTCGGCCTCCAAGCGCGATGCGTCGGCGTTCCACTGGCTCACCCGTTGGCGCGACGCCGGCTTCTCCCCCAGCATCATCGTCGTCAACCTGGGGGCCAATCATCTGGGCACCTGCACCCCGAGCTCGGTCGACGTGTGCCTGGCACGAATCGAGCAGCTGCTCCGCGAGGTCGCTGCCACGTTTCCCACCACCACCGTGTGGTGGGCCAAGGTGGTGCAACGCAGCTTCCCCTCCGGCGCCGCCACCGCCGGCATGACGGGCTGGAACACGGCGCTCGATCGCGCTGCATCGCGTTGGCCGAACCTCATCGTCTGGGATTGGCCCACCGCGCTGGCGACAGCCAACCCACCGATCGTCACCGACGTCGCCGGCATCCACCCCAACTCCTCGGCCCAGTACGTGAAGCGCAGCACGCTGATGGCCGAGCACATCACCACGCGGATGAGCAGCGCCCGATTCGACGGGCGCCGCGGCGCCCTGCCGGCGGCCGACACCAGCGGCCTCGGGTTCGCCCCTGTCACCGAGACCACGATCTACAGCACGCTCGCCAACGGTGTGCGCTTCGCGGCCGGCGAGACACGCGACATCGACCTCAGCGCCGAGCCGGCGGTGGACGACTCGGCACAGGCACTGGCGCTGACGGTGAGCGCCAAGAACTCGGCCGACGCAGGATGGCTGGTGGTCTTCCGCTGCGGCGACCCGATGCCGCCCACGTCCAACGTGAACTTCGCCGCGGGAGCGTTCCGAACGGCGCAGGCGGTCACCAAGATCACCGGCACCGGCCACATCTGCGTGCACACCAGCACCGCCACCGATGTGATCGTCTCCATCCAGGGCAACTTCCTCCCGGCCGGCGGCGCCGCGCTGCACCCGATCAGCCCGGTTCGCCCGCTCGACACCCGCAACACGGGCCGGGCCCGCGATCTCGTCGTCGCGGTGCCCGGCGGTGAGGTGCTGGCAGCCAGCGCCACGCTCACCGTCACCGGGCCTTCGGCCGGTGGCACCATCACGGTCCACGCGTGCGATCCGGTCGTGCCTGCCGTTGCCAACCTCAGCTTCGAGCCCAACGAGACCGTCGCCGGTGCGGCCTTCGTGCCCGTCTCGGCGGCGGGCACCATCTGCGTGCACATCGACACCGCCGACACCGCGCTGGTCGACGTGATCGTCGACATCACCGGCACCTTCTCGGCGGGGCCGGGCGGGCTGCGCCTCGTGCCGGTGTTCGGCACGAGGCTGCTCGACACGCGCACCGGCACCGGTGGCTGGGTCGGCAGGCATGGCACGGGCCAAGCCGTCGACGTGGTGGCAGCGCCCCCTGGCGCCCGCGCTGTCACCGGCACCATCACCATCGCGAATGCCGTCTTCGACGGCTACCTCACCGCGTACCCGTGCGGCGAGGCATTGCCGCCAACTTCTTCGGTCAACGCACGCGCGGGTCTGGTGATGGCGAACTCGGTCACCGTGGGTGTCAACCCGCAGCAGCAGACGATGTGCATCTTCGGTTTCAAGAACACGGACACGTTGTTCGACGTGGTCGGCTGGTGGGTGGAGGCAACCTCATGAAGTCACGTTCTGCACTGCTCGTGGCGGTACTGCTCTGCCCGGTCTTCTGGGCCGCACCAGCGAACGCAGCGCCCGTGCACCCACAGGTTCCGGCGGCGGTGGCGGCCAAGCGCGTGTTCATGGTGTCCGACTCCGTCGGTCTCGGCGCCGTCTCCGCGATGCCACGCGCCTTCCCCTCCGACTGGCAGGTCACCGTCACCGGCAAGCCCGCCCAGTTCGTCGAGCAACTCGTCGACCGGTACGTGAAGCCGATGCCGGCGTCGGCATTCGGCGACAACGCCCTGGTGGCCGGTGGCTACAACTACCCATACTGGGACGTCCCCCGCTTCGATCGCTCGATCGACCAGATGGTGAACGCGTTGCTCGCGAAAGGCGTGAAGCACGTCTTCTGGGTCACCTTGCGCGAGGTGAAGCCGCAGTTCTACACGGGGTACAACTCGCTCACCGCCGGCTACAAGCTGCTCTACAGCCAGTACCCGGTGGCCAACGCACGGCTGCGGGCGGCACTCGAACGGCATCCGGAGTTGTCGATCATCGATTGGGCGGCCACCGCCGACCAGTTCGGTCTCACCTACGACGCGATCCACCTCAACCCCGCGGGCGCTGCGCTGTACTCGGGGCTCGCCGCCAGCACCATCCGCACCGCGGCCACGCGCAAGCCGGCCGGTACCACCACCGAGTTCACGGTCGCCGGCGTGGCAGGGGTACCGGCCGATGCATCGGCGGTCGCGCTCAACCTCACGGCCGTCAGCCCGCGCACGTCGGGCTACCTCACCGCCTATCCGTGCGGCGGCACCTTGCCGATCGTCAGCAACCTGAACTTCGTGCCCGACCAGACCGTCGCCAGCGCGGCCATCGTGCCGGTGGGCGCCAACGGCAAGGTGTGCGTGTACCAGAGCGCCGACTCGCACGTGCTGGTCGACCTCAACGGAGCGTTCGCCGCCGACTCCGGCTTCATCGCGCTCGCACCAGCACGCGCCATCGACACGCGCAGTGGGCAACCACCAGCGGCGCGCGTGCCGCTGGTGGTGCATCTCGGCGCCATCGCCGGTGCACCGACTGGTGCGTTCACCGCCGTCGTCAACCTCACCGTCGTCGGCGGCAGCGTCGCCTCCGGTGTCGCGCTGTACCCGTGCAACGCCGCACCTCCGGCGCAGCCGGCCCGCACCATCGCGCCCGGTGTGGTGCAGAACCTGATGATGGTGGCGGCCACCGACGACAACGGCGACGTCTGCGTCACCGTCAGCAGTCCCGCGCACGTGCTCGTCGATCTCTTCGGCGCGTTCCCGCTCGGTGCGTCGTTCCACGCGCTCGTCCCGCAGCGCCTGCTCGACACACGTGGCGGCTACCCGCTGTTCGGCGCCACACCACGCACCCAGCAGGTCGCCGGGCTGGGCGGGGTGCCCGGCTCACCGCTGCCGTCGGGCGCCGTGCTCACGCTCACCTTGCTGAACCCTGCGGGCCCCGGCTGGGCAACCATCTACCCGTGCGCGACGGGGCAGCCCAACACCTCGATGATCAACGTCGTGTCGAACCGCGAGCAGACCAACGCGGTGATCCCAGCCATCGATGGTGCCGGCACCGTGTGCCTCTACAGCAGCACCACCAGCCACGTGCTGGTGGATGTGTCGGGCTGGTCGGGCGCCGCGTTCCTGCCCCTGACACCGGCTCGATTGCTCGACACACGAATCGGCTGACATCCGCCGGTTACCGGCTGGTAGCGGTGGCAGACTGCCAGTCATGATCTTCGACGGCCACGTCAACCAACTCCCCGACTCGGATCCCGGCGAAACGCAGGAGTGGCTCGACAGCCTCGACGCCGTCATCGACGTGCACGGCAAGTCCCGTGCCCGCTTCCTGCTCAGCAAGCTGCTGGAGAAGGCACGCGAGTCGCAGGTCAGCTTCCCGGCAACGGTCAGCACCCCGTACATCAACACCATTCCGCGCGAGTCCGAGCCGTGGTTCCCCGGCGACGAGTACATCGAGCGCCGCATCCGCGCCTTCGTGCGCTGGAACGCGGCGGCCATGGTGGTGCGAGCCAACAAGCACGCCGACGGCATCGGTGGCCACCTGGCCACCTTCGCCAGCAGCGCCAGCCTCTACGAGATCGGCTTCAACCACTTCTTCCGTGGCAAGGACGACGGCACCGCCGGCGACCACATCTACTTCCAGGGGCACGCCACACCGGGCGTGTACGCACGCGCCTTCCTCGAGCGGCGCCTGGAGACCACCGATCTCGACCAGTTCCGCCGCGAGATCGGGCGCAACGGCACAGGGCTCAGCAGCTACCCGCACCCGCGCCTGATGCCCGACTTCTGGGAGTTCCCCACGGTGTCGATGGGCCTGGGGCCGCTCACAGCGCTCTATCACGCTCGGTTCAACCGCTACCTGCTCAACCGCGAGCTCGACGACACCAGCCAGAGCCGGGTCTGGGCCTTCCTGGGCGACGGCGAGTGCGACGAGCCAGAGACACTGGGCGCACTCTCGCTGGCCAGTCGCGAGAAGCTCGACAACCTCGTGTGGGTCGTCAACTGCAACCTGCAGCGACTCGACGGGCCGGTGCGCGGCAACGGCAAGATCATCCAAGAGCTGGAAGGCGTGTTCCGCGGCGCCGGCTGGAACGTGATCAAGGTCATCCTCGGCAGCAAGTGGGACACCTGCTCGCCGCCGACACCGACGGTGTGCTGCTCAACCAGCTCAACACCACGGTCGACGGCGAGTTCCAGCGCTACAGCGTGGAAGGCGGCGCGTACATCCGCGACAACTTCTTCGGCCCCGATCCGCGCCTGCGCCAGATGGTGGCTCACCTCACCGACCAAGACTTGGTCAACCTGCCGCGAGGCGGGCACGACTACCACAAGCTCTACGCGGCCTACAAAGCCGCCACCGAGAACCTCGGCTCCGGCGCGCCCACCGTCATCCTGGCCAAGACCATCAAGGGCTGGACCCTCGGCCCCGGCTTCGAAGGTCGCAACGCCACCCATCAGATCAAGAAGATGACCAACGCCCAGCTGATGGCCTTGCGCGATCGTCTGCACCTGCACGACGAGATCCCCGACTCGCAGTTCGACGACGACGAGGTGCCCTACTTCCGCCCGGCCGAGGACTCGGTGGAGTACCAGTACATGATCGAGCGCCGGCGTGCGCTGGGCGGCAGCGTGCCCAAGCGACTGGTGCGGCCGCGCAAGGTTTTGGGAATGCCGCTCGACGCCACCTTCGAGGAGCTCAGAGGTGGGTCGGGCGAGCAAGAGGTGAGCACCACCATGGGCTTCACCCGCTTGCTGCGCAACCTGTGCCGCGACCAGAACATCGGCCAACTGGTGGTACCCATCATCCCCGACGAAGGCCGCACGTTCGGCATGGATTCGCTGTTCCCCGCGCTGAAGATCTACGCCTCGCAGGGCCAGAAGTACCAGCCGGTCGACCACGACCTGCTGCTCAGCTACGCAGAGTCGGCAAAGGGCCAGATCCTGGAAGAGGGCATCACGGAAGCAGGGTCCCTCGCCAGCTTCATCGCCTCCGGCACGTCGTACGCCACGCGTGGGGTCACCACCATCCCCTTCTACACCTTCTACTCGATGTTCGGTTTCCAGCGCGTCGGCGACCTCATCTGGCAGGCCGCCGATGCTCGTGCCCGCGGCTTCCTGATGGGCGCCACCGCCGGGCGCACCACGCTGCAGGGCGAAGGTCTGCAGCATCAGGATGGTCACTCACTGGTGCTGGCGAGCACGGTGCCGCCGTGCCAGTCGTACGACCCGTCGTACGCGTACGAGGTGGCGGCCATCATCCAAGCCGGCATCCATCGCATGTACGGCCCCGACAGCGACCGGCCCAACGGCGAAGAGCGCGACGTCTTCTACTACATCACGCTCTACAACGAGAACTACCCGATGCCGGCGATGCCCGAGGGGCTCGACCCGGCGCACATCGTGCGTGGGCTGTACCAGTGGGCGGCGGCCCCCGACGGCACCGACCGGCGGGCGACCCTGCTGTTCAGCGGCTCGGCGCAGGGTGCTGCTCGCGCCGCGGCCGACGAGCTGGCGCAGTACGGCATCGGCGTCGAGCTCTGGTCGGCCACTTCCTACAAGGCGCTGCGCGACGACGCACTCTCCGCCGAGCGCTGGAACCGGCTGCACCCCGGTCAGCCGGCGAAGGTGCCGCTGGTCGCCCAGCTGCTGGCCGATGCGCCCGGGCCGGTCGTCGCAGTCAGCGACTTCATGAAGATCGTTCCCGAGCAAGTGGCCCGCTTCCTGCCCGGACGCACCTTCGTGCCGCTGGGCACCGACGGCATGGGCCGCAGTGACACGCGCGATTCGCTACGCGGCTACTTCGAGGTCAACACCGGTCACGTGGTGGTCGCCGTGCTCAGTGCGCTGGCCGCCGACGGCAAGGCCAGCCCCGACGAGGTGCAGGCGGCCATCGCCCGCCACGGCATCGACCCCGGGTCACCCGACCCGCTGCTCGTCTGAGCCGGTGCGCACGCCGCCGACACTTGCGGCAGCGTCAGCCCCACCAGCCGTTGATGTCGATGATCGCGTGCGCCGACACGGAGCTGTAGACGCACAGCGACCCGCCCGCCGACAGCGCCACCATCGCTCCATTGGCCACTGCCTTGCCGGCGTTGAAGTTCAGGTTCGACGTGGGGGCCTGGCTGCCGCACGGGTACGCCGTGATGTAACCGTTGTTGTCCGCACCGTCGGTGGCAGTGATGTTGAACGAGACGGCGGTTGCCGATGACGGCACACCCCGCTGCCCGGCCACTTGGATCGTGATCACCTGGCCGGCACCCAAGCGCTGGCCGCCGGTGCCGAAGTTGACCTCTGCACTCCACTTCACACGCGTGTCGACCCAACGGAAGGGAGCACTGGGCGTGAAGCCCGTCGCCGACGAGGGCACCATGTAGCCGAACACATCGACGATCAGGTCGACCCCAGTGCTGCTGTACACGCACACCGAGCGGTTCGACGAGAGCGCGGTGGTCACCGTGTTGGGGCGCACCTCACCCCCCGACGGGTTCACACTCGAGGTGGGCGGGATGTCGCCGCAGGGGTACACCGTCACGAACCCGAGACCGTCGGGGTTGATGCTCGTGACGTTCAGCATCGCCCCGGTTGCGCCTTGCGGCGCTGCCGGCAGCGGTAGCTCCAGCACCACCCCACCGGCCAGGCGGCCGCTCGAACGGGTGTCGAGCACGCGCTCGGGCACGACAGCAGCGAAGCGAGAGGTAGCCGCGGCCGAGTAGTAGCCCGACACATCGATGAGGATGTCGGCGTCGACCGGTGAGAACAGGCACACGTCGCCGCTGCTGTCGAGTGGCGTGGTCGCCGCGTTCGACACGGCCTCACCGTTCCCGAAGTTCAAGGTGGACACCACCGGCGTCGGGTTCGAGCAGTTCCACACGGTCAGGAAGCCCGCTCCTGCAGGGTTGACGACGGTGAAGTTGCCGCTGATGGCAGTGGCGTCGGTGGGCAGGCCGAGGCGGCCGGTCAACCGGATCCGCTTCGTCACGCCGGCGAGCAGCTTGGTCGCGCCGTTCGCGATGCGCGAGTCCACGAACCGTGCCTGCGGGATCGGCTCCCATCCGTTGGGGCCACTGGTGGGGCCGGCGGCAGGGGGCGGACCGGCAGCGGCGACCGAGTCGGAGGCCGATGGGTCGACCGTGAAGCTCCAGTTGACGGAACGGGCGGAGGTGGTGACCGACACGGTGTAGACGCCAGCGGTCAGCGGCGAACGCGGCATGACCACTGCCGCGTTGTCGCCTTGCAAGATGCTCTGGGCACTGCCGGTGGTGTTGTGCCTGCTGAGCACACATGTCTCGATCGGCCCCGACGGCCCGGTCATCGACGCTGTCGGGTTGGCGCTGAAGCCCTCGGGCATCATCGCGATCACCGGGAGACCGGCGCCGGTGGTGCCCCAGCCACACATCTGCACCGGGTTGGGTGACTCGGCGATGAACTTCGTCAGGTTGGTCACCGTGCCGTTGCCGGGGAACAGGATCGGCGCACTCAACGACCGGCGCTGGCCGAGGCCGCGCAGGATGTCGAGCGTCGCCCCCGAGTGCCAGCGGGCGGTGCTGGCGTTCTCGCACTGGCCGTAGCCCACGCGCTGCAGGTTCGGGCGCAGCATGCCGATGGCGTGGAAGGGACCGGTCATCCACAGTTCGACGAACGATCGCTGCGTCACGCTGGTGGCGCTGCTCACCGCGACGTTGCCGTTGTTGCCGGCCGTGTCACCGGCTGCGGTGTAGCCGGGCGCTCCGGGCACCTCGTCGTGCGCGATGTCGTTGAGCAGCATGTAGCACGAGTGGCTGTACGCCCCCGGCGACATGGACGTGTCTTCTGCGACGGGAGCGACACCCGCCATCTCGCGGTAGTAGTTGACCGTCGTCAGCCAGTCGGCGGCTGCGGGGATGAACGGCGGGTTCTGGTCAGCAGCGTGGGCCGGAGCTTCGAAGCTGGTGGCGCACAGCGCCGTGATGGCGATGAGGAGTGCGCATCGTCGTCCCCTACGCATGTCCACGCTCCTCCTCGATCCGCCCGCCCGGTGCGTGTTGAGATATCGACAACTTCTCGTGTCGCTTGAGCACCCTGCGTGTGACTTGACCGACTCTTGACGGACTTCGACGGAGAGTCACCGCCGGTGCGTGTGCCCGGTTCGGTCGCAGGCCGGTCCACTACCCTCAAGGCGATGTTTTCGATGGCGCCTCCTCACCTGCGCAAGGTGGCGTTGGCGGCGCTGGTGGTGGCTGTCGGGTTGGCGCTGCGGGTCTTCTTGCTGCGCTCGGGCTTCGGCGATCTCAACGGCGACGAGGCGTACGCCGGGCTGCAATCACTGGGCGTGCTGCGCGACGGCCGGTTCCCGGTGGTCATCGACGGCAACGTCTACTCAGCGGTGATCGAGGCCTACCTGTTCAGCCCCGTCCTGGTGTTCGCGGGCGGCAGCGTGGTGGTGCTGAAGATGCTTTTCGTGGGCATGTGGGGTGTGGCGGCAGTGGCCACCCGCGGCGCGGCGCGGCGGCTGATCGATCGCAGAGCGGCGGCACTGGCCGGCGCCCTCATCTGGCTGGCACCGGGAGCGATGATGGTGCTCAGCACTCGCGCGTACGTCTGCTACGGGCTGGGTCTGGCAGTGGCCGCCGGCACGGTGTGGGCAACGGCGGTCGTGGCCGACCAGCCGACACCGGCGCCGCGAGCGTCAGCGGCCGTCGGGTTCCTCGCCGGGCTCGGCTTCTACATCCACCCGATGTTCATCACCGTGTTGATACCGGTGGTGAGCGTGGCAGCGCTGGTGCACCGCCGCCAACTGCGCCGGTGGTGGCTGCCGGCGGTGGCAGCCGCGTTCGCCGCCAACGTGCCGTTCATCGGCTGGAACGCGGCCAACGGGTGGCCGTCGCTGCAGTCGCAGCTGTATCCCCCCGGCTCGTACCTCGACCGCCTCACCGGCTTCATCACCGGGCTGCTGCCGCGCGGGTTCGGGTTGCGCACGTTTGACGGTCGCTGGGTGTTCGGGAAGCCGCTGGGCGTGCTGATCTACGCGGTCATCATCGGTGCTGTCGTGTACGGCTGCGTGGTGCTGGTGCGCGGCGGCAGGCGACCCAGTCGTTGGATCGTGCCGGTGGCACTCATCTCGTGCCTTCCGCTGATGGCGATGCTGCCGCACCTCATCTACGTGCTCGACGGGCGCTACACCATCTTGCCGCTCCCGTTCGTCGCCATCGCCGTCAGCGCTGCCGTGGCGCACGTGGCGCGGTTGGCGGAAGGATCATCCAGGGAGGGGTCGGCGCGCGCCGAACGGCGGGCGACGGTCGTGCTGGTGGGCGCGACGGCACTGTGGGTCGCTGTCACCGTCGTGCCGTTCATGCAACGCCAGCAGGCCTTCGATCGCGTCGATGCCAATGCTTGGCAGGATGCCGTGATCAACCGGCTCGACGAGGTGGGCATCGACCGCGTCGCCGGCGCGTACTGGCTGGTGCTGCCGATCGAGTACCGCAGCGACCAGGCGATCCGCACGGCGGTGGCGGGCAACCCATACGTGATCCGGTTCCCGCTCTCGCAGCGGCTGGTGGAGCAGACTCCACCCGAGCAGGTGGCGTTTCTCTTCGCTCCGGGCACCCCCGACCCGGTGTGGTTCTACCTCCCCGTCGATGAGTACCGTCAGGAAGACCTCGGCGGCGTGATCCTCTACCTTCCGCCGGCGGCGGAAGGCTGACCCCTTCAGAAGGCAGGAAGGCCCACCATGTGGCATGGAAAGACGTTGGCAGTCGTGCTGCCCACCTACAACGAGGCCGGCAGCATCGCCGAGTGCATCATGGCCTTCCACGACCTGGGCATCGTCGACGACATCGTGGTCGTCAACAACAACGCGCACCCCGATACGTCGCCGGCAGTGGCGCCGACCGTTGCTCGGGAGGTGTTCGAGGCCACGCAGGGCTACGGCGCGGCCATCCGCCGCGGGTTCCGCGAGACCGCGACGGCCGATCTGGTGTGCGTGTGCGAGCCGGATGCCACCTTCCATCCCGACGACATCCTGAAGCTGTTGCCCTTCACCGCCGACGTGGATCTGGTGCTGGGCTCGCGCACCGTGCAGACGTTCATCCTCAGCGGGGCCAACATGGGGTTCTTCCTCCGATGGGGCAACTGGGCCGTCGCCAAGCTCACCGAGACGCTGTTCAACACCGTCTACCTGTCCGATGTCGGGTGCACGTTTCGAGTGATCACCCGCAGCGGGCTCGACCGCCTGACACCCGAGTTCAACGGCAACGGCTCGTCGTTCGGTTTCGAGATGATGCTGCACGCCGCTCGGCTGCGGGTGCCGCTGGTGCAGGTGCCGGTGAAGTACCTGCCGCGGGTGGGCGAGAGCTCGGTCACCGGCGACCGTGTGAAGACGTTCCGGCTGGGTATGGCCATGATCGGGCTGTGCCTGCGCGAGCGGTTCCGTCGCAACCGGCGCTAGCGCGGCGCTCCCCGATCGCTGCCGCGAGCCACTCCCCTCCGCTCCCCCGTCCGCCTCGCCGCGGGCAGTACGGGTGTGTCCGTTTCGTGGCGCGGCAACCACGGTTGGCACCCCCCGGAACCGCAGTTGTCGTTCCCTTCGTGCGAGTACCCCAGACACGTCGACCGCCGAACGCGGCGCCGGCGACGGCTCAGCGGCGCACGCACTCCCAGGTGACGAACTGGTGCGCAGGCAGCCAGCCCATCGCCGCGGCCTGTCGATCGGTGGCCACCACGGTCAGATCGCCCGGCCGAGCATGGCGCACCATGTCGGCCACGTCGAAGATGTCGCCGTCGGGCGCGGGCAGCGGCGCTTCGCTGCGCAGCACGCGTGCGAACTCAGCGGTCACCAATGCGGTCGTGGTGAACCCTGCTGCTCGCAGCATGGCCGTGAGATCCCACCCGAAGTTCCAGAACACGGGCGTGTTGTCGGCGTGGAACTCGGGCGTGGACGGTGCTGCGGTGACGCCGCGCAGCAGGGGTACCTGCAAGTAGACCCTGCCGCCGGGTGCCAGCACTCGATGCAGTTCCGACAATGCCGACACCGTGTCGGGTACGTGCTCCAGCACGTGAGGCGTGAGCACGACGTCGAGCGAGGCGTCGGGCAGCGCGATCTGCTGCAGGTCGATCTGGATGTCGGCCCGGTGAGCGCCGAGATCGAAGTCGCTGGCCCGGTACTGGAAGTGGCGACGCATCAGTTCGCGGTACTCGTCGCCCATGCGCGGGCTGGTCTCCAGCACCCGCGGCTGCTTGCGCAACCCACCGCGCGTCGCTGCGCACCACAGCAAGAAGCGGTCGCGAGCGACCGAGCCGCACTGCGGGCACGTCGCCGACTCCACGTGGGCACCTCCGAGGAACGCCGCGCCCGACCACCCGCAGATGTTGCACACCGCCGCGCCACGACCCGCGCTGCGACCCGCGCCACGACCCGCACCGCGACCCGCACCACCCAGGCGACCGATCCGCCGGCCACGATCGGCCTGCCACCACAGCGGCACAGCGGCCAGCCCGACCCGCTGAGCGACCGGGCGCACGAGGCGCTTCACCCCTCGCGGCACGAACCGCCCGAGGCGCCGCAACGAGGTGACCGACGCTCCTGACTGCACCGGGGCAGCGTAGCCGTGACCGCCGCGCTCGGCATGTGTCACGAGTGCAGCCGTCGCGAGCCCGCGACCCACCGCAGCCTGCGGGCTAACGTCGTCGCCATGGCTTCCATCTCAGGGTTCACCCGCCGACTGCGAGCATTCGCGGCTCTGCCGGCGGAAGTGGCCGCGCTGCGAGCCACCGTCGATCAGATGAACCACGTCATCGTGACGCTGGTACCGGCCATCCACCACACCGTCACGCTGCTCAGCCACGACGTGCACGCCGGGTCGGAGGAGGCCCTGCCGTTGTTCGTGGGGTACGCCGAGCGGTTGCGGCTGGATGCCGACACGGCCATCGGCGCAGCCCAGGTGATCGAGCGGCAGCTGAGCGAACTGGAGCACACCATCGCCGCGATGCGACGCGATGGCTGACCTGCACGGCGACCGCGTCAGCCACCTGCTCGTCGATGCTCGCCCGGTCGATCATCCAACCGCGCGCAATCGCGGCATCGGCCGCTACACCATCGGGCTGCTGAGCGGGCTGCAGCAGGTGGGGGCGCCGGTGGTGGCCCTGTACGAGACCGACACCGAAGCAGGCGTGCTGGCGGCCGCGGTGCCCGGCCTGGCACTTCAGCGATGGAGCCCGGCCGTCATCCGGGCGCACACCATGCCCGGCGCCTGGTACCTCGCCACGCAGCTGATGTTGCACCCGATCCCGCTCGACCCGGTGCCGCGCATCATCACCGAGGCCGGTTTGCCCGTGGCGGCAGTGATGTACGACGTCATCCCCGAGCGCTACCCCGAGCAGTACCAGCAACGCCACACCGCGCGAGCCCAGGTGCAGTTGCGCGGCATCCTCACGCGCACGCTCGATGCGCTGCTCGCGATCTCGCAGTTCGCCGCCGACACGGCCGCGCACGAGCTGCGGTTTCCGGCACAACACATCGCGATGATCGGCGCCGGGGTGGAAGGGCAGTTCATGCCGGCCACCGCCGACCCGTGGCCGCGCCTGCGAGAGGTGCTGCACGCCGACGGGCGAGCGGTGGTGGTGTCGGTGGTCGGCAGCGATCCGCGGAAGAACACGCATCGCCTGCTGAGCGCCTGGGGCAAGGTGCCCGCAGCAGTGCGACGCACCCACCGTCTGGTGGTGGTGGGCGCGCACGACGATGCCCTGCTCGCGCAGTGGCAGCAGTGGGCACACGCAGCAGGGGTCGGTCACGACGTGGCCTTCACCGGCGGAGTCACCGACGATGAGATGGTCGCCGTGCACCAGGTCGCCGCACTGGCGGTGATGCCCTCCACGGAGGAAGGCTTCGGGTTGCCGGTGTTGGAAGCTGCGGCATGCGGTTGCCTGGTCATCACCTCCAACGTGTCGTCGCTTCCCGAGGTGCTGGCCGAACGTGCCGCCGAGTTCGACCCGTACGACGTCGCGGCCATCGCCGCTGCCATCGAACGCGCACTCACCGACGCCGCTCACAGGGACGTGCTGTGGGCGGCGGCGCAGCGTGCCGTACTGCGCTGGACCTGGGCAGGCACCGGCAGCGCAGTGATGTCGTCGCTGGCAGCGCTGGGGCCGCGGCAGCGGCGCACGCTGCGCCAGGTGGCTCCACGCATCGCGCTCGCCGGCGCCTTCGACGATTCCCCAACTGGTCGAGCGAACACACTGCTGGCCGAGGCCATCGCCGGCCAGGTCGCCGCTCCCGAGGTGCACCTGCTGGTCGATGGCGCCACCACCGACCGGCCCACGCACGCCGGGCCCGGCCGCTTTCCCGTCCGTGCGTTGGGCCGCTTCGTGCACCCGTCGCTCTTCGACCACGTGGTCACGCTCGCCGTCGATGCACGCGACGCGCGTGCCGCGCTCGTGGACCACGGTGCGGCACAGCGCACGCTTGCACTCGCGGCCGTTGGCGTAGCCGTTGACGCCACCGACGAGGCCCTCCCCGACGCCGATCGCGACGCAGTCGCCGTGCTGGAGTGGCTGGCGCACCGCTCGCCCGCCGGCAGTTGAGCGCCGCCCGTTGCCGACCGAGGCTCGTTAGCATCTGGGCGCCTCATGAACGCTGACCACACCCCCCTGGTACGCGTCGTCGTGCTCACCTTCGATGGCGGGCAGATGACGATCGACTGCATCGACTCGCTGCTCGCCACCGACTGGCCTGCAGAGCGGATGGAGATCGTGCTGGTGGACAACGGGTCGCTCGACGATGTGGCCGACCGCGTGCGCGCCGGTTACCCGCAGGTGCGCCTGCTCGAACCGCTCGCCAACCTGGGCTTCGCCGGCGGCTGCAACCTGGGCATGCGGCTGGCGGGCGACCACGACTTCGTGGCGCTGGTCAACAACGACGCGACGGTCGAACCCGGTTGGCTACGACCACTGGTCGCAGCCGCCCGGCCGGCGGCCGACATCGGCGCAGTCAGCGCCAAGATGCTGTTCGCTCACCGCTACCTGGGCATCGAGGTAGCGGTACCGGGCGCGGCCACGATCAATCGCAACGACCCCCGCGACCTGGGCGTGCGCGTCTCGGCGGTACGCATCGACGACGTGCGAGCCGACCGCCGGGTGTCGTTCGACGAGGATTTCTACGGTCCGGAGCTGCCCAACTCGGAGTACGACGAGGAGATCGCGCGCTGGAGCCGCGACCGCGGGTCCATCCGCATCGCCGTCGACACCGAGCAACCGCTGCCCCGAGTGGTGTCGCTGCGGCTCAGCAGCCCCGAACCGCGAACGGTGACGCTCACCACCGATGCCGAGCAGCACACACTGCAGGTGGGCGCGGAGCGCACCTGGTTCCACATCCGGCTCGGCGACGAGCCGTTCGATGTGATCAACAACGTGGGGTCCAACCTCTACCGCGGAGGGTTCGGCGGCGACCGGGGCTTCCTCGAGCGCGACCAGGGCCAGTACCAGTCGCCGGCGGAGGTGTTCGCGTGGTGCGGCGGCGCGGTGCTGCTGAAGCGCGAGTACCTCGAGCAGGTCGGCCTCTTCGACGAGCACCTCTTCCTCTACTACGAAGACACCGACCTCTCCTGGCGTGGGCGCCTCCAAGGTTGGCGCTACCTCTACGAGCCGACGTCGATCGTGCGTCACCTGCACGCGGCCTCGTCGGGCGTCGGGTCGCCCACCTTCCGCTTCTACACCGAGCGCAACCGGCTGCTGGTGCTCGCCAAGAACGCTCCAGCGAAGGTTGCACTACGGGCCGGCGTGGGCGAGGTGCGCCGCTTCGTTCGGTGCATGCTCTCCGCGTACATCGGGCGGCCGCTGCGGTTGCAGATGCCCGAGCGCAACGAATCTGCGCACCGGCGGCGAGTGCTGCGCAGCTACCTGCAGCTGCTGCCGGCCATGGTGCGCGCTCGGCGGGCAGCCAAGCCCTCGGTCGACCGCACCGCCCTCATGTCGTGGCAGGTGACGAAGTGACCAGCAGCGAGCACACCCACGAAGCGCCAAGGGTCGCCGTGTACAACCTCTACTGGAGCACGTACGGAGGCGGTGAGCAGGTGGCCGGCGCCATCGCCCAGGCGCTCGCCGATGACCATGAGGTGGTGTTGCTCGGGCCCGAGCCGATCGACATCGAGGCCACCATCGCCCGGCTGGGCGTCGATCTCACCGGTTGCGGGTATCAACGTGTCGTCGACGACGTCACGGCGTCGGCGGCGAGCGCCGACTTCGACCTGTTCATCAACACCACGTATCGCAGCTCGGCCCAGAACCGCGCACCCGCCGGGTTGTACTACGTGCACTTCCCCGAGCCACCCAGCACGTCGCGCCAGCGCGCCGTGCAGGCGGTGTCGCGCCGTGCCGCCGATGCGCTGGCCGGCGTGAGCAACGCGCGAGTGCGGCGTGTGCATGCCGGCTTCGAACGGCGGTCGGCCCGAACCGAATGGGCTCGCACGTACTCGACGTTCCTGTCGAACTCCACGTTCACCGCCGAGTGGGTCACCCGCTTGTGGAGCGTCCCCTCGGAGGTTCTCTACCCGCCGGTGCGACCAGAGGTGCTGCCGGGTGCGAAGACATCGGTGATCGCCTCCGTCGGTCGCTTCTTCGACCCCAAGTTCGGTCACTGCAAGAAGCAGCTCGACCTGCTGCACGGTTTCATCGACCTCGAACGCGGCGGGGCCGACGGGTGGCGTCTCGAGCTCGTCGGTGGCGCCGACGCCGCCAGCCGCGACTACGCGTTGGCCGTGAGACGCGAGGCCGTCGGCCACGCGGTGAGCGTGCACTTCAACGCGCCGCGTTCACTGGTGCGCGACACGCTGGCCACCGCCGGCATCTTCTGGCACGGCGGCGGGTTCGGCGAAGACCCCGACGTGCATCCCGAGCGATTCGAGCACTTCGGCATCGCGGTGGTGGAGGCAATGGCAGCGGGTGCGGTACCCGTGGTGTTCGGCGCGGCCGGCCCTGCCGAGATCGTGCGCCACGGCGTCGACGGGTACCACTGGCACACGCTCGACGAGCTGGTGAGCCGCACGAGGGAGCTGATCGCCGACCCGGCAAGGCTGGCCGCCATGTCGGCGAGTGCACAGCAGCGCGCCGGCGAGTTCTCCGGCCACGTGTTCGCACAACGCCTGCGCCTCGCTGCAGCTCACGCCCTGCGCTGACCGGCACCGCCCAGCCGGAGGTGTGGCAGCACGCCGTCGGCGCGGCTCAGGTCACGTAGCCGAGGACGTCGACGAGGATGTTGGCGTTGCCGTTGTCGTTGTAGATCGAGACCGAGCCGTTGGCGCCCACCGCCACGATCACCAGGTTGGGCACGAACCTGCCGGCATCCCAGTTGAGGTTGGACGACGCCGGTTGCCGTTGGCCGGCGGGCCATACCGTCAGCCAGCCCCAACTGCTGGTGTCGACGGCCGTGACGTTGAGCACGACCGCGGTCGCGTTCCCCGGAATCACCGACACGCCTGCCACCTGCACATCGCGCGCTTCATGAGGTCCGAACGCCCTGCCTGCCGTGCCCAACCCGATGCGGCTGTCGACCACGCGCACCGGCGTGATCGTGGTGGTCGCCCCGCCGCCGGCGCTGTAGTAGCCGAAGACGTCGACCACCAGGTCGGTGTCGGTCTCGAACGCGGCCAGGCGGATCATGCCGTTCGCCCCCACCTTCACCACCGCGAGGTTCGAGCGCGTCTGCCCGGCGTTGACGTTGAGGTTGGAGGCGTTCGGCCGCGCCTGGCCATCGGGGTAGGCGGTGACGTAGCCGACCCTCGACGGCGAGCCGCTGGTGATGTTGACCACCACCGACTGCGCGTCGACCGGAACACCGGCGACGCCGGTCACCTTCAATGCCCGGTCGTCGCCGGACCGGAAGCGGCCGATCTTTGTCGCCGATGCCGCTGCGGGTGTCGAGCAGCCGAGCCGGTGCCACACCGGTGAACCCGAGCCCGCCTTGCAGCACGCCGGGCGCACCGGTGTCGAACCAACCGGCCACATCGGCGATCACGTGCATCGAGCCGAACCCGGCGTACGTGAAGCGGATCGTGCCCCCGGCGCCCACACGCGCGAGCACCAGGTTGGGGACCGTCTCCCCGCCGGTGAGGTTGAGGTTGGAGGTGGAGGGGAAGCCGCTGTACGTGGCTTGGTCGTTGAAGATGTCACCCACCGCGGGCGGTCGGGGCGCAACCGAGACGAACCCCCACGACGGGGGCGCCACCGCCGTCACGTTGAGCAACACGGCCGACACGCCCGAGGCCGGGATGCCGGCGACGCCGGTGACCTTCACCTCGTGGTTGCGAGTCTCTGCTCGCCGGTTGACCGGGTTCGGGTCGCCGAGGCGGCCGTCACCGGGTCGCATCGCACCGCTGTTGATGCCGACCCCGGTGCGGGTGTCGAGCAACCGCGTGGGGTTCAGCGGGTGAAAGCCGCCCTGCGGGACGGAAGCCGAGCCCTGGTCGTACACACAGGTGCGCATGCCGAAGCAGGCCACATCGAGGTCGAGGTCGGGCACCTGCCCGTTGGCGATGTCCATGAAGCCATGCACGTGGCTGCCGGTGAACGTGTCGCGCACGAAGACGATGTAGTGACCCGGCCATCCGACGCCGCCGCTCCAGCGGCCGCCCTTGCTCGAGCCGGTGGCGAAGGCACCGACAGCAGCGCCGGTGGAGGTGCGCTTCGTGTCGGGGCACGTCTCGGGGTAGCTGCACGGGATCTGGAACACATCGAACTGCACTCGACCATCGGGCACCGGCGTGGCCGACACGATGCCACCTTCCACGCGGAAGGCGCCGTCCTGCCCGACGGTGGGCAGCGGGATCTGACCGAAGTCGAGCCAGTTGGCGCCGTCGCGCGACTTGTCGCGCTGCACGTTGGCGCCGCCGACGTTGCCCGCCCACACGTCGTACGGAACGAAGTACTGCGATGGCTCGGGCTTCGGGTACAGCTCGAGACGAACGATGGTGGGCGATCCGTTCACGCTCAGCGAACCAGCAGGCGTGGTCTCCGTGTACGTGCTCATGTTCAGGTTCCACAGCCCACCATCGCTACGCCACGAATAGCCGGTGTCGTACGCGCCCCCGCCGCCCTGCCCGTCGTAGATGGCATCCACCCACATCGTGCCGATCGACCCGTTGGTGGCGACACTGGCGGAGAACGACGCTGCGCTCGCCGATTCGGTGGCACCAAGGGTGACGGCCGCGGTGGAAGCGGCGAACATTGCGACCACGGACGTGGCGCGGCGAATTCGGTGGGACATGTGGGACTTTCCTCCAGCTCTGCCCGCTGTTATCGGCCCATGCACATCAAAGGTTGAGGCTACCGACCCACATTCGGCCGCTGGGCGACCACGAGCATCTGCCCTGCGAGCGGGCGATACGGCAGCCGCAGGTACAGCGGCACCAACCGGTGACCGAAGGACAGGCGCGACTTCATCGTCAGCGGCAGGAACCGGGCCTCGCGATGCACGGGCACCAGGCCGCGACTGGCCAGGAAGTCGGAGAGCGACTCGTCGGTGAAGATGGTGCGATGCGTGAAGTCGTCGAAGTAGCGCTGCGGGTTCAGCCGGAAGTTGGGCTGCACCGCCAGGAAGTGGCCGCCCGGCGTGAGCACCCGACGCACCTCGTCGATGCAGCGTTCCAGCTGCGGCCACTCGAGATGCTCGAGCAGGTTGCTGGCGAACACGGCATCGAACGTGGCGTCGGCGAAGCGGGAGAGGTCGGTCACGTCGCCGACCTCCGCCTGCACGCCGGGCGCGACGAACTGGGCGAGATCTGCGCGCTGGTCGAGCGCCACACGACGAGCGCACTTCGCGGAGTTGGCGAGGTCGGCGTAGCCGGCACCGAGATCGAGCAACGCACCATCGGTGGGCATCCACCTGGCCAGGTGAGCGGCGATGTGCCGCCACACGAACCGGCGACGTTCGTCGTGAACGAAGCGGGTGTCGAAGTAGCCGGCGGGCGCGGCGGTGGGCTCGGCCATCAGGCGTGCGCCCCCGACGCGATGCGTGAGTCGTTGGTGTACATGCGAGGCCAGCCTACGCAGCTGCGGCGGCAGCGGTTCGGCGTGCAACCTCAGTAGAGTTCCGTCCCGCATGTCTCTTCGCACGGCGATGGCCCATCGCAACCTCCTGTATCTGCTGTCGCTGAAGGAGCTGCGTACCCGCTACAAGAAGTCGGTGCTCGGCTGGGCGTGGAGCCTGCTCAACCCGATCAGCCAGATGCTGATCTTCACCATCATCTTCACCTACGTGTTCGGGCAGAACCCGCTCGCCGGCGACCCCAGCGGCCTGAAGAACTTCCCCCTCTACTTCCTGTGCGGGCTGTTGCCGTGGAACTTCTTCGCCATCACCACCAGCACCGCGATGGGCAACGTGCAGAACGGCGCCGGGCTCATCAAGAAGGTCACCTTCCCTCACGAGCACCTCGTCTTCTCCGTGGTCGTCGCGCAGTTCGTGACGTTGCTCATCGAGACGATCATCCTGTTCGTCGCGCTCACGCTGGCCGGCCAGACCCCACTGGTCTGGCTGCCGATCCTGCTGGTGCTCTACGGGCTGTGGGCGCTGTTCACCACCGGTGTTGCCCTTGCGCTCAGTGCGGCCAACGTGTTCTTCCACGACGTGCAGTACCTCTGGAGCATCGTCTCGCAGCTGCTCTTCTACGCCACGCCGGTCATCTACTTCATCCCGCTGATCAAGCTCGATGCGTTGCGGAACGTCGCCAACTACGGGCCAACGGGCAGCTTCATCGTCGCCTTTCACGACGTGCTGTACGACGGGCGCATGCCCAGCATCGCCCGTGTCGGGTACCTGGCAGTGCTGGCCGCCTTCACGTTGGCGGCCGGCGCCTGGATCTTCGGCAAGCTCTCACCCCGGTTCGCGGAGCAGATGTGATGGCAGGCGACATCGCGCTCTCGGTCGATCATCTCGTCAAGTCGTTCCGCATCCACCAACAGAAGACCAACTCGCTCAAGCAGCTCATCGCCGCGCGAGGCAGGAACCGCTACGACGACTTCGTCGCGGTCGACGACGTCACCTTCGACGTCCGCGAAGGTGAGGTGTTCGGCATCATCGGGCAGAACGGCTCGGGCAAGAGCACGTTGCTGAAGTGCATGGCCGGCATCCTGCAACCCAACTCGGGCACCGTGCAGGTCTTCCGGCGGATGGGCGCGCTGCTCGAGCTGGGCGCCGGCTTCCACCCCGAGCTCACCGGCCGCGAGAACATCTTCCTCAACGCCGCGATCCTCGGGATGGGACGCAGGGAGATCGCACTCCGCTTCGACGAGATCGTCGACTTCTCCGGTCTGCACACCTTCATCGACCAGCCGGTGAAGACGTACTCGTCGGGCATGTACGTGCGGCTCGCGTTCGCCGTTGCCATCAACGTGGATCCGCAGCTGCTCATCGTCGACGAGATCCTGGCGGTCGGCGACGTGAGCTTCCAGCGGCGCTGCTTGGAGAAGTTCGTCGAGTTCCGCAGCGAAGGGCGCACCATCGTGCTCGTCACTCACGACATGGGCAGCGTCAAGAACCTCTGCGACCGAGCCATCTGGCTGGAGCACGGCAAGGCCATCGACGAAGGCGACCCCGCCGACCTGGTCGAGGCGTACACGGAGCGGATGCTGGGCGGCGCCGCCCCGGCCGCCGACGGCAGCGTGCGACGCGGCTCCGGCGAGATCCGCATCACCGAAGTGGAGATGTTCACGCAGGGCGACCCCACGCCGGTCAAGCGCTGCCGCACCAGCGACTCGATCGTGTTGCGCCTGCACTACCAGGCAGAGAAGACGGTGCCGCAGCCGGTCATCGGCATCGAGATCCAGAGCCTGGGCGGGGCCACGGTCACAGCACCCAACACACGCGATGTCGGCATGGTGCCACCCAACATGTCGGGCACCGGTGTCGTCGACATCACGATCCCTCGCGTCGACCTGTTGCCGGGCACCTACGACCTGCACACGTCCATCACCGACTTCAACCGCGCCTACGTCTACGACCACGTGCAACTGGCCCTGCGGTTCGATGTGATGACCGGCAAGCCCTACGAAACCGGCGGCCTGGTGACGATGCGGCCGCAGTGGTCGCTGAGCTGACGGAGCATCTCGTCGTGACCACATCACCGTCCGCCGGGCCGTCGCTCGCGGCGTGCACCATCGTCGCCCACAACTACCTTCCGATGGCCAGGGTGCTGGCGCGATCGTTCCTGAAGTGGCACCCGGAGGCCTCGTTCTCGGTCATCGTGATCGACCATCCGCTGGAAGCTCGCGGCCTCGTCGACGAGCCGTTCACCGTCGTTCCCATCACCGAGCTCGACTTCGGCGACGAGGGTTTCGAGAACATGGCGACCATCTACGACGTGACCGAGTTCGCCACGTCGGTGAAGCCGTTCGCACTGCAGCACCTGCTGCGGTCTGCCGAGTGCGCCTTCTACATCGACCCCGACATCGAGGTCTACGAACGGCTCGACCCACTGGTCGACGCAACCATGCAGGCGGGCATCACGCTCACCCCCCACTGCCTCTCCCCCATCGCGCACGACGGCGCCGAACCCGGCGAAGCCGCCATCATGGCTGCGGGCGTCTACAACCTCGGCTTCATCGGCGTCGCCCGCCGCGCCGGCGAGTTCCTGCAGTGGTGGGCCGCCAGGCTGCGCCGCTGGGCGCTCATCGACCCCGCGCAGCAGCTGTTCACCGATCAGCGATGGATCGACCTCGCAGTACCGATCTTCCACCCGCACATCGTTCGCAGCACCGCCTACAACGTTGCGTACTGGAACCTCGATCAACGCCTGCTCACCAAGCAGCAGGGTCGCTACCTGGTCGATGGCGAACCGCTGAGGTTCTTCCACTTCTCCGGCTACGACCCTGCGACTCCGTTCTGGGTGAGCAAGTACCAACAGTCCGCTCCGCGAGTGCTGATGAGCGAGCAACCGGCACTGGTGGAGCTGTGCTCGGAGTACGCGGCCTCGCTGGCCGCATCGCGCCGGCCGACCGACAGCCATCTTCCGTACGGCTGGCACGAGGCGTTCCCGGGTGTGGTGCTGTGCCGCGAGCTCCGCCGGTTCTTCCATGCCGAGCTGGTCCGCGCCGACAGGGGTGAGGGCGAGGTACCACCCAGCCCGTTCCTGCCCGGCGGCGCGGAGCGGTTCCGGCACTGGCTGTGCACCGTGGCGCCCGACAGCGTGGCACCGGCGACGCGTTCGGCCATGGCCATCTGGCACGGTCGCGCCGACCTGCGGGCCGCCACACCCGACGTGGCTGATGGGCGTGCAGATGGGCTGCGGCACTGGGTGGAGCGCGGTGGCATGGTGGAGTACCCCCACCTTGCGCTGCTGGGCTGGACGCAGCCGCGGCCGGCGAGCGATTCGTCGCCGGCGGGCGGCGACGGCGTCGATCTGGTGGGCTACCTCACCGCCGAGCTGGGCGTGGGCCAAGCGGGGCGACTGGCCGAGCAGGCGCTCACCGCGGCCGGTGTCGACGTTGCCACCACGGTCACGTCGCGCACGCTCAGCCGCCAGCGGTCCGCATACGACCCGTCGGGCGCAGCGGGGCACCGCACCATCGTGGCCGCGGTCAACGCCGACCAACTCGGGTTGCTCCGCCGCGACCTCGGTGCCGGTTTCTTCGAGGGCCACTACACGATCGGCCAGTGGTTCTGGGAGACCGAGTCGTTCCCGGTTCGGTTCCATCACGCGTTCTCGTGGGTCGACGAGGTGTGGGCCGCCACCACCCACATGTGCGACGCATTCACCGCCGGCGCACCGACTGGTCTGCCGGTCACGCACATGCCGTTGCCGCTGTTGGCGCCGCCGGTCGACCGCACTCTCTCCCGCGCTGCCCTCGGCCTCACCGATCGCTTCACGTTCCTGTTCTGCTTCGACATGTTCAGCATCATCGAGCGCAAGAACCCGTTGGCGATCGTGAATGCGTTCCGAGCTGCGTTCCGGCCGAACGAAGGCCCGGCCCTCGTCATCAAGACCATCAACGGCGGCGCCCGCCTGGCCGCGCTCGAGCATCTTCGCTGGCAGTGCCGCGACCGCGACGACATCACGGTGATCGACGGCTACCTCGACACAGCCACCAGCGGCGCGCTGATGGCGCACGCGGATTGCTACATCTCGCTGCACCGGGCCGAAGGCCTGGGGCTCACGATGGCAGAAGCGATGTCGCTGGGAAAGCCCGTGATCGCCACCGCCTACTCGGGCAACATGGACTTCATGACCCCCGAGACCGCGCTGCTGGTGCCGTGGTCGCCGGTGGCGGTGCCGAGCGGCGCCGAGCCGTACGACGTGGGCAGCGTCTGGGCAGACCCCGACATCGGTGTTGCCGCGTCGTTGATGCAACGAGTGGTGGCCGACCCCGAGCTCGCGGCACGAATCGCCGCGGCGGGCCAACGCGACCTGGCCGCCCGCTTCTCGCCAGCGGTGTGTGGTGCACGAATGAGACAGCGCCTCGAGCAGATATGGAGCACAGATGTCGTTGAACCCAGTCACGTCCATCCGTCAGCGGGTCGCCCGGTCGATCGACTGGAGGGTGGCCCGCGCGCTCGATGAGCAACTCGCCGCCAACGACCTTCCCGCCGACGCCGGAGCACGCCTCGACCTCGTCGAAGCGCGCGTCGCGATGTGCGTCGAGGAGCTCTCCACGCTGCATACCACCCTCGCTTCCGTCGCCGCATCGTTGACCGATCAGGACCGCGCGCTGGCACAGTTGATCGAGCAGCTCGACCGACGGGTCGCGTCGATCGGCACGTGAACCCCGACCGTTACGCTGGCGACGTGACCCCGCCACCGTTCGTGTCCTACGCGCAGAACCTGGAGGACGTCGTGCTGTCACGCTTGCTGACGGCGGCGCCGCACGGCCGGTTCATCGACGTGGGAGCCGGCCACCCCGTTCATGGCAACGTGATGCACGGGTTGTACATGCACGGGTGGCGCGGCATCAACGTCGAGCCGATGCCTGTGGAGGCGGAACTGCTGCGCGCCATGCGACCGCACGACGAGACGATCCAGGCTGCCGTCGGCGCCGCGACGGGGTCGATCACCCTCTTCGAGGCGCCGCCCGAGAACCGTGGCGCGACCACTTCCAGCGCCGAACTCGCCGATCGCTACCACGCGCAGGGCCAGCAGTTCGTCGCGTTCGAGTCCCCGTTGATCACGCTGTCGTCACTGCTCGCCAGGTTCCAGCCGGGCTCCGTGCACGTGGTGAAGATCGACGTCGAGGGCATGGAGCACGACGTGCTCGCCGGCGCAGACCTGCACCAGCATCGGCCGTGGGTGCTGGTGATCGAGGCCACCGAGCCCAACTCCACCACCACCTCGGCGCACCGCTGGGAGCACCTGGTGCTCGAAGCCGGTTACCAGTGCACGCTGTTCGACGGGTTGAACCGCTTCTATGTGAGAGCCGATCTGATCGACGTCGCGTCGTTGCTGTCGGTGCCGGCCAACGTCTTCGACAACTGGGTGCCGGCTCTTGCACTCGACCTCGCAGAAGCGCAGCGGGCCTTCGGCGACCTGCAGCAGTACGTCGCGGCACTTCTACGGGAGATGGCAACGTTGCAGGCTTCGCATCGCGACGCAGAGGAGTACGCACGATCGCTCCTCGCGTCGAACGAACTGCTGCAGGCCTCTGCTGCCGAGTCAGCGACATATGCGTCGTCGCTCGAGCAGGAGTTGGCCAAGCAGCGGGCAGCGCACTCACCCGACACCTCCGGAAGCTGCCGGTAGTATCGAACCTGCTGTGTCCGACCGGGTTTCGTTCCAACGCGACTCTCCGGACAGGCCGTAGGAGCACGATCTTGAGCCATTCTCAATTCGCCGCGTTCACCATCGTCGCTCACAACTACCTCCCGCGGGCGCGGGTGCTCGGCGAGTCGTTCCGGCGGGTGCATCCCGATGCGGCCTTCTTCATCGTGGTCATCGACCACCCGCTGAAGGTGCGCCTGCGGCAGGAGGCCGAACCCGAACTGGTGCCCATCGTCGACATCGACTTCGGCACCGAGGGCTTCCAGCACATGGCGGTCGCGTACAACGTCACCGAGTTCGCCACCGCCATCAAGCCATTCGCGTTGCGGCACTTCCTGGCCGACTTCGAGTGCGTGCTCTACATCGACCCCGACGTCGAGATCTACGCCCCGCTCGACCCCATTGTCGAGGCGACCGCCGAGCACGGCATCTCGCTGACGCCACACTGCCTGCAACCAATTGCTCGCGACGGAGCCGAGCCCTCGGAGATCGGCATCATGGCGGCCGGCATCTTCAACCTCGGCTACATCGGTGTTGCCCGACAGGGCAGTGCGTTCGTGGAGTGGTGGGCAGAGCGGCTCCGCCGCGACTCGATCGTCGACCCAGCGAACCACCTGTTCACCGATCAGCGCTGGATCGACATCAGTGTCCCCATCTTCCGTCCGTACATCGAGGCCAGCCCCGCCTACAACGTCGCCTACTGGAACCTCGACCAGCGACCCATCGAACGGCGCGACGGCGCCTACTTCGTGGGCGATGAGCCACTGCGCTTCTTCCACTTCTCCGGCTACGAGCCCGACAAGCCGCATTGGATCAGCAGGCACCAACCCAGCACGCCCCGCGTACGCCTCAGCGACCACCCGGTGCTGGCGCAGCTGTTCGACGAGTACGGCGCCCGCGTGCTCGCCGTTGCCGGCACGGAGGACAGCAACCTGGAGTACGGCTGGGCACAGGCCTTTCCGGGCCTCGAGCTCACGGCGCCGATCCGCAGGGCATTCCGCGACGACCTCTTGCTGGCCGACGCCGGCCAGGGCGAGATGCCACCCAGCCCGTTCAACCCGGGCGGTACCGAGCCGTTCCTGCAGTGGCTCTCTTCCTCCCCGCCGCACGCCGGCACGGCCATCCCCCGCTACCTCACCGACATCTGGACCACTCGCCCCGATGTGCGCATCCGCATGCCGGGGGCCGCCAGCGGCGACCTCCGCCGCATCCGTACCTGGGCGGTCGGCCTGGGCGGCGCCGACGAGCAGAACATCGCGCTGCTCGGTTGGCGCCCCGAAGCCGAGCAGCGCTTCGATCTCGTGCACACGATTGCCGACATCACCCGGCACGGCGTCAACCTGGTCGGGTACCTGCAGGCCGAGCTGGGGGTCGGCGAAGCGGCCCGGCTCACCGAAAGCGCACTTCGTCGCGCAGGGGTCGGCGTTGCCACTGTGTCGCTGCATCGAACGGTCAGCCGCCAGGAGCACCCGCACCCGGTCGACTCCCAGCAGCGGTACGACACGGTGCTGATGGCCGTCAACGCCGACCAGTTCCGTCAGACCACGGAAGACCTGGGGCGGCCCTTCTTCGAGGGCCGCTACACCATCGGCCAGTGGTTCTGGGAGCTCGACGAGTTCCCCGACGAGTTTCGTGCGGCCTTCGACTGCGTCGACGAGGTGTGGGCCGCGAGCAGGTTCGTTCGCGACGCAATCGCGCAGCAGACGCCGGCTCATGTCGTGGTCACCCACCAACCGCTGCCGTTCGCGACACCCATCGTCGACCACCGGGTCACCCGCGCCGACTTCGGCCTCGACGACGGCTTCATGTTCCTGTTCTGCTTCGACATGATGAGCGTCCTCGAGCGCAAGAACCCACTCGGCTTGGTGGAGGCCTACCGCTCGGCCTTCTCGGCCGGCGACGGCACCCGCCTGGTGCTGAAGACCATGAACGGCGCCCGCAACGCAGAAGGTCTCGAGCTGCTGCGCTGGGCGGCGCGTGGCCGCAGCGACATCGTGGTCATCGACGAGGTCTTCACACAGGCACGTACGGCGAACCTGATGAACGCCACCGACTGCTACACCAGCCTGCATCGATCCGAAGGGTTGGGCCTCACGATGGCGGAAGCGCTGCTGCTGGGAAAGCCCGTCATCGCCACCGGCTATTCGGGCAACATGGACTTCATGTCCGATGCCACCGCCCACCTCGTGCGCTGGACCCCCGGCACCGTCACTCAACGCGGAGGCCCCTATCGGCAGGGCGCCCGTTGGGCAGAGCCAGATCTGCAGCACGCTGCCACACTGATGCGCGCCGTGGCCAACGACCCCGAGGCGAGCAAGAAGATGTGCGAGCGCGCGCAGCGGCAACTTCTCGATCAGTATTCCCCGGAGCGATGTGGCCAGGCCATGTTGCACCGACTCGAACACATCTGGAGCAGACCCACATGAGCCTCAACCCATTCGGAGGGACGCGCGATCGCCTGAACCAGGCGGTCAGCGCGCGAGTCACCGCTCAGCTCGACGGGCGCGATGCCGCTCTCACCGAGCGGATCGACGAGTTGGAGGAGACCGTCGTTGCGCTGCAGCAAACGCTCACCACCCTGCAACGCCTCATCACCGAGGCATCCAGCACCCTCAGCGACCGCGTGCGCACCGTCGAGGTCGCGCAGGAACGCTTCGCGCCCGTTGCACCCTCCGCCGCATCCGCCGCACCGTCCACCGCACCCTCGAGCCAGCCGGAGCACTCATGACCCGCCTCGCGATCATCGGAACCGGCTACGTCGGCCTCACCACCGGGGTGTGCTTCGCGCACCTCGGGCACGATGTCGTGTGCGCCGACATCGACGCGCAGAAGGTCGCCAAGCTCTCCCGCGGTGAGGTGCCGATCGTCGAGCACCGCCTCGACGAGCTGCTGGCCGAGGGGTTGCGCAAGGGCAACCTGCGCTTCGTGGTGGGCGCCGCAGCTGCCGTCGCCGACGCCGAGATCGTGTTCTTGTGCGTGCCCACACCGCAGGGCGACGACGGCTCCGCCGACCTCAGCTACGTGGAAGCGGCCGCCGCCGAGATCGCGTCGGCGCTCGCCTACGAGGCCATCGTGGTGAACAAGTCCACCGTGCCGGTGGGCAGCACTCGGGTGGTCGAGCGTGTGCTGAAGCGACCCGACGTGCGGGTCGTCAGCAATCCCGAGTTCCTGCGCGAGGGTTCCGCGGTCGACGACTTCCTGAAGCCCGACCGCGTGGTCGTCGGCTGCGAGGACCGGTCGGCGGCCATCGCCGTCGGGGCCCTCTACGACTCGGTTCGCGCGCAGGTCATCGTCACTGATCCGGCCTCCGCCGAGACGATCAAGTACGCGGCCAACGCCTTCCTTGCCACCAAGCTCAGCTTCGTCAACGCGATCGCGGCCATCTGCGAGGGCGTCGGCGCCGACGTCGACGACGTGATGGTGGGCATGGGCTACGACAAGCGCATCGGCACCGAGTTCCTCCGCCCCGGCCCCGGCTGGGGCGGTAGCTGCTTCGACGGCAGCGAGACGCTGATGATCCGCGACTCGTTCGGGCCCCGTGTCGTTCGCTTCGACGAACTTCCGGCACTTCCGCTCGCCGATCTGGAGGTGCTGAGCTGGTCACCCGGCCAGGTGATCCCCGAGTTTCAGCCGGCGTTGGCGGTCACCGAGCGGAGCTACCACGGCGAGATGGTGACGATTCGCAGCAAGATGGGCCGTCGACTGACGGTCACCGCCGATCATCCGCTGGTCGTGCGCGATGGCGACGAATTGCGCATCGTCAACGCCGGCGAGTTGACCACGTCGCATTGGCTGCCCATCTCGCTCGGTGCGCCCCTCACCGACGGGCTCGACGTCACCACGCTCACCGCACTCGACGCGATAGAGGCGGCCGGCCTCTCGTGGGCCGACGTGATCATGCGGCTCAGTCCGGCGCAGGCAGCGGCGGCCCGACTCACCGATTCCCAGCTTCCGTCGGCGCGCCGATGGGACTACCGCCGGTCGGCCACCTTGCGGCTCGACGAGGCGGCATCGTTGGGAGTCTCGTTCCTCGGGGGCACGCTCGGCACCGCCACCAACGGCAGCTACGTACCGGCAGTCATCGAGATGGACGAAGCCTGGTGGGAGATGATCGGCCTCTACCTTGCCGAGGGACACATCGGCAGCGACGGCGCCCGCCGACGCATCTGCTGGTCGTTCCACCCCACGGACGAGGCCCACCTCGCCGAGTTCGTCGCCGCCTACTGGCGGGCACTCGGCACCAAGGTGACCGTTCGCCGAATGACCACCACCCTGCAAGTGTCCATCTCGTCGCGCATCCTCGCCGCCCTGTTCGACGACGTGCTCGGCCTCGGGGTGAACTGCTACACCCACAGGTTGCCCGACCTCATCTGGCAGGCCTCCGACTCGTCACGCCAAGCCCTGCTCCGTGGGCTCTGGGCGGGCGACGGATCTTGGTCGCTTGGTCGCGCACAACTGCTTTCCAAAAGATTCGCGGGCGCTGCTCAACATCGCCAATCAGGCCGGCTACCAGTTCGATCTGCTGGCCGGCGTGATCGCGGTCAACGACGAGCAGTTCGATCGCGTTGCCGACAAGATCCGCGTCGCTGCCGGCGGCTCTTTGCAGGGCGCCACCGTGGCCGTGTGGGGCCTCACGTTCAAGGCCCGCACCGACGACCTGCGCGATTCACCGTCGCTGTCCATCATCAAGCGGATCCTCGCGGCCGGCGCCACCGTGCAGGCGTACGACCCCACCGTCGACGCGGCCGCTGGCCCGAAGCCCGGCTTGCCGAGCGAGGTGCAGGTTCACGCCGACGCGATCGGCGCCACCGCCGGCGCCGACGTGCTGGCCGTGCTCACCGAGTGGGACGACTTCCGTTGGGTGATGCCCGAACAGGTCGCCGCCGTGATGACCGGCCGCGTCGTCGTCGACGGGCGCAACCTGCTCGACCGTGCTGCGTGGCAACACGCCGGTTTCACACACCGAGGGATCGGACGATGACAGCCGACGAAAGGTCGCACCGCGTGCCACAGCATCACCTCGTCGCCGGCGGAGGCGGGTTCGTCGGTTCGCATCTCGTCGAGCTGTTCCTCGACCGAGGCGACACGGCCACCGTCGTCGACAACTTCGTCACCGGCCGGCGCAGCAACGTCGCGCACCTGCACGGCAACGATCGCTTCACGCTCATCGAGCACGACATCACCCAGCCGCTCCCGGTGTCCGTCACCGAGCGCACCTACGACACAGTGCTCGATCTGGCCAGCCCGGCCTCACCCGACGACTTCAAGACGATGCCACTCGAGATCCTGGCGGTCGGCTCCACCGGTACCCGCAACCTCCTCGACCTCGCTCGCCAGCAGCAGGCGCGCTTCTTCCTCGCCTCCACCAGCGAGGTCTACGGCGACCCGCTGGTGCACCCGCAGCCCGAGACCTACTGGGGCAACGTCAGCAGCACCGGCCCGCGCAGCTGCTACGACGAAGCCAAGCGGTTCAGCGAAGCGCTGGCGATGGCGTTCCACCGCACGCACGGCACCGAGGTGCGCATCGCCCGCATCTTCAACACCTACGGCGAACGCATGCGCCCTCGCGACGGCCGCGTGGTCAACACGTTCGTGCTGCAGGCACTGCGCAACGAGCCGCTCACCTTGCACGGCGACGGTTCGCAGACGCGCAGCTTCTGCCACGTGGCCGACGAGATCCGCGGCCTCGCCGCCGTGCTCGACGGCCACCTCACCGGCCCGATCAACGTCGGCAACCCTGCCGAGTTCACCATGCGTGAGCTCGCCGAGTTGGTGGTCGAGATCACCGGCTCGACCAGCCCCATCATCGCAGTCCCGCTGCCGGACGAGCGCGAGGGCGATCCGCTGCAGCGCTGCCCCGACATCGCGCTGCTCAGCACCACCTACGGATGGGCTCCCGAGGTTTCCTTGCGCGAGGGCCTTGCTCGTATGGTCAGCTGGTTCACAACGAAGGAAGACCTGACATGAGTGTTCTCGTCACCGGCGGCGCCGGCTACATCGGCTCACACACCGTGCGCGCATTGCGCGCCACCGACCATGCGGTGGTGGTGCTCGACACGATGGAGCTCGGCCACCGTGCTGCACTGCTCGGCGCCGAGCTGGTGGTGGGCAACATCCGCGATCGAGCCTTGGTCACCGACCTGTGCCGTTCGCACGGCGTCACACAGATCGTGCACTTCGCTGCCTACAAGAACGTCGGCGAGTCGATGGAGCAACCAGATCGCTACTGGCTCAACAACGTCGCCGGCTCGGTGGATCTGGTGGAGGGCGCGCTGGCAGCGGGCGTCAAGGAGATCGTGTTCTCGTCGAGTTGCTCCGTCAACGGCACGCCCACCACCATGCCGGTCACCGAGGACGCGCCCATCTCGCCCGAGAGCGTGTACGCCGAGACCAAGGCAATGGTCGAGCGCATCCTCGGCTGGTACGGCATCACGCACGGAGTGCGGGCAGCGAGCCTGCGCTACTTCAACGCTGCGGGTGCCAGCACCGACGGTGTCATCGGCGAGGACTGGACGCATTCGCAGAACCTGATTCCGCTGGTGATGAAGGCAACCCTGGGCAAGCGGCCACCGGTGCGGGTGTTCGGCAGCGACTACCCCACCGCCGACGGCACGTGCGTCCGCGACTACATCCACATCGAGGATCTCGCCGACGCCCACGTCCGTGCACTGCGCTACCTGCGCGACGGCGGCGACACGGTCTCCCTCAACGTCGGCTCCGGCGTGGGCAGCAGCGTGCTCGACATCATCCACGCCACTGAACGCATCAGCGGCCAGGTGGTGCCGTACGAGGTCGGCCCGCGCCGAGCCGGCGACCCGGTCGTCACCTACGCCGACCCCACCAAGGTGCACACCACACTCGGCTGGTCCGCAACGCGCAGTCTCGACGAGATCATCGAATCTGCGTGGCGCTGGCACTCCACTCACCTCGACGGTTTCGCCGACTGACGGTGAGGGTCGGGCGAGGCAAGTGCCTCAGGCGTCGAGCGTTCGCTGCCGGTCGAGCCACCCGAGCAGCACGGCGATGGCCCGCGGGTCGTGACGCAAGCGGTGACCGGCGCCGTTGATCAGCCGCAGCTCGGCCGACCCGTGCGCCTCGGCCAACTGGCGGGCATCGGCGGTGGGCACCGTCTCGTCGGCATCGCCGTGCATCACCAGGAGCGGCCGCGGCGCAAAGCGGCGAGCTGCGTCGACCGGTCGGAAACGGCGCAGCTCGCGCGCCCAGTCGTCGAAGTTGCGAGGGAACCCCGGCGTGCGAATGGCACCGATCTCGCGAGCGTGCTCGAGGAACCGGCGGGGTTGCGCCGCCCAGTCGTCGAAGTCGGCACGCGGACTGAGCAACGCGGCGCCACGCACCCGCGGATCGTCGGCAGCCACGCAGGTGGCGATGGAGCCGCCGGTGTTGGTGCCCACCAGCCAGATGCCCGAGGGGCTGGTCTCGGCGATCAGGTGATCGATGGCCGCGCGCAGATCGTCGACCCACCCCTGCAGCGAGAAGTCGCCTTCGCTGCCACCGCACCCGCGGAAGGTGAACGTCATCGCCACCCAGCCAAGCTCGCTGGACACGCGATCGATCAGTTCCGGAAAGGTGCCACCGCTCTGGCGGGCGTCGATCGGGCCGAATGGGAACCCATGGCACAGGATCAGCCCGGAGGTGGCGCCCGGGCGCCCGGCCGGCCTGGTGAGATGGCGCTGGAGACGCAAACCGCCGGAGTCGAAGCTGCCGTTCACGGTCGGCCGCTAGGCCCGGGGCTTGCGCTGGCGGCGTGTGCGGCCCGCCGTGGCCAAGGTGTAGCCCCGATTGCGCGCTTCGGCGAGAGAGTCGGGGCCGAAGCACAGCCCGATGTCGGCTGCGACGATCTCGTCGATGACGGCCGGCTCGGCCCACGTGTCGAGGTCGTAGACCAACTGCGTGCGCTTGTCGCCGAGAAAACGGGAGTGTTCGAAGCGAGAGGGCCGTTCCATGCGCTCGACGCTACTCCGCAACGACCAGCAGCGCGAAACACCCACACCACTTCGCGGCACTGCGTCGCACCCATTTCGTACCCTGCCGGAGGCGACTCCCCCAGATCCTCCATCCACGAAAGGAGTAGCGTGATGCGCATGCCACTGGCCGATCCACCGGCCGTCGACGACGTCATCTACCCGGAGAGCGATGACCAACCGATGGCCGAGAACTTCCTGCAGAGCATCGTCATTCGCACCCTCGTCGCGGGGTTCGAGCGCTTGTATGCGGGCCGCACCGACATCATCGTCGGCGGCGACTTCTTCTGGTACCCCGTGCAGGGCCAGCCCGCCACCGTCGTTGCCGCTGATGCGATGGTCATCGTGCAAGTGCCGCAGCCGCTCGACATCTTCACCATCGGCAGCTATCGCCAGTGGGAGCACGGGGGTCATCCAGCCCTCGCCGTCGAGGTGCTCTCGCCCAGCAACTCGTGGGCCGAGATGGCTCGCAAGCGCCGCTTCTACGACCAGCACGGTGTCGACGAGTACTGGGTGTTCGACCCCCAGGACGGCACGCTGGAGGTGTGGGTGCGCTCCGCGACTCGACTCACCGAGGCCGTCGATCCCGCACGCGGGTGGGTCAGCCCCACCACCGGTGTGCACGTGCGCGTCGACGGCACAGAGCTGGTCGTGCACGACCCCGACGGCATCCGCCGTTGGCTGGCGCCAGCGCAGGAGGCCGCTCGCGCCGACGCCGAGGCCGCTCGCGCCGACTCCGAGGCCGCTCGCGCCGAGGCGGCGAGCGCCCGGGCTGCAGCGCTGGAGGCCCAGCTCATCGAGCTCCGGTCGCAGCTCGGCACCGACCCTGCGTCGTAGCCGCCGGCTCGACGGTGCCAAGATCGCAGCGTGATCCCCACCGCCACCATCGACGCTCTCGAGCAGTGCTGGCAATCGCTCGCCAGCGTGATCGGCTCGCTCTCCGAGGCCCAGTGGAAGGCCCCCACCGACCTGCCGGGCTGGTCGGTGCAGGACAACCTGGCGCACCTGGTCGGAACGGAGCGGATGCTGCAGGGTTTGCCCGGCACTGCCCACCGTGCCTCGCCTCACGAGCACGTGTGCAACCCGATCGGCGAGATGAACGAGCACGAGATCGATGCTCGACGACCGATGCCTGGCAGCGAGGTGGCCGACGAGTGGCTGCAACTGGCAGCACTGCGGCTGCACACGCTGCGCACCGCCGACGATGCCTACTTCCAGCAGCCGGCGGCAACGCCCACCGGCCCCGGCACGATCGCCGACTTCCTGCACATCCGCGTGCTCGACTGCTGGTTGCACGAGCAGGACATGCGCCGCGCCGTGCACAGCCCGGGCAACCTGTCGGGGCCTGCCGCCGAGCTCACCATCGACCGGCTCGTGCGCACCATTCCAATCGTCGTCGGCAAGCGAGCTGCCACCCCGGAGGGCGGCGCCGTGGCCATCACCGTGTACGGCGGCGTCGATCGTTCGCTGGTGTGCGAGGTGCAGGGTGGTCGAGCCGCGCTGATCAGCAGGCCGAGCCGACCACCGTTGGCAACCATCGGCCTCGACACCGAGAGCTTCGTCGTGCTGGCTGCTGGTCGCCGTGGCTCCGATGAGGTTGCCGCCCACGTGTCGGGCGACCGTGCACTCGCGCAGCGCGTGCTGAGCCAGTTCAACATGATGATCTGAGCGTCAGCCGTCGGCTGCCGACGGTGGTTCGCTCGGCGCCGACAACTCGGCCAACGGTGCCGGTGGGCCGACGGCGCCGATCGCGGCGAAGTACGCGAGGTGCGCGTCGACCACGTTGACGACGTCGACATCGTCGAGGATCTCCACGCCCTGACTCTCGGCAGCACCCAGCAGGTAGGCCGTGACGGTGTCGTCGGCGATGACCACCAGGCCGAGGATGTCCTGCCGGCGGTCGATGACGTTGGTGGGCTGCAACCCCTTGGCATGCAACCACCGCATGTGGGCCAGCAGCAACTGCTCGAGCTCGTCGGGTGTGAGGCGCGCCTGTGACTCCGGGGGCAGGTACTCGGCCACGAACTCGAGTGCCTCCTGTGGGATGTAGACGGATCGCGGTGCGACCGCATCGAGCCGATGTGCTTCGCGACCGACGACCACGGCTGCGATCACGAACACCAGCACGGCGGCGAGCGCCACGTACAGGAAGGTCACGGTGGGCACCTCGACACGCTATCCGCGGTCGCCGATTCGCACGGGCGCCATCTCAGTAGAGTCGATGAGGTGACCGAGCCGGCGCCGCATCCAGCCGTTGGCACCGCCGTCGACACCGCCGTCGACACACTCGTCGACACCCGCACGGCGCCTACCCGTCGGGTCGGCAGAGCAGCGCTCGTCGACGCGGGCATCGTCGCAGCAGCCTGGCTGTACGCGTCCGTGCGCATCGTTCGCTACGGCCTTGGGCTCGACGATGTTGCCTACGCGACTCCCGCACAGCAGGTCACCCTGCACGCGTGGGCGAGCGGGCGGATGGCCCTGTGGTCCAACACCACCTTCGGCGGCACGCCGCACCTCGGCAACCTGCAGACGGCAGCGCTGTACCCGGGCCACCTGCTGTCGGCTCCCTTCCCGGATCTGGTCGGCCCGCACATCGAGCTCTCGCTGCACCTCCTGCTGTTCGGCGTGGGCTGCTATGCACTCGGCCGATCGCTGGGCTTCGCCCGTCCCGCACCCGCGGCGATGGCCGTGGCCGCCATGTGGTCGGGCGCCACGGTGTTCCGCGCACCGCTGCTGGTGCACTTCCCGCCGCTCGCCTGGGTGCCGCTGGCAGCGGTGTGCGTGCACGCCGTGGTCACCGCCGAGCGTCCTCGCCGAGCGATGGGGCGTTAGCCATCACGCTCTGGTGCATCCTCGTCTCCGGCCACCCGCAGTCGGTCCTGATGGCACTCACGCTGCTCGGCGCGTGGTCGGTCGGCGTGCTCGTCGAACACCGTGCGTGGCACCGTGCCACATGGCTCGCCGCCTCAGCGGCGCTCACCGTGGTGATGTCAGCACCCGTGCTGATGGCGCTGAGAGGCAGCATCGCAGCGGCCGCGGTCAACGCTCGTGATGAAGCTGCGCTGCTGAACCCCGAGTACGTGGTGACGCTCAGCAGCGCACCCCGCTTGCTGCTGGGCCGGCCGCTCGGCGACCTGTCCGCGCTTGCGGTCGACGCGGAACGCATCACCTACGCCGGAGTTGCTGTGGTCGCGCTCGGCATCGTCGGCGTGGTTGCCGCGATCCACGCTCGTCGCTGGTCGCTGATCGCCCTCGCCATCGTGGGGACGTTCGCCGCCACGCTCTCGCTGGGCCCGCGTTCACCCTCGATGCAGTTCGCACGCGCAGTGCTCCCCGGCTTCGATCAGCCTCGCGTGTCGGCGCGCTGGAACTGGGTGCTGGTGATGGCCCTCATCGTGCTCGCGGGTGCGGGCATCGACCGGCTGCGCACCGGCACTCACCGAGCGGGCGGGGCCGCGGTGCTCGCCGGCGGTGCCGCCCTCGTCGTGCTGGTGACGGTCGGAGCACAGGGTGGTGGGGCCGGCAACGATCTCCTCTGGGTTGCGACTGCCGGCATGGTGGTCACGATCTCGTTCACGCCCCGACATCTCGTTCGAGTGGGAGCTGCCGGGCTACTCGTCGCACTGGCGGTGCTCGAGCTGGGCCTGCCCATGACACGGCTGATCATCGCGGGCAACGCCGACATCACCGACACGTCACAGCTGATCGGTACCACCGAGCGCTGGCTGGCCCAACAGCAGGGGCTCACCCTGCAGCTCATCAACGGCGATCTCGACGGCCGGTACGTGGTGCCGGGCCTGCGCCCCAACGCGAACACGCTCGCGGGTGTGCGGTCGATCGACGGGTACGACGGCGGCGTTGCCATCAGTCGCCGCTGGCACGCGGCCGTGCAGCAGATAGTGCCGACGGTCGACGACTCCGTGTTCGGGGCACAGCTGCCGGCGGCGCTCGACCCAGCCGCCTTCGCCCGCATCGGCGTTCACTTCGTGCTCTACGACCCGGCGCGCGGGCCGGCCGAGCTCAGCCTCCCCGGCTGGGTGCAGCGCCCCGGAACCGGCTACTTCCAGGTGTACGAGAACCCCCGTTGGCAAGGTGACGTCACCGCCTGGTACACGACGCAGCGAGTGGCCGGCCCGACCGAGGCAAGCGAGGCGCTGCGCACGGCTCGCAGCCGATACGAGCACATCGGCCTGGTGGAGGCCGACGATCTGGTGCGATCGTGCACCGGCATCTGCACGGCCGATCACTTCCTGTCCTCGTCGGCCTGGTCGGGGCAGCGTTCGGTCGAGGTGCAGCTCGATCGTCAGGCCGTCGTGGCCTTCGATGAGCAGTTCGACGAGGGCTGGACGGCCACGATCGACGGCAAGGAAGCCGCTGTGGTGCCCGTCGACGGCGTGTGGGCGGCAGTGGCGGTGCCGGCCGGCCGCCACCGCATCGAATTGCGCTACTCGCCCGACTGGCTGATACCGGCGATGGTGCTGATGCTGCTGGCGTGGCTGGCAGTGGCGGCGCTGTGCTGCTGGCCGATGCGACGAAGATAGGTTGTCGCACCGTGTCGACTGCGAGCAACGTGCCCCAACCCACGGCCTGCCTCAGCGTGGTGATGCCCGCGTACAACGAAGAGGCCACCATCTTGCTCATCCTCGAGCGCGTGCTGGCGTCGCCGTACACGGCCGAAGTGGTCGTGGTCGACGATGCCTCCACCGACAACACCGCGCAACTCGTTCGTTCGGTCACCGACCCACGAGTGCGCCTGTTGAGCCAGCAGCCCAACCAGGGCAAGGGCGCTGCGCTGCGCCGCGGGTTCACTCACGCCACCCAGCCGTTCGTGATCGTGCAGGACGCCGACCTGGAGTACGACCCTGCCGACTACGAGCAGATGATGGCGCCCTTGCTGCGTGGTTCGGCCGACGTGGTGTTCGGCAGCCGCTTCCTGGGTAGCCACGGCCACCGGGTGCTCTACTACTGGCACTCGGTGGGGAATCGCTTCCTCACCACGCTGTCCAACATGTTCACCAACATCAACCTCACCGACATGGAGACGTGTTACAAGGCCTTCCGGCGAGAAGTGCTGCAATCGTTCGAGTTGCAGGAGGACCGCTTCGGCATCGAGCCGGAGATGACCGCCAAGATCGCCCGCGGCGGTTGGCGGATCTACGAAGTCGGCGTGGGGTACGCCGGGCGCACCTACGACGAAGGCAAGAAGATCGGCTGGCGCGACGGCATCCGCGCCGTCTACTGCATCCTCCTCTACTCCAACTGGGGCCCCCGCCTGCGAGTGAGGCACATCGAACCAGCAGTCACCTGGCTCACCAAGAAAGAGCCTGAAAAACAGCATCACAGGACCCGGAGGCCCCCGGGCCGTTGAAGTGTGAAAGTGAAACCCGAAGGCATGGTTCAGGTCGGGCGACACGGTCCCCGTGAGCCCGACAGCAACTGAGTCGGCCGAAGGCCCGTCAATCCTTCTGAGGAACGGAGGGAGCGCAGCGACCGAGAGACTCAGATGCCAATCCGTTGCGCCAGCAGCTCGCGGTGGTAGGTGGGGTCGCCGAACAGCAGCTCGCTGCTCTTCGCCCGCTTGAAGTAGAGGTGTGCCGGGTGCTCCCAGGTGAAGCCGATGCCACCGTGGATCTGGATGTTCTCGGCCGTGGCGTGGAAGTAGGCCTCGCTGCAGTAGGCCTTGGCCAACGACGCCACCGAGGGCAGCTCGTCGTTCTGCTCGGCGGCGCACCACAGGCCGTAGTAGGCCGCGCTCTTGGCCGACTCGACCTCGAGCAGCATGTCGGCGCACTTGTGCTTGATGGCCTGGAAGGAACCGATCGGGCGACCGAACTGCACGCGCACCTTCGCGTACTCGACCGCCTGCTCGAGCACCTTCTGGGCGCCACCCACCTGCTCGGCGGCGAGGCCGACGGCGGCAAGGTCGAGCACCATGCTGAGCACGGCCCAGCCGTCGCCCTCGGTGCCCAGCAGCGTGGCCGGGGTGTTGGCGAACTCGAGCTTGGCCTGCTTGCGGGTCTGGTCCATGGTGCTCAGCGCGGTGCGGGTGAGGCCCGCGGCGTCGCCGGCGACGGTGAACAGGCTGACACCCTTGTCGGTGCGGGCGGCCACGATGATGAGGCCGGCGGTGTGGCCGTCGAGCACGAAGCTCTTCACACCGTTCAGCGTCCAGCCGTCGCCGGCAGCGGTCGCGACAGTGGTGATGCCGCTTTCGTCCCACTTGCCGCTGGGCTCGGTGAAGGCCAGGGTGGCGATGGTCTCGCCGCTGGCGATGCCGGGCAGGTGCGCCGCCTTGGCGGCGGCATCGCCACTGTGCAGCAGCGTGTTGGCGGCCAGCACGACGGTGCTGAAGAACGGCGCACACAGCAGTGCGCGGCCCTGCTCTTCGAGCACGATGCCCAGCTCGACGAAGCTGTAGCCGGACCCGCCGAACTCCTCGGGGATCGCCAGGCCCTGCAGGCCCAGTTGCTCGCCCATCTGGCCCCACACCGCAGTGTCGTAGCCGCCGTCGGTTTCCATCTGCTCGCGCACGGCGGTTTCGGGGCTCTTGGCCTCGAGGAACGCCCGGACGGTCTTGCGCAGTTCTTCTTGTTCTTCGGTGAAGGCAAAGTTCATGGCGAGAGTTTGTGACGGCTGTACCCCGCTTCGCCAGTCGGCGTGCGTACACTGGTGTACACATGATCGGCATACGAGAGCTCCGAGCCGACCTGGCGGCCGCCGTGCGCCGCGCTGGCAGCGGCCAACGAGAGGTGGTGTCGGTCGACGGTCGCGCCGTCGCACAGCTCGGCCCGATCGAGCCCGAGCAAGGGCAGACCGTGCTCGCCGACCTGTTCGCCGCCGGGTCGGTGGTGCCGCCACGACGCACGGATGCGGCCCGCCTCGCGCCGCCCGTGCCCGTGTGGAGCGGCGTGCGACTCGATCGTGCGCTGAAGGAGCTGCGCGGATGACCGTCTTCTTCGACACCAGCGCGGTCGTCGCCGTGCACATCGAGTCGTCGGTGCGCCGCCACGCGGTCGATGCGCTTGCTCCGCTCACCTGCGTCAGCGCACTTGCGCTCACCGAGGCCCTGGCGCTGATCGCCAAGCTCACCGACGAACCGATCCTGCAGGCCGACCTGGAGGACGCGCTGCGGCTGCAGTGGGATCGCTACGCCGTGGTGCCGGTGGACCAACGCTGCCTGGATCGCGCCGCGCAGCTGCTGCGCGAGCAGCCACTGCGCCTTGCCGATGCGTTGCAGCTGGCGGCGGCCGATCGGCTGCCGCGACCGATCACGTTCGTGACGTTCGACCCGGCCCAGATCCCGGTCGCGCTCTCGTTGGGCTTCGACGTCGTCAGCAACTGACGATCCGCAACCGACCATCAGCAACTCAGAGCGCCGGCGCGGCCGGTGCTACCCTCCGCGCATGAGCCGCCACTCGCTTCGTCAGGCCATGGTTCTCGTCACCGTCGTTGCCGCGTTCGGCGCCGGGTGTTCCTCCAACAAGGTCGTGCAGGGCCCAGGGGGCACCACCGCCGAGTCGAGCACGTCGAGCACGCCCGGTGCATCGACCACCATCGCTCCCCCGGTCAGCGAGGCGCCCACCACGCTGGCCGAGACCACCACCACCCTCGCCATCACCACCACCACAGCGCCGGCCCCCGCCGGGTGGGCGGTCATCGACTCCGACGGCGCGGCGGGCCCACTGGCGTACCCGTGCTGCGCATCGAACTGGTACGGAGCTGCATCGCCCGCCCTGCCTGCGCCGGGCGCCACGCTCGCCGATGGGTTCTACCGGATCGAGTTCGCCTGGCCGAGCGAGTTCAGCCAGCCGGTCAACGCCACCGTCAGGCGCTTCGAACAGTGCAGCGTGCTCCCCGCTGGTTCCTGTGAGGACAACGGCGGGGTGCCCTACGCCGACGACGAGCTGGGCGTCGACGACGCCGCCTCGTTCGAGCTGTCGCTGGTCTTCGACGACCAGCTGCACGTGGTGCTCGGCGGCTTCACCGGGTGGGACGGCACCAACCCCGCGTTCGCCCTCGGCAACGGCCTCGACATCGCCGCGCTGGTGACGGCACTTCGATGCCGACTACCAGGCGGCCATCATGCAGCCGTACCTCGCGGGCATGTCACAGGACGACATCACCGCCATGCTCACCGCGACACCGGCGCACGGGTTCAGCGCGCCGGCCGAGCCGGGTGCCGGCGCGCTGGTCTACACGCACGACGGCGCGCCGCCGCTGCTGTTCCAGGGCCTGGTGGGTTTCGACGACACGCCGCTCGACACGCGCGGCAGCGACATCATCGGCCGCATCGCGTTGGTGGTCGAGGGCGGCACGATGACGATCAACACCTACGCCGGCTTCTACAGCTGATGCCCACTCCCTTGCCCGACATCGATCGCGAGCACGTCGCCACCTTCTGGGCACGCTTCCTCGCGACGACGGGGCTCGACCCGAGCACTCCCCTGCCGGCGATCGTCGAACCCTTCGGCGACAGCGTCGAGCTGGCCGACGAGCTGCTGGCCCTCATCCTCCACGGCCCCAAACGGGCCACTGCGGCGTCGTACGACGAGCTGCTGATGGAAGGAGCGGCGCTTCCTCAGGTCGGCGGGATGTCGCTGGCCACCGATGGCGCCGGCCGCGCCCGGGCCGTGATGCGCACCACCGACGTACGCATCGGCCCGCTCTCCTCTGTCGACGACGCCTTCGCGTGGGACGAAGGCGAAGGCGACCGCACTCGCGCCACCTGGCTGGCGGACCATCACGACTTCTTCGGGCGGTTCCTGCCCACCGTCGGCATCGACTTCGACCCGCACATGGCGACGGTGTTCGAACGCTTCGAGTTGCTCTACGGCGAGTAGCCGGTCACGGCCCGGTGCCCCTGAGTGGCGTGCCGCCCCGGTGAGCCGTCAGCCGCGAATCAGCAGGCCCATGGTGGCGAAGTGGCAGGCGCCGGCGGCAACCGTGAAGCCGTGCCAGATCTCGTGGTACCCGAACGTGCGCGGCCACGGATCCGGTCGCTCACGAACCAGCACAGGGATGCCGATCGTGTACAGCAGGCCACCGGCCAGCAGCAGCGACAGCTCGACCGGGGTCATGTTGCGCAGCAGCGCCGGCGCGGCAACGACGAGGATCCAGCCGAGGATGGGATACAGCGAGTACTCGAGCACCTTGAAGCGCTCGAAGGCGAACTGCTTGACGAGGATGCCCACGGCCGCGAACGACCAGACCACGCACAGTAGCGGGATGCCCCACGACGTGGGCAGGCCGAGCAGGCACACCGGGGTGTAGCTGCCGGCGATGAGCACGAAGATCATCGAGTGATCCAGCCGTTGCATGATGGCCTGCGTGCGCTCGCGGCGAGCCAGGCGGTGGTAGCCCGCCGACGTGCCGAACCCCAGCAGCAGGCTGGCCGCGTAGATGGAGGCCGCCACCCTGGCCGAGGCGTGGTCGGCAGCGAGGATGAGCAGCACCCCAGCGGGGATGGACAGCACGAACGCCCCGACGTGCAACCAGCCACGCCAGGTGGGGCGCTCCTCGGCGGGAGTGATGGAACTGGAGCTCATGAGGCACCCTATGCGCGAAAGCCGGAGCGGCCTCCGCGGGTATGCCGGCTTTTCTTCGCCAGGGTCCAACGTCCCGAACTCCGCGGACTCTGGACCCTCTGTGACACTGAGACGAAAAGCGTCTGATTGTCTCACGCCACGACCTGGGGGCCGACGGCGCATGGAGGATTCGGACATGACGTTGACAGCAGATCCTGCGCAGGCCAACTACGACAACCTGCCCACCGAGTCGCCGCTGGGCGCCCCGCTCGACTGGAAGTGGCTCAAAGGAGCCAAGAGCGAGTGGGGGGTCAGGCCCAAGATCGGCCCTCGCGGCCTCACCATGCTCGACATCGCCACCGGCAGCTACGGCGTGGTGCCCGACAACCCGGTGCACCGCTCGATGGCGCCACGCGGCGCCGACATCGATCCCGACACCCCCGACATGGGGTACATCCTCAACAAGAAGAGCGATGTGTGGGCCGAGAACGTTGTCGAGCTCTACGAGGAGGCCGTCGCTCGCCAGTGGAGCGCCACTCGCGACATCCCCTGGTCGGAACTGCCCGAGCTGCCCAACGACATCGAGCACGCGATGTGCCAGGTGTGCACCACGCTCACCGAGATCGAGATGATCGCGGCCGACCTGCCGGCGAAGTGGATGTGGCGCATGAACCACGACTTCCTGGAAGCGAAGATGTTCCTCTGCACGCAGATCATGGACGAAGCCCGTCACGCCGAGGTGTTCCGCAAGCGAGCGCTGGCCAATGGTGGCGGGCTGCTGATGTCGCGGGGCTCCAGTGAGGGCTTGCTGCGCACCATCATCGAAGCCAAGAGCTACACCCAGGCCACGGCGCTGCTGCACCTGTTGGGCGAAGGGTTCATCCTCGACATCTTCCGCATGGGCGAGCTGATCGCCCCGTCGCATGTGGAGAAGCGCATGTTCCGCATGGCCATGCAGGACGAAGCCCGCCACGTGGCCTACGGCACGATGCACATCCGCTATGCGGTGGAGCAGGACCCCGATGTGGCCGAAGAGATCCACGAGGCGCTCGATCACGGTGAGGCGGTGCTCACCGCCTTCGGCACCAACCAGGACTTCGGCTCGGCACTGGCCGTACTGCTCGGTGGCGGCGTGGAGCACGTCGAGACCAAGGGCTTCGCCTTGCAGGCCGACATGCAGCGCAAGCAGTTCACGTCGTACCTCGCCCGTTGCGAGCGGGCCGGCATCAGCCGCCTGCACCGAACCAAGCTGCCGCTCGACCTGCTGGGCATCGACCCCGACACGGTCCTGGCGAACTGAACAGGAGCCGCACATGCACATCGATGACGAAGCCTTCTTCGTCGGGCTCGCCGACGAACTGAACGCTCACCCGGAACAGTTCAAGGTGCTCGGCGACGCCGACATGGTGGCGGCATTGGTGATGCGCAAGACCGACGGCGACTTCGCCGTGCGCATCGCGTTCGAGGGCCTGCGGGTGGAGGCAGTGGCCGAGATCCCGGCCGCAGATGCCGCCCTCGCCGACTACTACCTCGACGGCCCGTTCACCGCCTGGCAGGCGATGTTCGACGACATCCTCGCCAACGGCTCGGCCAGCGGTCGCCTCACCATCAACAGCCTGGCGCTGCTGGGTACCGACATCCGCCTGCGTGGTGACGACCCGATGGGCGTCGACAAGTTCTCGCGGTTCAACCAGACCCTGCAGGAGTACCTCGACGGCGCAGCACGTACCGCTGTGGCCGCGAGCTGAGGAAGGACGAGATCATGGAAGCACCACAGTGTCCGAAGTGCGGCCGGCCGGTCACCCGCGTGGTCGACGTGCCGTACGGCTGGTGGGAGTGGACCGGCGAGGCGTACGAGACGCGCACCGCCGCCACGCGTGTCGACGTTGCTCCCTGGGTGCACCTCGACTGCATGGGCGAGTTGCGGTCGTTCCACCCGCAGAACCCAGTCACCCCCGACACCGTCCTCGCATGACCCGACCCGCGCGACCGCCGAGGCCCACCCGATGAGCTTCACCGTTCTGCAGGATCGCTGCATCGGCTGCGGCGCGTGCGACTTCTCCTGTCACAGCGACGCGCTCGTCAAGACCGATTCGTTCCTGGGCGTCTTCGAGATCGACCCCTACACGTGCGACGACTGCGGCGTGTGCGTGGGGAAGTGCCCGGAGACCGCGATCGTGCCCGACGATCGGTTTCCGGTGTGCAACGGCCACGGCTGCCCGCTCACCTCGCAGCGCCTCGCCGACACCGAGTGCGCCGTATGGCAGCAGCGCTGCCCCGACTGCGGCACCACGCTGTGGCGTGAGGCGGGCGCCAGCGAGTTCGTGTGCCCGAAGTGCGACAACGGTCGCAAGGTGTCGTGTCCGAAGACCCGCTTGTTGGCGACCATCCCATTCGGCAAGGTGGTCGCCGGCTGACACGGGCGGCCGGCTTCAGCGCTGCGCGGCGAGATCCATCGTCCAGTAGATGACGCCATCGGTGGAGGTGACCGCCCCGACGCCGATCTCGGTGACCGCCGGGTTGAGGATGTTGGCCCGGTGGCCTGCGCTGTTCATCCATGCAGTGACCACGGTCGGGCAGTCGCCCTGACCGGCGGCGACGTTCTCGCCGTACGTGCGCCACGAGTAGCCCTGGGCCGTGATGCGCTGGCCGGCATTGGAACCGTTGGAGCCGGTGTGGCTCATCTTCTTGCGCTGCGCCTGGTCGTTGCTGTGACCTTCGGCCACCGCGTTGAGGCCGCCGTGGATCGTCACCGGCGACACACCCGCGGCAGCACGAGCGGCGTTGACCAGATCGGTGCACTCGACGCTGACGGCCAACGGTGGGTTGACCGCCGGCGGGGCGCACTTCTGCACCAGACCGGTGGCGCCGAACAGGCCGAGAACCATGGTGACGCCGTAGGCGCCGAACACGCGTGGTGCAGGCATGTGAGTACAACTCCCTCTCCGTGCCCGCGGAATCGGTGTGACGTTCAATCGTTGGACTGTGCCTGAATGCTACTGAAGGTGCTCGCTCGCACTCTCTCCGTGCTCTTTCGTCGCTCATCTGTTACGAATGACATGTGACCGTAACACGCGACGCCGGCAATTGCACCACCGGCTCAGGAACAGATCGGGGGCACCGAGTACCCACCGACGAGCGTCGCCAGCCACTGCGCCACCTGAATGGCCGTGCGGTCGCACAGGAACGGGGCAACGACCTGCACGCCGACGGGCAGACCAGCCCGAGTGCGCCCCACCGGCGCCGAGGTGCTGGGCAGGTACGCCGCGCCGATCAACGCCGGCCAACCCTCCAGCTCCACATACGACCGCTGACGCCCGTTGACGAAGATCTCGCGAGTGTTCCACTGCCCCTGCTGGGCGTGCTCGAACGCCGGCGAGAGGGTGACCGGGCAGAGCAACACGTCGAAGCCTCGGAAGAGGTCGGCCCAGGCAACCCGCAGACGAGCTTGCTGACGATGCATCAACAGCCAGTCGCGGTGGCTGAGACCGCCGCCGCCGCCGTCATGGTCGCCGTCGTCGCTCACGGACACGGCGGCGCCGATGAGCCGGGCACCGAGACGCCAGGCGCTGTCGACGTCGATCGCGGGCCGGGCCGACCGGTCCACCACCGCTCCCGCGCCCTGCAGCGCGTCGGCAGCGTCATGCAGCACCGCAGCCATGTCGGCGTCGATCTCCAGCCGCGGCTCGTCGAACCAGGCGGCGACACGCAACGCGCGCGGCGAGGCAACAGTGGGCTCGGGGAGGTGCAACTGCCACGCAGCCGCCCGCTCGGCCGTCGGCTGCGCCAGGACGTCGAGCAGCAGGCGCAAGTCGAGAGCGCTGCGCGCCAGCGGGCCGAACGTGTTGACATCGCTCTCCGTGCCGCCGCCCGCGGGTTCGTCGAGGTACCCCAGCGTCGGGATGATGCCGAAGCTGGGCTTGTGCCCCCACACGCCACAGAACGCTGACGGCACACGCACGGAGCCACCGATGTCGGTGCCCAGCTCGAAGCTGGTCATACCGCAGGCCACCGCGGCGGCGGCACCGCCCGACGAGCCACCGGGCGTGCGGGCAAGATCCCATGGGTTGTTGGTGGTGCCGAACATCTCGTTGAAGCTCTGCCAGTCGCCCGACCACTCGGGCAAGTTGGTCTTGCCGAACACGATTGCTCCGGCTGCCTTCAACGACGCAACGGCGGGGGCGTCGGTGACCGGCACGTGGTCGCGCAACGCGGTGGCGCCGCCGGTGGACCGAATGCCGGCGGTCGCGATCGCATCCTTGATCGTGATCGGCAGGCCGTGCAGCGGACCCCACGACTGCCCGTCGATCGTGGCCGCGTCGGCCTCACGGCAACGCTCGCGGGCAGGGTCGACGGCGAGCGTGCAGACGGCGTTCACCTGCGGATCGACGGCAGCGATGCGCGCGAGGAACAGGTCGAGCAGCTCCTCGCTGCTCAGGCGGCGCGAGCGGATGGCCGCTGCCTGCTCGCCGGCGCTCCAGACCGTGGGGTCGCTGCCGCCGGTCATCGCACCACGCCTCGATGCCGGCAACGGGCGGGGCTGAGCATCTGCATTCGACCAACGTACCCCGCACCGCGCGCATCGTTCGGCGGGACCACGCGCGACACCGGCGGCGGGCCGCGGGCCGCAACGAGCCCGTCGCAGTAGCGTGGCGCACATGACCACGTTGCACTGGGCCGACAGCAGGTTGCAGATCCACAAGGTCGTGGTGGGGCCGTACGCGAACAACGTGTTCGTGCTGCGCTGCCGCGACACGGGCGAAGCCGTGCTCATCGATGCGGCCAACGAACACGAGCAGCTGCTCGAACTGTGCCGGCGCCTCGGCGTTCGCAGAGTGCTGGAGACGCACGGCCACTGGGACCACATCCAGGCAGTGCCTGCCATCCGTGAGGCGGGGTACGAGGTGGGCGTGATGAGCGCCGACGCAGCGATGCTGAAGGATGTCGGCTACGACGTGTTCATCGACGACCACGACGTCATCGAGGTCGGCAAGCTGCGCCTACATGCCATTCACAACCCGGGGCACACACCCGGTTCGGTGAGCTTCCGCGTGGAGGGCGCCCCGCTGGTCTTCACCGGCGACACGCTCTTCCCCGGCGGCCCCGGCAACACCACGTTCGACGGCGGCAACTTCAACACCATCATCGACTCACTCGACAACCGACTGTTCACCCTGCCCGCAGAGACCATCGTCATGCCGGGTCACGGTGTCAGCACCACCATCGCCGCCGAGCGGCCACACCTGCAGGAGTGGGTGGCACGCGGCTGGTGAGCCGTTCATCCGCCGCGGCTGCAACCGCCGCAACGAGCGTTGATGCGTCAGCGGGCGTGATGCCCGGCGAGGCCGAGGCCCTACAATCCTCGCCATGTCGGGGATGGTGATCACCACGCTGCCCGCCTGCCGCGAGACGGCGTTGATCCGGCCCGATGGCCGGCCACAACCCGCGTTCCGCGAGCAGCTGCGGCGCATTCCCTCGTGGCGCAACGCATGGTCGGTGCTCTTCTTGTACGTGCAGACCGGCCTGGTGCTGTGGGCCACCGTCGCCCTCGCTCCGTGGGTGTGGCCCATCACCTTCGTGCTGCTGGGCCGCACGTTCGCCCAGTACCTCTCGCTGATGCACGACGCGGCGCACCGGCTGCTGTTCCGCAACAAGCGCGTGAACGACTTCGTCGGCCGGTGGCTGCTGGGCTACCCGTCGCTCACCAACGTCGACGGGTATCGCCGTGTGCACGCAGCGCATCACCGCGAGGAGTTCGGGCCGGACGAACCGGATCTGGCGTTGTACGTGGGCTACCCGATCACGCCCGCCAGCTTCAGGCGCAAGCTGTGGCGCGACGCGACCGGGCGCACGGGCAGCAAGCTGATGCTGCAGTTCCTCTCGTCGGCGCGCAGCCCCGACCAACGGTCGCGCCACACGTTCTGGAAGATCATGCTGGTGCAAGCCGTCCTGCTCGGTGCGGCGATCATCAGCGGGCACTGGTGGCTGTACCCGTTCTTCTGGCTGGGGCCATACCTCACCGTCTGGCGCGTGATCAACCGTCTGCGCTCGATCGCCGAGCACGGTGGCATGCACGCGTCGCCCGACCGGCGCCGCACCACGCACGCGGTCGCACAGCACCCACTGGCGCGGTTCATGGTGGTGCCGTATCGCATCGGGCTGCACCTTCCTCACCACGTGGACAGCGGTGTGCCGTTCCGCAACCTGCCGCAACTCGACGCGGCGCTGCGCCAAGCCGGCTACCTCGACGACTCGTTCGAGTACCCCTCGTACCCCGCGATCTGGAAAGCGCTGCGCACCCCCACCGCCTAGTCTTTCGGGACCTAACTACTTCTCCGATCGCGGGACCCGCATGGCGACATCGATGCACACTTGGGACGACGACACCAACCGGTTCGCCCACGCCGTCATCGACTACGCGGTCGAGCGCGTGCACCTGGCCAAGGACACTCAGTGGGGCGCACACCCCGCCGACGTGCTGCAGGCGGCGATCGCCCACGCGGTCGCGCCGCAGGGAGTCGGTGGCCTGGAAGCGCTGCGTCTCTTCCGCGAGGTGCTGCTGCCCGCCTGTCGCCCGATGGACGATCCGATGAACCTGGCGTACGTGCCCACCGCGCCATCGGTGGCATCGACCATGTTCGACCTTGTGGTCAGTGCCTCGTCGATCTTCGGCGGCAACTGGGAGGCCGGCGCCGGGGCCATTGCGGCCGAGAACCAGGCGTTGCGCTGGTTGGCCGACCTTGCCGGCTTTCCGCCCGACGCCGGCGGCGTGTTCGTGTCGGGTGGGTCGGCAGCGAACCTCAGCGCACTGGTGACCGCACGGGAGGTGTTCACGCAACGCCGCGGCGGGCGACCGCCGAGGTACACCGTGGCGGTCACCGAAGAGGTGCACGCCTCGGTGCGTGCCGCCGCGCGCGTGATGGACGTCGATGTGTTGCCGGTGCACACCGACGCGCACGGGCGGATGACCGGTGCAGCGCTCGATGCGGCGCTGCACGAGCACGAGCACGACAGTGTTTTCGCCGTGGTCGCCACCGGCGGCACCACCAACGCGGGCGTGATCGACGAGCTCGACCCGATCGCAGATGTCTGTCAGGCGCGTGGCCTGTGGATGCACGTCGACGGCGCGTACGGCCTGGCCGCGCTGTGCAGCAGCATCGTTCGCGATCGCTTCCACGGCATCGAGCGTGCCGACAGCTTCGGCGTCGACCCGCACAAGTGGCTGTTCGCTCCCTACGACAGTGCTGCGCTGATCTACCGCGACCCGCGGCCTGCCGCTGCCACCCACGCGCAGCACGGCGCGTACCTCGATGCCGTGAACCGGGGTGACTGGAACCCCAGCGACTACGCCTATCACCTGTCGCGTCGCGCTCGCGGCCTGCCGCTGTGGTTCGGCCTCGCCACGTACGGCACGCAGGCGTACACCGATGCAGTCGACGGGGCCATCCGCACCGCCGCCTCCTTCGCCGACGAAGTGTCGGCGCGACCCCAGTTCCAACTGCTGTTGCCGCCCGAGCTTTCGGTCGTGCTGTTCACACGCATCGGCTGGAGCAGCGAGCAGTACGCGGAGTGGAGCAAACGTCGCGCCGGCGAGGGGCGCTACCTGGTGGTGCCCACCTCGTGGCGCGGCGAGCCGTGCCTGCGCATCTGCATCGTGCACCCGCTCACCGAGCTCGGCGAGATCGTCGGCATCCTCGACGACCTCGTCAGCTACCAGCCGGCGTGACCCCGAGGCCAGGGCTCGTGCGCGTGCGCCGAGTTTCTACTACGGCCATAGGGGAAATAGCCGGTGCCCACTAGAATGGCTGCCGTGACCGAGCTCTTCCGCATCGACAACCTGCACGCCCGGCCCGTCTCCGACGAAGGCGATGCGGCCGACATCCTGCGCGGCGTGTCGCTGACGGTCGCCGAAGGCGAGGTGCACGCCATCATGGGCCCCAACGGTTGTGGCAAGAGCACGCTCGCCAGCGCGCTGCTCGCCAGCCCGGAGTACGAGGTCACCAGTGGCCGCATCTACTTCCAGGGCGACGATGTCACCGATTGGCCCACCGATGTGCGGGCCAAGGCCGGCATGTTCCTGGCCTTCCAGTACCCGCAGGAGATCCCCGGCGTGTCGGTCATCCAGTTCTTGCGGCAGGCGCTGTCGGCCCGCAAGGGGCTCGACCTCAGCGTGCTCGAGCTGCGCCTGGCCACCATGGACTGGATGAAGCGGTTGGGCATGGACAGCTCGTTCGTCGATCGCTACCTCAACGAGGGCTTCAGCGGTGGCGAGAAGAAGCGCAACGAAGTGATGCAGATGGCCATCCTCGAGCCCGAGATCGCGATCCTCGACGAGACCGACAGCGGGCTCGACATCGATGCCCTGCGCATCGTCGCCAAGGGAATTCGCGAGATCCGAGCCGATCGACCCAAGATGGGGGTCGTGCTCATCACCCATTACCAGCGCTTGCTCGACGAGGTCGCCCCCGACCACGTGCACATCATGGTGGACGGTCGCATCGTGGCCAGCGGCGGCATGGAGCTGGCCGCACAGCTGGAGAGCGACGGGTACGAGGCGTTCCGGTGACCGCTGCGCAAACCCTCGATGTCGCCGCGATCAAGCAGCAGTTCCCGCTGTTGCGGCGCGAGATCAACGGTGCGCCGCTGGTGTACCTGGATTCGGCCAACACCACGCAGAAGCCGCAAGTGGTGATCGATGCGATGAGCACGTTCATGGAGCAGTCGTACGCGCCCATCAACCGCAGCGCATACTCGCTGGCGGCTGAGGCCACCGACTGCTTCGAGGGTGCGCGCACCAAGGTGCAGCACTTCATCAACGCCCGCCGCGCACACGAGATCGTGTTCACCAAGAACGCCACCGAGTCGCTCAACCTGGTGGCCTACGCGTGGGGTCGCGCCAACTTGCAGGCGGGCGACGTGGTGGTGCTCACGCACATGGAGCACCACGCCAACATCGTGCCGTGGCACATGCTGGTGGCCGAGAAGGGCATCGTGCTGCGCTGGGTGCCGCTCACCGCTGACGGCCAACTCGACCTCTCCGAGCTCCCTTCGCTGCTCGACGGAGCACGCGTGTTCAGCTTCACCGCAATGAGCAACGTGTTGGGCACCATCACCCCCGTGCAGCAGTTGTGTGCGGCAGCCCACGCGGCAGGCGCGCTTGCCATCGTCGACGGTTGCCAGTACGTGCCACACAACGTCACCGACGTGCAAGCCTGGGGCGCCGATTTCATGGCGTTCAGCAGCCACAAGCTGTGCGGCCCTTCGGGTGTCGGCGTGCTGTGGGGCCGCGAAGAGCTGCTCGACGCCATGCCGCCGTTCCTCGGCGGTGGCAACATGATCGCCGACGTTCGGCTCGACGGTTTCACCACCGCCGAGCTGCCTGCCAAGTTCGAAGCCGGCACGCCTCCCATCACCGAGGTCGTCGGCCTGGGCGCCGCGGTCGACTTCCTCACCGGGTTGGGCATGGCCAACATCCGCCGCCACGAGATCGAGGTGGCCGGTTACGCGATGCAGTCGCTCACCGAACGGTTCGGCACCGACATCCAGTTGCACGGCCCGTGCAACGTGGAAGTGCGCGGCGCCACCTTCAGCTTCGGCTTCCGCGACATCCACCCCCACGACCTCAGCCAGGTGCTCGACCAGCGCAACGTGTGCGTGCGCGCCGGTCACCACTGCGCGAAGCCACTGATGCGGCTGCTGGGCGTCAACGCCACCGCCCGCGCCAGCTTCTACCTCTACAACGACACCACCGACGTCGACACGCTGGCCGACGCGCTCGACAGTGCCAGCGATATCTTCGCGTCATAGGAGGCCCACATGCCCGGCTTGGAAGACCTGTACCGCGAGATCATCCTCGATCACCATCGCAACCCGCGCAACCGCGGCGAGCTGGCCCCGCCGGCACCGCACGCAGTGGGGCACAACCCGTTGTGCGGCGACGAGATCGACGTGTACCTGCAGGTGGAGAACGACGTCGTGGTCGACGTGAAGGTGGGCGGCCAGGGCTGCAGCATCTCGCAGAGCTCGGCCAGCATGATGAGCCAGGCCATCAAGGGCAAGCCGGTCACCGAAGTGCGTGCGCTCGTGCGGCGCTTCAAGGGCCTGATGAGCATTCCCGACGAGGACGGCAACCCCATCGAGCCCGACCCCGAGGTGAAGTTGGGCGACTTGGAGGCGCTGCAGGGCGTCGTCAAGTTCCCGGTGCGCATCAAGTGCGCCACCCTCTCCTGGAACACGCTGCTCGACGCGCTCGCCCAAGCATGACGACCAAGATTCCCATCATCATCGACACCGATCCGGGCATCGATGATGCGATGGCAATCTTCTACGCGCTGGCCTCACCAGAGCTCGACGTCGTCGGGCTCACCACCGTGTTCGGCAACGCACATGTCGACGTGTGCACCGACAACGCCATCCGCATCCTCGACATCGCCGGCCGCTCGCACATCCCGGTGGCTCAGGGTGCCGCCCGGCCGTTGGCCATGCCGTACCGCGGCCCGGCCGACTACGTGCACGGCGTCAACGGCCTCGCCGATGTGGCCTTGCCACTTCCCTCACGGGCGCCGCACGCACTCGCTGCCGCGCACTTCATCATCGAGCAGGTCATGGCCGCGCCGGGCGAGATCACGCTGGTGCCGATCGGCCCACTCACCAACATCGCCCTCGCCATGCTTCTGCAACCCGACCTGCCGCAGCACCTGGCCGGCATGGTCATCATGGGCGGCAACGCATTCGTTCCCGGCAACGCGTCGCCTGCCGCGGAGGCCAACATCCTCAACGATCCGGAGGCCGCCGACATCGTGTTCGGTGCCGACTGCCCGATCGTGATGTGCGGGTTGGATGTCACCGAGCGCACCATCATGTCCAGCGAGCAGATCGCCGGCATCGCGTCCATCGACAACGATCGCGCTCGGCTCGCCGCGCAGATCCTGCCGTACTACCGCGACTTCCACCTGTCGCACGGTGGGCCCGATGGCATCCACGTGCACGACAGCACCTGCATCTCGTACCTGCTCGCACCGCAGCACTACCGGGCGGTGCATCACCCGGTGCGTGTCGATTGCGGCCAGCACGTGGGCCGCGGCAAGACCTGGCCGACCACTCGCCATGCGCTTGCCGAAGGGCCGTGGGGTGGGCGACGGGCCATCACCATCCTCACCGAGGTCGATGCGGCTGCAGTGGTGGCGCTGGAACTCTCGCGCCTTACAGTCGCCTGACGTATGCATGAGTTCTTCGACGACATCGTCCCCCACCCCGAGGGCGTCGACCCCGACACCGACCTGATCCACGAGCGCGCCTACGTGGTGCGCGCGTATCGCAAAGACGCCCACACGCTGCTCCTGCGTGGCGCGGTGCGCGACCAGAAGCCGCCGGGCCTCTACGTGCCCAACGACCCCGAGCCACTGACGGTTCATCACATGATCGTCGACCTGCACATCGAGGTTCCGTCGTTGGAGATCGTGCAGGCGAAGGCGGTGTTGCAGACGCACCCTCACGCCAACTGCACCCGCATCGAAGACCACTACGAGAACCTGGTGGGGCTCTCCATCGCGCGCGGCTTCACCCACAAGGTGCGCGAGCTGTTCGGCGGACCTCGCGGGTGCACGCACACCACCGCGCTGCTGCAGGCCATGGCCCCGGTGGCGGTGCAGTCGATGTGGTCGTTCCGCATGATGGCCGCCGCCGATGCGGGGGGCGCGAGCGGGCCCGACTTCTCCACCCCGGAAGCACGCATGCGGGCGATGGCCACCAACCTCAACACCTGCCACATCTGGGCCGAGGACGGCGAGCAGGTCACCGGCATTCGCAACGGCGAGCCGATGGAGGTTCCGGTGTGGATCGTGAAGCGGTTCCGCGAACTGGGCCTCGACCACAACAGCTGGCGCAACCAGGGCTAGCTCACCACCCTGATGCGGTTCCTCACCACGCCGTGGGCGCGCGCTCGACGCGCAGCGGCCGCCGACCAGCGCCGCGCGTCGCCGACGGTCACCGTCGCTGTCTGTACGCTCGACCGCCGGGATCAACTCGAGCGCACGCTCCACGCGTTGCGTTCGCTGACCTATCCAGCGTTCGAGGTGGTCGTCGTCAACGGGCCGTCCACCGACGGCACGGCCGAGATGCTCGAAGGTTTCGACCACTCCCTCCGTGTGGCGACATGCGGTGTGGCTGCGATCGGAGCGTCTCGCAACATCGCCGTCGCTTCAGCAGCGGGCGATCTCGTGGCGTTCATCGACGACGACGCCATTCCGCCACCGAACTGGCTGGAGACGCTGTTGCCGGCGTTCGACGACCCCCTGGTCGGTGCTGCGGGCGGCGCCGTCTTCGACGTTCCCCTCGGCCGTGTCGATTGGCAGCTGTGCACCTGCACGCGTCTCGGCGCCGGCAACACCGACAGCCCCGGCCCGATCAGTCGTTACCTCGGCGCCGGCGCCGACCCGGTCGCCTACCTGGCCGGATGCAACATGATGATCCGACGACGCGCGCTGCAACAGGTCGACGGCTTCAACCCGCTGCTCACCGGGGCATACGACGATGTCGACATCTGCTGCCGACTCAACGACGCGGGCTGGGGCATTGCCTACGTGCCCGCCGCGGTGGTTCGCCACGACCGGGCACCGAACCTGACTCGCGACGACCAGCAGACCATTCGCGACCCGTACCGCATCCTCGCGTCGCGGGCGATCTTCGCGATGCAGTCGACCGTTGCACCCGACGAGACCGCCGTGGTCGCCATGCTCGCCGAGTCCCTGCGCGAGTGGACCGTCTTCGCCGACCAGCAACTTGCCGCGGGGCACCTGACGCCTGTCGAGCACCAACGCTTCGTCGAGCAGGCCGAGGCGGGAGCGCGCGACGGCCTTGCCGCCGGCAGAGGCCCCCGCCTGGTCACCGTGATCCCCGATCCGCCCCGGCACCTGTTCCGCCCCTACCGCTGAGGGCATTGCTCGACGCAGCGGTTCGTCCATCGTCGCCCGCAGATTACGATTGGTCACATGACCGGCGACGACGGTGACCGCACGAAGTTCTTCCCCGCAATCGAGAACAAGCACGGCGGGCCCATCTCGATGTGGCTCGATCGGCTTGCCGACCTGGGCGATGCGAAGTACCCGCAGCAGATCGCATACCTGCGCGAGAACCATGGGTTCAGCCAGGCGCATGCCAATGCCCTGGTGATGTACGTGCGCAACTCGCCCACATCCAAGCGTTTCAAGACCCCGGACGACTTCTTCGCCACCCTCGATCCGGTCGCGGCCACGACGGCGCACGACATCTTCGCCGCCATCACGAACACCTATCCGGCTCTGGAGCTGGTGATCGCCTGGAACCAGCCGATGCTGCGCATCGACGGCAAGTACGTCATCGGGCTCTCGGCTGCGAAGAACCACCTGCTGCTGAACCCGTTCAGTGGCGACGTGCTCGCCACGTTCGCCGAGGCGTTGGCCGGCTACGAGGTGAACAAGCGGACGTTCAAGGTGCCGCTCGACTGGGAGGTCGACGCGGAACTGCTGTGCGGCATGGCCGCAGCCCGTCTCGCGGAACTCGTCTGACGACCCGGAAGCGTTGATGATGATCGTCTTGATTCTGGGTGGCGGCGCGGTCCGATCGTCGGCCTGTTCGTCCGGTCAGAGACCGTGCTCCGCTCGATAGTGGGCCACGATCGCAGTGGCGTGGCCGTGCCCCATCGCATGGTCGGACTTCAGCATCGCGACCATCTCGGAGTGTTTCGCCCCGGGCATGGCGGCGAGCAGCGACTTCCAGTGCGAGATCGGCTGGCCGTACTTCTTCTCGATCGACGGGAAGTACGACGCGGGCCCCGTCACCTTGTCGGCGCTCATCGTCGCCAACGTAGCCGCGAGGCCCACCGGCTCACGACCGCTTGAGGTCGGTGACCAAGCCCTCGCTCGCCTCCAGCAGCTTGTGCGGCTCGATGCCGAACACGTGTGTCCAGGTGCCGGCCGCGGCCCACACTTCGTCGTACTGCAACAGGTCGGGGTCGATGAACACGTCGAGATGTGTGAGGTGGCCGAACGGTGGAACGCCACCGATGGGGAAGCCCGTGGCCACGCGCACCGCGTCGGCATCGATGCGGGCGCACTTGGCACCTCCGGCCGCTGCCGCCAGCTTCCGCTCGTCGAGCTGGTTGGCACCGCTCACGTAGGCCAACACGACCCGGCCGTCGACGGCGAAGATCAGGCTCTTCACGATCTGGCCCAGCTGCACACCGATCGCGGCGGCGGCATCGGCCGCCGTCTTCGTGCCATCGGGGAAGCTGCGCGGCTCGATCGCGAGGCCACGCTCGGCGGCGGCTTCAACGACGCGGACGACATTGGGGTGCAGTTGCTCGCTCATTGCGCCGCGAGCGTATCCACCCGTGCTGCCAGCCGCCGGTCGAGCTCGGTGATCGTGTGGCCGGTGCGCTGAGTGGTGAGCCGCAACGTGACCTTGTTCCACGAGATGGCCATGTCGGGGAGGTGGTCTCGGCCCGACCCATGGGAGGCAGACGGCCATATCCGAAGTGCTTCCTTTCAAAACATCGGCGTGCCGCGTTGCCGGTGTGCCCCCGCTCCCCTACCATGCCTGGCGAAGGGGAGTATCCCTCCACATCGTTGTCGTCATCACGGCGTTCGCCCGGCAACGGTGGCCCTCACGGGTTGGGAAAGACCTTCGGTCCAGTCATTCGACGTGTGTCCGAAGGAGATTCCCCATGCTCACTGTTCCTGCGCCACCCGGCCGCAGCGCTCCCGCGCCCGCCCACCGCCTCGATGCGCAACAGGCGCAAGCGCTGCTGGGTGTGCAGCAAGAACGCGGGCTGTCCGCTGCCGACGCCGCGGATCGGCAGCACAGGTTCGGCGCCAACGAGCTCGACGCCGCCCCGCGAGTACCCGCGTGGCGGCGGCTCGCTGCGCAGTTCACCGACCTCCTGATCCTGATCCTCATCGCTGCCGCAGTGGTGGCGTTCGTGGTCTCAGGTGAGCTGAAGACCCCATTGGTGGTGCTCATCGTCGTCGTGTTCAACGCGGTCATCGGCTTCGTGCAGGAGAACCGCGCCGAACGCTCGCTCGACGCGTTGCGCAGCCTGCTCGTGTCGCACGCTCGTGTACGTCGCGACGGCCAGTTGGGTTACGTCACCACCGCCGAGCTGGTGCCGGGCGACATCGTGCTGGTGGAGGCCGGTGATCGTGTACCCGCCGACGGCCGACTGCTCACGGCCAGCAACGTGGAGATCGAAGAAGCGGCGCTCACCGGCGAGAGCCAGCCGGCCGGCAAGCACATCGAGGCCATCGACGACTCCGATGTGGCGCTGGGCGATCGGCGCTGCATGGCCTTCATGAACACCACGGTCACCCGCGGCCGAGCCGAGATGGTGGTCACGGCAACCGGCATGAACACCGAGATCGGGCGCATCGCGGGTCTGTTGCGCAGCACCGAGACGGAACGGACACCGCTGCAGGTGCAGCTCGATCGCCTGGCACACAGCCTCGCCAAGCTGGCCGGCGTGATCGTGGCAGCCGTGTTCGCGATCGGTCTGGCTCGTGGCGAAGCAGCCTCCGACCTGATGCTGACCGCAGTTGCCCTGGCGGTCGCAGCGATCCCCGAAGGCCTCCCTGCCGTCACCGTGGTGACGCTGGCCCTCGGGGTGGGGAAGATGGCCAAGCGCAACGCGATCGTGAAGCGGTTGGCATCGGTGGAGACGCTCGGTTGCACGAGCGTGATCTGCAGCGACAAGACGGGCACGCTCACCCTCAACGAGATGACGGCGGTCGAGTTGGTCTCTCAGCTGCGCGGCCACCGCGTGACCGGCAGCGGCTACGAGCCGGTCGGGGCCATCGAACACGTCGTCGGTGACGATCCGGTTGCTCTCGACACCGCTGTCATCGCGATGACGTTGTGCAACGACGCCGAGGTGCGCCGCGACGAGGGCGTGTGGTCACTGGTGGGCGACCCCACCGAAGGCGCACTCGTGGTGCTCGCCACCAAGGCCGGCATCGACGTGGCCGACTTGCGGGCCCGCCATCCACGGCTCGCCGACGTGCCCTTCGACTCGGCGAACAAGTACATGGCGACGGCCCACGAGATGGTCACCGGCAGCGGCGAGCGCATCGTTCGCCTGGTGGTGAAAGGGGCACCCGACGTGCTGCTCGCCCGTGCGAGCACGGTCATCGATCACGAAGGTGCGCTCGCACCGGTGGCAGTGCACCGTGACGAGGTGGTGGCGCACAACGAACGGTTGGCGGCGCAGGGCCTGCGCGTGCTGGCGGTTGCCCAACGCGACTTCGACAGCGATGCGTGGGCAGAGTTCGAGGCCAGCGAGGCGAACCCGGTCGACCTGGTCGACGGGCTGACGCTGGTGGCGTTGGCCGGCATCGTCGACCCGCCGCGCCCGGAGGCGCGGCAGGCGATCGCCGAGGCCCATCGAGCCGGCATCGCCGTGAAGATGATCACCGGCGACCATGCCGCCACCGCCGCGGCGATCGGCCATGAGCTGGGTCTCACCGGCGAAGCCATCACCGGTGCCGATCTCGACCGGATGGACGACAGCGAGCTGGCCAAGCGCATCGACGACATCACCGTGTTCGCACGCGTGGCGCCGGAGCACAAGATGCGGCTGATCGCTGCGCTGCAGCAGCGCGGCAACGTGGTGGCGATGACCGGCGACGGCGTCAACGACGCGCCGGCGCTCAAGCAGGCCGACATCGGCATCGCCATGGGCATCACCGGCACCGAGGTCTCCAAGGAGGCGGCCGACATGGTGCTCACCGACGACAACTTCGCCACCATCGTCAAGGCCGTTCGCGAAGGGCGCGCGATCTACGCCAACATCGTCAAGTTCGTGCGCTTCCAGCTCAGCACCACCCTCGGGTTCGCACTGCTGTTCCTGCTGGCCTCGGCCTTCGGTATCGCCAGCGGCAAGCCGTTCACGGCCATCGCCATCCTGTGGGTGAACATCATCATGGATGGCCCTCCGGCGATGGCGCTGGGCGTCGATCGTGCCGACAGCGACACCATGCAGCGCCGGCCGCGACCGCGGCACGAACAGATCCTCACCCGTAGCCGCTGGACAGCCGTGGCCACCAGTGCAGCGGTGATGGCCATCGGCACGCTGGCGATGTTGGAGTGGGCCCCTGGCGATGCGGTTCGCGCCGGCACTGCCTCCGTGGCGGGCACGATGGCCTTCAACACCTTCGTGCTGTTCCAGTTCTTCAACATCCTCAACGCCCGCCACGACACACGGTCCGTGTTCCACCGCGACACCCTGAGCAACCGCTGGCTGTGGGGCTCGCTGGCCGCAGTCGTGCTGCTGCAGGTGGGCGTCACCCATGTCGGCCTCATGCAGCGCCTGTTCGACACCACCTCGATCGGAGCCACGCAGTGGCTCGCGTGCATCGCTGTGGCCAGCAGCGTGCTGTGGGTGGAGGAGGCCCGCAAGGGCTTCGTTCGCCGCCGAGCGACCCGCTCCACGCACCCCAACCCGAAGGAGAGCGCATCATGAAGTGCCCCACCTGCTCAGACGCCGTGCTGGTCATGGCCGACCGTTCCGGTATCGAGATCGACTACTGCCCATCGTGCCGCGGCGTCTGGCTGGACCGCGGCGAGCTGGACAAGATCATCGAGCGCAACGCGACGGCGGCCACCTCGCCGGCTCCCGCCAGCGGCCGCATCGCTCCCGCGGACGCCGACGTCCGGGGCGGGCCCGCCGACCAGGACCGGCCCAGCCCGCAACGCCCGCAGAGCAACAGCAAGTACCACTCGAAGTACCACGACCCGCGTGGCGGCCAGTACCCACGGAAGAAGAAGTCGTCGTTCCTCGGCGAGATCTTCGACTTCTGACACGGCTCATCTGACACGACTCATCGGACACGACTCATCGACGAAAGGACCTGAAATTGTTCAAGAACACCATGAAGACCACGGCGCTGCTGGCAGGAATGGGCGGCCTCATCGTGGCCGTTGCCGGCATCGTCGGCGGGGGCAGCAGCGCTTCGCTCACCATCGGGCTGGTCATCGCGTTCGTGATGGTGGGCGGCTCGTACTGGTTCAGTGACAAGCTGGCGCTGAAGTCGGCGAAGGCCAAGGTGATCCAGCGCGAGGACTCCCCCGAGTTCTACGACATGGTCGCCTCCCTCGCGCAGCGCGCCAACTTGCCGATGCCGCGTGTGGCCATCTCACCGAGCGATCAGCCCAACGCCTTCGCCACCGGCCGTGGGCCGAACAACGCCGTCGTGTGCGCCACCAGCGGCTTGCTGCGCTCGATGCCGCGCCACGAGATCGAAGGGGTGATGGCCCACGAACTGATGCACGTGAAGCATCGCGACATCCTGATCGGGTCGGTTGCCGCGGCCATCGCGACGGCCATCAGCTACATCGCGCAGATGGCGATGTTCGCCAGCATGTTCGGTGGCAGCAACAACGACGACGACCGGCCCAACCCCATCGCGATGCTGATGATGTCGCTGTTGGCGCCCATCGCCGCCTCGCTCATCCAGATGGCAGTCAGCCGGTCGCGCGAGTTCGAGGCCGACCGTGGCGCGGCAGCGTTGCTGGGCGATGGCAACGCGTTGGCCGATGCGCTGGGTCGCATCGAGACGCTGGCGGCCACCCGGCCGATGGCGATCGCTCCGGCCCAGGCGCAGGCCTACATCCACAACCCGCTCAGCGAGCTCCGCGGCGGCCGCAACGCCGGCATGGCCCGCCTGTTCAGCACCCATCCTGCGACGGAGGAGCGCATCGCCCGTCTGCGAGCGATGTGACGCCACTGGCGCACCAACCCGCTCACCGGCTCGAACCCCCACCCCGAGCCGGTGAGCGGTGTCTCGCCCACCACGACCCACCCAACGGGGACCTGTGCCCGGCCGGGTGCCGTTGTCAGAGTGCGAACAGCTCGTCGAGGCTGCTCGGCCGCGCCGCCTGCACTGCCCCCTCCGGCTCGCCGCCGGTGAACGCTTCGTAGCCGTCGGCCTCCAGCTGATCGGCCAGCTCAGGGCCGCCACTGGCGACGATGCGCCCCTTCACCAGGATGTGCACGTGATCGGGGTGCAGCTCTTCCAACAGGCGGTTGTAGTGCGTGATGGCCAGCACGCCCAGCTGGTTCTCGTTGGTGGCATCCTCCACCCGACGGGCACAGTCGCGCAGCGCATCGATGTCGAGCCCGCTGTCGAGCTCGTCGAGGATGGCGAACTTCGGCGCCAGCAGCGCCAACTGCAGGGTTTCGTTGCGCTTCTTCTCACCACCCGACAGGTCGACGTTGAGCGATCGATCGAGCAACGCCACCGGGAAGTTGATGCGCTCTGCTTCGGCAGCCACCTCCTGCGCGAGCGTGTCGGTGTTGCGACCGCGAGCCTTGAACGCCTCGGTGAGCATGTCGTTGAGACCCACACCCGGCACTTCGGTGGGGTACTGCATCACCAGGTGCAGGCCGGCTTGCGCTCGCTGCCAGGCAGGCAGTGCCAGCAGGTCGACGCCGTCGAGCAGCACTTCGCCCGCGTGCACCTCGTAGCCGGGCTTGCCCATGATGACGGCGCTGAGCGTGCTCTTGCCGGCGCCGTTGGGACCCATCACCGCGTGCACCTCGCCGGAGCGCACCACCAGGTCGATGCCGTTGAGGATCTGCTTGCCGGCCACGGATGCGACCAGGCCCTTGATCTCGAGGGTGCTCATGCTGCGACCTCCACGTCGATCTCCACGTTGCCGGCAACCACACGCGCCACGAACACCGGCACCGGTCGAGTGGCGGGCAGCGTTTGCGGCTCGCCAGTTTCGAGGCTGAACGAGCTGCCGTGCTTCCAGCACTCGATCTCCTTCTCCTTGCAGAGCACTTCGCCTTCGCTCAGCGAGATGTCGGCGTGGCTGCACGTGTCGCCGATGGCGTAGAGGTCGTCACCGATGCGAACAACTGCGACCGGGGTGCCGTTCACCACGAAGCGAGTCGCGCTGTTGGGTGCCAGATCGGTGAAGGCGCAGACCACGGTGGGTGTGATCGGGGCCGAGCTCATGCCATTGCCGCCTGCAGTTTGGTCGCCACGCGTGCACGCAGGTCGGCGCGGAGATCGCCGTGGCCCTGCAACGACACGGGTAGCAGGCTGAGCACGTCGTCGAAGAACCCCAGCACGACCAGCCGCTCGGCCACCTGCGGCGGGATGCCGCGGCTCTCGAGGTAGAAGCGCTGCTCTTCGTCGATGGGGCCGACGGTGCTGGCGTGGCTGCACTTCACGTCGTTGGTCTTGATGTCGAGGTTGGGCACGCTCTCGGCCCAGGCACCTTCGCTGAGCGTGAGGTTGCGGTTGGTCTGGTACGCGACCGAACCTCTGGCGTCTTCGCGGATGCGGATGAGGCCGGTGTACACGCTCTTCGCAGTGCCCTGCACGGCGCCCTTGAACAGCAGGTCGCTGTACGTCTTGTCCGCGATGTGATCCTGCAGGGTGCGGAAGTCGTGCATCTGGTCGCCATCGGCGTAGTAGAGCGCCACCTGCTTGGTGGTGGCGCCCTGGCCCACCACGCGTGCGTCGGTGCGCACTCGGGCGTAGTCGCCGCCGAGGGCCACGGTGGCGAGCAGCGTGGTGCTGTCGCGCTCGCCGGTGGCCTGCTGGTGGCCGAGCTGCCAGACCTTGGTGCCCAACAGGTTGATGCCCAGGTACGAGACCCGGGCCGCCTGCGACGCGTGTACCACCAGGCGGGGCACCACCAGCGCCCGCGTGTCGTCGGCGCTCTCGAAGCGCTCGACGACGGTGAACTCGCTGTCGGCGCCGGCGTGGATGACGAGGCGCGGGTAGAACGCCGGCGCGCCCGACCCAGCGCTGCCACCGTCGATGTGATGCGTGACCACGATCGGCTCGGCGAGCACCTTGCCGGCCGGCACACAGATGGCGACGGTGCGGTGATAGGCGGCGTTCAGCTCGTCGAACACGTCGTGCACGGCCATTCCGGCGACCAGTTGGGCAACCAGCGCAGCATCGGCGGCCGGCACCTGATCCGCGCCGGTGACGGTGGTGCGCACCGCCGCCGGGGTGTAGGTGGCGAGGTCGAGCTCGGCGATGCGGCTGTAGCGCCACACCTCCGACTCGGGTGAGGGAACCGCCATGGCAGCCGCCCGTTCGGCGGCGGCGAGACGCAGCGCCTGATCGGGTGCATCCACGTCGATGGCATCTGAAAGGAACGCTGGCACGGCGGAAATTCTACTACGCAGGTAGTACTAATCCCCACGCCAGTACCAGCAGCACCGCCGGCAATCGAGGCGCGATCAGCGCTTGGGGCGACGGAAGAGGCGCTTCCACGCCGGCCGGCCCTGCGCGAGCTCGTGAGCGCGCTCCGCCTGCACCTCCGCCATCACCTGCGGGCCCACCGAGTTGAGGAAGTCCTCCGCCTCGTCCAGCAGTGCGGCAGCCGTGCCGTCGTCGAGGCCGGGCGGCTCCTGCGGCGTCTTCGGCGACACCATCGACCCGTACGTCCAGCCCGCATCCATGCGCGGCTCGAACTTGCCGCAATCGGCCGGGCAGCGCCACGGTGCCTCCGGTGCGAGATCGAGGTTGCACTTCCGCACGGTCTCACCGTTGGGATACGTACGACTCTCGAAGTTCCTGCACTCCTGACGCATCGGCATGGCGCCAACTGTAGGCGGGCGACGCCGAACGTTCGAGGTCACCGGCCGTCTCGCAACGTGTCGGCGCCGCGTGGCGAACGTCACGTCGGGTGAAACAAGTCACGACCTCGACCGAGCAGTACCGGGAATCCTCCCGGGGCGCAGATGACAGCGGGTTCGTGATCATCGACGGGCCGGCCACGTCGGCACACCCCTACTGCGAAGGAGCCAAGGTTCGTCATGGCACAACAGAGCGCGAAGGCCAGCAACAAGAGCAAGGACAGCGACCACGACGGGATCACCGACGCGAAGGAGCGTCGGTTGGGCACCGACCCGCACGACGGCGACACCGACGACGACGGTCTCGACGACGGTGAAGAGCTGGAGTTCGGCAGCGACCCGACGCAGTGGGACAGCGACGGCGACGGGGTGCACGACCTGGAGGAACATCAGGTGGGCACGAACCCGAACAGGAAGGACACCGACCGCGACGGCATCAGCGATGGCGCCGAGCTGAGCGCGGGCACGAACCCGAAGCGGAAGGACACCGACGGCGACGGGCTGTCCGACAGGGAGGAGCGCAAGCTGGGCACGAACCCCAAGCGCAGCGACACCGACGGCGACGGGTACTCGGACAACAGCGAGGTGTTCGCCGGTACCGACCCGCTCGCGAAGACGACAGAGGCTGAGAGGTTGCATCACTACGACCTCGACGGCGACGGCTTGTCCGACAGGGACGAGCAACGCCGCGGGACCGCCATCGACAACGCAGACAGCGACGGCGATGGGCTCGACGACGGCATGGAGGTGAAGGCCGGGCTCGACCCGCTGGACGCCAACAGCCGCACCTCGCGTGTGTTCGATCTCGACGGCGACGGCTTGCTGAACGGTGACGAGCTGCGGATCGGCACCGACCCGACCCGGCGCGACTCCGACGGCGATGGCCTGGACGACGGCTTCGAGAAGATGCACGGGCTCGACCCCACCAGTGCTTCCAACAGTTGGCAGCAGTACGACCACGACGGCGACGGAGTCGACGACAGGACGGAGAATCGCGGGGGCACCAACCGCTACGACGCCAACGAGTACCCGGCCTCGCCGACCCCTGTGCCGGCTCCCGACACGTCGATGGAGGCGACACCAGATCAGGACCTGTCGATCGGCGCTCCCATCACCGACGCGGATGCGCTCGGTGCGCAGTCCACGTTGCTGCGCGAGGCACTGCCCGAGCAGTTCGCCATCGTCGTGGATGAACCGCAGGCGTTCGAGCCCGTGCAGGTGGAGGAGCCCTTCGTGGAGGAGCCCTTCGTGGAGGAGCTCTTCGTCGACGAGCTCCCCGACCTGATCGAGCTCGACGTCGACTCGAACGGCGACTACTTCGCCTGACGGCTCGCCTGGCCGCCGCGCTCGACCGCCGCCTCGTCGGCACCGAGGCGGCGGTCTGGCAGGATCAGGCCATGCACCCGATGCAACGATCGCGCGCCGCCCGGCTCACGGGTGCAGGTGGAACACGATGACGGTCAGCGTGTTCGACCTGTTCCGGATCGGCATCGGCCCGTCCAGCTCGCACACGGTGGGCCCCATGCGCGCCGCTCGCCTGTTCCTCCAGCGCCTCGACCACGCCGGCAATCTCGCTCGGGTGGGCAGGGTTCGCGTGCACCTGTACGGGTCGTTGGCGGCAACCGGTGTGGGACACGGCACCGTCTCGGCAGTGCTGCTCGGCCTCGGTGGGGCCGAGCCGCACACGGTTGATCCCGACCAGGTGCCGGCGCTGTTGGCCGAGGTCGCCGGCAGTGGCACCATCCGCCTGCTCGACCGTGTGGTCGTACCGTTCCACGTCGACACCGATCTGGTCGCGCATGCCGAGCAGTCGTTGCCGGGGCACCCCAACGGGATGGAGTTCGAGGCCTTCGACGGTGCCGGCGCACTGCTCGATCGGCACCGCTACTACTCCATCGGCGGCGGCTTCGTCGTCGACGACGACGAGCTCGACAGGCCCATCGATGCGCAGGGCGACCAGACCGCGGCCGCCATCCCCTACCCCTATCGGTCGGCCGACGAGCTGCTGGCCATGTGCGCCGCGAGCGGCCTCTCGATCAGCGAGTTGATGTTGGCGAACGAGCGCCGGCACCGCAGCGACGGAGAGGTTCGCGAGCAGCTGCTCGCGATCTGGCAGGCGATGCGCGACTGCGTGCAGCGCGGCTGCCGCAGTGAGGGTGAGCTGCCCGGCGGGCTGCACGTGCAGCGGCGGGCGGCGGCGCTGTACCGCACGCTGCAGACCCCCGGCGCCAACATCGACCCGCTCGCCACGCTGGATTGGGTGAACCTGTACGCGCTGGCGGTGAACGAGGAGAACGCGGCCGGCGGGCGGGTGGTCACCGCGCCGACCAACGGCGCCGCAGGCATCGTTCCGGCCGTGCTGCACTACTACGCACAGTTCGTACCCGGCGCCAACGACGACGGCATCGTCGAGTTCCTGCTCACTGCCGGTGCCGTGGGTTCGCTGTTCAAGATGAACGCGTCGATCTCCGGCGCCGAAGTCGGCTGTCAGGGTGAGGTCGGGTCCGCGTGCGCAATGGCCGCCGCCGGCCTCGCGGAGGTGATGGGCGGCACGCCCGAGCAGGTGGAGAACGCCGCCGAGATCGCGCTCGAGCACAACCTGGGCTTGACGTGCGACCCGATCGGCGGCCTGGTGCAGGTGCCGTGCATCGAGCGCAACGCAATGGCGTCGATGAAGGCGATCAACGCCGCCCGGCTGGCGCTGCACGGCGATGGCACGCACCTGGTGTCGCTCGATCAGGCCATCGCCACCATGCGCGACACCGGCCGCGACATGAACGACAAGTACAAGGAAACCGCTCGCGGCGGCCTGGCCATCACCTTCCTCGGCAGCAAGCCCGGCACACCAGTGCCCGTCAACTTCGTCGAGTGCTGATCACCCGGCTACGAGGTGGCGCTCTTGCGGGCACGCCAGTGGCCGGCGCCCAACTCGGCGGTGTCGAGCACGGCGCACAGCGCCTGCCACACCTGCACTTCGTGGTCGAGGAACTCCTTGCCGACCGATGCCTCCAGGCTGGGGCGCAACGGGCCAGCGAGCTGCACCAGTTCGCGATGTGTGCGCTCGCGTAGCCAGTGAGTGCGATCGCGATACGAGATTCGCTCGAACCCGGCTGCTCGTAGCGCGGCGAAGTAGCGGTCGGGTGAGGCCAGGCCGAAACCGAGGCCCTCGACCTGCTCGTAGTGCTGCATCGCCGCCGACCGCAGGCCATCACTGCCGGCCATCCAGTCGCTGGCCGCGAACACTCCGCCCGGAGCCAGTACGCGAAAGATCTCCTGCGCGAGCGTGTGCTTGTCGGGGATGTGCACGATCGCGTCCTTGCTGAACACGACATCGAAACGACTGTCGGCGAACGGCAGCGGCCCCGGCTCGACGGCCACGAACGAGAGCCGGCCGGCATGGCCCGCTCGCTCGGCGGCCGCCGACGCCTTCTCCACCACCTCCGGCTCCACATCGATGCCGACCACCTCGGCCGGCTCCAACCCGGACGCGATGTACAACGCACACCCACCGGTGCCACAGCCGATGTCGAGCACGCGCAGGCCACGCACGTCGAGGCCGGCCAGCACCAGTGCCGTCTCGGCATTGCCGCCCGGCGACAGGTAGCCGTCGCCCCACAACGCCTCCAGCAACGTCACCAGCTTCGAGTCGTACTCCTGCGTCTGCTCCACCCTGCGAGTGTGGCAGGCGCCTGCACGCCCGGCGACCGACGGCGCAACGAACCGGCCCCTCGGGGCCGAACCGGGGAGCCCCAGAAGCCTACGGAGCGTTCTGGGGAGCCCCGGAACACCGGACCCGGCGACTGCACCCGGACGCGGGCCGGGTCAGCCGACGCTGCCTTCCATCTGCAGTTCGATGAGGCGGCTCCACTCGACCGCGTACTCCATCGGCAGCGTGCGGGTGATGGGCTCGATGAACCCGTTGACCACCATGCCCATCGCCTGCTCCTGGGAGAGGCCACGTGACATCAGGTAGAACAGCTGCTCGTCGGCGATCTTGGAGACCGTGGCCTCGTGGCCCACCTGCGCATCGCGCTCGCCCACTTCCATGTACGGGAAGGTGCGGCTCTCGCTGTCCTCGTCGAGGATGAGCGCGTCGCACTGCACATGGCTCTTGCAGCCGTAGGCGCCTTCCTCCACGCGCACCAGGCCGCGGTAGGTGGTGATGCCACCGTCCTTGGAGATGCTCTTCGACACGATCTTGGAAGTGGTCTCGGGGGCTGCGTGCACCATCTTGGCGCCCGCGTCCTGGTGCTGGCCGGCGCCCGCGTAGGCAACCGACAGCACCTCGCCGGTGGCCTTCGGGCCGACCAGGTACACGCTGGGGTACTTCATCGTGAGCTTGCTGCCGATGTTGCCGTCGATCCACTCCATGTGGCCCTCGGCTTCCACCCGCGCACGCTTGGTGACCAGGTTGTAGACGTTGGGCGACCAGTTCTGGATGGTGGTGTACGTGACGCGGGCCGACGGCTTGACCACGATCTCGACCACGGCCGAGTGCAGTGAATCGTTGGTGTACACCGGCGCCGAGCAACCTTCGATGTAGTGCACCTGGCTGCCTTCGTCGGCGATGATCAGCGTGCGCTCGAACTGGCCGGCGTTCTCGCTGTTGATGCGGAAGTAGGCCTGCAGCGGCATCTCGCAGTTCACGCCCGGGGGCACGTACACGAACGACCCGCCCGACCACACGGCCGTGTTGAGGGCCGAGAACTTGTTGTCGCCGGGAGGGATGATGGCGCCGAAGTACTGCTTCACCAGCTCGGGGTACTCGCGCAGCGCGGTGTCCATGTCGCAGAACAAGATGCCCTGCTTCTCGAGGTCCTCGCGGTTGCGGTGGAACACGACTTCCGACTCGTACTGGGCCGTCACGCCGGCGAGGTACTTGCGCTCTGCCTCGGGGATGCCCAGCTTCTCGTAGGTGGCCTTCATCTGCTCGGGCAGGTCGTCCCACTCGCTCACCTGGTCGGTGGCCGGGCGCAGGTAGTAGTAGATGTCCTGGAAGTCGATGTCGGGCATGTTCACCGCGAACCACTCGGCCATCGGCTTGCGGTCGAACAGGCGCAGGCTGCGGCGGCGCAGATCGCTCATCCACTGCGGCTCGCCCTTCCACCAGCTGATCTGGTCGACGACGCCGTCGTTGAGACCCTTGGCGGGGGTGAACGCGTATTCGACGCCGGTGTCGCTCCAGCCGAGGTTGTACTTGCTGAGATCGAGGTCGAACGAGGTCATGGTGTGTTCCGATCAGCCAGACTGCGGCACAGAGGGATTTGCACTACGGCCATAGTAACAATTCCCCGGCGGGTTGCCCACTCCATGCGGCAACGGCCGCCAACAACGGCTCAGCCGACGGCGGTGAGGCGAGCCGGCACGCTCTTGTGCCACGGCGTGCCAGCGATCCAATCGCGATCGGCGCCGCTGGTGAGGTCGTTGGGTGCCACGCCCACGCGCACGCCCCCTTCGTCGAGCCCCATGCCGTTGGGCAGCGAGACGTGCCCGGGCTGCATCATCTCGCTCACCTCGACGGCCACCTGCGCGCTCCCCCGCGGCGTGCTGAGCAGCGCCATCCCACCATCGACCAGGCCCGACGGCCGCATCGGCATCGGCGACGCTGACACGCAACGCACCGTGCGCATCGCGCTTGCGCCACGATGCGTCGCGGATGATGGTGTTGGCGGTGAACGAACGCCGCTCGCCAGCGCTGAGGAGCAGCGGCCACTCGGCCGACGCGAGCGGCGACTCGGCCTCGAGCCCGCGCAGCTCGTCGACCATCTCCGCGATGTGCACGTGGATGCGACCGTCGTCGGTGCGAACGCGCGCCGGCACGTCGACCCACTCGTCGAGCGTGAACGACACACCGTGGTGGCCGGCGAGGATGCCCTCGAACAACGACTCACCCAACGCCAGGCCTTCACCGGTGAACCCGGCACGGCGAACCGACGCCTCGAAGCCCATCGCGCAGCGATGTGCCGCGCCCCACAGCAGCGCGGCCGACGCGGCGCCGTCGGGCAACGTGGGCCCGAGCGTGCGATACAGCACCACCGGCGCCACCGCGCCCAGTTGCGGGTTGGCGGCGGTGGCTTCGAAGAATGCGGCGGCGAAGGCCTCGCGACCCTGCGCAGCAGCCGCTCGCAACGGCGCCAGGTCGTCGTCGGTGATGACGCCCAGCGCCTCCACCAACCGAGCATGGATCTCGGGTTCGGGCAGCGGCCCGGACGGCGGGGCCACAACCGGCCGGCGCAGGTGGAACACGTTGTGCGGGAAGTCGAAGTTGAAGAAGGTGGCTTCCCACTTCTCGAACTGACTCTGTGCCGGCAGCACGTAGTGCGCCTCACGCGCCGTCTCGGTGAGCGCGACATCGATCACCACCAGCAGGTCGAGCGCCTGCAACGCCTCACGCATGCGAGGCGTGTCGGCCAGCGAGTGCAGCGGGTTGCCGCTCTCCACCAGCATCGCCCGGTAGCGGGCCGGGTGCTCGGTGAGGATCTCGTCGGGAATCGCATTGCACGGCACCAGCCCGCTGATGATCTTGGCCCCCACGACCGGCGACACCTTGCTCTGCGCGTTGGGGCCGTCGCTACGGATCAGCGACACCAGCGACGACGGCATGTACTGCGAACCCGGCTTGGCGAAGTTGCCGGTGAGCACCCACAGCAGCTTCTCCAGCCAGCTGTTCATCGTGCTGTGGCGGTTCATCTGCACACCCAGGTCTTCGAACACGGCCACGCTCTCGGCTGCGGCCAGCCGGCGCACGGCAGAGCGCAACAACGTTTCGTCCACCCCGCAACGCGCCGCGTACTCGGCAACCGGAAGCGATGCGAACTCGCCCACAACGGCCTCCCAGCCGGCGACGTGGTCGCTCACCCACTCGGCATGCACCAACCCTTCCTGCACGATCACGGCCACCATCGCCGACAAGCAGAACGCGTCGGTGCCCGGCTTCACCTGCAGGTGGAAACCTCCCCCGGCCGCAGCCAGCTCGGCGGTCTCGCTGCGCCGCGGATCGATGACGATGATCGCTCGGCTCGGGTCGTTGGCGATCTCCTTCAACGTGGTGCGGGCACGCGGAAAGCCGTGGCTCTGCCATGGGTTCTTGCCCACGAACAGTGCCACCTCGCAATGCTCGAAGTCGCGCGCACGCCGCCGCCGAACATCTTGCCGTTGACCCAGAACTCGCCGGTCTTCTCCTGCGACAAGGCGTTGGCGCGGTACTTGGCGCCCAGCGCGCGCAGCGTGGCGCCGCTGTACCCGCCGCCGAGGTGGTTCCCCTGGCCCCCGCCGCCGTAGTAGAAGATCGACTCGCCGCCATGTGCGTCGCGTACGGCGGCGAATCGATCGGCGATCTCACGAATCGCCGTCTCCCAGTCGATCTCCTCGAACGTGCCGTCGGGCCGCCGGCGCAGCGGTGAGAGCAAGCGGTCGCCGCCGTTCTGGTAGTGGTTCAGGCGCAGTGCCTTTTCGCAGGTGTAGCCCTGCGAGGCCGGGTGGGCCTTGTCGCCGCGGATGCGCTCGAAGGTGTGCCCGTCGGCCCCGAGACGGATCTCGATGCCGCAGTTGCACTCACACAGGATGCAGGCCGATGGGTGCCACTCGCTGTCGCTCATGACGCGACACTATGCCACAACGTTGCGTGATGCAACGGACTGGTTGAGGCTCACTTCCCCGGCTGGACGACCGCCGGCCGGAAGCCGGGCCCCGCCTTCGAGCGCACCGCGCCGAACTCGATGGGCTCGCCACAGGCAGCGCACACCATCCGAGCCGCGACCTGCTCGCCACAGGTGTGCCGCATCACCAACGGCGGGCCGTCGGGCGCCTCCCACTTGTCGCCCCACGCCATCAGCGCCGCCACCACCGGGTACAGGTCGCGACCCTTCTCGGTGAGGTGGTACTCGTAGCGCTCGGGATGCTCCTGGTACTTCACGCGCTCGACGACCTCGTGCGCGACCAGCGTGTTGAGGCGATCGCTGAGGATGTTGCGAGCGATGCCCAGGTCTGCCTGGATGGCCTCAAAGCGACGTTGGCCGAACATGATGTTGCGCACGATCAGCAGCGTCCACCACTCGCCGACGATGTCGAGCGAGCGTGCCACCGAGCAGTTCATGTGGCTCACGCTGCTTCGCTTCACGGCGCCAGGCTAGTCGCGCCATGCAACTCACCGGTAGGGACCTTCGCGCCGAGGCGCCGCTCACCATGCGCGTCTGGTCGGTCGAGAACCACATCAGCTGCCGATCTCGGCCGACCAGGGGTTATGCCAGCAGTAGGTCGAGGCTGTCGTCGCGGGCACCCAGGATGTGCCCGGCATCGACTCCCAGCCAGTCGAGGCAACGGGTGAGTAATGCCTGCGGAGCCACCGTCGGGCGCACATCGCCGTCGAGCAGGTCGGCCAGATCGACCTCGCCGAACATGCCGCCGCGCACGCCGTGCCCGAAGGCCAGCGAGAGGCCGCCGGCACCGTGATCGCAGCCGCCGCTGCCGTTCTCCGCTGCTCGGCGACCGAACTCGCTGGTCACCACCAGCAGCACGTCGTCGGCCAGGCCGGTCGCCTCGATCGAATCGAAGAACGCGTCGATCCCGGCAGCCACATCGGCGAGCAGGGCAGCGTGCTCGGGCAGTTGGTTGGCATGGGTGTCGAACCCGCTCGCGCTCACCACCACCAGCTGCGTGCCTGCATCCGCGGCCAGCAGCTGCGCCGCCACCGAGAGCCCTTCGGCGATGGTGGCCCCACCCTCACGCGTTGGCAGGTCGTCGGAGGTGGTGGCACGTCCGGTGATCTCGGCGAAGTCGGTCACGGCCTGCACCGTGCGCTGGAATGCGTGTCGCGCGATGCCGGCCAGGTCGTCGCCACCATCGCCCATCGCTGTCAGCCAAGCCGGCTGGATGTCGACCCACTGAAACGAACCCGGGCTGGTGATCACCGTCGGCTGCACGAGCCGGCCGTTCAACAACGGCGCCCCAGACCCGAGCGCCGTGGCGAACAGCGGCGGCGGCTCCTCCGCCAGCTCGTCGAGCACCCTGCCCAGCCAACCCGGTCGAGTCAGCTGGTCGGCGCGCCACCACCTGTCCATCGACACGAAGTGAGAGCGGTTGGGCACCTCGAAGCCGATGCCGCGGATGACGGCCAACCGCCCGGCGTCCCAGAAGCGGGCGAGACCGGCGAGGCTGGGATGCAACCCGGCATCGTCGACACCGGCGAGCGCCACGATGTCGGCATCGGGAATCGCCAACGTCGGCCGCAGGTCGTGGTAGCGCCCATCGGCCGGGGGCAGCGTGTTGAGCAGGTCGTTACCGCCGTTGAGCTGCACGACCACGAGGCGACGACCCCCGAACGCCGCGCCGACTGGCAACGGCGCCGCCGACGCGGTCGGTGGCGGGGAGGTTGCGTCGAACGTGGGCGCGGTGGCCGTGGAGCCGACAACGTCCGTCGACGTGGGGACGGCCTCGCTGACGGCGCGACTGGACGTGCGGCGATCGCAGCCACCGAGGCCGACCACCACCACGGACCCTGTACCCAGCTGGATGAACTGGCGGCGATTGAGTGCATTCGTCATCGTCGGCTCCTCATGCGATCATGAACTCGGGAGTGATCAGGGCGACCGCGAGGCGATCGATCCCCGCGGGCGCGGCGTCGAGAGCGGCGAGGGACGCATCGGCGAAGTCGTCGATCGGCAGACCGAGCACGTCGGCGAGCACGGCGCTGTCGTCACCCTGAGCGGCTGCCAGCACCTCACCGGCGGGAGCGGCCGCCGCGATCAGCGCAGCGAGGTTCGCGCGTGCCACCAGGCTGCTGGCACCGAACCACGCAGTGCCACCCGGCCAACCGGCGACGTTGGGCGGCAGCATCGGCACCTGCCCTGCGGCGCGCAGCAACTGCACCGACTGCTTCGGTGCCGGCCGTGCGCCGGTGACCCGACAGGCCGTCGCGAACCACGGGACGGGCCCCAGCACCAGTGGAGCACTGTGCCCTGCAAGGCCCTCCGCCAGCGTGGCTCGCACCAGCGAGCGCACGTCGAAACCCGACGCGACGAACACCGTCGACAGCCGGTCGACGACGGTCTCGTCGTCGCTGCCCAGCAGCTCTCCCGCCACCGCCGCGGCGATGAACCCCGGCAAGGCGGCGTGTGCCAGCACCGCATCGATCACGGTGTCGAGATCGTGCACGCCAGCGACACCCAGGTAGCGCTGCGGGCTGTCGTCGTGGCGGCGGGCAACGAACCGTGCCGAACCCTCACCTCTCACGAGCGTCCACCCGCTGAGCGCCAGTGCGCCGGCCTGCACGTCGGCCTCGGAGTAGTTGCCTTCGCCCAGTGTGAACAGCTCCAGCAGCTCGCGAGAGAAGTTCTCGTTCGGCTGCGACCCGGTCGACTCTCGCAGATCGAGGTACGCCAACATCGCCGGGTCGATCGTGATCGCACGCAACAGGTCGCGGAAGCCGCCGAGCCCGGCCGCGCAAGAGGCGTGCCTGGATCACCATCAGGCGCGCCACGCGCACCTTGTCCAGCGCTGACGAAGTGCCCGTGCCACATCCAGGCGACGCGATCGACCAACGGCCGATCGGACCCGATCATGGTGGTCAACCACGTGTGGATGCCGTACAGCTTCGACGTTCTGTCCTGCGGGTCGAGCGGCAACAGGTCGTCGTCCCACGGGTCGACCGCCGGCACGCCACCCACCCCGGCTGGGTCGAGCAGCCGATCCAGCTCGGCGACCGAACCACGGGCGACCGCCTCACGCAACTCGGCCGGCGGCAGGCCGAAGCCGGCTCGGCGATGCAACCAGGCAACTGCGTCTCGTTCCTCCATGCACGGCATCGTGATGCGCAGGTGTGAGCGAACTGTGAGGAGCGGCGATCGCCCGTTCGGTCACGCCACGCTGGCCCGCTCGAGCTCGATGAAGATGCACTCGCCGGGGCAGGCGATCGCAGCGTCGATCACGCCCTGCTCGCCACGCGGGTCGACAACGGCCAGGCTGCTGGAACCGCCCGGATCGTTCAGCGGCCAACCATCTTGCGCCACGTATGCAATGCCGTCCTCCAGCTGCACGAACACGTCGGGGCAGTGGTCGATGCACAACCCGTCGCCGGTGCACAGGTCTTGGTCGATCCACACCCGCATGGCGTTCGACGCTACCGGCGCGGCGACGAGCGTGCTGTGTCGTGCCCGTGCCTGCACGGTTACCATGCCGCCCGTGCAGGCTCCGATCGCAAAGCAAGTGGACCATGTGTGGCAGCGACCAACGGGGCCGGCCAGCGACCCGTGGGCGTGGTTGCGAGATCGCGACGACCCCGACACGGTGGAGTACCTCAAGGCGGAGAACGAGTACTCCGATGCCTGGTTCGCCGACCATGGCGACCTGATCGACACGCTGTTCAGCGAGATCAAGGCTCGCGTGCAGGAGACCGATCTTTCGGCTCCCGTGCGCAAGGACGACTGGTGGTACGTCACCCGCACCGAGGAAGGCGCCAGCTACGCCATCCACTGCCGTGGCCGCAGCGCCGACCGGGCCACCGAGCACGTGCTGCTCGACGAGAACGCAGAGGCGGCCGGGCACGAGTACTTCTCGGTCAACGCCTTCGATGTCAACCCGCAGCACACGGTGCTGGCGTGGAGCAGCGACACCGACGGCAGCGAGCAGTACACGATGCACCTGCGTGACTTGGCCACCGGCACCGACCGCGCCGAGCACCTCACCGGCACCACGTGGGGTGGCACCGCCTGGTCTGCCGACGGCACCAGCCTGTTCTACGTCACCGCCGACGAGCAGATGCGCCCGTACCGAGTGTGGCGGCACGCGCTGGGCAGCGACCAGGCTGCCGACACCATGGTGTTCGAGGAGCTCGACGAGCGCTTCTACGTGTACGTCGATCTCAGTCGCAGCGGCGAGTGGGTGGTCATCGAGACCGCGAGCAAGCTCAGCTCGGAAGTGCACCTCATCCCCGCCACCAACCCCACGGTCGACGCAACGATGGTGCGGGCACGCGTTGCCGACGTGGAGTACGGCCTCGACCACTGGGGCGACAAGTGGGTGGTGCTCACCAACGAGGCCGCCACCGACTTCCGGGTGATGACCGCCCCGATCGACCGGCCCGGCGAGTGGACCGAACTGGTGCCGCACGTACCCGGCCGGCGCATCACCTCCGTGGAGGCGTTCGCCGAACACCTGGTGCTGCACGAGTGGGCCGACGCGCAGCCACGCATCCGCGTGCTCTTCCGCGATGGCACCGAGCGCACCGTGCACGGCGCCGACGAACCCCACGACCTGGAGCTCGATGCGAACCCCGAGTGGCGGGCGGCAACAGTCCGGTACGTCGTGCAGTCGCTCACTCGCCCGGTCACCGTCTACGAGGAGGATGTGCGCAGCGGCGAGCGAGCTGTGCTGAAGCAGACACCCGTGCCGGCCGTCGATCTGCAGGCCTACGCAAGCGAGCGGCTGTGGGCCACCTCGCCCGATGGCACGAAGGTGCCGGTCGACATCGTCTACCGCAAGGGCACGCCCGCCGACGGCACTGCCGCCCTGTGCGTGTACGGCTACGGCAGCTACGAATCGTCGATGCCACCGTGGTTCAGCGTGGCGCGACTCTCGTTGCTGGATCGCGGCGCGGTGTGGGCGCTGGTGCACCCTCGTGGCGGTGGCGAGCTGGGCCGCGAGTGGTACTTGCAGGGCAAGCTCGCCCACAAGCGCAACACGTTCACCGACACCATTGCCAGTGTCGAGCACCTCGTCGCTACCGGCTGGGCGCACCCCGCCAAGGTGGCGCTGCGCGGCGGTAGCGCCGGCGGCCTGCTGGTGGGCGCGTGCATCACCATGCGGCCCGACCTCTTCCGCGCAGCAGTGGCCGAAGTGCCCTTCGTCGACGTGGTCACCACCATGGCCGACCCGACGCTGCCGCTCACCATCACCGAGTGGGAGGAGTGGGGCGACCCGCGCGAGGAGCCAATGGCCGGCTACATGCTCAGCTACTCGCCCTACGACCACACGGTGCCCGCCGCGTACCCCGCCGTGTACATCACGGCCGGCCTCAACGATCCGCGCGTCAGCTACCACGAGCCGGCGAAGTGGATCGCCAAGCTGCGCTCAGTGCGCACCAACGATGCCACGCTCATCATGCGCTGCGAGATGGGCGCCGGCCACGGCGGCCCCAGCGGGCGCTACGAGACCTGGCGCGAGGAAGCCCGCACCCTGGCCTTCGTGCTCACCGAGCTGGCCTGACGCTCCTGGCCCGGCCCGGCCCGGCGTCAGACCGTGGCGTGGCGTCAGAGCGTGGCCGCCAACACGGCTGCGACGATGAAGACCGCATTGCGCGCAACATGGCCGGGCCCGATCGGCTTCGAGCTCAACGAACCGAAGCAGGCGCAGGGTGGGCGGCGGCCCTGCGCCAGCCTCACCAGCAACAGCCCGGTGAACACCCCGAACAACACCACCGCACACCACGCAACTGCATGTCGTTGCACTTGCACCAACAACAGGGCACCGAGGACGATCTCGACGAACGGCACCACCCGGGCCAGCACCCAGGGCACGCCCAAACCCTGTGACTGCGATCGCCACTCCGTCGGCCGAGCCACCTTCGACACACCGGCCACGAGCAGCACGACCGCAACCATCACGGACGCTGCCGCACCCCACGCCGAGCGGCTCATGCTCAGCCGACTTCGATGGTGAGGCCCTCGGAGGCTGCAAACACTTCCAGGCCCACCTTGCCGCCGGCGGCGATGGCACAGCGCGAGACGTCGTCGAGCGCAGCGTCGGTGCGCGACTGGTCGTGGTGGAACAGTGCCAACCGCCCGACGTTGCAGTGCTGAGCCAGCCAGATGGCGTAGTCGATGGTGCAGTGACCCCAGGTGGACTTCTGCACGAACTCGTGGCTCGTGTACTGCGAGTCGTGGATCAGCAGGTCGGCACCCTCGGCGAGCTCACGAGCGCCGTCGCTCATCGAGAACGAACCGTCGTACGGCTGCTGATGATCGCTGAGGTAGGCCACGCTGCGGCCCTTCCACTCGATGCGATACCCCAGCGTGGGGCCGACGTGGGGCACCAACCGGGAGATCACCCGGATACCACCGACGTCGAACTCGCGATCGGCGGTGTCGTGAAAGCGCACCATGCCGGGCAGTTGGTCGATGGTGACGGGGAAGAGTGGAGGGCGGATCACGGCGTTGATGACATCGGCGACGGACCGGCCATCTTCCTGCGCCGGGGCGTAGACGTCGAGCTCGGAGCCCTCGTGGAGCAGCGGCGAGAAGAAGGGCAGGCCCTGCGTGTGATCCCAGTGGAGGTGGCTGAGCAAGCAGGTGCCCCGAAAGGTGCCGTCCTGGGGCTGGGTGGCGCCGAAGTAGCGGGCACCGGTGCCGAGGTCGAAGAACAACGGAGGTTCGCCGGGTACGCGCACGGCGACACATGACGTGTTGCCGCCGTACCGGGCGATGTTGTCGCCGTGGCACGGCGTGGAGCCGCGCACGCCGAAGAACGTGACCTGCATCGTTTGCGTACCCCCTCGCCCGCCACGTTACGCCCGCCGTCGGCCCAGGGTAAACCAGCCGGGTACGTGACGCATGTCGCACCCGCGGTATCTTGCGCCAATGACAGCGATCACCAGCGGTTCCGTCTCGGCGAACGGAGTCGACTTCGGCTATCTCACCGCCGGCGACCCGGCAGCACCACTCGCGCTGTGCGTGCACGGCTTCCCCGACAGCGCACACACGTGGCGGCACCTCCTGCCGCGCCTGGCCGAGGCCGGCTTCCGTGCCGTCGCGCCGTTCCAGCGCGGGTACGCCCCCACCAGCGTCCCCGCCGACGGTCGCTACCAGACGGGCGTGCTGGCCCAGGACATGAACATGCTGCACGAGGCACTCGGTGGTGGCGGCGATGCCGTCATCATCGGCCACGACTGGGGCGCGCCTGCCACCTACGGCGCTGCTGTGCTCGGCCCCGAGCGCTGGCGCAAGGTGGTCGGGTTGGCCGTGCCGCCCGGGCCGGCGTTCGGCATGTCGCTGGTCACCAACCTCGTCCAGCTCAAGCGCAGCTGGTACATGTTCTTCTTCCAGTCTCCCTTCGCCGACATGGTGGTCCCGGCCAACGACATGGCCTACATCGACATGCTCTGGGCGGATTGGTCGCCGGGGTACGACGCGAGCCACGACCTGCCGCTGGTGAAGGCGGCCCTCGGCGACCCGGCCAGCTTGGCGGCGGCACTGGGCTACTACCGCGCCGCACTCGGCGACGGCTTCAAGGATCCGACGCTCGAGGCCGAGCAGGCGGCAGCGGGTGCCGTACCCACCCAGCCGACGCTGTACTTGCACGGCCGCGACGACGGCGGCATCGGCCCGGAGGTCGCAGAACTGGCCGCCACCATGACCCCGCCCAACGTCACCGTCGAGATCGTCGACCACGCCGGCCACTTCCTGCAGCTCGAGCAAGCCGAGTTGGTCAACGCCCGCATCCTGGAGTTCCTGGGGTGACCCAGACCGGCGCACCCGCCTTGCCCGACGGGTTGGTAGTGGTCGTCAAGCGCGAGTGCGAAACATGCACGATGGTCGCGCCGTTGCTCGGTGAGTTCGCCACCGTCGTGTACACACAGGACGACCCCACGTTCCCCGACCCCACCGCCACGCTCGACAGCGATCTGTCGTTCAGTTGGCACCACGACATCGAGACCGTGCCCACTCTCATCCGCGTCACCGGGGGTGTCGAGGTCGATCGCACTGTCGGCTGGGTGCGCGACGAGTGGCGACGCATCACCGGCCTCGCCGGCCTCGGCGAGGAGCTGCCACCGTTCCGCCCCGGTTGCGGCTCGATGAGCGTCGATCCAGATCGCGCCGATGCCCTCCGTGCTCGCTTCGGCGGGCACACGCTCAAGTCGCGCCGCCTCGAGCTGGCCGAGCTCGACGACGAGATGGAGCTGATGTTCGAGCGCGGCTTCACCGATGGTCTGCCGGTCGTGCCGCCCACGGAGGAGCGCGTGCTGCGGATGCTGCAGGGCACCTCGCGCGCGGCACACGAGATCGTCGCCGTCGTGCCGCCGGATCTGGTGGAGGTCACCGTCGAGAAGGTGGCCATCAACGCCGTCATGGCCGGCTGCAAGCCCGAGTACCTGCCCTGGGTCATCGCCGCGCTGGAGGCGGTGTGCACCGACGAGTTCAACATGCACGGCGTGTTGGCCACCACCATGCCGGTGGGCCCGGTCATCGTGTGCAACGGTCCGGGCACGCGAGCCATCGGCATGAACAGCGAGGGCAACGCGCTCGGCCAGGGCAACCGAGCCAACCTCACCATCGGCCGCGCGGTGCAGCTGATCGTGCGCAACATCGGCGGTGGCCGGCCCGGCGAGGTCGACCGGGCGACGCACGGCAACCCGGGCAAGCTCAGTTTCTGCTTCGCCGAACGCGAGCACGACTCGCCCTTCAGCTCGCTGGCCGCGAGCCGCGGGCTCTCCGCCACGACAGACGCCGTCACCGTGTTCGCCGGTGAGGGCCCGCGGTGCATCGTCGATCAGAAGGTGCGCACCGCACCCGAGCTCGCCAACGTGTTCGCCGCCTGCTTGAAGGCGATGCACAACCCGAAGCTGGTGCTGGCATTCGACGCGATCCTGGTGGTGGGCCCCGAGCACGCCCGCGTGTGTGCCGATGCCGGCTGGGATCGCGCTCGGCTGCTGGCCGAGCTGCACGAGCGCTTGCAGTTCCCCGGCAGCGAGCTGGTGTGGGGCGCCGGCGGCATCGCCGATGGCATTCCCACTCATCTGCGCGACGTCACACTGCCCAAGTTCCGGCCCGATGGCATCCTGCTGGTGCACGCCGGCGGCGGCGCCGGGCTGTTCTCGGCCATGATCGGCGGCTGGGCCAACGGCGAGATCGGGTCGCAGCCCGTCACCAAGGAGGTCACCCGGTGACACGCAGTCGCCGGGTTCCCCGCTACATGAGAGAGTTGGTCGTATGACACGGATCTTGCTCGACCCCACCAGCGAACGGTCGGTACCGCACCGCGAGCAGCTGGCACGGCCGGCGCACCTGCGTGGACAGGTCGTGGGCCTGCTCGACATCACCAAACCGCGCGGCGATGTCTTCCTCGATCGGCTCGAACAGCTGCTCATCGGCGCCGGGGCCAAGGTGCTGCGGTACAAGAAGCCGACGTTCACCAAACCCGCCCCTGTCGATCTGCGACAGCAGATCGCCACTCAGTGCACGCTGGTGATCGAGGCGCTGGCCGATTGAGGCAGTTGCACGTCGTGCAGTGTGCACGACATCGTTGATCTCGAGCGGCGGGGCGTGCCCGGCGTCTTCGTCGCGTCGGCCGAGTTCGTGGAGGCGGCGGTCGCGCAGTCGGTGGCGCTGGGCTTCCCCGGTGTCGCCCGAGTGTTCACTCCCCACCCCATCCAGGACCGCACTGATGACGAGATGCGCGCCTACGCCGACGACGCCTTCGAGCGAATCGTGTCTGCCATCGTCGGTTGATGGGTAGGCGTTCAAGCCTCGGCGATCACGCACCGATAACCCCTCCGACATCGCGGGCATGGAAACGGGAGGCCCACCGATGAAGCTCAAGCTCTGTTCCGCGATCGGCATCATCGCGTTGGTCGCGCCCGGCGTCGTGCCGATGGCCGTACCCGCTGCCTCAGCGGTGTCGTGTGCCGTCGTCGAGCGCCTGTCGCCGGGTTCGGTGCATCCCGGTGTCGTGTGCCTGGAGCAGCGGTTGATCGAGCTCGGCTACAGCGGTATCAGCGGCCCCGACACCACCTACGACATCGGCAGCGCGGCCGCGGTGATGGACTTCCAATCCGCTCGAGGCCTGTACCCCGATGGCATCGTCACCTCCGTCACCGGCCGCCAACTCGGCCTGCGTGGCGCATTGGCACCCGCCGGCGCGGCCCGCGTCACCGTGATCGGCGATTCCACCTCGGCAGCGATGCGTTGGTACGACGAAGCCAACAACAACTCGGCTCGCTACGACGTGATGGCCGACACCTACGACCTGCTCTGGTCGGTGGAGAGCTGCCGGCGATTGGTGGCAGCCAGCTGCACCGGTCGCAGTGATCCGGGGAGCGGCCTGAAGTGGACCCCCGTCAGCGTGCTGCCGCTGATGCAATCCACGTTGCGCGGCCGACTGGGCGAGGCGTTGGTCAGCATGGCCGGCTACGACGATGTCTCGATCGAATCTGCGATCGAGCAGATCATGGCGGAGGCGACGGCGCAGGGCGTCGCGAAGGTGTTCTGGTTGAACTACCGGTACGGCGGCAACGGGTACCCGTACAGCCGGTACTACGCGGCACACAATGCCGCACTGGAGGCTGCCAAGGTTCGCTTCCCGAACCTGGTGGTGCTCGATTGGCACGGCTATTCGATGTCGCAGTCGCCGGCCACCCAAGCCGATTGGTTCTCCTCCGATCAGATCCACATCACCAGCAGCGGGGCCTTCGCGCTCGCTCACTACATCCGGGGCCGAGTCGATGCCGAGCACGTCGAGCGTTGCGTCGCGTCGCGCGCTCAGACAGGCGCGCTCGATGGTGCAACCGGTTCGCCGGCGGCCGCCGTCGTTGCCGAGGCCGATGCCGGCTTCGTCGGCATGCGGCCCGTCCGTGTCCTCGACACGCGCGTTGCGGGTCTCGGTGGCAGCGGCGGGATGATGCGAGCCGGCGGCACCGTTCGGGTCGATCTCGCCGGAAGGCTGCCGGCCGGCGCCTCGGCTGCTGCGCTCAACGTCACGGCCGTCGCCCCCTGCGGCAGCGGGTACCTCACCGTGTTCAGTTGCGGCACCCGACCCGACACATCCAACGTGAACTTCGCCGCTGGGCGCACCACGGCCGCGCTGGCCATTGCCTCGGTCACCGACTCGGCGGTGTGCATCTTCTCCTTCTCGAAGGTCGACGTGGTGGTCGACCTGATCGGAGCGTTCGCTCCCGGCGGTGCCCTGTTCCACCCGCTCGGCCCGGTGCGGTGGGTGGACACAAGAGGCGCCGCCGCCGTGTTCGCCACGAAGGGCCCGATCGCCACCGGCCAGGGCATCGATGTGCCGATCGCCGGGCGAGCGGGAGTACCGGTCGACGCATCCGCGGTGTGGATCAACCTCACTGCCACCGGCTCACGCGTCGACACGGTGTGGCAGGCGTATCCCGGCCCGTGCAGCGCGCCACCGCTCTCATCCACCGTGAACGTGCTGGCCAATCGATCTGCGGCCACATCCAGTCTGGTGCAGCTGGGCGCGAACGGCGGCATCTGCGTGCAGGCGTACCAGGGCGGCGGGGAGGCGATCGTCGACGTGTCGGGGTGGTTCGGCGGCTCGTTGCCAGGCGGGCTGGCGTTGCGCAGCTCGGCACCCACTCGCGTGCTCGACACCCGTTCCGCGCCGATGCCGGCTGCGCAGGCCGTGGTTGCATTGCCTGCTGCGACGGTGGGTGTGTTCAACATCACCGCCGTCACCGCCGGCGGCACAGGGTACGTGAGCGCCACGCCGTGCGGCTCGGCGCAGGTCAGCTCGCTGCTGAACACCAGCCCGGGCGAGACGTTTGCGAACCTGGGCACCGTCGCCCCAGGGGCTGGCGGCACCGTCTGCTTCAGCCCGTCGGTGGCGGCACACCTGGTGGTCGACCAGCTGGGCAGCTTCGTGGCCACCACCGTCGCCTGAGCGGCGCGCCGTCACTCCCCGGTTGGGGTTACCGTCGCCGTCACGGCAACCGGAGCGTGCCGCCGTCACGGTGCACCAGGCCCTCGGCGCACAGCGCGGCGAGCAGTCGCTCCGCGGCAGGATGCGCCAGTACGGTTGCCGCGTCGGTCGCCGGCACCGGGCCGGCCGTGAGCGCCCTCATCAAGCGGCCCCGGGCCTGGCGTTCGCTGCCCTCGAACCGAGGCTGCGTGCGGCTGACGCCGGCGGAGCCGATGGCCGGGTCCTCGCCCACTCCACGCCACGTGCACACGTCCTGCACTGGGCACTCGCCGCAGTTCGGCGCTGGCCGGCACAACACCGCACCGAGCTCCATCAGGCACTGGTTCCACTCCCAGCCGGACCCCTTCGGCACCGCCTCGTCGGCCGCCGCCTGCACCTCTCTGGCGGTCAACGAACGCCCGCCGACGCGTGCATACACGCGTGCGATGTTGGTGTCGACGACGGCCGCGTCGATCTCGAAGGCGAACGCCTGCACCGCTCGTGCCGTGTACTGGCCGACACCGGGGAGCGCCAGCAGCGCTTCGAGCGAGCGCGGGAAGTGGCCCAGGCGTGCCACTTCGGCTGCAGCGGCATGCAGGTTGCGCGCTCGTCGCGGGTAACCGAGCCCCTGCCACACGCGCAACACATCGCCCAACGGCGCCGCCGCGCAGTGCTCGACCGTCGGGAACCGCTGCATGAACACCAGCCACTTGGGGACGACGCGCAGCACCTGCGTCTGCTGCAGCATCACCTCGCTGACCAGGATGGCCCATGGGTCGCGGGTGTGCCGCCAGGGCAGATCACGCAGCCGCGGCAACCCCCACTGCAACACGTCGCCCCCGCTGTGTGTCAACAACGCGGACTCACCGCCCCTGGTCACAGCCCGACAGCCTTTACGTAAAACGGTGGTTGGGGTGGGTTTGGTGAGGGTTGGGGTCAGGACCAGGCGGTGGTGGAGTCGTAGGGGCGGGGGCGGCCGGGAGCGAACTCGGTCTTCCACACCATCACCCGCCGGCGGAAGTAGCACACCTCTTTGCCGTCCTGGTTGAAGCCCTTGCTCTCCACCAGCACGGTGCCGCGGTCGTGCTTGCTCTTGCTCTCGGTGACTTCCAGCACACGCGTCTCGGCGTGAATCGTGTCGCCGTGGAACGTGGGGAACTTGTGCTGCAGCGTCTCCACCTCCAGGTTGGCGATGGCCGCACCACTGACGTCGGGCACGCTCATGCCCAGCACCAACGAGTAGACGAGGTTGCCGACCACGACGTTGCGGCCCTGCACGCTCTGTGCCGCGAACCAGTCGTTGGTGTGCAGTGGGTGGTGGTTCATGGTGATCATGCAGAACAGGTGGTCGTCGTACTCGGTGATGGTCTTGCCGGGCCAGTGCTTGTACACGTCGCCGACGACGAAGTCCTCGAAGTACCGGCCGAATGGGCGCTCATGCGTGGTCATGAACCGAACGCTAGTCAGCGGTCGTCGTTACCGTCACCTTCCGCCGGGTAGGTGGGCGACGACTCGTTGATCACACCGCGTCGCCTGCCGAACCGGGCGGCGAAGTCGAGCGAGCTCTCGCGGTTGGTGTCGGTGGCTTTGGCGAGCTCGCGCAGGCGCACCAACTTGTCGCGCCGCTCGATGCGGAAGGGCCCGACGCGCAGCGAGGCGTACAGCAACCCACCGACGATCGTCGGCAACCAGTACTGCCCGATGCTGTAGCTGGCCACCCCCAAGGTGGCCACCGTCTTGGGCACACCGAAGGCGGCGAGCTGCAGGGTGTAGGCGCCCTCGACGATGCCCAGACCACCGGGCGTGATGGGGATGACCTGCAAGACGTTGACCACACCGAACGCGATGATCAGCGCATCGGGGTCGAGCGAAACGCCGAACGCACGGAGGAACACCCACAGCGACGCGGCATCGAACAACCAGTTGGCCAACGCCCACGCGGCCACGCGCATCAGGAGCTGGCGATCCGTGGCCAGGTCGTCGAGGCGAACGGCAATCTGGCGAACGGCGGCGCCGGCGCGATCCTCGTTGAGGTGCAGCTTCTTGGCGATCCAGCGCAGCGCCTTCTCGGCGCGGCCCTGGCCGTCCATCAGGCCGAGCACCAGCAGCGCTGCGATGAGCATCACGATGATGCCCGCGAGCGCGGCCACGCCGTAGCCCTTGTTGACGCCACGGATCGGGATGGAGATGATGAGGCCGAACCACAGCAGCAGGTTGAGGACGACGGCCGACACCAACCCCGAGGTGGCCAGTGCGAAGCCTGCACTGGGGCCATCGACACCCGACAGCGTCATCAGCCGGTACCCGAGCGCCGGGCCTGCCGCACTGCCACCGGGCACGATGTTGGACAACGCCTTGGTGCTCATCTGGATGCGGAACAGGCGCGAGCGCGAGATCTGATGACCTGCCTCGCCCAGCGCTGCCTTGGTGAGCAACGAGTAGCACACCAACGCAGCCATCTGCAGCACGAGACCCATCGCCAGCAGCGCCGGGCTGACCGAGCTGAGCTCGTCGAGCGCCTTGCGGAAGTTGGGCAACAGCGGCAACAGGATGTAGTTGACGATCAGCGCGAAGGCCACGAGCTTCAGGCTCAGCCGGAACGGGCGGAACCTGTGCGGGCGCGGCGGGCCACCCGTATCGTCCAGCGATACACGAGGTAGCTCGCCGGTGAGGGGGCCCACAGAGTCCATCGCCACCCCCCATTGCTAGCCGATTCGGCTTGGCCGGCGGCGTCTCCCGCCCTACTCGGCGGCGCGGAAGATGTCGCGCAGGCGACCGTTGACGATCGGCCGTTGCGCGGAGGGAGACTTGCCCAGGTGCACCACCACCAACTCGCGGTCGGGCAGCACCACCGTGTACTGGCCTTCGTATCCGTGACACGCGAAGCTGCCGGCGAAGTCGGGCCACAGCCACCACTGAGCCCCGTAGGCGAACCCGGTGTCGGTGTCGTGCGCCGTGAACGTTGCGGCGTGTGCGGCCCAACCTGCGGGCAGTACACGGGTGCCGTCGGCGGCGACGCCGTCGTTGCGGTAGAGGTCGCCGAACCGGGCGAAGTCTCGAGCCGTGGCGTACACGTAGCTGGAGCCGACGAAGGTGCCGGCGTCGTCGAACTTGGGAATGGCCGAATGCATGCCCGCAGGTTCGAAGAGACGGGTGCGCAGGAAGGCCTCCATCGTGCCTCGGCGGTCGCCACCAGCCGGACACACCGCATCGCCGATGATGCGGCTGATGATGTTGGTGGTGCCGCTGGAGTAGTTCCAGCACGAACCCGGCTCGTGCAGCAGCGGCAACCCGGCGGCGTATGCCGCCATGTCGTGCGTGCCCGCGCCGTACAGCATCTCCAAGCAGTGGCTGACCGAGTCGTCGACGTAGTCCTCCACGAACTCCAGGCCGGGCCGCATGTTGAGCAGGTGCTGCAGGGTGATCGCGGCCTTGGGCGTGCCCTGCCACTCGGGCACCGTCGCCGGCGCATCGAGCTGCAGGCGACCCTCGCCGACCAGGATGCCGACGGCCGCATGCGTGATGCTCTTGGCCATGCTCCACGACACCAGAGTGGTGTCGGCAGTGACCGGGCCGCCAGGCCCGAACACCGTGTCGGGCTGCTGCCCGTAGCGTTCGAAGACCACGGTGCCGGCTTGCATCACCACCAGTGCCAGCGACACGCCATGCGGCGCATCGGCCGCGAACAAGGCATCGGCGGCACGCTCGACGGTCGGGAGGTCGATGGTCGACATGCCGGCGACGGTAACACCGCAACGGAGGGCCGCGAGGGCCCGAGCGCACCGGCGCACTACCGTCGGCATGATGGACGTGGCCACGGCACTGGGCACCTACCTCGACATCGTCGACTCCGTCGCTCCGGGCCTGGTGGAGGGGCTGTACGTGGTGGGCTCGTACGCGCTGGGCGACTGGACGGAAGGCACCAGCGACATCGACATCGTGGCTGTCACCGCCGAGCCCGCCACCGACGACGACTTCGGCAGCCTGCGCACGGTGCATGCGCTGCTCGCGGAGCAGCCGCTGCCCTTCATCGACGGCCCGTACCTCGCATGGGGTGATCTGCTGATCGAGCCGGCAACCGGGCTGCATCGGCCCTGGGTGCTCGACGGGCGGCTGCGTCACGACGGCGAGTGCTTCGAGATCAATCCGATCACGTGGTACACGCTCGCGACGTACGGGGTCACCGTCAGGGGCCCGGGGGTCGAGTCGCTCGGCATCCCCATCGACATCGAGGCGCGCATCCGGTTCGTGGTCGACAACCTGCAGGGGTACTGGCGCGGCGTGGCCGATGGCGTCGCCGCCGCGTGCGCCCGTGCCGAGCCGCCGGCCTTCAGCGCCGCCGACCTGGTGTGGTGCGCGCTCGGCCCGCTGCGCCTGCACTACACCGCGTTCACGGGCGATGTCACCAGCAAGCGCGGCGCCGGCGAGCACGGCCTCACCGCGGCGCCGGCGGCGTTCCACGAGGTGTTGCGCGAGGCGCTCGCCGCACGAGCGACGGGCGAGCTCGGCCCCGCCACCACCGAGCAGATGCGCGTCACTGCGGCGCTCACCGAGTGGTGCATCGCCGAGGTGGCAGCCGCTCGCTGAGGAAGCCCCGTGCAGACCGCGTCAAGTTGACCCGCCGGCGCGCTAGGAACGCGTCAAGGGCCTGGTCAGCGGCCTTGGCCGGCGGCTGAATGAGTGCATGAACACAGCACTCGTGGCCACCGCTCATGCGACCGGCCTCAACATCTTGGAAGTGATCGCAGTACTCGCCGTGTGCGCCTACCTGCTCCTGCGGCTGGTCGCCCCGAAGCGTTCCTGACGCGACGAGGTTCTTCGACCGTGAGCGTCAGCTCGTCGACTGGCTCTGCTGCCGGCCACGCAGCGCGATGGCGAGCTGATCGGCCATCGCCACAGCAGTTCGGCGCTGCTCGCGAGTGACCCCGGCGCTCGGGTCGGGCGCGAGCACGATGCGGCCGAGCCGGACACCATCGGCTTCGACGTTCAACGTCGCGCCGATCGCCGGCAGCGCGAAGCCTTCACCGAGATACTTCTTGTCGTGGAAGTCCACTCGCCCGTCGCGCTCGATCAGCGGCAGGTGTGCGTTCGCTTCATCCACCTCGAAGCGTGCGTCGAGCACGGCGAGTGTCTCGACGAGCCCGCGGCGCACCTCCTGCCACACCTCATCGCTGGACGCTCCTGCGCTGACGAGCGCACCGATGGTCTCCAGCGAACGCATCGAGCGCAGGTGCGAGCGACGGGTTGCACTCTGCCGCGACCTGGCCACACCCAGCTCGCCCACGGCCAAGCCGAGCACCACGATCAAGACGGTGGTGACGACATCGCGGCCGGAGTGAATTCGAAGGGTCAGGTATGGCTTGGTGTAGAAGAAGTTGAAGGCCAACGACGCGACGACCCCGGTGACGACGCCACCGACCCTGCCGGTCACGGCCGCCGCAGCCACCACGATCATCACCAACAGCAAAGCGGCGTTGGCGCTGCCCAGCTCGTCCCTCAGCGGCACCAGCGCCGCGGCGACGCCGATGGCGAGGGCGGCAAAGCCTGCACTGGCACCGACCGACTCACCGGTGGTGCCGTCGGAGCGATGCGACCGGCTCATCATCCCTGCTCGTCGAGTGCGAGGTTGAGCAGCACCACGTTGACCCCCGGCTCACCGAGCACACCGAGCGAACGACCGTCGGTGTGGTCGTCGATGAGGCCCATCACGACAGCGAGCGTCAGCCCTCGAGCCTGCGCCACGCGAGCGGCCTGCAGGCGAGCGTTGGCGACCGAGATGTGCGGGTCGAGCCCGGAGGCCGATGCGGTCACTGCGTCGACCGGCACGCTCACATCGCCGCTCAGGCCGTTCTCCTCACGGTAGGCGGCGACTCGTTCAGCCACCGCCGCCAGGAAGTCGGGGTTCTGCGGCCCGTAGTTCGACCCGGAGCTGGCCGACCCGTCGTACCCCGCCCCTGCGGCAGACGGCCGCGAGTGGAAGTACTCCGGCGCGGTGAACGTCTGGCCGATCAGCTCGCTGCCGACGACGACGCCATCGCGGCGGATCAGCGAGCCGTTGGCCTCGTCGTTGAACGCGACCTGCCCGATGGCGGTGGCGACCAGCGGGTAGACCCCACCGAGCAGGACGGTGAAGACGATCACGGAGATGATCGCCGGCTTCAGTTGGCGGATGAATGCACGCATGTCACTTCACTCCCAGAGCAGTCACGATGATGTCGATGAGCTTGATGCCGATGAACGGCGCGATGACGCCGCCGAGGCCGTAGACGAGCAGGTTGCGCCGCAGCACGGCTGAAGCCGCTTCCGCCCGGAACTTGACGCCCTTGAGCGCCAGCGGGACGAGAGCGATGATGATCAACGCGTTGAAGATGACGGCAGAGAGGATCGCCGATCGTGGCGAACCGAGGTTCATCACGTTGAGCTTGTCGAGCGCCGGCAGCACACCGGAGAACATCGCCGGGATGATGGCGAAGTACTTGGCGACGTCGTTGGCGATCGAGAAGGTGGTCAGCGACCCGCGGGTCATCAACAGTTGCTTGCCGACCTCCACGATCTCGATCAGCTTCGTCGGGTTGCTGTCGAGGTCGACCATGTTGCCGGCCTCCTTCGCAGCCTGCGTGCCGGTGTTCATCGCCACCCCCACGTCGGCCTGCGCCAGCGCCGGTGCGTCGTTGGTGCCGTCGCCGGTCATCGCAACGAGGTTGCCGCCGGCCTGCTCGCGCTTGATCAGCGCCATCTTGTCCTCGGGCGTGGCCTCGGCCAGGAAGTCGTCGACGCCGGCCTCACGAGCGATCGCAGCGGCGGTCAACGGGTTGTCGCCGGTGATCATCACCGTGCGAATGCCCATCGCCCGCATCTCGTCGAACCGTTCCTTCATGCCGGGCTTGACCGTGTCCTTCAACCGGATCACGCCCAGCACCCGCCACGTCCCGCCGGGTTGCCGGTCGATGACTGCCAGCGGCGTGGCACCGTCGTTGGAGACCTGGTCGACGATCGGGGCCAGCTCCAACGGCACCTGGCCGCCCTCGGCGATGACGAACCGGCGCACCGAGTCGGCGGCGCCCTTGCGCACCGTGCGGCCGCTGGAGAGATCCATGCCCGACATCCGCGTTTGCGCCGTGAACGGCACCAGCACGGCACCCGGATCGTCCAGCACCGTCAGGCCGAAGTCGCGGACTGCGAGCTCGACGATGGATCGGCCCTCAGGGGTCTCGTCGGCGAGCGACGACACCAACGAGGCCTCTGCGACTTCGGCAGCGGTGACGTCGTGCACGGGGATGAACTCGGCGGCCTGCCGGGACCCGAACGTGATCGTGCCCGTCTTGTCGAGCAGCAGCGTGGTCACGTCGCCGGCCGCTTCGACGGCACGCCCCGACATGGCCAGCACGTTGCGCTGCACCAGCCGGTCCATGCCGGCGATGCCGATCGCAGAGAGCAGGCCACCGATCGTCGTCGGGATGAGGCACACCAGCAGCGCGACGAGGACGATGATCGTCTGTTCCGCACCTGAGTAGATGGCGAACGGCTGCAGCGTGACGACCGCCAGGGTGAAGATGATCGTCAAGCCGGCCAGCAGGATCGAGAGTGCGATCTCGTTCGGGGTCTTCTGCCGGTCGGCGCCTTCCACGAGGGCGATCATGCGGTCGAGGAACGTCTCACCGGGCTTCGCCGTGATCCGCACCACGATCTGGTCGCTCAGCACCCGAGTGCCGCCGGTGACCGCCGATCGATCGCCGCCGCTCTCACGGATGACAGGAGCCGACTCGCCCGTGATCGCCGATTCATCGACAGTGGCAATGCCCTCGACGATGTCACCGTCGCCGGGGATCACTTCACCGGCGGCGACGACACACAGGTCGCCGACCAGAAGATCGGCGGACGAGCGCTCGCTGACCGACCCATCAGCCGAGCGCACCTTGGCGATCGTGTCGGCCCTGGTCTGGCGCAGCGTGGCCGCCTGCGCCTTGCCGCGCCCTTCGGCCATCGCCTCGGCGAAGTTGGCGAACAGCACGGTGAACCACAGGAACGCGGCGACGAGGCCGGCGAAGATGTTCTCCTGTGCCGAGTTGGTGCCGAGGTCGCGGAAGTACAGGATCGTGGTCAATACCGAGCCGACCTCGACGATGAACATCACTGGGTTCTTCGCCATGGAGCGCGGGTTCAGCTTCTTGAACGCATCGAGGGAGGCGGTCTTGACGATGGCCGGATCGAAGATCGACTTGGAGGCCGACTCCTTCGTGCGGACCTTCGGCGGCCGGTCGGGGTCGACAGCGGGGGAAAGTGTGGCAGTCATTGATGCAGTCCTCACAGCGAGAGGTGTTCGAGGATGGGCCCGAGCGCGAGCGCCGGGAAGAACGTGAGGCCGGCGACGATCGCGATCACACCGGCGAGCAGGAACCCGAAGAGCGGGTTGTGCGTGGGCATGGTGCCGCTGGTGGCGGGCACCTTCGGCTTGGCGGCCAGCGAGCCACCGATGGCCAGCACCGGGATGATGGTGAAGAACCGGCCCATCAACATCGACACGCCTTGCGACACCGTGTACCACTGGGTGCCGGTGCCCTGGTAGGCGAACGCCGAGCCGTTGTTGTTGGCCGTCGAGGCGTAGTTGTAGAGCACCTCCGACAGCCCGTGCGGGCCTGCCTGGTACGTGGTGGCGCCCCTGAGCACGATGGCCGCTGCGGCAAAGGTGAGCAGTGCGAACGGCATGGCCAGGATGTACAGCGTGACCAGCTTCATCTCCGACGCCTGGATCTTCTTGCCGAGGTATTCGGGCGTGCGCCCCACCATGAGCCCGGCGATGAACACCGACAGCAGCGCCATGATCAGCACACCGGACAGCCCGACGCCCACACCACCCGGCGAGATCTCGCCGAGCATCATGTGCAGCATCGGTGCCATCCCGCCGAACGCAGTGAACGAGTCGTGCATGCAGTTCACCGCACCGGTCGAGGTACCGGTGGTCGAGGCGGCGAACACACCGCAGGCCGCGGCGCCGAAGCGCACTTCCTTGCCCTCCATGTTGCCGCCCGACTGGGTGGTCGACAGCGACTGGTCGACCTGCAGCTCGGTCAGCTTGGAGTTGCCGTTCTGCTCGGCGAGGGAGGCCACACCGGCGAAGACGATGAGGATGCCGGCCATCACCGCAATCAGCAGCCGGGATTGTCGCTTGTCGCGCACCATGCAGCCGAAGGTGACCACCAACGACAACGGGATCAGCAACAGCATGTAGATCTCCATGAAGTCGGTGAAGCCGTTCGTGTTCTCGAAGGGGTGCGACGAGTTGGCGTTGTAGTAGCCGCCACCGTTGGTACCGAGCTCCTTGATCGCCTCTTGCGAGGCCACCGGGCCACCGGGGATCAGCTGGGTCGTGGCCGGGTTGCCGTCCGCGTCGGTGTTCGTCGCGTCGATCGTCGTCGCCGTGGTGTGCCCGTTGAAGTTCTGGACGACACCCTGCGAGATCAGCACCACGGTGCCCACCAGGGCCAACGGCAGCAGCACGCGCACGATGCCACGGGTCAGGTCGACCCAGAAGTTGCCCAGGTTGCGCGACCCGGAGCGGGTGATGCCGCGGATGAGCGCGATGACGATTGCCAGGCCGACGGCGGCCGAGGTGAAGTTCTGCACCGCCAGGCCGAGCATCTGCGTGAGGTGACTGATCGAGACCTCGCCGGAGAACCACTGCCAGTTGGTGTTGGTCGTGAAGCTGACGGCGGCGTTGAAGGCCCCCGTCGGCGTCAAGCTCTCCCTGTCGGTCGGGTTGAACGGCAGGGAACCCTGGGTGCGCAGCAGCACATAGAGCGACAGCAACGAGAGGAGGGTGAACGCCATCATCGATGCTGCGTAGACGTTCCACCGCTGTTCGCGCTTCGGATCCACGCCGAAGATCCTGTAGATGACGCGCTCGATGGGATTGAAGAACCGGTCACCCGGCGCCGAGCCGTCGGCACGAGCTCCGAAGACGTTGGCGATGTAGCGGCCGAGCAACGGCACGGTGACCGCCAGCAACAGCGCGAGCGCTGCGAACTGAAGAACGTTCTGCCACGACATCAGAAGCGCTCCGGGAAGATGAGAACGGCAACGAGGTAGAAGAGGGCGGCGACGGCGAGACCGAGGCCGACCCAGTTGTCATAGGCTTCGGTGGCGATCATGACGCCACCGCTCGGGTTCGGCCGCGAGGGTCGCACGACGGCCGGCTCGTCAGGCCCGATGATGCGATCGCACCACGAGATGTGCGCGACGCACAGCGCGGTGAACGCGATGATCAGCGCTACGAGTACGAGGTCTGCCATGACTGCTCCTGAAGGGTGAGGGACGATCGGTTGCGCAGACCGGTCTACGCCGACGACCGGCGAACCGACAGAGCCTTTATGCCGCCTTAGCGCGCGCGACGAGAACCTTCACACCGTCTTCACGCCCGACTCCCGAACGCCGGGCAGACTGTGCACATGGCACGGGGAACACTGCGCATCTACCTGGGCGCGGCGCCGGGCGTCGGCAAGACGTACGCGATGCTCAACGAAGGCTGTCGCCGAGCAGAGCGCGGGGGCGACGTCGTCATCGGCTACGTCGAGCATCACGAGCGCGTACAGACTCGCCAGCAGATCCGCGAGCTCGAGGTCATCCCGCGCATACAGGTCGGGCACCGCGACGCGATGTTTCCGGAGATGGATCTCGACGCGGTGCTCGCCCGGCGGCCCGCCGTCGCACTGGTCGACGAACTGGCCCACACCAACACGCCAGGCATGCGCAACGCGAAGCGCTGGCAGGACGTGGAGGAGCTGCTCGAGGCCGGCATCGACGTGATCTCGACCGTCAACGTCCAGCACCTGGAGTCGCTGAACGACGTGGTCCTGCGCATCACCGGCATCACCCAACGCGAAACCGTGCCCGACGCATTCGTGCGCGCGGCAGATCAGATCGAACTGGTCGACATGTCGCCGGAAGCACTACGGCGACGCATGGCTCACGGCAACGTGTACCCGCCGGAGAAGGTGGACGCGGCACTGGCCAACTACTTCCGGCCCGGCAACCTTGCCGCGTTGCGCGAGCTGGCGCTGCTGTGGGTGGCCGATCGCGTGGAGGACAGCCTCCAGGACTACCTGGCCGATCATGGCATCACCACCACCTGGGAGACACGCGAACGCGTCGTGGTGGCGCTCACCGGTGCACCGGGTGGCGAGCAACTCGTCAGGAGAGCCGCTCGCATCGCCGGTCGCCTGCGCGGCGACCTGGTCGGCGTGCACGTCGCGAACCCCGATGGGCTGTCGTCCACCACCGGCGACGGCATCGAGCGGCAACGCGCACTGCTCGTCGAGCTCGGCGGCACCTACCGCGAGGTGGTGGGGCACGAGGTCGCCGCCTCGCTGGCAGCCTTTGCTCGCGCCGAGCAGGCAACTCAGGTGGTCATCGGCGCTACTCAACGATCGCGCCTTGCCGAGTTCGCGCGCGGCTCGGTCGCGAGCCAGTTGCAGCGGGCACTCACCACCGTCGACGTTCACATCATCGCGTCAGAAGGAGCGGCCGACACCCCCAACGTTCGCCCCCGACGCTCGGGCCGGCGCAGCGCCATTCCCCGCCGGCGCGAGCTGCTCGCATGGGCGCTCTGCATCGCCGGTGTGCCCTTGCTCACCACCTTGCTGGTGCACCGCCAGGAGCACCTCAACCTCAGCACCGACCTGCTGCTGCAGCTGGGCCTGGTGCTGCTGATCTCCGCCATCGGCGGCATCCGACCCGGTGTGGTCGCGTCGATCGCGGCCTCGTTGCTCACCAACTTCTACCTCACCCCACCCACTCACACGTTCACCATCGGCGACACCGACAACGCAATCGCCATGGCCGTGTTCATCGCCGTCGCCATCGGTGTGAGCGTGCTCGTCGACGACGCCGCCGTACGATCGCGCGAGGTGCAGCGCGCACGCGCCGATGCCACGGCGCTCGCGCGCTCGACCGGCGCGATCGTCGCCGCCACCGACCCCATGCCCGATCTGGTCGACCAGCTGCGGACGCTGTTCGGTCTCGAGTCGGTCGCCGTCTTGCAGCGCGTCGACGAGGAGTGGTCCATCACCGCGTTCTCCGGCCCGCAGCCACCGGCCACTCCTCAGGACGGCACCGCGGTCGCGCTCGACCACCTCGGCGACACGCAACTGGTCCTGCGCGGTGGACACATCACCGATGAAGACCTGGGTGTGCTGCGCGCGTTCGCCGATCAGATGTCGTTGGCGATGGAGGCGAAACGGCTGCGCGGCGAGGCCGCGACGGTCGAGTCGCTGTCGGAGGCCAACATCCTTCGCACCGCGCTGCTGCAGGCCGTGTCGCACGACCTGCGCACCCCACTCGCATCCATCAAGGCGTCGGTGACGGGCTTGATGGAGGGCGACGTGGGCTTCAGCCCTGAAGACCGCAGCAGCCTGTTGCACAACATCGATCAATCGGCCGACCGCCTGGATCGGGTGGTCGGCAACCTGCTCGACATGAGCCGCCTGCAAGCCGGCGCCACCAACGCATCGCTGACGGCAACGGCCACCGAGGAGGTCGTGGCGGCCGCGCTGTCCGCGCTCGCTGCCCCGGCCGAGCGCGTCTACGTGGATGTCAGCGCGGAGCTGCCGCTGGTGCTCACCGACGCAGCGCTGCTGGAGCGGGCCGTGGCCAACCTGGTGTCGAACGCGCTGGCCTGGTCGCCCGCCGACCGCGAGGTCTGGATCGAAGCTGCCACCGTGCAGGACCACGTCGACCTGCGCATCATCGACCGCGGGCCGGGCATTCCGTCCGACGCACGCGAGCGCGTGTTCCAACCCTTCCAACGCCTCGGCGATCGATCCAACGATGCCGGCGCCGGCCTCGGCCTGGCCATCGCCAAGGGTTTCGTCGAGGTCACCGGCGGACGCCTGGAGATCGACGACACACCCGGCGGTGGCTTCACGTTCACCATCTCGCTCCCGATCGCCCCAGAAGCGCCAGCCCCAGCCCCAGTCCCGGAGGCAACGACATGACGCGCATCCTGGTTGTCGACGACGAGCCGCAGATCCGCAAGGCACTCAGCGTCAACCTGCGCGCCAGGGGCTACGACGTCGATGCCGCGGCCAGTGGCGAGGAAGCACTGTCGCTCGCCGCAGCGAACCACCCCGACCTCGTGCTGCTCGACATCGGCCTGCCCGGCATCGACGGCATCGAGGTGGTGGAAGGCCTTCGCGGCTGGACCAGGGTGCCGATCATCATGCTGTCGGTACGCGATGCCGAGGACGACAAGGTGCGCGCGCTCGACGCCGGTGCCGACGACTACGTCACCAAGCCGTTCGGCATGAACGAGGTGCTGGCCAGGATGCGTGCCGCGCTCCGCCGCCACCACCCCACGCCCGAGGAGCCGGTGGTGCACACGACCGGGTTCCAACTGGATCTTGCGCAGAAGAGCGCCACCGTCGGCGACGCCACGGTGCACCTCACCCCTACCGAGTGGGCCATCGTCGAGGTGCTCGTGCGTCACCCCGGCCGGCTGGTCACGCAACGACACCTGCTGCAGGAGGTGTGGGGCCCGCAGTACGAGCACGAGACGAACTACCTGCGCGTGCACCTGGCGGCCATCCGCAAGAAGCTGGAGCCCACCCCCGGCCGCCCCCGCTTCTTCGTCACCGAGCCGGGCATCGGCTACCGCTTCGAACCCGAGACGCAACCCGACGCCGACTGAACGGGCGGCCAGGCTCTCGGCTCACGAGGCCGAATCGGGTTCGGTACTGTTCGACGCATGAGTGATTCGCCGCCCCCTTGGGAGCCGCCGATGGCGGGCACGGAGCTCGAGCACCTGATCGGTTCGCTCGAACGCCTCCGGGCCACGTTCGCATGGAAAGCCGGTGGCCTCGATGCGGCCGGCTTGTCGCATCGTCTTGAAACGTCGTCGCTCTCGCTGGGCAGGCTGCTGAAGCACCTCTCCCGCGCTGAGGACGAGATGTTCACCCGCAAGCTGTGGGGTGAGCCCGTCTCCGAACCGTGGCGATCGGCCCCTTGGCACGACGACCCCGACTGGGACTTCACCTCGGCCGACGACGACCCGCCCGAGGATCTCTACCGCTTGTGGACCGACACGGTCGGCCGCTCGCGGGCCAGCGTGCTGCGAGCCGTGGCCGCCGGCGGACTCGACCACGAAGGTCACCTCGGGTGGGGCGGCAGCAACGTCAGCCTGCGCCGACTGCTGTTCGACCTCGTCGAAGAGTACGGCCGCCACACCGGCCACGCCGACCTCCTTCGCGAAGCCGTCGACGGTCGCACCGGCGAGGACCCGCCGCACACCATGCCCTGGCCCGATCCCTTCGGCTGACCAGAACCCGAGCGAGTACCGCGCCCGGCTACTCGCGTGAGCGACGCGGTGGGGCACCGCGGGGCCGGCTGGTTCGTTGCCGGCCATCGCGCCACACGACGGACAGGTTGCTGTGATCGTCGAGCTTCATCTGCAGGTGGTGCTGGTGGACGAAGTGGTGGTGGCGACTGCACAGCAACACAAGATTGACGTAGTCGGTGGACCCGCCATGGCGCCAGTAGCGCATGTGATGGGCGTCGCAGTGGCGGATCTTGCGATCGCAGCCGGGGAAGCGGCAGCCACCATCGCGGGCGGCGACCTGAGAGAACAGCTTGCGTGGCACGGAGTACCGAGACCGGCCGAAACCAACCGGTGCACCGTGGGCGTCGCGCAGGATGGTGTGGATCTTGCAGTCGCACAGATAGGTGTCGGTGCACGACGAGGCCATCGGCTCTTCGGTATCGCCATCGACACCCTCGGGTCGGCCGGCACGAATCGTGGACTCGTCGACGGAGATCGACACGTGTGGCAGGTTGCGCGGCGTGCCGTCGTCTGCATGGTTCTTGTTGTAGAACGCGGCGATGTCGAACAGCGCGTCGGCACCGCGCTCGCCGTGCGACCGCGTGTCGTCGTCGCCCTCATAGGTCGACGCGTTGCGCAGGGCCTTCTCGATCTCGGTCGCGGCGCCACCGTGCTGCTTGGAGTGCAGCAGCAGAGCACCTTCGCTGTCGCGGCTCGCCGTGAGGAACCGCTCGGGTTCGGCCGGCGGTGCAGCTTCGTCGATCACCGCGTCGGCATCGTCGCGCCAACGCTTGCACACCGTCTCGGTGTCGGCCGCCGACAACTGCTCGACGATCTCGACCAGCGCCGACTGGTGCTCGGCGAGATGCTCGGCGTACTTCGGGCGGTGCAGATGCTCCAGCGCGTCGACCTGGCTCTGTGACAATGCGCCGCTGACGGCGGCGGCGGCGAACGCTCCATAGGTGTCGAGCAGGCGACCCCTGCGCACCCACGCGTGAGCCGCACGGTTGGACATGCGGCAGTGCTCGCGCATCCACGCCGCGATGCTGACGGAACCATCGAACGCCCACTCACCGGAGGCCTCGAGGCGACGCAGGTGGAGCGCCAAGGTAGCTGCTCGCCGCTCGTGCTCGGCGACGGCTGCGGCGAACTGAGCAGCCGTGAGCGGCGATGCGATGTCGAGAACGTCCGCCACTGTCATGTGCACTACAGTACATGTGTTCGTCCTCTCAATCAACCTGGAAACCCTTGGTGGACATAGGTTTCAGCGATAGTTGGCCACCCGCAATCGCTCCCGCCGATGGCTCGACATCGTCAGACGCCGTTCTGCGCTGCCCGGCTCCGGTTCGGGCGTCGCCGCGAGAATGGGCGCGTCGTAGTCTCCGTGGCGTGCAGAAGCAGCAGGTCCGATGGAACCTGAACATCCACTACCACCGTGGGGGGCGCCACCACCAGCTGCGAACGCCGTCGGCGGGGAACGGGCTGCGTCGTTCGACTGCCCAGGCTCGCGTCATGGTGATCCAACGCTCCCAGCATCGACGTGCCAGCACTGGCTGCGCGCCGGACCGTGTTCCCTGCGATGTGTTCACGCCAGTTCGAGCCAGCCTCGCATGTGGTGGCATCAAACGCCATGCTCACGCGGTCTGCGCCGGGAACTGGTGGGGGTGTTCTGCGTTTCGGCGACCCTCGCCATCATCTGGCCTCATCGCGCTGGCTTCGTCTCGCTTTCCAGGTTGCGGGGCGAAACGGTCCACAGGGCCGTCAGCGGACTGCCGGTGGTTTCGCCGGGTGGCAGGCCCTGAGGCCCGGGCCGGCGTGCCATCACTCCCTCTGGGCTCGCACCGGTACACATCGCGAGGCTCGGGGCGTGACCGAGCGGATCCACGACGACGAGCCTGACACCAGCGAGCCTGTCGCTCGGGCGCTCCTCGAAGAGGAATGTCCGCAGTGGGCGCGATCGCGTCTGGAGTACCTGACGACGTCCGGGACGGACAATGCGATGTGGCGCGTTCGGCTCGACCACGGACCCGACGTCGTGCTGCGCCTGCCTCGACGACCGCGTGCTGCGGCCGGCCTGGCGCAGGAGGTGGCGGTGCTCCAGCAGCTCAAGGCGGCGTCGATCGGTTCGATCGTGACGACGCCAACCGTCCGTCACGTCGGCCGACCCCATGAGGTGTTTCCCCACCATTGGTCCGTTCTCGAATGGATCGGCGGTGCTGATGCGTGGACCCTGCGCAACAGCCTTGACGGGCGACCCCTCGACGCGTTGGCCAACGATCTTGCGCGGGCAGTCACCGCCATCGCAGAAGTCGACGCCGACGGCGTGCGACAGCGGCCGCCTGGTAGCCGCGGCGGCCCGCTCCGTCCGCTGCTCGACCGACTCGGTGGCTGGTTGGATGGTCCGGAGTGGAACGCTGCGAGTCTCATCGACGTCGATGCCGTCGAGCGACTCGCTGCCGAGGCACTCGAGGTCGTCGACGAGCCGGTGACCGAGGGCTTTGTTCACGGCGACCTGATTCCAGGCAACCTGCTGCTCGACGGTCACCGCCTGAAAGCGATCATCGATTGGGGCGGAGCCGGCCGCGGCGACACTGCTCAAGATCTCGCAGCCGCCTGGTCCGTACTCACCGCGGCCGAACGCCCGGCGTTCAAGGAATCCGTCGGCGCCGACGAGGCGGCTTGGATTCGCGGCCGGACCTTCGAACTCGAACACGCAGTCGGTGGCGTCTTGTACTACGTGCCGAGAGCGCACCCGCTCGGTGACGTCATGACTCGCACCCTCGGACGCATCCTCGGTGACCTGTAGGCGCTCAGGGCTTCGGCACGCTCGCGCCACGTGCTGGCGTCGCATCGCGGTCGAGCCACTTGTGGGGGGTGTCGGGCACAGGCGAGGTGGCCATTGCGATCGCTTCGTCGACCGACACCGCACGCTGGGCCAGCATGCGGTGCGCGGGGCGCACGAAGCCGCACTCGACGGCCTTGTCCATCCAGGCCAGCATCGGCGCCCAAAAACCCTCGATGTCGAGCAGCACCACCGGCTTGGCCACGATGCCCAGCTGGTTCCACGTGAGCATCTCGGCGAACTCGTCGACCGTGCCGAAGCCACCGGGCATCACCACGAAGCCGTCGGCCAGCTCGCTCAGGCGCGCCTTGCGGTCGTGCATCGTGGGCACCACCTCCAGGCGGGTGAGCTCGCGGTGCGCCACCTCGGCGCCGACCAGCTGCTCGGTGATCACACCGATCACCTCGCCGCCGGCCTGCAACGCCGCATCGGCGGCGAGGCCCATCAGACCCACTCTGCCGCCGCCGAACACCAGCCCGATGCCGCGATTGGCCAGCGAGGTACCCAGCCGTGCGGCCGTGGCGGCGAACGCAGGCGAGGTGCCGGTGTTCGAGCCGCAGTAGACGCAGAGCCGGATCGGCGAGTGGTCGGGCATGCGGCAAGCCTGGCACAGACCGACGTGACACACGTCGGCCGATTCTCACCGTTCACCGTGAGGACTCGCGCACCTACCGTTCGGTAACCTCAGGGCCATGAGCTCCGATCTTGCCGCACCCGATCTTGCTGCTGCCGCCGACGTCATCGACCTTGCCGGCGGTGTCGTCGGCAAGGGTGTTCGCCACCTGGCCGCCAACGGCGGGCCCGATGTGCACCAGCTGCTCGCCTACGACCTGGCGCACGCCGCCGCCCAGGTGGAAACCGCCCGCGCGTTGCTCGACTACGGAGCAAAGGGTGCGCAGGAGGCCGCCATCGCCTGCGCCTTCACCGCCGACATGGTGCACGACCTCATCACCCGCATCGCCGGCCGCGAAGCGTCGTGGGGCATCGAGATCGCTCCGTTGAAGGCTGCTCACCCGTTCCTCGAGCAGTTCCGGTCGCCGGAGTTCGTCGCCTCGCTCGCGCAACAGGCCGGCCCCCGCCACCTCGACGGCGAGATGGAGATGGTGGCCGACGCGTTCCGCAGCTTCGCCGAGAAGGTGATCAAGCCGCATGCCGAGCACGTGCACCGCCACAACGCCGACGTGCCCGAGGAGATCGTCACCGGTCTCGCCGAGATGGGCGCCTTCGGGCTCAGCGTGCCCGCCGAGTACGGCGGCTACGGCGAGGGCGGCGAGGGCGAGTACATCGGCATGGTCGTGGCCACCGAGGAGCTGAGCCGCGGCTCGCTGGGCATCGGCGGCTCGCTCATCACCCGGCCCGAGATCCTCACCCGCGCCCTGGTGAAGGGCGGCACCGAAGCCCAGAAGCAGGAGTGGCTGCCCAAGCTGGCCGTCGCCGAGGTGATGCCCGCGGTGGCCGTCACCGAGCCCGACTACGGCAGCGACGTGGCCAACATCAAGGTCACCGCTCGCCCGGCCGAAGGCCCCGATGGCGAAGCCGGCTACGTGATCAACGGCGTCAAGACCTGGTGCACGTTCGGCGCTCGCGCCGACGTGCTGGCCCTGCTGGCCCGCACCGACCCCGACCCGGCCAAGACCTACCGCGGCCTCAGCCTGTTCATCGTGCCCAAGCCGCGCGGCGAGGGCCACGGCTTCCAATTCGTGCAGGAGGCCGGCGCCGCCGGCAAGGTGGGCAAGATGGAGGGTCGAGCCATCGACACCATCGGCTACCGCGGCATGCACAGCTACGAGATCGCGTTGGAGGACTGGTGGGTGCCCGCCACCAACCTCATCGGCGAGGCCGATGGCCTGGGCAAGGGCTTCTTCATGCAGATGGCCGGCTTCGAGAACGGCCGCCTGCAAACCGCCGCCCGCGCCGTGGGTGTGATGCAGGCCGCCTACGAGGCGGCGCTCGACTACGCCCACAACCGTGTCGTGTTCGGCTCGCCCATCGTCGACTACCAGCTCACGCAAGTGAAGCTGGGCCGCATGGCCATGCTCATCCAGGCCGGTCGCCAGTTCGCCTACAGCGTGGCCCGCATGATGGCCAAGGGCGAGGGCACCATGGAGGCCGCGATGGTCAAGGCCTACGTGTGCAAGGCAGCCGAGTGGGTCACCCGCGAAGCGCTGCAGATCCACGGTGGCATGGGCTACGCCGAGGAGTACACCGTGTCGCGCCTGTTCGTCGATGCGCGCGTGCTCAGCATCTTCGAGGGCGCCGACGAAACGCTGTGCCTGAAGGTGATCGCCCGCCGCCTGGTCGACCAGTCGAACGCTGCCTGAGCGGGCTCAGCCCGGAATCGCGGTGATGCTGGTGATGACCGCGTTGGGCGGGATCGCTTCCAACACCAGGCTCTTCACGAAGGCGATCGCGTCGGCCTCGTCGGCCACGGCGACGTGCTCGATGAGCTCCACCGTCTTGGTGCCCGGTTGGTGGCCCGCCACCTCGAAGTGATGATCGAGCTCCTTCATCAGCACATCCGTCGGCGCCGCCTTGAGCGTCACCACCACTTCCACATCGAAACCCATGCCTGTGGTCTACACCCTGGCGGCAGCAGGCCTGCCACGGCCCGGTCAGGCCTGTTGACGGAGCTCCTTCGCAATGGCGAGTGTCACGAGCACGCAGCTCAGGCTGACCACACCGAAGATGCTCATCGCCCGCTGGGGGCCGATGGCTCCGGCCAGCGCCGAAGCGACCAGTGCGCCCAGCGGCACCAGGCCACCTTGCGTGAGTGACGTCAGCGACATCACCCGCCCCATCTTCTCCCGCGGGGTCAGCTCCTGGATGAGCGTCTGGTTGATGTTCATGTAGAAGCCGCCGCTGGCGCCCCACAGGAACATCAGCACCGCCAGCCACAGGTACGACGGCACGAAGCCCTGCACGATCTGGTTCGACGTGCCGGCGACCATGCCGAGCATGAACACCAGGCCGCGGCGAGTGATGCGCTGGCGATGGCGGATGAGGCCGATCGACGTTGCGATCATGCCCGCGCCCATGAGTGCGAACAGCAGGCCCGAGTCGTCCGCGCTGCGACCGAACTCGTCGCGGGCGATCTTCGGCAGCAGCGCAACAGCCGACCCGAACATCAGGCCGCCACCGACGGCGAGCAGGAAGAACAGTGCCCGCAGGCGAGGGTGCTGCCAGGTGAAGCGCAACCCCTCCATCACTTCCGTGCGCAGTCGCACGGAGCGGTTGACCGGCGGCAGCGACGGCACCTGCAGACGGCTGACCAGCACGACACCGAGGAGGAAGAAGCAGGCCTGCGCCGCGAACGCCATCCCGACGCCGCTGACCTCGATGAGGCCGCCGGCGAGCAGCGGCCCACCGATCATCGCCACGTTCGCCCCGATCGTCATCACCACGATCGCGTGCATCAGCTGCTCCTTGGGCACGATCGACGGCAGCAGCGAGCTGCGCACCGGCTGGCCGAAGGCCATCACCGTGCCGAACATGATGGCGAGCACCACCGTGATCGGCACGTTGATGACATCGGTCCACACGGCCGCCGCCGACAACGCGAGCGCGATCGCGCCACCGAACTGCGTGAGCAGCAGGATGCGCTTGCGGTCGTGGCGGTCGGCCATCGCTCCGGCGAGCAGCACGAAGCACACCACCGGTGCGCCGAGCGCGAACAGCACCCAGCCACTCGCCGAGTCCGACTCGTCGAGCGTCTCACCCACCAGCCACTCGAAGGTGAACCTGTCGGCCGACATGACCATCGACACCGACACGGCATTGGCCCACAGCAGCCAGAAGCCGGTGCGCCGCAGCGAGCTCGAAGCATGCACGGACTCGGCGATCTCCTGCTGCACCACTGCCTCGCCCATGCGGGTGAACGGTAGGTGAACGGACGGCATCGCAACGACGCAGAGATGGTCGGGTGCGAGCCCCGAGATCAGCCGTCGATGGCATGCACCGAGACGGCGTAGTTGCCGCCTTCGTACGGGGCACGCTCCCACGTCGCATATCGCTCCACCAGGCACAATCCAGCAGCGAGGCAGAACTCGTCGTACTCGGCCAGGGTGAGCGCGTCGTCACCCTGGTCGAGCGAGAAGCCGGCCACCAGCAGACCATCGCTCGCCAGATGCGCGGCCAGCGTGGCCACGATCGGCCGGCGGTGATCCACACGGCAGAAGATCATCACGTTGCCGGGCATCGCGATGAGCCCGAACCTGCGCGACAGCTGCATGTCGGTGAGATCGGCGTGATGCCACGGGATCTGCGGTGCATCGGCTCGCGCGTAGGCCAGCAGATCGGCGTCGAGATCGGTGCCCTCCACGTCGACTCCCCGATGGTGCAGCTCGATCGCGACTCGCCCCATGCCGCAACCGGCGTCGAGCACACCGTCGGGCTGATAGCCCTCGATGAAGTCGGCTTCGCCGTGGCTGGCCGTGCCCTGCTGCTCCATGCGCTGCCAGCGCAGGTGGTACTCCTCGAGGTTCACGGTCTCACGCCAGTGCACCCAGCGCGGGCTGACGCGGTCGTCGGTCATCCGATCAGTTCCATCAGCGACCCGATGCGATCGAAGTCGGCGCCGAGGTGGTCGTCGTGCGGGTCGAGCAGGATCGGGTGCAGCCCGGCCGCGCGGGCACCGCCGATGTCCATGGTGACCGAGTCGCCGACGTAGGCGATGCGGCCACGCTCGATGCCCGGGAAGTGCTCGAGCGCGAAGTCGAAGATGTGCGGATCGGGCTTGGCGACACCGACGAGGTGGCTGTCGATGATGACCCTCACCGGTGTGTGCGGGCCGTCGCCTTGCTGGCACACACCGCTGCGCGCGAGCACTTCCGCGATCTGGCCGCTGGCGTTGCTGACCACGCCGATGGGCATGCCGGCAGCGTGCAGCGCGGCGAGGGCCACCAAGCTCTCCGGGATGGGCCACCGCCACGTGTACGCGTTTCGGGTTTGCTCGAGCACCAGCGCCGCCAGCGCAACCTCGGCCTCGGGCACCCCGACCGACTGCACGTAGGCGAGGTTGTAATCGTGCCAGAAGCGTTCGGTGGCCCCGGCTGCGCTCTTCGCCGCCATGCCCGCGTAGTGCGCCCGACGGTGAGCAGCAACCGATGGATCGCCGCCGTGGTAGGCCAGCAGCGGCCCGAGCACGGTGGGATCGGGCAGCAGGAAGATGCCACCCGCGTCGAAAAGGATTGCGTCGAAATTCGGGAGCGCCACCTCCTCAACATAACCTTGAGTCGTGCGTAGCCCCCGTGACTTCTTCAAGCCACTCGCCGTCGGTGCTCCCGAGCCCGTGCGCGAGATCCCCTTCCGCCCCAGCCGCGTCATCCACTTCTTCCCACCGCAGAACGAGAAGCTGGTCGCCAAGCTGCCCGAGCTCGTCCCCACGGTCGACATCCTGCTCGGCAACCTGGAAGACGCGATCCCGATGGCCGACAAGGAAGCCGCTCGCGCCGGGCTCGTACGCGTGGGCAAGACCGTCGACTTCGGCAACACCCAGTTCTGGACTCGTATCAACAGCCTCGACTCGCCGTGGGCGCTCGACGACCTCACCACGCTCGTCACCGAGATCGGCGACAGGCTCGACGTGATCATGGTGCCAAAGGTGGAAGGCCCGGAAGACATCCACTACGTCGATCGCCTGCTCGCGCAGCTCGAGGCACGCGCCGGGCTGCAGCGGCCGTTGCTCGTGCACGCCATTCTCGAGACCGCGCGTGGCGTGGCCAACATCGAGGAGATCTGTGCGGCCTCGCCGCGCATGCAGGGCCTGTCGCTCGGGCCGGCCGACCTTGCCGCCAACCGGCGGATGAAGACCACCCGCGTGGGCGGCGGCCACCCCGACTACCTGGTGCGCGCCGACCCGCCGATGGGCGCCGACGGCCCCGAGTACTCCGCTGCACGCACGACCTACCAGCAGGACCTGTGGCACTACACCATCGCCCGCATGGTCGATGCGTGCGCCACGTTCGGGCTGCTGCCGTTCTACGGCCCGTTCGGCGACATCAAGGACACGGTTGCCTGCGAAGACCAGTTCCGCAACGCGTACCTGCTGGGTTGCGTCGGCGCCTGGAGCCTGCACCCGGTGCAGGTGGAGATCGCCAAGCGCGTGTTCAGCCCGCGGCCGGCCGACGTGGCCCAGGCACAGCGAGTGATCGACGCGATGGGCGATGGCACCGGCGCGATCATGCTCGACGGCAAGATGGAGGACGACGCCTCGGTGAAGCAGTGCAAAGTGGTCGTGCAACTGGCGCACGAGCTGGCCGCCCGCGACCCGCAGCTCGCCGAGTCGTACGGATTCTGAAGTACGGATTCTGAAGGAGACCGAGATGAGTGACCTGCGCCCCCGCCGTTCCGTGCTGTACATGCCCGCCGCCAACGAGCGCGCACTGGAGAAGGCGAAGACCATCGCGGCCGACGCGATCATCTTCGATCTCGAGGATGCCGTCGCCCCCGACGCCAAGGAGGTTGCTCGGGCGAACGCTGCGGCAGCTGCGTCGTCGGGCGAATACGGCTCGCGGGAACTGACGATCCGCTGCAACGGTCTCGACACGCAGTGGGGCGTCGACGACCTCATCGCGGCGGCCGGCTCGGGCGCCACCGCGGTGGTCATCCCGAAGGTGTCGTCGGTGGCGTACCTCGATCAGGTGTCGGGGCATCTCGACGCGGCCAACGCCCCCGCCGACATGAAGATCTGGGCGATGATCGAGACGCCGACGGCGATCCTCGATGCCCGCGCGATCGCTGCTCACTGGCGAGTGTCGGTGCTGGTGATGGGCACCAACGACCTCGCCCGCGAGGTGCGCTCGTCGCTCGCTGCTGCGGGTCGGCACCCGCTGCTGGCCCACCTCGCCACGGCGCTGCTGGCCGCTCGCGAGGCCGGCAAGGTGATCCTCGACGGCGTGTTCAACGACGTGAAGGACCTCGACGCGTTCCGTGTCGAGTGCGTGCAGGGCTTCGAGATGGGTTTCGACGGCAAGACGCTGATCCACCCCGGCCAGGTCGACATCTGCAACGAGGTGTGGGCGCCCAGCGACGCCGACATCGAGCACGCTCGCGGGCTGATCGCCGCCTTCGACGAAGCGATCGCCGAGGGCAAGGGTGTGGTCACCTACAACGGGCGGATGATCGAGAACCTGCACGTGGCCAACGCGCAACGGGTGCTGGCCGTCGCCGACGCGATCGCCGCCATCTCCGGCATCTCCGGCATCTCCGGCACCCCAGGGGTCGACTGAGCGCCGTGTCGGCCGGCTGCTGCCGCTGCCTCCGCGGCCACCTCAAGTAGCGCCATTCCGCCTCTTTCAGAATTGCCGGGCCGAGGGCCGCACCGTGTCCAGTGCCAGAGATGGAACCGATGCCGATCCGGGGGCTGCTGCTGCGCAGAGCGGTGCTCGGCGTGCTGCTACGCGAGCGAGGGTCGATGACAGTGGCCGAGGTGGTCAGCGAGCTGCATGCTCGCGGCGTGACCACCTCAGCGGCGACTCACAAGCCACCGAACGCCGTCGTCGCTGACCTGTTGGGCTACCAGGCCGATCGGTTTGCGCCGTGCGCATCCGCAGCGGCGCGTTCACCGGCAATGCCGGGGCATTGCGAGGCCGCACCACGAAGTGGCGCTGTCTGCACTGGCAGGACGGCCTGCCGACCAGTCACGAATTCTGAAAGAAGCGGAACGCGGCACCACATCCAGCGCGAGCCCGGCCCGCGCAACGCCCCGACTCGACTCCTCGACTCGGTCAGAGGCTGGAACGGAACAGCGCCACGGTGCGGTCCCACGCCTCGGCGGACGCCTCGGCGGAGTACACCTCCGGGCGGGCGTCGTTGAAGAACGCGTGCTGGCAACCGGCGTGGATGTGCATCGTGGCGTCCTTGCCCAGCTCGCAGGGTTGACTCCAACGCACGTGTGGCCTCTGGGCCGGCGAAGTCGTCGAGCTCGGCGTACTCGCCCACGACGGTGGCGGCGATGGCTGCCCAGTCGGGCTGCGCGGTCGCCCACGGGATGACGCCGTAGTACGGCGCCACGGCCGCCACCGCGTCGGGTCGCTGTGATGCCGTTCACCCAGCGACAGGCCGCCACCCATGCAGTAGCCGACCACGCCCACCTTGGCGGTGCCGGACCGTTCCTGCAGCAGCGCGATCGCACCACTCAGGTCCTTGGCTGCCTGCTCCAGGTTGAGCGCCATCATCAGCTTGCCGGCGCCGTCGGGCTCGGTGCTCGACTCGCCGTGGTAGAGGTCGGGTGCCAGCGCGGTGAAACCGGCGGCGGCAAAGCGATCGACCACGTCCTTGATGTGCGGCACCAGCCCCCACCACTCCTGACGACCAGCACGCCGACCGGAGCCGGCGAGGTATCCGTCGCACGTGGCCATTGTTTTGAACGTGACCATCTCACCCACGGCGCGAACTGCAGCCCCGGGGTCAGGGCGGTCAGGAGGGGCGATGGAGTGCCGCCATCGCCGAGCCACGAGCACCCGCTAGCGTCGAGGTCGAGACGACGAGGAACTCGACCACCTTTGCGCCGTTCACGCAACAGCGTGTGCTCTCGCACGAGCGCGAGGAACCAGTCGCGGAAGTGCGGCTCCGCCTCCACCACTCCCCCGCCCACGAAGTACGCATCGGGGTCGGTGAAGTTGGCCGCGATCGTGAACATGGTGGCGATCGCCTTGGCCTGCTGCTCGAAGATCTTCAACGCCATCTCGTCGCCGCGTTTCGCTGTAGTAGCGCACCTGCCCCGCCGCGAGCATCGACGGGGAGTCTTCGGCCAACGGATGCAACGGTGCAATGGGTCAGCCAGAACGGAACAGGTTCCGGCGGATGTGCCGGTCAGCGACACGATGCCTCCCCGGTAGCGCCTTCGAACCCGCAGTTGCAGCGCGACAGGGCTGCCTGGCTGCAGGTCAGTTTGACGTGCATCGGGATGCACGGCCCAGTTCGCCGGGCGAGCCGCCGAGGCGCCACGGACGACCGCGCCGATCACGACGCCGCACGCCGAGGCCGGTGCCGACGATGGCGACAACGACGAGCGCCGTTGCCCGAGGCCGCCGAAGTGTTGCTGATGCGCGATAGAGCGCTGCGGCGCTGCCATCGTTGTGGTAGGTGACGGGCAGGCGCAACGCACCCTCCACCGCCGCGCGCACGTCGAAGCCCCACCACGCCTGCTGCGCGAAGTTGGTGGACCCGCGGCGCGAGATCACCCCGCCCGCCGAGGCGGGCCCGGGTGTGTCGAGCCCCACGGCCAGCACCGTGCGCTGCTGCGCCCCGGCAGCCGCGAGCACCACTGCCACCACCTCGACGATGGCGCCGATCGCTGCCTCCGGGCCCTCGCCCACCCGGCTCGGCACCTCGATCATCCGGTCGACGAGGAACTGCCCGTCGTCGCCGAGCACGGTGGCGTTGGTCTTCGTGCCACCCACATCGATACCAACCACGACCGGCATGCCGCGAACCCCACCGAGGATCTTTGTGCGCGAGATGACAATTAATGACCGCTCTGTACGCCACCGTGTGACAACTGCCATGGCTGTCGAGCGTGCTCGACACCCGCCCGCCGACGCCTACGCCAACGACCGCAAGCATGTCTTCCACTCGTGGAGCGCGCAGGGCGCGCTGAGCCCGGTGGTGGTCGAGCGTGCTCAGGGCAGCGAGTTCTGGACCCAGGACGGCACCAGGTACCTCGACTTCTCCAGCCAGCTGGTCAACGTCAACATCGGCCACCAGCACCCCAAGCTGGTCGCGGCGATCAAGGAGTACGCCGACCGGCTGTGCACGGTCGCGCCGTTCCACGCCAACGCCGCACGCAGCGAAGCGGCGCGGCTGATCACCGAAGTCGCCGCCACCAACATCGCCAACTGCGACCTCGACATGGTGTTCTTCACCAACGGCGGCGCCGAGGCCACCGAGAACGCGGTGCGCATGGCGCGCCTGCACACGGGTCGGCACAAGGTGCTCAACCACTACCGCAGCTACCACGGCGCCACCAACGGGGCCATCACGCTCACCGGCGATCCGCCGCTGGCCCGGCAGCGGAGCCCGGCATGCCCGGCGTGGTCTGGGGCCCCTACGCCCTACCGGCGCGTTCCACAGCACCAGCGAGGCGAAGAGTGCGCTGCAGCACCTCGACGACGTGCTGATGGTGGAAGGCGCACACACCGTGGCCGCCATCATCATCGAGACCGTCGTGGGCACCAACGGCATCCTGGTACCGCCCGACGGGTACCTGGCCGGCATCCGCGAGCGCTGCGATCGCCACGGCATCACCATGATCTGCGACGAGGTGATGGCCGGGTTCGGTCGTTGCGGTGAGTGGTTCGCGTTCCAGAAGTGGGGCGTGCAACCCGACCTGGTGTGCTTTGCCAAGGGCGTCAACTCCGGCTACCTGCCCGTGGGCGGCGTGGTCATCAGTCGCAAGATCTCCGACACCTTCCGCGACAAGGTGTACCCCGGCGGCCTCACCTACTCGGGTCACCCGCTGGCGTGCGCCTCGGCCGTGGCCAGCATCAACATCTTCAAGGAGGAGGGCATCATCGAGCACGCACGCTCGTTGGGCGCCGATGTGCTGGCGCCCGGCCTGGCCAAGTTGCAGGCCAACCACCCGTGCGTCGGCGAGGTGCGCGGCCTGGGCGTGTTCTGGGCGCTCGAGCTGGTGAAGGACCGCGAGACCCGCGAAGCGCTGGTGCCCTACAACGCCGCCGGCGCCGACGCGAAGCCGATGGTCGAGCTGGCCAAC
>JADKGZ010000012.1 GCA_016722025.1 Acidimicrobiaceae bacterium
CCAGGACAGGCTCGGCTTCACGGACTTGTAGGTGACGCCGTCGACCGTGCGCTCGATGCCATTGCCCAACGCCTTGGAGAAGGCGATGACGGCGAAGATGGCGAGCACGATCAGCTCGGTACCCAGCAGCAGCACCTGCGATCGTGCGGAGAGCTCGATGCCCTTCCAGCAGATCCAGGTCATCGCGATGATGAACAGGATGCCGATGAACGTGGTGAGGTAGATGTTGTCGGCGGCGGTCTCCGAGAACAGCAGCACGAGGTACTGCCCCGACACGCCGGCCAGGTTGGGCATGATCACCAGGTCGGCGACGATGCACCCCCAGCCGGCGATCCAGCCGGCCTTCGGGCCGAACGCGCGGACGCCCCAGGTGAAGTTGGTGCCGCAGTCCGGGTCGGCCTTGTTGAGGTAGTAGAACGCCGCTGCGATGCAGGCCATCGGCACGAACGCGAAGAGCATGATGAACGGTGCCTTCGACCCGACCTCACCGGTGACGAAGCCGATGCTGGCAGCAAGGCTGTAGCCCGGAGCGGTGGACGCAACGCCGATCACGATCACTGCGACGAGCCCGAGGGAACCCCCCTTCAAGCCCTTGCTCGCGACTCCGCCTTCGGCGACGAGTGTCTCCGCCATCCCGAACCCTTCGGTCTCACTGGTTCCACGAAGGTTGCCACACTTCGCCAGGGTCCTTGAACACTCACTCAGGATTCAACGGTGGTTCCGCGAGCTTCTCGGTGGTCAAGTACGCTGGCGGCCGTATGTCGCACCCGTCCGACCCCTTCTTCCGTACGTTCCATGCGCTGCGCATCAAGGGTTTCGCCAAGGCGGAGATGGTCGCCGAGGTCGCCGACCTGCCGCTGGTGGTCGTGGAGGAGCACCTCTCCGCGCTCGCACAGCGCGAGTGGGCGATGTTCCGCGAGGCGCGCCAGCTGTGGCAGCTCACCCCCGTGGGTCGCGAGGAGCATCGCATCTCGCTCACCGAGGACGTGGGCAGCTCGCCGCTCACGGCCGAACTGCGCGAGCCCTATGGCACCTTCCTCACCATCAACGAAGACTTCAAGGCGTTGTGCGGCGAGTGGCAGTTGCGTGATGGCGAGCCCAACGACCACACCGACGAGACCTACGACCAGCAGGTCGTGCAGCGATTGGTGGCGTTGCACGCCCGCGCCGAGCCGGTGGTATCGCGCATGGGCGAGGTGCTGGTGCGCCTGGCGCCCTACGGCCCACGTCTGGCACGCACGTGCCGGCGAGTGGTGGAAGGTGAAACGAATATGTTCACCGGGGTGATGTGTGGCAGCTACCACGATGTGTGGATGGAACTGCACGAAGACCTCATCCTCACCCAAGGCATCGACCGCGGTGCGGAAGGCAGCTTCTGATGGCCCGCTTCGGTCGTGTCCTCTCCGCGATGATCACCCCGTTCACCGACCAGGGTGCCCTGGATCTCGATGAAGCCCGCCGGCTGGCGCGCTGGCTGCAGGACAACGGCCACGACGGGCTGGTGATCGCGGGCACCACTGGCGAGGCGCCCGTGCTCACCGACGACGAGCGGCTCAGCCTGTTCGCGGCGGTCATCGAAGCGGTCACGATCCCGGTGATCGCCGGTTCCGGTACCAACGACACCGCGCACTCCGTGCACCTCACGAAGGAAGCCACTGCGCTCGGAGCAGCAGGCATTCTCGCGCTGTGCCCGTACTACAACCGGCCGTCGCAGGCGGGCATCGAGGCGCACCTGCGAGCCATGGCCGAGTGCACCCCGCTGCCCCAGATGATCTACGACATCCCGGTGCGCACCGGCCGCAAGATCTCCACCACCACGCTGCTGCGGCTGTTCCGCGAGGTGCCCACCATCGTCGCGTTGAAGGATGCCGCCGGCAATCCGGGCGAAACCGCCGTGCTCATCGCCAACGCGCCCGAGAGCGTGGAGGTGTACAGCGGCGACGATGGCATGACCCTGCCGTTGCTGGCCAGTGGCATCGTCGGTGCGGTCGGTGTGGCGACGCACTGGACCGCACCCGACCATCAGGAGATGTTCGACCTGTGGGAGAAGGGCGACACGGTGGGCGCTCGGCTGGTGAACGCCCGCCTGCTGGAGAGCTTCGCGTTCGAGACCGGCGACGACGCACCCAACCCGATTCCCACGAAGGCGATGATGCGCCACCTGGGTTTCAAGGTCGGCCAGGCGCGCCTTCCGATGGGCCCAGCACCCGAGTTCGTGGAGACCCGAGCGCCGGAAGTGTGGTCGAACCTGCAAAGGTGGCGCGATGCGTTCCCCCAACGTCCTGTGTCCTGACCGCTTCCCACGCAGCGAGTGCCGCTGATGGCAACGCCCGTACGCATCGTGTTCCTCGGTGGTCTCGGCGAGATCGGCCGCAACTGCATGGCCATCGAGCAGGGCACCGGCGACGACCGTCGCCTGCTGCTCATCGACTGTGGGTTGATGTTCCCCGACGCCGACATGCACGGCATCGACCTCGTCCTGCCCGACTTCACGTGGCTGCGCGAGAACGCCGACCGCATCGTTGCCGTGCGTCGCCACGCACGGCCATGAAGATCACGTGGGCGCCCTCCAGTACCTGCTGCGCGAGCTCAGCTTCCCCATCTACGGCTCGGCGGTCGCGCTCGGCCTCGCTCGCAACCGCATCGAGGAAGCCGGGCTGCTCGGCCGTACCAAGCTCATCCCGGTCAGCGACGGCGAGCGGCTGATGATCGGCCCCTTCGACGTCGAGTTCATCCCGGTCACGCACTCCGTGCCGCACGCACATGCCATTGCGGTGCACACTCCGCAGGGCGTCGTGCTGCACTCGGGCGACTTCAAGATCGATCTCACGCCGGTCGATGGTCGCCGCACCGACCTCGCCCGCCTGGGGCAGATCGCCGCCACGGAGGGCATCCGCCTGCTGATGGCCGACAGCACCAACGCCGAGGAGCACGGGCACTCGCCCAGCGAATCCGGCGTGGGGGCAGTGCTGCGCAGCGTGTTCGGGGCGCAGAAGGGCCGGCGCATCATCACCGCCAGCTTCGCCAGCCACCTGCACCGCATCCAGCAGATCGCCGATGCCGCCATCGACAGCGGGCGCGTGGTCGCCACGCTCGGCCTCAGCATCAAGAAGAACGTGCGCATGGGCCGCGATCTCGGCGTGCTGAAGATCCCCGACGCGTCGCTGGTCGACATCGACGAGATCGACAAGTACCCGCCGGGCCAGGTTTGCATCATCTCCACCGGTTCGCAAGGCGAGCCGATGTCGGCGCTGGCGCTGCTGGCCCGTGGCGAGAGCAAGTGGGTGAAGGCCGGCGATCACGACACGGTCATCCTCTCCAGCCATGCCATTCCGGGCAACGAAGGCAACGTCAATCGCGTCATCGACGATCTGTTGCGTGCCGGCGTGGAAGTGGTGCACAGCGGTGTCGCCGATGTGCACGCCACCGGCCATGCACAGGCCGACGAGCTGAAGACCTACATGTCGCTCACCCGGCCCGAGTGGCTGGTGCCCATCCACGGCGAGTACCGCCACATGGTGGCCAACGCCAAGCTCGGTGTGGTGATGGGCGTGCCCAAGGACAACGTGCTCATCTGCGAGGACGGCGACGTGCTCGAGCTCAGCGACGACGGCCTGAAGAAGGTGGGTCGCGTGCCCGCCGGCTACCTCTACGTCGACGGCATCGTCGGCGATGTCGGCCAAGGCGTGCTGCGCGATCGTCGCGTGCTGGCCGAAGAGGGTGTCGTGGTGGTCATCGTCACGGTCGACATCGGCACCGGCAAGGTGCTCACCGGCCCCGAGATCATCACCCGCGGGTGGGTGTACGCCCCTGAGGCGGAAGATCTGCTCGATGAAGCGTGCGATCGCGTTGCCGCCGTGGTCGAGCAGTCGTTGGCGGCGGGTGTCCGCGACGTCGAGTCACTCGAGCGCGACGTGCGCCGGGCCGCCGGCAAGTTCGTCAACGAACGCACCAAGCGGCGGCCGATGATCGTGCCCGTGGTGATGGAGACGAGCGGGTGCACGAATCGCGACGGGAACCGCTCGGAACGGTTCCTCCCATGCCTCGGCGCCGTTCACGCCGGCACGGCTCGCCGGTGCGTCGCCGGTGCGTCGCCGCGCTGTGTGTGACGGCGCTGGTGGTGCTGGCTGCGTGCTCCGACGACACGAGCCCGGCGAGCAGCGTCGAGTCGCCGGCCGCCGACTCGACGACCGCCGGCGAAGACATCGCCACGCTGCCCATCATCGACCAGATCGACGCGGCCGTCGCCGCGCTCGAAGCGCAGCTCGGCGGCCCGCAGGAGTACTTCGAGATCAATGCCACAGCACGACTGGTGAACCTGTTCGTGGCCCTCAACGATGGCGCTGTGGCCCAGCCATGGCTCTACCTGGCGGGCTCGCTCACCTCCGCCGAAGGGCAGCCGGCCAGCGGTGGCACCTTCGCGGCGGCATCGCTCACCTTCGACCCGGCAGTCGTTCTGTCGAAGGTGCAGCTGGAGCTGCCCGACCTCACCATCGAGAGCTTCTACATCCACGGCGATGGGCAGGGGAGCGTGCTCTACGGCGTGCTGGCCACCAGCTCGAAAGGCGGGGGACTCGACGTGGTATTGGGCGCCGACGGCACCTGTCGGTGGATCCGGTCAACGAGGGCGCCGGCCCGTTGGTGCGCGTACTGTCGCGCGCCCCCTTGGTACCGTGAAGCCGATGCCTACCTGGGGGCCGCCCAACAAGCGAGCGAAGTCGTCCGTGCCTGCGCGTGGCGCGTCGTCGCGTGCTGGCACCACCCGCACGAGCACCTCGACCGCGAAGCGCGAGGCAGCGGTGCCCATGTCGCGCCGCTCGCAGGCATCTGCCGAGATGCGCGAGGCGGTCTCCGGTCGCGAAGACGAGTTCGTCGGCATCGGCTTCATCCTGGTCGGCTCGTTGCTGGGCCTGGGCATCTACTTCAACCTCGCCGGCCCGTTGGGTCGCGGGGTCGAGACCATGATCGGGTGGTTCACCGGGCTCGGCCGCTTCGTCGTTCCCATCGCGCTGGTGGGTGCCGGCGCGGGCGCACCGTGGGCGCAGCGGCCATCGCTTCCGGCTGGGCATCGGTTGGGGGCTCGCTTCGCTGTCCATCCTGGGGTTGCTGCACGTCGTGCGCGGCCCGGAGAAGATCATGAGCGGTTTCGACACGCTCGGCCGCGCCGGCGGTTGGCTGGGCGCCATCATCGGCGAGCCGCTGCGCAGCCTGGCCGCGCAAGGCGGGGCCATCGTCATCCTGGCAGCGCTGTTCCTCGGCGGCCTGCTCATCATCACCGGTGGCTCGTTGCGCACCATGGCCGGGCAAGCGGCACATGGCATCGGTGCCGTCGCCACGCCGGTGGGTCGCAAGGCCAAGCAGGTCTTCGGCGACATGGCCAGCTTGAAGAGCGATCGGTCCGGTGTCGACGACACAACGGGCCGGTTGCCGGCGCCGCAGCTCTACGACCTTGCCACCGACGACGAGTGGGCCGACGAGCCCACCAAGCCGAAGCGGCTTCGTGCGCCGCGGCCGGGGCCACAGCTGCCCCTCGGGCCGGGCGAGCAGGAGGCGCTCGACCTGGGGCCTGGGGCACAGGCCGGGCAGTGGTCGCTGCCCCCGCTCAGCTACTTGCCGCGCAGCACCGCGCAGGCCATCAACAAAGCGGAGGTCGAGGCGCGGGGCCGCACGTTGGTCGATTCGCTCGCGTCGCACGGTGTGGAGACGAAGCTGGTCGGGCAGACCGTCGGGCCCACCGTCACCCGCTACGAGCTCGAGCTGGGCGCCGGCGTGAAGGTGGCCCGCATCACCAGCCTCAACCGCGACATCGCCTATGCGATGGCAGCCACCGATGTGCGCATCCTCGCACCCATCCCTGGCCGTTCGGCCATCGGGGTGGAGGTGCCCAACCACACTCGCCAGCTGGTCAGCCTCGGCGACATCATGACCGCGGCAGAGGCGAAGACGGCTACTCACCCGCTCGATGTCGCCATCGGCAAAGACATCGCCGGTCGGGCCGTGTTCCTCAACTTGTCCACCACTCCACACATGCTCATCGCCGGCACCACCGGCGCCGGCAAGTCCAGCGGCCTCAACTGCATCATCACCTCGCTGCTGATGCGCACCACGCCCGAGCAGGTGCGCCTCATCCTCATCGACCCCAAGCAGGTCGAGATGGGCCAGTACAACCGCTTGCCGCACTTGCTCACGCAGCCGGTCACCAACCCGAAGAAGGCGGCCAACGCGCTCAGCTGGGCGTGCAAGGAGATGGACCGCCGGTACGACGTGCTGTCGGAAGTGGGGTTCCGCGACATCACCGGCTACAACGCGGCGTACGACCGCGGCGAGCTCGCCGCCGACCTGCACCGCGACCCCGACAGCCCCACGTCGTACGAGCGCATGCCGTACATCGTGGTGGTGGTCGACGAGCTCAACGACCTCATGATGGTGGCCGCTCGCGACGTGGAGGAGAGCATCACCCGCATCGCGCAGAAGGCGCGTGCCGTGGGCATCCACCTCATCGTGGCCACCCAGCGCCCGTCGGTCAACGTCATCACCGGCGTCATCAAGGCCAACATCCCGGCCCGCATGGCGTATGCGGTCAACAGCCTCACCGACAGCCGCGTCATCCTCGACCAGCCCGGTGCGGAGAAGCTGGTCGGCAAGGGCGACATGTTGCTGCTGCCCGGCAACAGCAACGTCAGCCAGCGCATTCAGGGCTGCTTCGTCAGCGAGGAGGAAGTGCGCAAGGTGGTCGCACACTGGCGTCGACAGGCACCCGAGGTGGTGTACGTCAGTGGCGTCGAGGGCGACGAAGGCGAAGGCCAGCTGGGCGGCGGCAACTTCGGCGGCAACGGCGCCGACGACGACGAGGACGAAGTGCTGCTGCGTCAAGCGATGGAGCTCGTGGTGCGCAGCCAGTTGGGCAGCACCAGCATGCTGCAGCGCAAGCTGAAGGTGGGGTTCGCACGCGCCGGGCGCATCATGGATCTTCTCGAACAGCGCGGCGTCGTGGGCCCCAGTGAAGGCTCCAAGGCCCGCGCGGTGCTGATGACGGTGGAAGAGTTCGAGCTGCTGCAGGAAGCCCACCGCAACCGCTGAGGGCGGCCGTCACCAGCCGGGTCAGGTGTGCTCGTGCGTCACAGCGCCTGTGCCATCGCCGCGGCCGCCCGCTTGGCGTCGAGGAAGATCAGTCCCAACTTCGCCTGCGAGGAGGCCAGCACGGTCAGCACCGCATCGTTGCCGGCCTGCAGCATCAGCACGTAGCCGTTGTCGCCCTTGACCAGCACCTGCTCGAGCGTGCCACGGTCGAGCTCGCGTGCCACCCGTGCGCCCAACGACAGCAGCGCGGCGCTCATCGCACCCATGCGGTCCTGGTCGAGCCCCGCCGGCAGCAGCGCCGCCATCATCAGGCCGTCGATCGAGATGACCGCCGAGGCCTGGATGTCGGCTGAGGTGGAGTTCAGCTGGGCCAGGATGTTGGTGAGGGCGTCCTCTCTCATTGCGCTTGCCTTCCTGGCGTCGGCGTGGCCGCCAGCTCGGGGCCGCCGTAGCGGAAGGTCAGTGACCAGACGAGCTCGACGAGTGCCGGGTGGTTGAGGGCGGGCAGCCCGCCGAGGGCGAGCACGAAGCGGTGGTCGCCGATGAAGAGCGGCCAGAACCCCACGCGGCTGTTGCCCGCCATGTCGACGAGCGCCCACGCCCCGGTCGCAGTGCCCGAGGCGTCGGCGAGGTAGGCGGCGTGCCGCTCGTGCATCGAGGCGATGTCGGCGCTGACGGCAGCGAGGAAGTCGCTGGCCGTGGAGTCGAAGCCCCTGCTCGCGATGCAGAAGCCCTGCGCGTCGGCGAGCAGGCCGTGACCGCTGCTGGAGAGCGCGGGCAGGGTGCGAGCAGCGATCGGCTCCAGCGGCCCCGGTGGTGGGCCCTGTGGCTGGCGGAAGCCCTCGAGCCAGCCTCGTTCCTGCGCGCGGAACACCACGGCCAGGGCATCCTGCTCGGTGCGCTGCTGGGTCCATTGGCAGAAGTCGGCCATCGTCGGCCGGCGTGACGACTGGCTGCTCATCAGCACCAGCAGCAGCCGCCGTTCCGGGGTCATCTCCGGGCTGCCCACCGCGTAGTACGCGCCGGCCGGAGTGGGCTGCAGGTACAGCCCGGTGTCGGCGAGCTCGAGCACCGCCGGTGTCGACCCGTCACCGTGGTCGCTCATCGCCGGCCCCCGACTGCTACCGGGCGGACGATGTCGGTGCTGCCGGTGACGCCGTTGGAGAGCATCGAGCCGGCAACCCAGGGCAGGCTCGACTTCGGTCGCAGGCCGCTGTCGAGGGCTGCTTGCAGCAGGGCGGCCCTCGTGGCGCCGATCTGCCGCCGCGCACCCTCGAGCAGCCGTGACCGCAGGCCGCGACCGGAGGCGCCGAACGCGAAGAACACGTCGACCAGCGCGGCGAAGGTGCCATCGGGGGTGCCGTCGACCACGTGGTGTTCACGCGTGCGACGTGCAGCCGGGCGTCGGAGGGGTCGGCAGCGACGCGGCGGGCGAGCTGCGCCGCCAGATCGTCGTCCGATGGCAGTGCGGTGAAGTGGATGTGACCGGTGCCCGGCACCGACAGGTGCTCGGCGCGCCAGAGCTCTCGCCGCTCGCTGGCCGCTGCGGTGGATGCGGGCCTGGCGCCGGCGCGGCGCACGATGTCGCGTGATCCCGTCGTTGCTGTCATCGGCCCGTCTCCAGCGATCTGCTACTCAGTGCGTCTGAGATAGCGCTCGCAGTGAGTATCGGACGGATCGCGATCACAGAGAAGGGACCATGGTCACCAACAGCACGCCGACGAGGACCCCGGTCTTTGGTCCCTGTTGCCGCGATCCCAACTACTCTAATGCGAGTTCGCCACCAAGAGGGTCCAGGGAGGACGGAGGCGCTGGATGCGCGACATGACGCTGGATGACCTTCACGGTGAGGTGGGTGTCCAACACACGCTCACCTACGCGGACGGCTTCCGTCGTACGATCTACGCGGTCGATCGGGAGGTGCCGTTCCCCGAGGGTCGCCTGATCGTGTCGAGCACCGATCCTGCGGGCGTGATCACCCACGCGAACGAATCGTTCGTGGCGATGTCGGGCTTCTCCTTGGAGGAGCTCCTCGGTGAGCAGCACTACATCCTTCGTCACCCCGACATGCCGCCGGCTGCGTTCAAGGGGCTCTGGGACACCGTGAACCAGGGGCTCAAGTGGCACGGCTACGTGAAGAACCTGCGCAAGGATGGCGCCTACTACTGGGTGCACGCGGCGGTGGTGCCCAACATCCGCAACGGTCACATCGTCGGCTACACGTCGGTGCGGCGCAAACCCTCGCGCAGCAAGGTGGCCGAGGCCGCTGCGCTCTATCCGACGCTCTTCTAGTCGAAAGCGTGGCCCATGAGCCTCATCTTCACCGTCAGCCCCGACTTCAACACGAAGCACCTCGCGGGATGGTTCGTGGTCAACACCCTGCTGCAACGACAGACGGGCGAGGGCATCCACCTGGAGACCTTCGACGACTTCGAGAGCCTGCATGCGGCCACCGCCGCCGATCAGATCGACCTCATCTACGCCAACCCGTTCGACGCTGCCCGGCTGGTTCGCGACCACGGCTTCGTCGCGCTCGCCCGGCCCCACGGCCGACCCGACGAGGCAGTGGTTGCGGCTCGCGCCGACAGCCCCGCGCAGTCAGTGGAGTCGTTGCGCCCGGGCAGCCGCATCGCCAGCACCGACAACCCCGATGTGCACATGATGGGCATGATCATGATCGAGCCGGCAGATCTCGACGCCGGCAACGTCACCATCATGCAGCGCCCCAACTACGTGCTGGTCGCGAAGAGCCTGCTCGATGGTGACGCAGACATCGGCTTCTTCCTCGCGGAGACCTACGACGAGCTCTCCGAGACCATCCGCAAGCAGTTGCGAGTGCTGGTGCGCAGCCAGATCCAAGTGATCAGCCACGTGTTCCTCGCCCACCCGCGGGTTGCCGACAAGATGGCGCGCCTGCGCGCGGCGCTGCTGGCTATGGCCGGCGACGAGAAGGGGCGGATGGCGCTCGCCGACGTCGGCATCGACCACTTCGAGCCGGTCGAGCGCGAGGAAGTCGAGTTCATGATCGATCTGATGGTGGCCCTCACCGCCTGAGCACCGGCGGCGGCGGGAGGCGACGAGAAACGACGAGGCGGCGCGCCACCCGCCCGACCCGCCTGGGCGCAGCGCTACAGCGTGGCCACGTACGCCGCAACGAGGCGCTCGAGGGTGGCCTGCAGCTGGTCGGCCGGCGGCGGTGAGGCACCGCCACGGAACGTCACTGCCGCGTCGTACGTGTTGTCACCCACCCCCACCGCCACCCAGTACTGCTCGCCGTCGTTGGTGAAGAAGGCGCCGTCGCCGATGCCATCGATCTCGGTGACCGTCATGCCGAGGCCGATGGCGTTCTGCTTCGCGGTCTCGAACGGAATGCCGGAACCGGAGAGCAGGATGGTGCCGCGCACGGCGTTGTTGGCGGTGACGACATCCAACGAGCAGCGGTCGTCGGTGCTCGTCGCGGTGCCCGGCCCGATACCGCCGGCGAACAACGCCGAGACGTCGGCGGCGGTGATGAGGGTGCAGGCACCGGTGAGCGGGGCGGTGGTGGTGGGTGCTTGCGTGGCTGTCGGCGAGTCGTCGCCGCCGCAACCAGCCAGCAGCGTGAACGCGGACCCGACGACGAAAGGGAGGAGCGAGCGGTGCATGCCGCCGAGTTTTGCACGTGCGGCTGCATGCGCGTGGCGGTGCAGCAGTCGCTCGGCTCGCAACCGCCGTAGCGATGTCTGGCACACTGCCGCGATGAGCGAACTCACCGAGATCACGAGCGGCCTGCGTTTCCCGGAGGGGCCCATCGCGATGCCCGACGGCAGCGTGATCCTGGTCGAGATGTTCGGGCCGCGCATCACGCGCGTACGGCCCGACGGCAGCAAGGAGACCATCGCCGACATCGTCGGTGGGCCCAATGGCGCCGCCATCGGCCCCGACGGTGCGCTGTACCTGTGCAACAACGGCGGCTGCTTCACGCCGGTGGATCTCGGCGACCTGCTGCTCCCGGGGCCGTTCGACCCTGCGGTCTACATCGGCGGCCGGATCCAGCGCGTCGATCTGGCGACAGGCGAAGTGGCCGACCTGTACACCGAGTGCGACGGGCGCGCGCTGCGCGCCCCCAACGACCTCGTGTTCGATGCGCACGGCGGGTTCTGGTTCACCGACCACGGCATCCGCGACCACGTCGCGCGCACCAGCGACCTCACCGGCATCTACTACGCCACGGCCGATGGCAGCCACATCAGCGAGCAGGTGTTCCCGGTGGAGGCCCCCAACGGCATCGGCCTCGCGCCCGACGGCAACACCGTCTACTGGGCCGAGACCCAGACCGGCCGCGTGATGCGACGCACCATCGCCTCGCCGGGTGTGCTGGCAGCCGCGATCCCGCTCGACACTTCCACGTGCATGGCCGGCCTGCCCGGCTATCAGCTGCTCGACTCGCTCGCGGTCGACGGCGACGGCAACGTCTGCGTGGCCACGCTGATCAACGGCGGCGTCACCGTGATCTCGCCGGCCGACGGCGGCATGCACCACATCGCGACCGGCGATCTGCTCACCACCAACATCTGCTTCGGCGACAGTGACGGCAGCGGCGAGTACCGCGACGCGTACATCACCTGTTCCGGCACCGGCAGGTTGCTGCACATGCGCTGGCCCTCACCGGGCCTGCGGCTCAACTACGTCTGATCGGCGGGTCGTGGGGCGGCGCCCCGTAGCCTGTCGACCATGGGCCAGCGCTTCTACGTCGAGACTTTGGGCTGCCCCAAGAACCAGGTCGACAGCGACAAGCTCATCGGCACGCTGCTGGCCGATGGCATGACACCCACCGACGACCCGGGCAAGGCCGACCTGGTGGTGGTGAACACCTGTGCCTTCATCGACGAGGCACGCAAGGAGAGCATCGACACCATCCTCGCGCTCGACGACCAGCGCAAGGTGGGCGGCAAGCTGGTGGTCACCGGCTGCATGGCCGAGCGCTACGGCGACGAGCTGGCCGAGGCGCTGCCCGAGGTCGATCAGGTGGCCGGGTTCGGGGTGCCGGTCAACCTGGTGAAGAAGCGGTCCATCGCGGTGTCGTCGGCGCCCATCCCCACGCTCGACCTGCTCAACCTGCCACGTCCGAAGTCGTCCAGCCCGTGGGCGTACGTGAAGATCGCGGAAGGCTGCGACCGCAACTGCGGGTTCTGCGCCATCCCCTCGTTCCGTGGGCCGCAACGCAGCCGCGACATCTCCTCCATCCTCGACGAGGTCGAGCAGCTCGAGGCGCAGGAAATCGTGCTGGTGGCCCAAGACCTGGCCAGCTACGGCAAGGACCGGCCCACCGAGCTGGGCGCAGGCTCGATCGTGCCCCTCGTGCGGGCGGTCAGCGCCACGGCGGCATGGACGCGGTTGCTGTACCTGTACCCCAGCGACCTCAGCGACGAGCTCATCGATGCCATCTGCGACACCGGCGTGCCGTACTTCGACCTGTCGTTGCAGCACGTCAGCAAGCCGCTGCTGCGCCGCATGCGCCGCTGGGGCGACGGCGGCCGGTTCCTGCAGCGCATCGCCGACATCCGCCACCGCGAGCCGTCGGCCGCGTTCCGCAGCAACTTCATCGTCGGCTACCCGGGCGAGACCGAGGAAGACCACGACCAGCTGCTGGCCTTCGTGGAGGCAGCACAGCTCGACTGGTGCGGGTTCTTCGCCTACAGCCCGGAGGAGGGCACGTACGCGATGGAGCTCGACGGAGCGGTCGCCCCCACGCTGATGCACGAGCGGCTCGCGGAGCTGCGCGAGATGCAGGACGACATCACTGCCCGGCGGCGCGACGAGCTCATCGGCGAGACGGTCACCGTGCTCGTCGACTCGCCCGGCGAAGCACGCAGCACCCGCGAGGCACCCGAGATCGACGGCGTCGTCGAGGTGCCTTCCTCGCTCGCCGTGGGCCAGTTCCACGAGGTGCGCATCGTCGATGCGATGGGCCCTGATCTCGTGGCAGACTCGCTCTGATGCCTGTCGATCCATCCGCAGTGAAGACGTGGGCCAACCTGGTCACCGTTGCCCGGGTGCTGATCGCTCCGCTGATGCTGGTGCTCATCCCCGACGCGCCGGGGGGCACCTGGGCTGCCTTCGGGTTGTGGTTCGTGCTGTGCAGCAGCGACGGCATCGACGGCTATTTGGCGCGCCGGCACGGCGCCACCAACCTGGGTGCGTTCCTCGACCCGCTCGCCGACAAGATCCTGGTGCTCGGCGCCATGGCCATCCTGGTCGGCAACGACACGTTCTGGATCGTGCCGGTCGCCATCACCGTCGCTCGCGAGCTGATGATCAGCCTGTACCGCACGTTCGTCGGTGCCAAGGGCGTCAGCGTGCCGGCCAGCAAGGTCGCCAAGTGGAAGACCTTCGTACAGCAGCTGGCCGTCGGGTTCGCCATCATGCCGCCCACCGCGCTCGACGCGAAGTGGCTGTGGAACGGTCTGCTGTGGCTCTCGGTGGCGCTCGCCCTGATCAGCGGTGGCCAGTACGTCTATCGCGCGATGAAGTCGCAACCGCTGCCGGCCAACGTGTCCGGCGCCGACCTTTCTCTGTGAGCTGCCATGCGTTGTGACGTCGTCGCCATCGGTACCGAGCTGCTGCTGGGCCAGATCACCGACACCAACAGCCAGTGGATCGGCGAGCAACTGGCGGCGGTCGGTGTCGATTCGCTGCTGCAGGTGAAGGTGGGCGACAACCTCGGTCGCATGGAGTCGGTGCTGCGCCGGGTGCTGGCCGATGCCGACGCTGTCATCGTGTGCGGGGGTCTTGGCCCGACTCACGACGACGTCACCCGCGAGGCCATCGCCGCCGTGATGGGCGCCGAACTGCAACCCGACGAGCAGGTGGCCGATGTCATCCGCGAGATGTTCGCGTCGCGGGGCAGGCGAATGGCGGAGAACAACCTGCGCCAGGCGCTGGTGCCGGTGGGGGCGAGCATCATCGCGCAGACCCGCGGCACGGCCCCTGGTCTGATCTGCCCGGTCACCATCGATGGCGCGCAGAAGGTGGTCTATGCGGTGCCCGGCGTGCCTCATGAGATGAAGGACATGGTGCTGCGAGCGGTGCTGCCCGACCTGCTGAGCCGTGGGGGAGAAGACGCCGCGGTCATCGTCAGCCGCACGCTGCGCACGTGGGGCGAGAGCGAGAGCGGCCTCAACGAGCGCCTCGATCCGCTCATCGCCCGCCTCGACGAAGTGGGCAACCCCACGTTGGCCTTCAACGCCAGCGGATGGGAGGGCCTGAAGGTGCGGCTCACCGCCAAGGCGGCCACCGAAGCCGACGCGCAGGTGCTGCTGGCCACGTGGGAAGCGGAAGCTCGCGCGCTCATCGGCGACCTGGTGTTCGGTGTCGACGACGAAACCATGGAAGCCGTGGTGCTGCAGCTGCTGCGCGAGCGAGGGTGGTCGTTGGGTCTTGCCGAGTCGGTCACCGGCGGCCTGGTCGCCGGGCGCATCACCAACGTGGCGGGCGCCAGTGAGGTGTTCCGCGGCAGCATCGTCTGCTATGCCAGCGAGGTCAAGTTCCAGGTGCTCGGCGTACCCGTCGGCCCGGTGGTCAGCGAAGCGGCGGCGGCGGCGATGGCGCGTGGTGCACAGCGGGTGCTGAGCAGCCATGTCGCGCTGTCGCTCACCGGCGTCGCCGGCCCTGCCGAGCAGGACGGCATGCCGGTGGGCACGTTGTGCATCGGCATCGCCATCGGTGACGAAGTGCACACGCGCACCGTGCGCATGCCTGGCCAGCGCGATCAGATGCGCCAGATGAGCGTCATCACCGCGCTCGACCTCCTGCGGCGCACGCTGCTCGCGTCGTAAGCTGCGTCAACGCCTCCGTAGCTCAACGGATAGAGCAGCGGGTTTCTACCCCGTTGGTTGGGAGTTCGATTCTCTCCGGAGGCACACATCGCCGGACACCGATTGGCGGCAGCGACCTCAGTGCGGCGCTCGCCGCTGCAGGCGAAGTGGCACTGCCGGCGTCGGGCGCAGCGTCACTCGGAACTCGGGCTCGGGCGCGTCGCCGGCTGGGCTGATCGTCCAGCGGCGAGCGACCTCGGCGAGGATGATCGTGGCCTCCAGCATTGCAAAGTGTTCGCCGATGCAGCCGCGGGCACCGCCCCCGAACGGGAAGTACGCCCACTTCGGGCGCTGCTCGTCGGGGTACAGCCAGCGGTCGATCCTGAACTCGTCGGCGTCGGGCCACCAGCGCGGGTCGCGCTGGGTGAGCCACGGGCTCACGATCACCTGAGCGCCCACGGCCAGATCGACCCCGCGGATGGTGGTCGGCTGCACCACCTCGCGAGTGGTGAGCCAGGCAGGAGGAAACAGGCGCATGCCCTCGCGCAAGGCGGCTTGGGTGATGGGCAACTGCTCGAGCTGGTCGAGCCCGACGGCGCCGGTGCCGGTGCCGCAGCGGTCGGCCTCGGCGGCGATCTGCGCAAGGGCTTCGGGGTGGTGGCTCAGCAGGTGCAGCGTCCAGGCCAGCGCGTTTGCCGTGGTCTCGTGGCCGGCCAGGAACAGGGTCATCACCTCGTCGCGGATCTCGCGGTCGGAGAGCCCGCCGCCGTCGCCCTCGTCGTCCACCGCTCTCGTGAGCAGGCTCACCACATCGCGGTCGCCGGGCGCGGCGCGGCGCTGCGCGATGATGCCGGCGATGACGTCGTCGAGTTCGGCGATCAGCTGCGCGGCCGCCGACTGCTCGTCGGGCGACAGCCCCTGACCGACGAGTTGCGCCAGCGGCAGCAGCCGGTTGGAGATCGCGAGCACACCATCCAGGGCGACACCCACGCGTGCGGCGTCGCCGGTGACATCGAGCCCGAACAGCGTGGAGCCCACGATGCGCATTGCCGTGCGGGTCATCGCTGCGTGAGCGTCGATCACCGTCTCGGCAACCCAACTGCCGGTCTCCTCGGCCGCGATCTGCCCCATGGTGACTGCGAACTTGGCCAACTGCGGTCGATGGAAGGCGGGGCTGACCAACCGCCGTTGGGCGCGTGGTGCGCACCTTCGCTGGTGAGCAGGCCATCTCCCAGGATGGGTCGCGTCGATTGCACTGCGGCGCCCTTGGCGAGGCAGTGCTGCTGTTCGACCAGCACTTCGCGCACACCGTCGGGATCGGTGACCAGCAGCGCCTGCACGGGCCCCACTTCGAGCAGGACGAGCGGGCCGTGTTCGTGCACGAGCTGACCGAGCGCACCGGCCGGGTCGCTGAAGAGCAGGGGCAACATGGCCAGCCCGGCATCGGAGGGGGGGGCGTCCAACGGAACAGGGAGCCTCGAGGTTGATGAGCATGGGGACAGTATTAGCAAAATGAACGAATATGTCAATTAGTTGATTACGTCGGTGGGTGAGGTGATAGGTTGCAGGCGTGACCGGAATTCACGAGCGCCGCCGTGCCCTCACCAAGGGTGAACGCACTCGCGAGCGGCTGCTGCGCGCCGCGGTCGATCGCTTCGGCAGCACTGGTTTCCGAGCGACATCGGTGAGCCAGCTCAGCCGCGACGCAGGGCTCACGCCCGCCGCGGCGTATGCCTACTTCGACGACAAGGAGACCTTCTGGCGCGGCAGTGCAGGCCGATCTGGATGCTCTGCGCGCCGAGGTGGCTGAGCAATCGGCGCACAGCCAACGGCCGATCGTCGAGGCCATGTTCGCAATGATCGCGGGCCTCCAATCGCACGCCTTGGCGCATCGCGTGATGGTGGAGGGTTCGCCGCACGACCTGCAGCTGGTGCTCGGGCACCCGTTGTTCGCCGGAACCACCCGGCTGATCGAGCAAGGGCTGGCAGCGCGGCAGGCGGCGGGCACGTTGTCGCCCATCGCCAACCCGCACGACCTGGCTGTGGGCATGGAGACGATCATCTTCTCCCTCGTGCTGTCGGTGGTGCGCGCCGGCATGGAGGGCGCGCCGCAACGGGTCGATGCGGTCGTCGCGCTGCTGCAGTTCGCCCTCGGCGGCCCACCCACCCCGCAGGAGCGGGTGCGCTGATCGGTCGCCGCCAGAGTCAGCGTGGTCGCTGTCGGTCTCCGCTCCGGTCGTCGTCGCCTGGTGGGAGCCGGTGCCGGTGGTGCGCGCGGTCCTGAGGGCCCGCCGCGGCCGACGGCGTAGGAATTGAGGCCTTCTCGGCCTACCCTGGAGCAGTCCCCTGGGGGCGAAAACCAACTTGCGCGAGGTCGAGAGTGAAGTTCAAAAAGGGCGACACCGTCATCTATCCGCAGCACGGTGCATGCATCGTGGTGGGCACCAAGAAGATGGAAGCGTTCGGCAGCATGCAGGAGTACCTGATCCTGCGAACCGTCATCAACGAGATGACCCTCTCGGTGCCCACGCTGAAGGCCAGCGAGGTGGGCGTGCGCCCACCCGTGAACCCCGAGGAGCTGGAAGACCTGGTTGCGGTGCTCAGCAAGCCCGACCCGCGCGTGCCGTCCAACTGGAGCCGGCGGTTCAAGAACCACCAGGAGAAGCTGAAGAGCGGCGATGTGTACCAGGTGGCAGAGGTCGTTCGTAACCTCGCCGCCCGCAACCGCGACGCCTCGTTGTCGGCCGCCGAACGCACCATGTACGACCGTGCCCGCATCAACCTCATCAGCGAGATCGCACCGGCGCTGAAGGTGAGCGCCGAGGAAGCCGAGCGCTACCTCGACGAAGCACTGGCCAAGGGCGTGCTGAAGCCGGCCAAGGAGCCTGCCAAGAAGAAGGCCTGATCGCCGGCGCCGTGGCCGCGTACACCGGCGCACTGGCTGTCGGGTCGCCGCTCGCCGCCGGTCTAGTCTCGCCGTATGGCTGGACAAGGCATGCTCACTCGCGACGAACTCGAACACCTCATTCGCCACGGCGAGATCGACACGGTGTTGATGGTGTTCCCCGACCTGCAGGGTCGGTTGGTGGGCAAGCGAACCACCGGGCGCTTCTTCCTGCAGAGCGTCGCCGACGCGGGCACCGAGAACTGCGACTACCTGATTGCCTGCGACATGGACAACAACCCCGTGCCCGGGTACCGCTTCACCAGCTACGAGCAGGGCTATGGCGACATGCTGGCCAAAGCCGACTGGAACACGGTTCGCCTCATCCCGTGGGTGGAGAAGACGGCGATGATCATGTGCGACCTGCTCGACGTGGACTCGGGCAACTTGGTGGAGGTCGCGCCGCGCAGCATCCTGCAGGCGCAGGTGGATGCGGCGGCCGCAATGGGCTTCTTGCCGATGGTGGCCAGTGAGATCGAGTTCTACCTTTTCAAGGACACCTACGACGAGGCCCACGAGAAGGGCTATCGCGACCTGCAGCCGCACTCGCCATGGCTCGAGGACTACCACATCCTGCAGACCACCAAGGACGAGTACATCCTGGGTGCGATTCGGCGCAACCTGGAGGCTGCGGGTGTGCCGGTCGAGTTCAGCAAGGGCGAGGCCGGCAAAGGGCAGCACGAGATCAACCTCGACTACACCACGGCGGTCGAGATGGCCGATCGCAACAGCGTCTACAAGCTGGCCGCGAAGGAGATCGCTCACTTCAACGGCCGGTCGGTGAGCTTCATGGCGAAGTACGACTTCAACGACACCGGCTCCTCCTGCCACATCCACTCCAGCCTCTGGACGCTCGATGGCCAGACCGCCGTGTTCGACGATCACCATGGCCCGCACGGCATGAGCGAGACGTTCCAGCACTACCTGGCCGGCCAGATCGCCACTGCGCGCGAGTTCAGCCTGCTGTGGGCGCCCACCATCAACAGCTACAAGCGCTTCCAACTCGGCTCGTGGGCGCCCACCGGCGTGGGCTGGGGCATCGACAACCGCACGCTCGGGTTCCGCAAGGTGGGTCACGGCAAAGGCACGCGTGTCGAGTGTCGCATTCCGGGCAGCGATGCCAACAGCTACTTCGCCTTCGCTGGCACGCTCGCCGGCGGCCTCTACGGCATCAAGCACAAGCTGCCGCTCGGCGAGGCCTTCATGGGCAACGGCTACGACGCCCCCGACATCCCCCGCATCCCCTGGAACATCGTCGATGCCATCAACCTGTGGGAAGGCAGCACGATCGCCCGCGAAGCGTTCGGCGAGGAAGTGCACCATCACATCCTTACCATGGCGAAGGCCGAGTGGGAAGCCTTCAACGACACCGTCACCGACTGGGAACTGCGCCGCTACTGGGAACGCATCTAGCATTCCCGTAGCGGTGCGGGGCTCGGGTCAGCAGCGGAACTCGACGAGCACAGGGAGATGGTCGCTGAGGTCGCCCCATGCGTCGCCGCCCGCCGGTGTGTGGGTGGCCGTGACGATCGCATCGTGCGGCACGAGCACGTAGTCGATGCGCTGGTACGGCGCGCCCGACGGGTTGGTGAACGCGCCGTCGGGATCGGTGAGACCGACGGCGCGGAGCTCGCGGAGCACCTCCACCTCGCTGCCGTCGTTGGTGTTCAGGTCGCCGGTGACGATGTGCCGCGGCGTCGTGTCGACTCGCACGTGGTCGGCCACCCGCTTCGCCTGTGCGATTCGTTCGTCGGCGTCGTGACTTGCCAGGTGCGTGTTGAACAGCCGCAGCGCCCCGTCGCGGCGGGTGATGGTTGCTGCCAGCAGCACGCGGTGCTTGTAGATCCAGGTGCTGATGCCGGGGGAGATGGTGGTGCGCATGCGTGCCGAGAGCACCCATGGCGAGAGGATCGCGATGCCTTCCGCCCGCCACCACACCAGTGGGGTGTACGGGTAGTGCTTGCGGGCCCAGGCGTAGTGCCACCCGAGGTGGCGGGCGAGCTTGCGCACCTGGCGCCGCTGCACCTCCTGCAGGCCGACGACATCGGGCTCCAGGTCGCTGACGACCGCAGCGATTGCCGACAGATCGGGCTGCCGGGCACCGAGGATGTTCCACGTGAGTGCACGCCAGGTCGTAGTCGCAGGATCGGCCATTGCTCCCCAGTTTGACCGGCTCCGCTACCGTGACACGCCATGAGTCGTCTCTCGGGCAAAGTCGCCCTCATCACAGGTGCATCATCGGGTTTGGGTCGCGTGGGCGCCGAGCGCTTCGCGGCGGAAGGGGCCAAGGTGGTCATCGCCGACATCACCGACGGCGACGACGCGGTGGAGGCCATCGCTGCGGCCGGCGGCGAGGCCAGCTTCGTGCGCTGCGACGTCACCGACGAGGCCTCGGTGGAGAACGCAGTGAACTTCGCCGTCGAGACCTACGGCGGGCTGCACGCGCTGTACAACAACGCCGGTGTGATGCTGGGTGACGACGACAGCCCGGTCACGACCAGCGTGGCCACGTACCAGAAGACCATGGACATCAACGTGCTCGGCACGCTGCTCGGCTGCAAGTACGCCATTCCTGCGCTGCAGGCCAGTGCCAAGGAGTCCGGCGAGGCCGGCAGCATCGTCAACGTCGCGTCGTTCGTCGCGCACATGGGCGCCGCCACTCCGCAGATCGCGTACACCGCCTCGAAGGGCGCGGTGCTGGCCATGACTCGCGAGATCGCCGTCATCTACGCCCGCCAAGGTGTGCGGGCCAACGCGCTGTGCCCCGGCCCCATCATGACGCCGCTGCTGGCGAAGTTCCTCAGCGACGACGCCAAGCGCAATCGTCGCCTCGTGCACATCCCGATGGGTCGCTTCGGTGAGCCGATCGAGATCGCCAACGGCGCGCTGTTCCTTGCCAGCAACGAGAGCAGTTGGATGACCGGCCAGTCGCTGATCATCGATGGTGGCATCACCGCCGCGTACGTCACGCCCGAGTGATCATGCCCAGCGGCTCGACCCCGCCGATCGGCTCGACGCCGTTGCACGGCGCGGCGAACGGCACCGGCGATCTCGACGAGCGGGCCATCCGCTGGATGCGCCAGCGCATGGCCTCATCCGGTGTCGGCGTCATCGGCGACAAGGCCAGGCTCGATGCCGATCTCGCCGGCTCCATCACCGACGCCGGACTGGGCCTCGACGACGCGTGGCAGATGTTCAGCGAGGTGATTGCCCCGCAGAACATCGGCCTCGACAGCGAGCGCTTCCTCGCGTTCATCCCGCTGTCGCCCTCTGTCGCAGGCATCTGGATGGACGCCATCTGCGGCACGGCGAACTTCTCGGCCGAGTCGTGGTTGGAGGGTGCCGGCGCCGTCGCCGCGGAGAACCAGGTGATCGAGCTCCTGGTGCGCACTGCCGGCTTACCGCCGGGCGCCGCCGGGTGCTTCATGAGCGGGGGCAGCATCGGCAACCTCTCGGCGCTGGCCGTCGGCCGCGACCAAGCTGCCGGCAAGCGCGTGGTGGTGGTGGCCGATACTGCGCACGCATCGATCGACAATGCACTGCACATCCTTGGCCTCCAGTCGCTGGTGGTGCCGACCGGCCCCGACTGCCGGCTCACGGGCCACGCCATCCGGGCGGCCGTCGGCCATCGCGACGACATCGCCATCGTGGTCGCTGCCGGCGGGAGCACGAATGCCGGCGTCATCGACGATCTTGCCGGTTGCGCCGAGGTCGCCGCCGACTTGGGGGCATGGTTCCACGTGGATGGCGCCTACGGCCTGACGGCGATGCTGCTGCCCGAGATGCGTGAGCGCTACGCCGGCATCGAGCGCGCCGACTCCTTCATCGTCGACCCACACAAGTGGATGTTCGCGCCCGCGGGGTCGTGCGCGTTGGTCTACCGGCAACCGTGGCTGGCCAGGCAGACGCACACGCAGCACGGTCCCTACATCGACGTGCTGCGCACCGACGACCATGCGTACAACCCGTGCGATCTGGGCTACCAGCTCACCCGGCGAGCCAGCGGCCTGCCGGTGTGGTTCGCCATGGCACTGCACGGCCTCGATGCTCACCGCGACGCAATTCGGCACGGCCTGGTGCTTGCGCAGCGGATGGCCGCCGCACTGGACGCATGTGCTGCGACCGAGTTGATCATGCAGCCGGAGCTGGGCGTGGTGCTCTTCCGGCGCACTGGCTGGCACCGTGACGAGTGGGCTCGATGGGCGGCCACGCTGTTGCGCGACCAGGTGGCGTTCGTCGCGCCGACCACCTATCGCGGTGAGCCCGTTGGCCGGCTGGTGTTCATGCACCCGCGGACGCCGTTGGCGATCGTCGACGAACTGATGGCCAGCCTCACAGGCTGAACCGGCCGCGTGGCGTACGCACGGTGGCCTGCAACCGTGGCGCGCCGGCGCTCAGCTCGATGACGTCGCTGGCGCCGACCTCGTGGAGCACGGCGCGCAACAGATCCGGGCTGGGATGGGTGATGTGCAACTCCTCCAGCACAGCCTCCTGCGGCACGGTGTCGCTGGGGTGGGCCGAGGCCAGCCAATCGATCAGGAACGGCGTGGTGCCTCGGTGGGCGGCGTCGAGCAGCGGCAGCGTCAGCTGCCACTGGAGCACCACACCATCGGGACGGGCGCGCGTCATGTCGATGATCTCACCGAGGTCGATGCCGAGTGCGGCAACCGAACCGACCACGTCGGGCAGCGGGCGCAGTGGCCGCGCGCACCACGCCACGAGCGACGCTGCGGCGAGGTCGTCGACGCCGAACGGCCGGGAGAACGCCGGCGCCGGCTGGTCTGCGTCGGGGCCGACGATCTCGAGGTACCTGGCGCTCCCGAGGCCGGTGAGCTCGTTGCGAGTGCCGCGCCCGACGTGGGCGCCGCCCGCTACCACGCCCACGCCCCACTCCTCCCGCACGCGCCGAGCAGTGGTGGCGACGTCGGGCGTCGCGAGTACGAGGTGGTCGATCATCGAACCAGTCTGCTCTGCGATCGTCTCGGCGAGGGGGCTGTGCAGATCGTGCCTTCGTGACCGGCAAGACTGAGGGAATGAGTTCTGTCTCCTTCATCGGTCTCGGCGTGATGGGCACGCCGATGGCTCGCCATCTTGCTGCGGCCGGCCACCAGGTCACCGTCTACAACCGCACGCCGGAGAAGGCGCTCGCGTGGGTGGCGCTGTACGGCAACCGAGCGGCGCCCACACCGCGAGAAGCCGCCGAGGGGGCCGAGTTCGTGTTCCTGTGCGTGGGCAACGACAACGACGTGCGCGACGTGGTGTACGGCACAGAGGGTGCCCTGGCCGGCGCCGGCGCCGGCGCAGTGCTGGTCGATCACACCACCGACTCTGCCGAGGTGGCCAAGGAGCTCGCCGAAGCGGCAGCAGAGTTCGGTGTCGGTTTCGTCGACGCGCCCGTCTCCGGCGGCCAGGCCGGTGCCGAGGCGGGTCAGCTCACCATCATGTGCGGCGCCGACGACGAGGCGTTCTACGAGCTGGCGAAGCCGGTGATGGGCTGCTACGCGAAGGCCAGCGCGCTGATGGGCACCGCCGGCGCCGGCCAGCTGACCAAGATGGTGAACCAGATCCTGATCGCGGGCATCGTGCAGGGTCTCGCCGAGGGCCTCAACTTCGCAGTGAAGGCCGGCCTCGACCCCGAGCAGGTCACCGAGGTCATCAAGTACGGCGCCGCGCAGAGCTGGCAGTTGGAGAACCGTGGTCGCACGATGGTGCGCGACGAGTTCGACTTCGGGTTCGCCGTCGAATGGATGCGCAAGGACCTCGGCATCGTGCTCGACGAGGCGAATCGCAACGGCGCCCGCTTGCCGGTGACCGCCCTCATCGATCAGTTCTACGCCCAGGTCATCGCCCGTGGCGGCAAGCGCTGGGACACCAGCAGCCTGATTCACCTCCTGGCCCACGACTGAGGCGTGCTGCCGATCTGCGGCCGGTGGCGGCGGTCTGCGATGATCTGGCCATGACCCTCATCAAGATCAATGCCATCACCGTGCCCGAGGGTGCGGGTGCCGAGCTCGCCCGCAGGTTCGCCGCTCGCGCCGGCGCTGTCGACGGGCAGGATGGTTTCGAGGGCTTCGAGTTGCTGGAGCCCACCGATGGTCGCAACGTGTGGCTGGTCGTCACTCGCTGGCGCGACCAGAGCAGCTTCGACGCCTGGGTTGCGTCGGCCTCGTTCGCCCACGGCCATCAGGGCGCGGGCGCACCGGCCGCGCATGGCGGGCCGGTGAGCACCGGCGCCGAGCTGTGGTCGTACCAGGTTGCTCAGCTTGCGCCGCCCAGCAATGCGTAGTCGCTGTGCTCAGCGCAACGCCAGTGGCAGGTGGTCGACGCCGCGTATGGTGAGGCGATCGCGCCACGTGGGGTCGCCGGCGAGCGCCACCTGCGGGAAGCGGCGAATGAGCGAGGTGATGGCCACACCGGCTTCGAGCTTGGCGAGCGAGGCGCCGAGGCAGTAGTGCACCCCGGCGGCGAAGCCGAGGTGGCGGTTCGCGTTGGCGCGATCCAGGTGCAGTTCCTCGGGCTTCTCGAACACCGCTGGGTCGTGGCTCGCCGCGCCCAGCACCGTCATCACCAGCGTTCCCTTGGGTACCACCACTTCGCTGCCGTCGATGGCCTGGTAGCCGACGTCGATCATCGGCACCCGCACGGTCTGCTGCACCGGGCCGTCGAAGCGCAGCAGCTCGTCGAGCGCTCGCACATCGAGCGACGGGTCGGCGGCCCAGCGACGCATCTCGTCGGGGTTGCGGAGCAACGCGAGCGTGCCGTTGCCGATGAGGTTGACGGTGGTCTCGTGGCCGGCGACGTAGAGCAGGATGACGAACGACAGCAGCTCGGCGGGGGAGAGGCGGTCGCCTTCTTCCTCGGCCTGGATGAGTGCCGACAGCAGATCCTCGCCCAGGTGGTGACGGCGGTGCTCGATGACCTCGCCGAGGTAGGCGCCCATGTGCCCGGCGGCGACCTCCGTTGCATCGAGCGTGGCATCGTCGGCGGTCGGTTCCAGCGAGGCGGTGAGCGTCTGCGACCACTCGCGGATCTGTTCGCTGCCATCGGTGGGCAGCGCCAGCAGGTCGCTGATCACCTGGAACGGCACCGGGAACGCCAGCTCCTCGACCAGCTCCATCGAGCCGCGTTCGGCGGCGCGGTCGAGCGCGTCGTCGACCAGTTGCTGCACACGGGGTCGGAGGCGCTCGATCGCGGTGGGAGTGAACGCCAACGACACCAGTCGGCGAAGGCGTGTGTGGTCGGGAGGGTCGAGGTTCAGGATCGACTTCGCAACCAGTCCCTCGTCGACGCGCTGTCGCTGCCGTTCGCGTCGTGCGCGGCGAGGATCGTCGGGGCGGTCTGCCACATGCGCCTCGATGTCGCGTGCGAACTCGTTGCCGCGCAGTGTGCGCGCGACATCGTCGTAGCGGGTGAGGACCGTGAACCCGAACGCTGACACGTGCACAGGGTCGGTGGTTCGCAACCGTTCGTAGAACGGGTACGGGTCGGCACGAAAGGCCGGGTCGAACGGGTTGAACAGCATCTCGGTCATGGCATCCTCAGGTCAGCTCGATGGGCGAGGCGTCGTGCTCGCGGATGATGTCGCCCCAGACGATCCACTGTGAGCCGTGCGAGTGGGCGGCGATGGCCTGCATCGCCGCGTCGCCCACTCGGGCCGGTTCGATCACGGGCAGGCCCATCTCCTTGATGAACGACTGCGCGTCGGCCGGTACCAGCGGAGTGTCGACAAAACCCGGGCACAGTGCGCTGACGCACACCCCGGTGTTGCCGGCCTGCAACAGCGTGGCGCCCAGCGATCGCACGAACCCGACGACAGCGTGCTTGGTGGTGGTGTAGGCGATGTCGCCGGCCATGCCACCCAGGCCGGCCATCGAGGCCGTGACCAGTACGTGGCCGTGGCCGCGCTCGACCATGCCCGGCAGGACGGCGCGGGCGCCGAAGAACACTCCGTCGAGGTTGGCGCCGACGATGGCACGATAGGCATCGTCGGTGACGTCGCTGAGCGGCGCGCCGCGGCTGCCGACCGGAGACCGACCGGGTGTGGTGATGCCGGCGTTGAGGTGCACCACGTCGAGCGGAGGGAGCGAAGCGACGAGCGCGGCCCACGCGGCGGAGTCACTGACGTCGAGCTGCAGCTCGTCACTGGACCGCGGGTTGAGGTCGGCCACGTGCACGACGGCGCCTTCCGCTCGGTAGCGGTCGGCGCACGCTTTGCCGATGCCGCTGGAGCCGCCGGTGACCAGCACGTGTTGCCCGTCGAGTGCGCCCATCAGTGCCGCTGCCTTGCCATGCCTCGATGTAAGCACACCGTGCGCGGTGACCTCGTTCCCTAGCCGTGCGCGACGGTGGGGCGCACCCTGTTGGTGAGGGGCAACCCTGTCACTGCCTGGCATCAACTGTCGGGCGGAAGGAGGTCGACATGAACGCCACTCGTTGGGTCGTGGTCGGCGCGTTGTTCGGGCTGCTCGTGGTCGGCGGGGCACCCGCGGCGACTGCTGAGCTGGAAGGTACGAACGGTTGCCAAGCATCGGGCGCGTTCCGCGAAGGCGGCTTCACGGTCGATGCCAGGGCTGTCGGCGATGCGTTGGTCGTCGTGCCCCGTTCGGACACGGTGGACTGGCAGGGTTCCGTGGCGGCACCTCCTGGTGCCTACAGCGGCTCCATCTCCGTCGAGCTGCCGAAGCCGTTCGGCACGCTGGAGATCGATTCATGGGCCGGCAACAGCCAGACCATGTCGAACGCCGGCACACATGAGTACGACCTGCCGTCGCTGGTGCCCGCCGGCGTCGAGTTCACGGTCTCCGGCTCGCACGTCGACCAGAACGGCACGTGCTCGGGTTCGGTGCGCATGGAAGTGGAGGGTGGGCCGTTCGACTCGCCCCTCACGGCCGTCAGCCTGGTTGGCACCGCTGCGACCGGTGCGGGCCTGTTGGCACTGCTGCGGCCGCTGCTGCGGCCAGTGGGGAAGGTGATGTGATGAACGTCGGTCGAATCATCGGTACCGCAGTTGTCGGGTTCCTGTTCCTGTTGTTCGTGGCGCTCGATCTCGTGCTGTTCGGGGTGCTGGCGTTGAACAGCGTGATGGTGACGGTGCTGCCGTTGCTCGGCTTGCTCGCCGGAGGTGCGCTCGGCGCACTCGTCGGCAAGCGCCGCGCCGCCGGCTGACCGCCCCGTTCCCGGGGCGTCCGCTGCCGGCACCCCGGCCGGTCCGCCCACAGTGAGTGGAGTCACCGACCAACGGCCCCACAGGAGTGTGGAAGTCGACCGACCAGACGACGGGCGCGCGCCCACAGGGGGAGTCACCGACCAGACGAGTCCGCCCCCGGGCCCACGCGCCGCGTCTGGTCAGCGGGTGGCGGTGGCGACGGCGTCCACGATGCGGTCGACCTGCTCGTCGGTGGTGACCAGCGGCGGGCAGAACAGCAGCGAGTCTGCGTTGAGGGCCCGACAGACCACGCCGCGGTCGAACATCGCGTCGCGCACGGCCATCGCGTTCTGGTCGGGCCGGAGCCCCGCTGCCCACATCGCGCCGAGGCCGCGGACGTGATCGATGGAGCCGTCGTCGGCCAGCGCCTGAAGCCCTGTCGAGAGGCGGTCGCCGACGTGCAACGCCCTCGCCACGAGACCCTCGCGCTCGATGATGGCGAAGTTCTGCAGACCCGCTGCGCACGCCGTGGCGTGGCCCGAATAGGTGAACCCGTGGCGCAGGAAGAAGTCGGGGCTCGGACTCGAACGCCGCCGTCGGCTTCGGGCCGACGAACACGCCGCCGAGGGGTTGGTAGCCGGAGGTGACGCCCTTCGCGAACGTCACGAAGTCGGGGGTGACCCGGTAGTGATGTGCCGCGAACCAGGTGCCGAGGCGGCCGAAGCCGGTGATCACTTCGTCGAACACCAGGTACGCCCCGTGCTGGTCGCACAACTTGCGCAGGCCCTCCAGGTAGCCGCTCTCCGCCGGGTAGATGCCACCGGCACCCTGCACCGGCTCGGCGATGACAGCGGCCACCTCGCTGCCGCGCTGCGCCATCAGCGTGGCCAGTGCTTCGATGTCGTCGGCCGGCACCTGCACGACATCGTCGACGAACGGACCGAAGTTCTCGCGGTTGGGGGCGATGCCCTGCGCACTGGTACCGCCGTAGGCCGTGCCGTGGTAGCCGCGGACCCTCGAGATGATGAGCTTGCGGTGGCCTTCACCGGCTTGCACGTGTGCGATGCGTGCCAACTTCATGGCGGTGTCGATGGACTCGCTGCCCGAGCCGGTGAAGAACACGCGAGCGTCGGGGATGGGCCCGATGGCGCGGAGCTTCTCGGCCAGCTGCTCGGCAGGGTCGGTGGTGAACGGATCGAAGCACGAGTAGGCCTCCAGGGTGCACACCTGTTGCGCGATCGCGTCGGCCATCTCCTTGCGGCCGTGGCCGATGGCGCAGTACCAGAGGCTGGCCATGCCATCGACCAGTTCGCGCCCGTCGGCGGTGTACAGCAGTGCACCTTCGCCGCGCACGATGCGGATGAACTCGTCGCGAGTGGGCTTGGCAAACGGGTGCAGGAACGCCTTGGGCATTCCTGGAACGGTACTCAGCCGGTGTCGACCACGACGATCTGCGTTTCGCGGACCCTCGCTCGGCGGCGTCGGGGTGCGCGAGCACGAAGGGCGAGCGCACACGTAGGATGCCACGTCGAGGAGGCGTGGTGGCAGCAGCGCAAAGCAGCGGAAGGCGGTCCGCGATGCAGGTCTTCGGCGGCACCGTCGGCCGCGCTTGGCGTGCGGTGGCCACGGGCGGCGACACGCCGACTCGCCTTCGAACCTGGATGGTCGGCAGCGTCGTCGTGGCCGTGCTGTTCGGCGTGCTGGGTGCCGTCGGGGTGGGCCGGCGCGACTCGGCGCTCGGTGCCGGAGATGCGGCATCGCAACAACTGATCGCTGTGCAGGACGTGCAGGTGCGCCTGGTGCATGCCGACTCCATCGCCCGCGAGAACTACCTCCGCGGTGGCATCGAGGATGCCGCCAAGCGCGCCACCTACGAGACCGAGCTGGCGGCGGTGAGCGATGGGTTGGTCGCGGTGGGCAACCGGGTGCTGCCCGATGACGCGGCCATGCTGGCCGCAGTGTCGGCGCAGCTCACCCGCTACTCGGGCCTCATCGAGCAGGCTCGGGCCAACAACCGCCAGGGCTTCCCCGTGGGGGCGGCGTACCTGCGCACCGCCAACGACCTCGCGACCACCATGGTGGCCGGCCTCCGCGACGTGCAGTCGTCGTTGCGCAGTCAGGTGAACGACAACCTCGATGGCGCCGACACGGCCGGTCTCTGGCTGCACCTCACGGGCTGGCCGCTGCTCGTGCTGCTGCTCACCGGCGGGGGTTGGGTGGCCTTCCGCTTCCGGAGGCTGCTCAACGTGCCGCTGGCGGTGGCGGCCGGCGTGACGCTGCTGCTGCTGGTCATCGGCGGCAGCATGCAGGGCTCGGCGATGTCGGATGCGGAGAACGCGACGGGTAGCTCGCTGCAAGCTGCCGACCTCGCCGCGCAGGCCCGTTCGGCCGCGTTCGAAGCGCATGCGCAGGAATCGAGCACGCTCATCGCCCGCGGCAGCGGTGGCCTCGACGTGGCCTGGCAGGCCTCCGCCGCCACGGCGGCCTCGGCGCTCGCGCGGATGTGCATCATCACGGGCGACTGCACGCTCGTCGGCACGTTCGGCTCGTACGCCGAAGCTCACGACGCGGTGCGTGCGAGCGACGACGCAGGCGACTGGGATGGGGCGCGAGCCGCCAGCCTCGACGGTGAAGCGGCCATTGCCTTCGCGGCCTTCGACGAGGCCAGCAGTGCCGCCGCGGCATCACTCGGTGCGGAGGCCGCGTCGGCGATGTCGTCAGCGGCCGATGGGCTGGCAGTACTGCGGGTGGTGCTCTTCCTCGCCGGCCTGTCGGTGGCGGCACTGGTGCTCGTCGGCTACGGCCAGCGATTGAGGGAGTACCGATGAACGCGAGAACCCGCACCTCGAGTGCGCTGGCCGTCGCGCTGCCGGCACTGCTGCTGGTCGCTTGCGCCGGTGGCGAGCGCTTGCCGGCCGCCGTGCAGGGCGAAGCTCCTTCCACCAGCGCGGCGCCGCCGGCACAGACGTTCACCTGCCCTGCCGACCAGCAGGAGGTGGGCGACCTGACCCCCAAGTCGTACGCGCCCGACGGTCCGTTGCCCTCACCCGACGACCTTCCTGCCGGTTCCACCATGGCCGCCATCCGGGCCAGTGGCACGCTGCGGGTCGGGGTCTCCGCCGACACCTTGTTGTTCGGCGCCCGCAACCCGCAGACGGGGCAGATCGAGGGCTTCGACATCGACATGTTGAAGGAAGTCGCGAAGGCCATCTTCGGCGCCGATGACGACACGGTGTACGACCTGCTCGACATCGTGGTCATCCCGTACAGCCAGCGAATCCCGAAGCTGCGCAGTGGCGAGGTCGACATCGTGGCGCACACGATGACCATCAACTGCGTGCGGTGGCAGCAGATCGCCTTCACCTCCGAGTACTACACCTCCGGTCAGCGGGTGCTGGTGGAGGCCACCTCCTCGTACCAGAGCATCGACGACCTCGCCGCTGCGCAGGCCACCGTCTGCGTACCCGACGGCAGCACCAACCAGGAGAACCTGGCGCGCGACTATCCACAGATCACGGCCGTCGCGGTACCCGACATCAGCGACTGTCTGGTCGCGATGCAGAGCGGCGCGGTGCAGGCCATCACGGGTGACGACACCGTGCTCGCCGGGTTGCAGGTGCAAGACCCGGCCACCAAGGTCGTTGGCGAGAACTTCTCGTTCGAGCCCTATGGCCTGGGCATCGCCGCCGATCGAGTCGATCTCGTCAAGTTCGTCAACGCGCTGCTCGCGGAGATGCGCGACGACGGTCGCTGGCAGGCCATCTACGACGATTGGTTGGCAGCGGCGCTCGGGCCGCAGTCGCCTCCCGCGGCGCGCTACGGGCGCACGGAGGGTTGATGGGCAACGGTGTGCGCATCCCCACGGCGACCGAGATCACCCAGCTGCTCGCGGAGTGGAACGAGTGGCTCGCCGCGCGCACCGACTCGTTGCTGTCGCTGGAAGAGCGCGTCCGCTCGGCCGGCACCGCTGCCGATCAGGCCGATCTGGCGGCAGCGTTCGTGTGCCGCAAGGCCATCACCGATCGCCTCGACGATGTCGAAGGTCTTGCGCGCCGCGATCGCGGGGCAGCGGCAGCGCGTGCGGCGCAGCCGCTGCACGACGACCTCGGCGCGCTCGTGGGCCGCGACCTCAGTGAGGCGGCCACTCTGCTGGATGCGGTCGTGCAACGCGTCGAGCGGTCCGTGGCCGGCCACGAGCAGCAACAGGTCGCGGAAGCGCGTGTGGTTGCTCAGGCCGGCACCGACCTCGCGGTGGCCGAGCGCCTGTCGGCCGAACTGGGCATGCAGGTGAACCACGTGGCGCAGTTGCAGCTGGCGCTGAGTCGTCGCGAACGGCTGGCGGACACCGCGGTCGAAGCAGCGGCGGTGCGTGCCAGCCTGGAAGCGGCGGCCAACGAGCGAGCTGGGCTGCTGCAGCAGTGGCACGCGGTCGGCGGCCGGGTCGAGGCGCTGGCTGTCGCCGAAGCCCGCGTTCGCGAGCTGGCCGCGCGCTGCCGGGAGAAGATCGTGCAGGCGCCGCTGCTGGCGGTGCCCTCGGTTGCTGCCTTCCACCTCGACCGCGAGCCTCTCGATGGCCTGCCGTGGGCGGCGGCGAGAGGTCGCATCGCCCCGGTGCTCGCCAAGCTCGATCGTGTCGCGGCGGCACTGGCAGAGGCCGAGCGCCGCTTCCAAGGCGCCCTCGACCGCCGTGACGAACTGCGCGGGCTGTTGCAGGCGTTCGCCGACAAGGCCTCGGCGGGTGGGGTGATGGAGCTGCCCGAGCTCGATTCCCTGTATCAGGAGACCAAGGCAGTGCTGTGGGCCGCGCCCTGCGACCTCGATCGTGGTGGCGCCCTCGTCGACAGGTACGTGGCCACCGTCAACACGAAGGTGCAGGAGGTCGCGCGATGAACTGCGCACAACCAGGGTGCGCCGGCACCATCGTCGACGGCTACTGCGATGTCTGCGGGCTCGCCGGCGCCGCCGCACCTGCGGCACAGGGCGCTGCGCCGAGCGGTTCACCCGCCGGCCCCGCCAGCTCGCGCTCCGCCACCAGCCGGCTGGGAACCGTGCCGCTGGGCTCCGCCAGGAACGCCACGGGGTCGCGACCCACCCGCCGGCTGGGCGGTGGCGGCAACCCGTCGCGCCTGGGCGCGGGCCTCACTCACGTGCCGCCGATACCCGAGGTCGATCCACAGCAGAGCCTGATGAACCCGCCGGTGGTGGCGGAGGAGAAGCGGTACTGCAGTGTGTGCCAATCGGCCGTCGGTCGCTCGCGCGAGGGGGCGCCCGGGCGCACCAAGGGCTTTTGCGCCAAGTGCCGCACGCCGTTCGACTTCGAGCCCACGCTGGTGGCCGGCAACCTGCTCAGCGGGCAGTACGAGGTGATGGGTTGCTTGGCCCACGGCGGCATGGGCTGGATCTACCTTGCCCGCGATCGCAACGTCAACGATCGCTGGGTGGTGCTGAAGGGGTTGTTGAACGCCGGCGACCCCGATGCCTCGCGTGCGGCTGTCGCGGAGAAGCAGTACCTCGCCGAGGTCGAGCATCCGCTCATCGTGGAGATCTACAACTTCGTCACCTCCGCCGACGGCAACTCGTACATCGTGATGGAGTACGTGGGGGGTCGCTCGCTGAACAACCTGCTGAAGGATCGGATGAAGTCCAACGGCGGCACCTTCTCGCCGATCCCGGTCGATCAGGCGATCGCGTACGTCGTCGAGATCCTGCCGGCGTTCGGGTACCTGCACTCGCTGGGCCTGCTGTACTGCGACTTCAAACCGGCAAACCTCATCCAGGTGGGCGACAGCATGAAGCTCATCGACCTCGGTGGCGTCCGCCGGGTCGACGACGACCAGTCACCCATCTACGGCACCGTCGGGTTCCAGGCGCCGGAGGTGGCTCGCGACGGTACGACCGTCGCGAGCGACCTGTACACGGTGGCGCGTACGTTGGCCACTCTGGTGTTCGAGTTCAAGGGCTACCAGGCGCAGTTCGAGACGACGTTGCCCTCGGCCGACGAGGTGGCGCTGTTCGGCCAGTTCGACTCGCTGTACCGCTGGTTGCAGAAGGGCACCGCGCAGCGCCCGGAAGATCGGTTCCAGACGGCCGAGGAGATGCGCGAGCAGCTCTTCGGGGTGCTGCGCGAAGTCACGGCGGCAGTCGGCACGGGGGCGGTGACGCGCAGCACGCCTTCGCAGATGTTCGGACAGCCGGCCGCCACTGCCGATCTGCTCACCTGGCGCGACCTGCCGCGGCTCGCCATCGACCCTCGCGACGCGATGGCGTCGTGGTTGACCACGGTCACCACCGACGAGCCGGCAGCGCGCTTCGCGGCGCTCGAGGGCGCGCCCGAGCAAACCGTCGCGGTGATGGCGGAGCGTGCCGACGCGGCACTGCGCACCGATCAGGTGCAGCTGGCGGAACACCTTGCGCAACGCATCCTCGACGCCGACCCATGGGAGTGGCGCGGCGTGTGGCTGCAAGGCCTGGCAGCGCTGAGCCGCAGCGACCCCGCAGCGGCGGTCGCAGCCTTCAACGCCGTCTACGGCCAGCTCCCTGGCGAGCTGGCTCCGAAGTTGGCATTGGCCGCAGCCTGCGAGGCTGCCGGCGAACCCGCGGTCGCCGAGCGCTTGTACACCACCTGTGCTCGCACCGATGCGGCCTTCGTCGCAACGGGCCAGTTCGGTCTTGCGCGCATCGCTGCCCAGGCCGGTGATCGCGACGCAGCGCTGCACGCGCTCGATCGCATTCCGGCCACCAGCCGCGCCTACGGCGACGCGAGACGGTCGCGGGCGCTGCTGCTCGCGGCAGCGCTGGATCCTGCTCACGCGTTGCAGGATCTGGGCCAGGCGGCCAACGAGCTCGAGCAGGCATCCCTGCAGCCGGTGGAGCGCGCCTCCCTGCGCATCCGACTGCTGGAGAGCGCGCTGGTGCACGTGCAGGCGCAGGGGCCGCAGATGGCCCAAGAGGTCGGAGGCGTTCCGGCGGCGGAGCTGCCGTTGCGCAGGGCACTCGAGTCGGCGTATCGCGATGCCGCGCGCCTTGCCACCGACGGCGATCGGCGCGTCGAACTGGTCGACAAGGCCAACGCAGTCCGGCCGCGCACACTCGTATGAGCTCCGTCGCCGTCAACTGTCCCGCGTGCGGCGAGCCGATCGTCGCCGGCGACGCTTTTTGCGAGAGCTGTGGCAGCGAGTTGGCGTCGGCCGTCGCCGCACCGGTGCCGACGGGTTCACCACGGGCCGAGTCGTTCCCGGTGCCGAAGACCACGCTCTCGCAGGCGCCCGGCATTGCCGACCAATGCCTCGAGTGCAGCGGAAAGGTGCTCGACGACGGCTTCTGCTCGCAATGCGGCAAGAAGGCGCCGTCGCCACGCGACCACTGGCAGGAGAGCCCGGTGGAGTGGATCGGAGGCGTGTGCGACAAGGGAGTCGTGCACGCTCGCAACGAAGATGCGATGGCGCTCGCCGGTCTGCCCGACCGATCGCTCGCGGTGCTGGTGGTGTGCGACGGGGTCACGTCGGCTCCCGACAGCGACCGTGCGGCACTGGCGGCAGCCCGCGAGGCGTGTGCCACGTTGTCGGGGACGCCGGTGCCTGTGGCCGGTGGCGTGGCTGCGACCGTGTCGCACTGGGGCGTCGCCATCGAGCGTGCCTGTGCCGATGCCAACGCCGCTGCCATCGGGGTGGCACGGGCGCTCGGCAACCCCAGCGAACCTCCGTCCTGCACGTTCATCGCCGCGGTCGTCGACAACGGGGTGGTCACGCTCGGTTGGTGTGGCGACTCGCGCGCGTACTGGCTGCCCGACACCGGCGATGCCGTGCAGTTGATGCTCGACCACTCACTCGGCACCGAGCTCATCCAGTCCGGGATGAGCCGCTCCGACGCGGAGACCGACCCCACCTTCCACACCATCACCCGCTGGCTCGGCGCCGACTCGGTGGATGCCACTCCCGACATCGCCAGCCACCAGCGCACGGAACCCGGCTGGCTGCTGCTGTGCAGCGATGGCCTGTGGAACTACGCCTCGCCGGCAGTGGCCGTGCAGTCACTGGTGCACGACCAGGTCGCCGCCGGCCTCAGCGCACCCGTTGCCATCGCGGCAGCCCTGGTGCGGTGGGCCAACGAGCAGGGCGGGCACGACAACATCACCGCAGCGCTGGCTCGCGTCGAGCCCTCACTACGCTGACGCACACGCCGAACGGCAACACCGGAGAACATCATCGAAGGCAACGGAGGTCACGCACATGGCTGAGTTCAAGGCGGATGTGTTTCAGAACGAGTACCTGGCCGACGGTGCGACCGATGCGCATGCGGTCGTCTCGGTCACGTGCTCCGGAGCGGGCAAGGCCGGTGTCGCCGGCGATGCAGCGGAGATCATCATCGTCGACACCTCTGGCTCGATGGACATGCCGCCCACCAAGATCGCAGCCGCTCGGCGCGCGGCTCGGGTGGCGGTGGGTGAGATCGTCGACGGGGCCTGGTTCGCCGTCATCAGTGGCCACAGCGTGGCGCAGATGGTGTACCCGCCGCACGCCGGGAATGGCGAAGATGACCGCCGTCACCCGTGCGGAAGCGCTGGTCGCGGTCGATCGTCTGCGTAGCGGCGGCGCCACCGCCATCGGCGCCTGGATCCAGGCCGCGACCGAGCTGTTCGGCCAGGTGCAGTCGGCGCAGCGGCATGCGATCCTGCTCACCGACGGCAAGATCGAAGGCGAGCCGCCGGCGGCGTTGCAACAGGCGCTGGCCGCTGCTCGTGGCCGCTTCCAGTGCGACTGCCGGGGCATCGGGCAGGACTGGGTGGTCGACGAGCTGCGCGAGATCTCCACCGCGTTGATGGGCACCGTCGACATCGTGGCCAAGCCCGACGACCTGGAAGCCGACTTCGAGGCGATGATGCAGGCGGCGATGAGTCGCGGGGTGCCCGACGCCCGCCTGCGAATCTGGACGCCGCAGGGCAGCGAAGTGCTGTTCGTGCGCCAGGTCGCGCCCACCGTGGAGGACATCACCAGTACCGGGGTGCAGACCACCCCGCTGGTGCGCGAGTTCCCCACCGGGGCGTGGAGCGACGAGTCGCGCGACTATCACGTGGCGGTGCGTGTGCCGGTCGCTCCGCTGGGCAACGAGCGCCTGGCAGCACGCGTCGAGCTGGTCGTCAACGACGAAGTGCGGGCGAAGTCGCTGGTGAAGGCCGTGTGGAGCGCCGACACCGATCTCACGACGCGCATCGACCCGGCGGTCGCGCACTACACCGGGCAGGCCAAGCTGGCCGACACCATCCAGAAGGGTTTGGCGGCGAAGGCCTCGGGCGACGAACGTACCGCCACCGTGCTGCTCGGCGAAGCCGCCAAGCTGGCACACGATTCGGGCAACGAGAACACCACCCGCCTGTTGGAGAAGGTGGTCGACGTGGTCGATGCCGACACCGGCACGGTGCGGTTGAAGCGCAACGTCGAGAAGACCGACGAGATGGCGCTCGACACACGCAGCACCAAGACCACTCGCATCCGGCGCGAGCCATGAGCACCGTGGCCTGCCCCAACGGGCACCAGAGCACCGACCCCGACTGGTGCGACACCTGCGGCGCCAAGATCGGCGGTTCGCCGCCGTCCCCGCAGCCTCCCTCTCCCGCGACCACGTCGCCGGCGCTCACCTCCGCTCCGGTGCACTGCCCTCATTGCACCGAGCTGAACCCCGCCGACGCACTGTTCTGCGAGGTGTGCGGGTACGACTTCACCACCGGGCAGGCCCCGCCCGCTCCGGTCGTCACAACCTCGGGCGCGCCGGCCACCCCGGTCGCTTCGGCTGTCGGCTGGATCGTGGTGGTCGAGGTCGACGCTCAGTGGTTCGCGCTGAAGGGCGCCCTCGCCGATGTGCCGTGTCCCACGTCGTCGTCGTCCACCGTGCCGCTCTCCAACCACACCGCGCTCATCGGGCGCTCGTCTGCATCTCGGGGGGTGCGTCCCGAGATCGCACTCGACGCCGACACCGGGGTGTCGCGTCGCCATGCTCAGTTCGTGCGCGACGGCGACAACCTCACCGTGGTCGACCTGTCGTCCACCAACGGCACGTACGTGGTGGCGGCCGGCGCCGAGCCCGACGACGCCACGGCTGCGCTCGTGCCGGGAATGCCCAACGAGCTGCACGATGGTGACCGTGTGTACGTGGGGGCCTGGAGCCGTCTCACCGTGCGTTCGTCGCCCGCCTGAACACCGGCCACGCGAGTGCTACTCGCCCTTCGCCCGCGCCTTCGCGCCGGTTGCCTTCTTCCGCGCCGGCTTCGGCTTCGGTTCCGGGTTGGCCAGCGAACAGACCTCGTCGAAGCCCTCGCGCAGGCACTCGGCCAGCACGTCGGGGTCGGGGATGGCGGCTGCATCGGCGTTCACTCCGATGCAGCAGACACCGTCGTACGACATGAGGGTGATGTTGACGGCAGACCCTGCGGTGGGGCCGAAGGGGAAGAAGCGTTGCACGCGCTGACCCTCCAGCCACATCGGCACCGGTACGCCGGGCACGTTGCTGGCCAGGAAGTCGACGCCCTTCAGCATCGCCCCGATGACGCCTTTGGGCATCAGGTTGAGGAAGCCGGCGATCGTCTCGGTGTGGTCGAGCGATCGCTCGTGGCGCACCACGTCGACGGCGCGGTGCATGGCGTCGATGCGTTCTGCCGCCGAGCTCGCGGCGACTGGCAGTGTGAACCGCATCACCGTCACGTGGTTGCCGCCTTCCGAGTGGCCCGTGTCGCGCTGGGAGATGGGCATCGCCACCCGCAGCTCGTGCACCTCGGCCCCGTGACGCGAGTGGTAGCGGTGCAGGCCGGCGGTGATGCCGGCCAGGAACGAGTCGTTCAGCCGACCACCTGCCGCCTTGGCAGCAAGCCGCAGCGCCTCCATCGGCACCTCTACCGAGCGGTAGTTCGACGCGGTCATCCGGCCCATCATCACCGATGACTTCGGTGTGGTGGCGGGTGCCAGCATGCGGCCGATGGAGAGCGCGGTCGACATCGCCTGGCGTGCCGCCTGCTGCGGGTTGCGGACGGCGTGCAGCAGATTGGGTACCACCGACGCCAGCTGGTGTCGGGCGAGGTCGACGGCGCCTTCCACATCGTGCGCGACGACGTCGCGCAGCATGGACACCGACGTGTGCTTGGCGGCCAGTGGCCGGGTCGTGGCGGATGCGGCCGCCGGTTGCTCCTCGAAGTCGAACAGGTGGGCTGCCAGCTGCACCGCACCGATGCCGTCGGTCACCACGTGGTGCGCTTTCATCACGAACGCAGCGCCCTCGACGCCGACGCCTTCGACAAGGGTGAACTCCCACAGCGGTCGCGAACTGTCGAAACCGCCCATCGCGGTGGTGCGTGCCCAATCCAGCAGCTGCTGCACGCCGCTGCCGACCGGCAGCCGAATGCGGCGCAGGTGGTACCCGATGTCGAAGTCGGGATCGTCGACCCAGCGCAGCGTGGTGGGATGCAGCGGCACCGACACCACCTTCTCGCGCAGCGCCGCGATGTGATGGCTCACCTCTTCCACGCGAGCTTGCAGTCGATCCCAGTCGGGTGCGCCGTCGAGCAGCACCACGCCCATGATCGTGCTGCGCAGCAGCGGGTCGGCCTCGACCATCCACATGATGGTGTCGTTCTGGCTCAGGTACTGACCGTCAGGCATCTCGTGCAACCCCCGTTCGCGATGTTGTGGCATCCGCCGCCGGGGTGGCTAGGGCCGTTCGGCCCGGGGCTTCAGCCGAGGGCTGCACCCAACGCCTCCAACGAGGGCACGAACCAGTAGGCGCCGGTGACCGGCACGCTGAACTCGGTGAGCCGATCGCGCACGCCGTCGTCGGCGCCGAACATCCGTCGCAGCATCTTCGTGAACCGGTCGGGCTGGGCGCTGAAGGCGACGAAGTGCAACCCGTGCTCGCCGACAGTGCCGTACGGCACGCTGCGGCGATAGATGGCCAGCTCCTCGCCGTCCTCCTCGATGATCATGCGGGTGACGTGCGAGGTTGGAGGCCGGACGTCGTCGTCGAGCTGCACGCTGTCGGGCTTCGTGCGGCCGACCACGGCCTCCTGCTGGGCCACCGGCAGTGCGTTGAAGGCTTCCAGGTCGTGCACCCACCGCTGCGTGATGGCGAAGGCGCCGCCCGCGCCCGCGCCGTCGGCGATGGTTGCCACCTCGTACGCCGCTTCCAGTGCCGGGTTCTCGGTGCCGTCGATGAAGCCGGTGAGGTCGCGCCCGTCGTGACACGAAGCCCGCAACCTCCAGGGCCACGGTGGCCACCGGGGCCAGCAGCGCAACGACTGCGCGCGTCACGTCGAGCAGCACGTCGTCGCCGGTGCCGTGGCACCACACCCACACGTCGTGCTGCGTGGCAGGGGCCCCGGCGAGGACCGGGAAGTCGGCCACATCGGCCGGCGCGTGCTGTGGGGCGAGCGTGCGCCAGGCGGTGGGCCCGAAGCCGAGCACGATGTTGACACCACCGGCGGTGGTGGAGGGTTGCCGCAACGGCTGCAGTGCTGCCAGCAGCGCGGCGGGGGCCGTCCCGGGGCGCAGATCGAATTCGAGGTGGCGATGAGATCGCGTGCCCTGCGCGAAGATGCCTGGCTGCGGGGTTGCCATGGAGACCCTTCCTGACGACGTTCGGCTGCGGTTCCTGACGACGTCGGATTGCCATTCCGGGCGTCGTTCGGCTGCAAGGACTAGTCCATCGGTGATGCCGGCGGCAAGCCGATCGTCGTCGTCGGGTTCCGGCGCGCTGCGCCTGACGGCGCTGGGGCCAACGACAGCCGTGGTGCGGGCCGAAAGACCCTGTTGATGGCATCTGATCGACCGTACGGTCGAAGTGTGTCCGACCAATCCACCGCAGCAGCGCTGCGCCGGGAGGTGGTCGATGCCAACGAAGCCGTAGCCCGCGTGGCTCACCTGCTCTCGGAAGTCATCGCCATCTATCCGATCACTCCGGCCTCCGCCATGGGCGAGTACGCCGACGAGTGGAGCGCCAAGGGCCACCCCAACCTGTGGGGCGTGGTGCCGGAGGTGATGGAGATGCAGAGCGAGGCCGGTGCCGCCGCCACCTTGCACGGGGCAGTGCTGCGCGGCGCGCTCGCCACCACCTTCACGGCCAGCCAGGGGCTGCTGTTGATGCTGCCCGAGATGTTCAAGATCGCGGGTGAGCTGACGCCCACCGTCATCCACGTGGCGGCGCGCTCGCTGGCCACGCATGCGCTCAGCATCTTCGGCGACCACAGCGACGTGATGGCTGCGCGCACCACCGGCTTCGCGATGCTCTGCTCACCCAGCGTGCACGAGGCCGCCGACATGGCCGTCATCGCGCACGCGGCCACGCTCGCCTGCCGGGTTCCCTTCCTGCACTTCTTCGACGGGTTCCGCACCAGCCACGAGCTGAACACGGTGGAGCTGCCCACGGTCGAGCAGATCAGGGCCATGATCGACGACGACCTGGTGCACGCGCATCGCTCACGCGGGCTCGACCCCGATCGGCCGATGCTGCGCGGCAGTGCCCAGAACCCCGATGTGTTCTTCCAGGCTCGCGAGGCGTGCACGCCGTTCCACGCGGCGGTGCCCGACGTGGTGCAGGCCGCGATGGATCGGTTCGCAACCGTCACCGGTCGGCAGTACTCGCTGGTCGAGTACCACGGTGCGCCCGACGCCGAACGGGTGATCGTGTTGATGGGGTCCGGCGTCGGTGCCGTCCGCGAAGCGGTCGACGCACTGAACGGCGGGGGGGAGCGGGTTGGGGTGGTGGCGCTTCGGCTCTACCGCCCCTTCCCCGCTGCAGAGGTGCTCGCGGCGCTGCCGCCCACCACGCGCACAGTGGTCGTGCTCGACCGCACGAAGGAGCCGGGCGCCCCGTTCGAGCCGCTGCACCTCGACGTGCTGGCCGCGCTGTGGCACAGCGACGACAGCCAGTGGGTGGGGGAGAGCAAGCCGCGGGTGATCGGTGGGCGATACGGGCTGAGCAGCAAGGAGTTCACGCCGGCAATGGTGAAAGCGGTGTTCGATGAAGCGTCGTCGCCGTTGCCGCGCAACCCGTTCACCGTGGGCATCTACGACGACGTCAGCCACACCAGCCTCACGTGGGACCCGTCGTGGCGCACCGACCGGGCCAAGGTGCGCGCGGTGTTCTACGGCCTCGGCGCCGACGGCACCGTCGGCGCCAACAAGAACACGGCAAAGATCATCGGCGGCAACACCAACCTGCACGTGCAGGCCTACTTCGTCTACGACTCGAAGAAGTCGGGCAGCACCACCATCAGCCACGTGCGCGTCGACGAGCATCCCATCGGCAGCACCTACCTCATCGACGAAGCAACGTTCGTCGGCATCCACCAGTGGAACTTCTTCGACCGGCTCGATGTGTTGCACCTGGCAGCCAACGGCGCCACGGTGCTCCTCAACTCGCCGTATCCGGCAGAGCAGGTGTGGGATCGCCTGCCGTTCGAGGCGCAGCAGGTGGTGCTCGATCGTGAGCTGCAGCTGTACGCGGTGAACGCCGCGGCGGTCGCCCGCGACGCAGGCTTGGGCGGCCGTATCAACACGGTCATGCAGGCCTGCTTCTTCGGGCTTGCCGGCGTGCTGCCCACGGAGGAGGCGCTGCACGAGCTGAAGGGCGCCATCGAGCACAGCTACGGCGCTCGCGGTGCCGCAGTCGTCGAGCGCAACATCGCGGCCGTCGACAAGTCGCTGGAGAACCTGCACAGGGTGCCGGTGGGGTCGTCGGTCACGGCCACGGCGCACCGCCGCCCGGCGGTGAGCGCCGATGCACCCGACTTCGTGCAGCGCGTCACGGCGCGCATGCTGGCGGGCGAAGGCGACCTGCTGCCGGTGAGCGCGATGCCACCGGATGGTGCCTTCGTCACCGGCACCGCGCAGTACGAGAAGCGCACCATTGCGCCCGAGATCCCCATCTGGGAAGCCGACCTGTGCATCGACTGCGGCAAGTGCGCCATCGTCTGCCCGCACGCCGCCATTCGGATGAAGGTCTACGAGCCGTCCGCGCTCGAGGGCCTGGGCGACACGATGAAGTCGAAGACGTTCCGCAGTCGTGAGGTGCCCGGCATGCACCTCACCATCCAGGTCGCGCCCGACGACTGCACCGGGTGCGGGGTGTGCGTGCAGGCCTGCCCGGCCCACGACAAGAGCGAAGTGAAGCGCAAGAGCATCAACATGCGCCCCATCGCCGAGCACCTCGACCACGAACGTGTGGCCTGGGACGCGTTCCTCGCCGTGAAGGAGACCGACCCGGCGCAGTGGGACCCTGCGACGGTGAAGACCAGCCAGCTGCGCCAGCCGCTGTTCGAGTTCTCCGGCGCGTGTTCTGGCTGCGGCGAGACGCCGTACATCAAGCTCCTCACTCAGCTCTTCGGCGATCACCTGCTCATCGCCAACGCCACGGGCTGCAGCAGCATCTTCGGCGGCAACCTGCCCACGACGCCGTACTCGGTGAACGCCGAGGGTCGCGGCCCTGCGTGGGCCAACAGCCTGTTCGAGGACAACGCCGAGTTCGGCCTCGGCATCCGGCTGGGCTTCGAAGCGCAACGCCGAACCGCGCTGGTGCTGGTCGAGCGCATGCGCACTCAACTGAGCGCAGTGCTCGGCGCCGAAGCGGTCGATGCCTTGGTCGCCGGCGTCGACGACGACGGAGAGCTGGGCATCCGTGCGCAGCGCGAGCGCGTCGCCGCGATGAAGGGCGCGCTCACCGGCACCCACCCCGACACCGTCGCGTTGGCCGAACTGGCCGACACGCTCGTGCGCAAGAGCACGTGGATCGTGGGTGGCGACGGGTGGGCCTACGACATCGGCGCCGGCGGCCTCGACCACGTGTTGGGCAGCGGTCGCAACGTCAACATCCTGGTGCTCGACACCGAGGTGTACTCCAACACCGGCGGTCAGGCATCGAAGGCCACGCCACGCGGTGCCGTCGCCAAGTTCGCCGCCGGTGGCAAGGGCAGCATGAAGAAGGATCTCGGCCTGGAGGCGATGAGCTACGGCGACGTGTACGTGGCCAGGGTTGCGCTCGGCTCCAGCGACATCCAGACGGTGAAGGCGCTGCTGGAGGCCGATGCCTGGCCGGGTGTGTCGCTGGTCATCGCCTACAGCACGTGCATCGCCCACGGGTTCGACATGAGCCAGTCGATGACCCAGCAGAAGCTGGCCGTGCAGAGCGGGCACTGGCCGCTGTACCGCTACCGCCCTGCGGGCGACAGCGATGCGCAGCCGTTCCAGCTCGACAGCGCCGACCCTCGGTGCCCTACAGCGACTTCGCGAACAGCGAGGCCAGGTTCTCGATGCTGGCCCGCTCCAACCCCGATCGGGCACGCGAGTTGGTGGGCCTCGCGCAGCAGGACGTGGACAACCGTTGGCACTACTACCGGCAACTGGCCGACGTGCATCGAGCTGCACCCGGGCACGCCGACAACGCGATGATCGCAGACGAGGACGACGAGTGATGACCGACCTGAGCACCACCTACCTCGGGCTGCAGCTGCGCAGCCCGCTCGTGGCATCCGCCGGCCCCCACACGGGCAACCCGGCGATGTGGCAACGCCTGGAGGATGCGGGGGCGGGCGCGATCGTGCTGCCCTCGTTGTTCGAGGAAGAGATCGAGCACGACGCGTTCACCCGCGAGCAGGCCTACGACTTCAACGCCGACCAGTTCGGCGAGGCGCAGAGCTTCCTGCCCGCGCTCGACCTTCCCGACGTCGGCCCCAGCCGTCACCTCGCGCTGGTCGAGCAGGCCCGCGAGCGGCTCGGCATCCCGGTGATCGCCAGCCTCAACGGCACCAGCCCCGGCGGCTGGGTGCGCTACGCGAAGCACCTCGCCGACGCAGGCGCCCACGCGATCGAGCTGAACCTCTACGACAGCGTGGTCGACCCCAGCATCAGCGCCGCCGACGCCGAGCGGCGCTACGCGGAGCTGGTGGAGGAAGTGAAGGCCGAGATCTCGATACCCCTGGCCGTGAAGCTGAGCCCGTGGTTCACCGCCATGGGCAACTTCGCCGAGCGGTTGCAGACGGCCGGTGCCGACGGGCTGGTGCTGTTCAACAGGCTGTACCAGCCCGACATCGACCTCGAGACGTTGGAGGTGGTGCCGCGGCTCTCGCTGAGCACCTCCGCCGAGGTGCGGCTGCCGCTGCACTGGATCGCCAACCTGTTCGGCTCCGTGCGGTGCTCGCTGGCAGCGAGCTCCGGCGTGCACGACGGGGCCGACGCCCTGAAGCTGCTGCTCGCCGGCGCCGACGTGGTGATGTCGACCAGCGCGCTGTTGCAGCATGGGCCCGAGCACCTGCGCGTGATGGAACGCTTCCTTCGCGACTGGATGATGGAGCGGGACTACGACAGCGTCAACCAGCTGCGCGGCAGCGTGAGTCGCGGCAACGTGCCCGACCCGCAGGTCTACGAGCGCGCCAACTACTACCAGGTCATCCACAGCTGGCGTCCGACGAGCCATCGATAGGCTCGAAGCATGCGACACAGCGAAGGCCACTACGGCCACCGAGTCGGCTGGCTGCGCGCGATGGTGCTCGGCGCGAACGACGGCATCATCTCCACTGCGGCCCTGCTGCTGCCGTGGTTGGCAACCCACTCGCACCGCCATCCTCACGGCCGGCATGGCCGGGTTGGTTGCCGGCGCGGTGTCGATGGCGCTCGGCGAGTACGTGTCGGTGTCGTCGCAACGCGACAGCGAGCGCAGCGACATCGAGAAGGAGAAGTGGGAGCTGGCCAACCAGGCCGACCACGAGCTGGAAGAGCTCACCGCCATCTACCGGTCGAAGGGCCTGCCGCACGAGTTGGCGAAGGAAGTGGCGGTGCAGCTCACGGAGCACGACGCGCTCGCCACCCACCTGCTCGACGAGCTGGGCATCTCGCAGGACGAGCTGGCGAAGCCGTTCCAGGCAGCCTGGAGCTCGGCCCTGTCGTTCTCCGTCGGTGCGTCGATACCACTGGTCGCCACGGCCGTTGCCTCGGCGTCGGTGCGGATCGCCGCGATCATCGCCGTCACCATGGTCGCGCCCTGGTCGGTCTGGTACATCGGCGCTCGTGCCGGTGGCGCGGGCCCGCCCGCCCGATCGCCCGTGGTCTTCGGCGGCGCGGCTGCCATGGCTGTCACCATGGCGGTGCGGCTCTCGGGTGCTGCTTTGCGGGCCGAATGGGTCGGATGCTCGACCACTCCATTCGCGGGCCCGGGGTGAGATTACAACTACGAGGCGTGCGCGACGTATCGTCCGGACGACGGCCGGCGGCGAGCGGACCGCCAAACGAAGATGACGATGAGACCGGAGAGTTCTGCCGCGGGGCGCGTGACCAGCCCAGCCGCCCCCGAAGAACCCGGTCCCAGGGTGGATGGTAGGTCCAGTCAGCCACCCACCTCCCCGGCCGTGGCGAGCACCGCAACGGCGGCGGGGAGAGCGAAGAAGAGGCGGGGAGGGGGGCGCTTGCCGAGCTCTGCAGGAGCGCCCCGAGCGCGACGCCGGCGAGGACGTTGAGGACCACGAAGAGCAGATAGCCGGTGATGGCACCGGCGGTCAGGTCCGCCTCCAGTACCCGTCCCGAAGCCGCCGCCAGCCCGAGGCCGGCGGCGGTGACCACCCCGCCGAAGAGCGCAGCACCACCACCCAGCACCATCGACACCGCCAACTTGGCGTTCAGGACTCGGATGCGTCGCGGTTCCTGGGTGAACGTGGTCATGATGCTGCGTTGGCTCCACTCGCCGGTGAACATCAGGATCGCCACCACCGGCAGGAGGATCGACAGCCCGAGGGCGGCAACGCGGAGGTAGCTCGCGTCGGTCTGATCGAAGCTCGTCGGGGCGACCACCGGCGCCAGCATCAACGCTGCGGTCGACAGGGCGACGAGCGTGAGCAGCCAGCGGGCTGCACGGGTGTCGGTGGCCTTGGCCCACTCGACGCCGACGAGCCGCGAGAAAGGAATCGGCCGTGGGGCCGACGGTGCCGCGTCGACGCCGAGGGTTCGGGGGAAGAGTGACGTGGTCATGCTGCAGCCTCCTGGGGCGACGCCGCCTTGGCGGCGGTGAGAGAGAAGAACAGCTGCTCCAGACCGTTCGTCTCGGACTGGCGCAACTCGGTGAGCAGCACCTGGTGGTCGCGGGCGACGCCCGCCAGCACCTCGGCCGTGACCCGACCTCCGGAGACGTCCACGGTGAGCGCATCTCCCGGCCCGGCGACGTAGTCGATCCGCGCAGCGTGGAGCGCCGCGGCCAGTGCGACGGGGTCGGGGCTGCGGACGACGATCGTGGAGCTGGCCAGCAGATGGTCCAGCCGACCGGCGGCCACCACGGCACCGTCGGAGATGACGACGAGATGATCGGCGGTGGCCTGCACCTCGTGGAGCAGGTGACTCGACAACAGCACCGTGCCGCCATGGTCGGCGAACTCGCGAAGGAGCGTCCGCATCCAGGCGATGCCCTCGGGATCGAGCCCGTTCGCCGGTTCATCGAGGATCAGCGCCTGCGGTGCACCGACGAGGGCCTGGGCGATGCCGAGGCGCTGGCGCATGCCGAGTGAGTAGGTGCCGACCCTTTTCTCCGCGGCATCGGCGATCCCGACGAGGTCCAACAGGTACTCGACCCGCCTGGTGCCGACGTCTGCCATCCGCGCTGCGATCGTGAGCGTCGACCGGCCGCTGCGTCCGGGATGCATCGCAGACGCGTCGAGCAGCATGCCGACCACGCGCGTCGGGTTGGGCAGCTCGACGAACGGTCGGCCGTCGATGGTCGCGGTACCGCGATCGGGTCGCACCAGCCCGACGATCATCTTCAGCGTGGTGGACTTGCCGGCGCCGTTGGCCCCGAGGAAGCCGGTGATGGTGCCGGGTTCGCAGCGCAACGAGACGTCGCGCACGACCGGCACCTTGTCTGTAGCTCTTGGTGAGCGCAGTTGTCGTGATCATGTGGCCAGCCTGAACCGGCTCGCACTGCCGCCGCATCGGGCGGACGGCCACGATCCGAGGTCCGAAGGAACGCTCGACGCGTGCGAGATGTGCTCCTTTCGTCGGTGGCAGAACCGACGTTCGTCGATGTTGCAGACGAGGCCCTGCGCCGTACGCTCGGGTCATGTCCTGGCTGCGAAGATGGTGGGCGCAGACCGCACCGACGGCGATGCTGGCACCCAGCGACCCGGCCCATCCCGACACCGTGGGACCCAGGACAGGGCGCGACTGGTCCTTCGACGCCGGTGCGTTCGTCATCGCCGCCGCGCTCGGCGCCATCATCCTGAGCGTGACCGGGGACGTCACCGCCACTCCCATGACCTCGGGGCAGGTGGCCATCGACGCCACGCTCGGAGCTCTCTGCTGTCTCTCGCTGTGGTGGCGGCGGCGCTGGCCGTTCGGGGTGGCGCTGGTGTGCGTCCTGCTGGGCGCGTTCTCGACGTCCGGCACGGTGGCCGGCCTGATCGCACTGTCCTCGCTGGCCGTGCACCGCCATGTCCGGCCCGCCCTGCTCGTCGCCGCTTTGTCCGTTCCGTCCGCAGTGGTGTGCTCGATCTGGCTCGGGCGCACCAATACCTGGTCGGTGATGCTGCCGACGATGGCGCTTGCCGCCGCCGCAACCGCGTGGGGCATGTTCGTCCGCGCCCGGCGTCAGCTCCTCTCCACCCTGCGCGACCGTGCCCAACGTGCCGAGGCCGATCAGCTCGTCCGCGCCGAACGTGCGCGCCTGGCCGAGCGGACCCGCATCGCGCGGGAGATGCACGACGTGCTCGCTCACCGCATCTCCCTGGTGGCGCTGCATGCCGGTGCGCTCGAGGTCGCACTCGACCTGCCTCCCGCCCAGGTGCGGGAGAGCGCAGCGCTGTTGCGGTTGACGGCCCACCAGGCGCTGGAGGAGCTGCGCGACGTGATCGGTGTGCTGCGCGAGGAGCCGGGGCAGGAGCGGGCGTCGACGGTGCCACAACCGACGTTGGCCGACATCCCACGCTTGGTGGAGGAGACTCGCCGCTCCGGCGCGAAGATCGACTTCGAGATGCAGGTGGACGGTGCAGCTGGCGCACCCGGCCCCTTGGGTCGCGACGCCTACCGCATCGTGCAGGAAGCGCTGACCAACATCAGCAAGCACGCTCGCGGCACCCACGCCCGGGTGCGGGTGGCGGGAGCGCCGAACCGCGGACTGCACGTCAGCGTTCGGAACCAAAGGGCACTGGGCGCCATCGCCCGTCCGGCTCTGCCGGGTTCCGGCACCGGCCTGCTCGGTCTGCAGGAGCGAGTGACCCTGGCCAACGGCGTCCTGGTGCACGGACCGGACGCGTCCGGTGACTTCGTCGTCGAGGCCGACCTGCCGTGGTGAAGATCCGGGTGCTGCTGGTCGACGACGACGCGTTGGTGCGTGCCGGTCTCCGGATGATCCTGTCGTCGTCAGAGGAGATGGAGGTGGTGGGCGAGGCTGCCGACGGGGCCGACGCCGTCGCCGCCGTGCAGGCGCATCGACCCGATGTCGTCCTGATGGACATCCGGATGCCCGGGATGGACGGCATTGCCGCCACGTCGGCCCTGCGCCGTCTTGCGGCTCCGCCGCACGTGATCGTCCTGACCACGTTCCAGGCCGACGAGCAGGTCATGAGCGCGCTCCGGGCCGGTGCCGACGGGTTCCTGTTGAAGGACACAGCGCCCACGGAGATCGTCAACGCCGTTCGCCTCGTGGCTGCGGGAGAGGCGATGCTCTCACCGTCGGTCACGCGCACACTTCTCTCTCACCTCGGCGACGACGAGATGACAGATCGCCGTCGCCTCGCTGCCCAGCGGCTGACGTCGCTCACGGACCGCGAGCGGGAGGTCGCGACTGCGGTGGGGTCCGGCGCATCCAACGCCGAGGTCGCCGCCTCGCTGTTCATGAGCGAGGCCACCGTCAAAGCGCACGTCTCGCGTCTTCTCACCAAGCTCGCCGTCACGAACCGTGTGCACATCGCGATTCTCGTGCACGACGCGCAATCGTGACGTGACCGCCATCTCCCTGGCGCCCATCGCAGTAGCGTCCGGCGAATGGATGTCGTTGATGCCGTGCACAGTCGTTCGTCGATCCGTCAGTTCCTGCCCGACCCGGTGGGCGACGATGTGCTGCGCTCGCTGCTGGCCGATGCGTCGCGAGCGGCCAGCGGTGGCAACGTGCAACCGTGGCGCATCTACGTGGTCAACGGCGAGTCGATGGCGCGGCTGCGCGAGTTCCTGCCCACGCAGCCGCCGATCGAGGCCACCGAGTACGACATCTACCCACCCAAGTTGACCGAGCCCTACCGCACGAACCGGTTCGCGATCGGCGAGCAGATGTACGCCACGCTGGGCATCGAGCGCGAGGACAAGGCCGGCCGCCTTCGCCAGTTCGCGCACAACGGCGACTTCTTCGGTGCGCCTGCTGCCCTGTTCTGCTTCGTCGACCGGCAGATGGGCCCGCCGCAGTGGTCGGATCTCGGCATGTTCCTGCAGACGTTCATGCTGCTCGCTGTCGAGCGGGGGCTTGCCACGTGCGCCCAGGAGTACTGGTCGGTGCGGCAGGGTGCGGTGCGTTCGTTCGTCGGCGCCCCCGACAACGAGATGCTGTTCTGCGGCATGGCCATCGGCCATGCCGACCCCGCGGCGGCAGTCAATTCGCTGCGCTCCGAGCGGATGCCGCTCGACCAGTGGGCGCGCTTCGTGTGACGCCCGGTTCGCTGGTACGGGTGTACCGCGAATGAGGGCGGCGCGCTAGGTTGTGGCGCATGAGTGACCGTGTTGATGCGGTAGTGATCGGTGCCGGTGTCATTGGTTCGTCCGTCGCCCTCGAGCTGTCTCGCTCGGGGCGCTCCGTGGTCGTCGTCGACAAGGGGCCGGCCGCCGGCGCCGGCTCCACCAGCTCGTCGTCCTCGATCATCCGCTTCAGCTACTCCACCCTCGACTCCGTGCTCACCGCATGGGAGGCCGCCGCGATTTGGGTCGATTGGGGCGGTCACCTGGGGTGCGTCGACCCCGACGGTATGGCTCGCTTCGTGAAGACGGGCATGTGCATCTTCAACACGCCGGGCGACAACACGGTCCGCGTCCAGCGGCTGTGGGACGAGTTGGGCATCGCCTACGAGGTGGTCGGTGCCGAACGGTTGCAGCAGTTGCTGCCGGGCATGGACCTGGGCGCGTACTTCCCCCCGAAGCGCATCGACGACCCTGCGTTCGCCGACGACCCGCACGCCACGCTCACCGCGATCCTCGAAACCGAGAGTGGCTTCATGGACGACCCGATGCTGTGCGCGAAGAACCTCGCGTACGCAGCACGGCAACACGGCGCACAGTTCCGGTTCCACCAGCAGGTGGTCGGCATCGACCGCGCCGACGGTCGCGTCGCCGGTGTCACACTCGCCGGCGGCGAGCGCATCGAGGCGCCAGTCGTGGTCAACGTCGGCGGCCCGCACTCCGGTGCCATCAACCGGTTGGCGGGCGTCGCCGAGGGCATGCGCATCGGCCACCGCCCGTTGCGCCAGGAGGTGTTCACCGTCGAGTCGCCCGCCGGGTTGCGCCTCGAAGACGGCATGCCCGCGCTGGCCGATCTCGATGTCGGTCAGTACCTGCGCCCGCAGATCGGCGGCACGTGGCTGGTCGGCGGCACGGAGCCGGAGTGCGACGAACTGCACTGGGTCGACGACCCCGATCACTACGACGAGTACCCCACGGTCGAGCAGTTCGAGGTGTCGATGATGCGCGTTGCTCGCCGGGTGCCCGAGTTCGGGGTGCCGCATCGTCCGGTGGGGCTGGCCGCGCTGTACGACGTGTCCGACGACTGGGTGCCGCTCTACGACAAGAGCGACCTGCCCGGCTACTACATGGCCTGCGGCACCAGCGGCAACCAGTTCAAGAACGCACCGCTCGCCGGCCAGTTCATCACGGCCATCATCGACGCCGAGGCCGCCGGCAGCGACCACGATCTGGCCCCCGTGCAGTTCACCGGTGCACGTACCGGCCGCACCATCAACCTCGGCGCGTTCTCCCGCCGGCGCGACAAGTCGCTGACGTCGGGCACCGTGATGGGCTGAGGATCTTCCTGGACGAACTGTCCAGAAAGATGTAGCGTGACCGGCGATGACCGGGGGGACCATCGCCTACCAGCCCGAGCTGGCGCCCGCCATCGCTGTGCCGCGTCCCGACCCACGCGTTCGGCGCACGCATCTTGCGCTGCACCAGGCGATGGTGGCGCTGTGCCTGGAGGTCGGCTACCGCTCGGTCACCATCGACCAGCTGGTCGACCTCGCCGGCGTCACTCGCGCCACGTTCTACACGCACTTTCGCGACAAGGAGCACCTGTTGGCGGCACTCGCCGACCAGGTGGTGGTCGACGTGCTCGATCGGTTCCAGCAGAGCGCCCAGGCGGGCGATCGCCTGCAGCTGCTCTTCGAAGATGCCGAACGCTTCCCCGACCGCTTGCGCGTGGTGTTGCGCGGTGAAGGAGACGGCGTCGCGCTGCGCCTGTTCACCGAACGTGTCGCCGAGGTCATCGCCGAGCTCGACGACATGAACATCGCCGCCGGTGCGCTGCCGCTGGCCGTCGATGCGCAGCTGGCTGTTCGAGCAATGGCCGGCCAGATCACCGAAGTGCTGCGTTGGTGGCTCGACACCGACCCAACTGAGTTCCCCCGCCTGCCGCGGGAACAGGTCGTCGCACAGTTGCGCACGGCCGCCATCCTCGGTCGGCTGCGTGCCGACGACCCACGACGCACCGCCTTGCGCGGAGAGGAGCCCCGATCATGAAGGTCACACTCGACTACGACGCCTGCCACGGCCACCAGAGCTGTGCCATCGCCGCACCGGAGGTGTTCGGCGCCGACGACATCGGCAACGCCGTGATCCTCGTCGAGGGCGAGATCCCCGCCGAGCTGGAAGCCAAGACCCGTCGTGCCGTTGGCAACTGCCCAGAGCACGCACTCACCATCGAGGACTGAGCCATGACCACCATCGATCCCGTCATCGACCCCACATCCGACTACGACATCTTCGACCCGCAGTACTTGCTCGATCCGTTCCCCACCATCGAGCAGATCCGTCAGTCGTCGTGCCCGGTCGCGCACACCGAGCGGTGGGGTGGCTCGTGGATGCCCACTCGCTACGCCGACATCGTGGCCGTCGCGCAAGAGCACGACGTGTTCACCTCCCGCCAAATTCTGGTCACCGGCCCACCCGATGGCCAAGAGCCGGAAGGTGCCTACGCAGGTGTGGCTGCGCCGCCCATCAGCAGCGACCCGCCAGAGCACCACTGGCACCGCCGGCTCATCCTGCCGTTCTTCGCGCCGCAGGCGGTGGCGAAGTACGAGCACATCACGCGCGATCTGTGCAACGAGCTGATCGACCGCTTCATCGACAACGGTGAGGCCGACTCGGCTGCCGACTACGCGCAACAGATCCCGGTGCGGGTCATCGCCACCATGCTGGGCGTGCCCACCGACATGTCCGACACGTTCACCGGCTGGGTGCGCGGCGTGCGCGAGGCCGGTCTCGTGGACCAGGAGGTGCGCGTCGCCGCGCGCGGGAACATCCTCGGCTTCTTCTTCGAGCAGGTGGCCGACCGGCAGGCCAACCCGCGCGAGGACGACCTCATCACGACGTTGCTCAACTCCGAGATCGATGGCCAGAAGGTGCCCGTGGAATACGTGATGGGCGTCTGCAACCTGATGCTCGTCGCCGGCGTCGACACCACGTGGTCGTCGATCGGTGCCTCGCTGTGGCACCTGGCCCAGCACCCCGAGCACCGCCAGCAGCTGCGCGACGACCCCGAGCTGTGGCCTGCCGCGGTGGAGGAGCTGTTGCGGGCGTATGCGCCGGTCACGATGGCGCGCATCGTGGATCGCGACATCGACTTCCAGGGGTGCCCGATGAAGGCCGGTGACCGCGTGCTGATGTCGTTCCCTGCGGCCAACCGCGATCCCGAGCAGTTCGAGAACCCCAACGAGGTCATCTTCGACCGCGAGCACAACCGTCACGTCGCGTTCGGCGCCGGCATCCATCGTTGCGCCGGCTCCAACCTCGCGCGGCTCGAGTTGCGTGTGGCGTTGCAGACCTGGCTGGAGCGCATCCCGGAGTTCGAGCTGGCCGACCCGAGCACCGTCACCTGGGCCGGTGGCCAAGTGCGCGGCACGCGCATCGCGAAGGTGAAGTTCTGAGCCGTGCGAGTGCTGCGCGGTGCTGATGCCCCGCGTGTGAGGTGGCGCAACGACGGTGGCTGGACGAGGGAGGTCCACCGCCAGCCTGCCGACGTGAGCGGCACGACCGACGTCGCCGACATGTTCGACTGGCGACTGTCGATCGCGGAGGTGGAGGCCAACGGTGCGTTCTCGGCATTCGACGGCTACGACCGGGTGCTGGTGCTGCTCGACGGCGCAGGCATGGACCTGCACTTCACCGAGACCGGCGAGAGCGTGGAGCTGCGGCCCGGCAACCGCTGTGCTCGGTTCGCGGGGGAGGTGCCGATCGAGGCGGTGCTGGTCGATGGTGCGACCACCGACTGCAACCTGATCTGGCGCAGGGATGCGTACCAGGTGACCGTTCACGAAGGGATGGCGGGCGCGCCGCCGCCGATCGTGGGGGAGGGCGTGCGCGGTCTCGTCTACGTCGTCGATGGCCGGCTCGTCGCGCCCGATGGCGCCATCGCCGGGTCTGGCGACCTGCTCGTGGGCGACCTCGGCGAGTCGCTGCCGGGCAGGGGCACCGGCCGCTCGCTGACCTTCCTGCTTGCCCCGCCGGGGTAGTTCGGGCCCGAAACGTGAATGCAATGATCGGTACGTAGCGTTCCGTGCATTCACCGTTCGGCCCCGAAGCACATGGTCGACCAGCGGTGAGCCCGTCCTGGGGAGCCCGTCGTGGTGGGCCGCAGGGCGGCTGAACTACCATTCAGGAATGGCATCGATTGCTTCCCTCCGTCACGACGACGCCTCGTTGGAGGTCACGTGGGCCGACGGCGTGGTCAGCCGCTACCCGTGGCTGTGGTTGCGCGACCATGCTCACGACGACGACACGATGCACCCCGTCACTCAGCAGCGCCAGCTGTTCACGGCTCGCGTGCCCGCTGGGTTGCAGGGCCTCAGCACCGAGATCGTCGACGGCGAGCTGCGCGTCACGTGGGACATGCTCGAGCCCCCGTCCGCGCTGCCGGTGGCCTTTCTCGCCACCTACCGGCACCCGCGAGTGGCGCGCGTGGCCGTCGAGGTGCCCGTCACGCTCTGGAACGCAGCGTCGCTCATCACACCCACGGTGCCCTACGAGTTGGTGATGCACACCGACGCCGGGCTGGCCCAGTGGCTCACGAACACGTTGCAGTTCGGCTTCTGCCTGGTGGTGGGCACGCCCGCCACTGCCGCGGCCACCGAGGCCCTGATGCGCCGCGTGGGCTACATCCGCGAGACCATCTTCGGTGGCTTCTGGGAGTTCCAGGCCGACATGTCGAAGGCCGATACCGCCTACACCACGCTGGAGCTGCGTGGGCACACCGACAGCACGTACAGCAACGACGCGCCGGGCTGCCAGCTGCTGCACTGCCTCGAGTTCGTCGGTACCGGCGGCGAGAGCACGATGGTCGATGCCTTCGCCATCGCTCGCCGCATGGAAGCCGAGCACGCCGACCTGTTCGAGGTGCTGTCGTCGGTGACCGTGCCCCGCCAGTACATCGGCGACGGGGCACATCTGATGGCGGCGAGGTCGGTGTTCCGTCACGACCACACCGGTCGGCTGGTGCAGGTGTCGTTCAACAACTACGACCGGGCCCCGTTCCTGCTGGAGGAGGCCGACATGATCGCCTTCTACGACGCCGTGCGGGTGTTCGAGGAGCTGGCCAACGACCCGGCGATGCAGTGGCGTCACGTGTTGCAGCCGGGCGAAGCGATGCTGTTCGACAACTGGCGCGTGCTGCACGGGCGCGCGGCCTACACGGGGCTGCGCCGCATGTGCGGCGGTTACCTGAACCGGGAAGACCTGGAGAGCCGGCTGCGGCAGTTGCACTGACCTGCGGCGTGCGGCATCCGTTCAGCGACGCTCAGTGCCACGCCTCGGGATCATCGGGGTCGATCAGCACGTCGGCGGGTGCGGAGGAGCCGGCCACCAGTCGAGCGTTCGGTTCGTCGACCGTGCGCACCCAATCCTGCGCCTCGGCGGCGCTGCGGCCGTGCGCCATGTGGCGGCCGACGAGTCGCTCGCGGCGCACGTCGTCGTTCGGTCGCAGCATCCACGCCTCGTCGAGCAGCGCCGTCACCTGCGCCCACTGCCCGTGCTGCAGCAGCAGGTAGTTGCCCTCGGTGATCACCAGCTCGGTGGTGGTGGCGATGCGGATCGCACCGGCGAGCGGTTCTTCGATCTCGCGGACGAAGCGCGGTGCCAACACGTCGTGCTCGCGGCTCAGCACGCGCTGCAACGTTGCGACGTAGCCCTCGACGTCGAAGGTGTCGGGCGCGCCCTTGCGGTGTGCGCGGCCCAGGCGCACGAGCTCCTCGTTCGCCAGGTGGAATCCGTCCATCGGCAGCACCTGGGCGCGAGTGCCGTAGTGGCGGAGGAGTGCCTGGGCAAAGGTGCTCTTGCCCGCGCCCGGTGCGCCGGCAATGCCCAGCAGGCGGCCACCGGCGGCGAGCAGCAGATCGACCCGTTCGATCAGCCGTGGGTCGATCGGCGTGGGCTGGGTCGTTGTCGGGAGGGTCATCGCCGGCGGCCCGTCATGGGCGGGGGACGTGCCAGTCGTCGGGCAGCTCCGCTCGGCGTGGAGGGTCTGCGCCCACGCGCCGGCAGGTGATGCCGGCCACCGCCTGGGCCGCGGCGGTGGCCTGGGCGGCCAGCGCAGGGTCTGCCAGCTGGCTGCGGCCGAAGCCGGCGCCGAGCCACCAGGTGAGGAAGCCGCCGCCGAACGAATCGCCGGCGCCGATGGTGTCGGCCACCTCGATGTGCTGAGCGGGCACGAGCTGCTCTCCGGCTGCCGTGATGACCCACGTGCCGTCTGCCCCGCAGGTGACGAGCACCAGGGCCACTCCGCCGGCGGTGAGCGCCCTCGCGTACACCAGCGGGTCGACTCCAGGGGCCAGGTACTCCGTGTCGTCGTTGCTCACCTTCACGACATCGGCTCGCCGGCAGGCCTCGTCGACCCGGCGCACGTAGGCGGCGCGGTCGGTGATGACACCGGCACGACAGTTGGGGTCGATCATCACCATCGTGTCGTTCGGCAGGCCCTGCAGGTAACCGACGAGGGTGGAGGCCATCGGCTCCAGCGCGAGGCCGAGCGTGCCGGCATGGACGGCTTCCGGCGCCAGCGCCGCGGCCGGCACTTCGGTGAGCGACGGGGCAGATGTACCGGCCAGGTAGAAGTGGTAGGTGGCGGCACCGTGGTCGTTCAGCTCGGCGGCGGCGAGCGTGGTGGGCAGGTCGGTGCGCACGGTTGCGTCGGCGCTCACCCCGTCGGCAGCGAGCTGGGCGAACAACTGCGAGCCGAAGCGATCGTTCGAGATCGCGCCCAGGAAGGTGACCGAGCGACCCAGTCGACCGATGGTGCGGGCGACGTTGTAGGGCCCGCCCCCGAGCTTGGCGGCGACAGCCCCTGCGGTATCGATGACGAGGTCGACCAACGCCTCGCCTGCTACGACGATCATGGGCGCTGAACCTACTGCGCGGCACCGATCACCGCGCCATGCCGATGACCGCGCACTTCGTGGATCGGCTCCGGCGCGCGTGGCAGGATCGCTCGATGGACGACGATCGGCTGACGTGGATCTACTCGGCGACGAGCCCCGAGGAGCTGGCAGAGCGTTACCAGCAATGGGCTGCGGAGTACGACTCCGACCTGGATGGCATGCAGTGGCTGGCGCCGCGGGCGTGCGCCGAGCGGTGCCTTCACTTCGCCGGCCATGGCGCCGCGGTGCTCGATGCCGGGTGCGGCACCGGTCTGGTGGGGTTGCACCTCCACGAGCTGGGCGTGGGCCGGCTGGTCGGTCTCGACCTCTCCTCGGCCATGCTCGAAAAGGCAGCGCAGCGTGCCGTCTACGTCGAGCTGCACCACGGATCGTTGCTCGATCCGCTGCCGTACCCCCGGGCGTCGTTCGACGCCGTCGTGTCGGTGGGCGTGTTCACGTTCGGGCACGTCGGGCCGCAGGGTTTGGCCGGCCTGGCCGACGTGGTTCGACCGGGTGGCCACGTCACGATGACGTTCCGCGACGATGTCGTCGAGGAGCTCGGCTACGGCGCCGAGGCCCGGCGGTTGGAGACCATCGGTGCGTGGCGAGCGATCGAGTGCACGCTGCCGGCACCGCTGATCGTGGAAGACGGGGTCGGCGCCGACATGCGCGTGTGGACCTGGCAGGTTCTCGGCTGAGCCGCCGCTCGCCGTACGCTGCGCCGATGAGCCTCGACGAACTGATCGCCCGCTTCGACGTCGACGACCCGGCCTTCATCGCCGACCCGTACCCGGTGCTCGACGAGCTGCGCGAGGCCACGCCGATCTTCTGGAACGAGGCGGCCGGCCATTGGACGCTCACGCGCTTCAGCGACGTGCAGGAGGCGCTACGCGACCGGCGGCTCGGCCGCAGCTACAGCCACCTCTACTCGCACGCATCGCTCGGCCGCCCCGAACCCGACGCTCGCTGGGCCGCGTTCCAGCAGCACGAGCGGTGGTCGCTGCTGTGCCTCGAGCCGCCCGACCACACCCGCATTCGCCGGTTGGTGGCAAAGGTGTTCACGCCCAGAGCGGTGGCCGCGATGCGTCCCGCGCTCGAGGGATTTGCCGACGAGCTGCTCGACACGTGCCGTGCGCGCGGAGAGTTCGAGCTGCTGCGTGACTATGCCCAGCCCTACTCCGTGGCGGTGATCTGCTCGATGCTCGGGGTGCCACGGGCCGACACCCAACTGCTGCTCGACTGGTCGCACGCCATCGTCAAGATGTACGAGCTGAGCACCACCGATGCGGTCCGGTCGGCCGCCAACACCGCAGCTGCCGAGTACATCGAGTACACGAAGGCGCTGATCGCCGACAAGCGTCGCGCTCCCGATGGCTTGCTGATCTCCGAACTGGTGAGAGTGGAGGACGAGGGCGACACGCTCACCGAGGACGAGATCGTCTCGACCACGATGGTGCTGGTCGAGGCCGGGCACGAAGCCACGGTGAACACCCTCGGCAACGGCATGCGCGCCATCATGCGGCACCCTGGCTCGTGGCAGCGGGTGGTGTCGGGCGACGTGCCCGCGCGGGTTGCGGTGGAGGAGATGCTGCGCTGGGACCCGCCCCTGCACCTGTTCGAGCGGTGGGTGCTGGAGGAAGGCGTCGAGATCGCCGGCCAACGCCTCGAGATCGGCCAGGAGGTGGCGATGCTCTTCGGTGCCGCGCAGCGCGATCCGCGCCGGTTCGACGATGCCCGGCGCTTCGACATCGGCCGCGGCGACACTGCTCACATCGGCTTCGGTGGTGGCATCCACTTCTGCGTCGGCGCGCCGCTGGCACGGCAGGAGATCGAAGTGTCGGTGGCAGGGTTGGCTGCCCGCTTTCCCGCGCTGGAGATGGTGGCGGAACCCACCTACGAGCCCAACTTCGTCATCCGCGGCCTCACCGCACTGCGGTTGCGCGGCTGAGCGGTCGGTGCATCAGCCGAGCACGGCAGCGGCCCGGCGGAGCACCTCGGCGATGTCGTCGTCGGTGGTCTGGAAGCTGGTGACGAATCGAACGACGCCATCGCCCATGCCGTAGAACAACAGGCCGGCATCGGCGAGCGCTGTGGCCGCCTGCCGGCCGACACGGGCGAACAGCATGTTGGCCTGCGGGTCGGCGAGCAGTTCGGCTCCGAGCTCGCGCAGGCCGGCGCTGAGCATGCTCATCGCGTCGTTGGCTCGTTGCGCGAGCTGCAGCCACAACCCGTCGGTGAGGTAGGCGACCAGCTGCGCCGACTGGTAGCGCATCTTGCTGGCCACGTGCCCGGCGCGCTTGAGCCGGAACACCAGTTGGTCGGCGACGAGTGGGTCGCAGCACACGATGGCGTCGGTGCTGAGCGCGCCGTTCTTGGTGGCCCCCAGCGAGAAGGCATCGACGCCGGCCGCGCACGTGAGTGCGGCCGGTGCAGCACCCAACGCCACCAACGCGTTGGCGAGGCGCGCGCCGTCGAGGTGCATCCGCAGGTTGCGGCCGCGGGCCTGCGCGGCGAGGGCCTGTACCTCGTCGACGGAGTAGACGGTGCCGAAGTCGGTGGGGCAGGTGACCGACACGACCGATGGCTGCGAGTGGTGCGGGTCGCCCCACAACGTGTCGTCGAAGGCACGCTGCAGATTGGCCGGGTGCAGCTTGTAGTCGGCGCCGGAAAGGCCGCGCATGACGGCACCGCCGCTGAACAGCGACGTCGCGCCACCTTCGTTGGTGAAGATGTGGGCGGTCTCGTGGCACAGCACGCTGCCCCACGGCGGGCAGAGCGCTGACAGCGCGAGGGAGTTGGCGGCGGTGCCGCTGACGACCGGGAACACCTGTGCCTGCGGATGGTCGAACACCTCGCGCACGAGGTCGCCGAGTTGCGCCGTCACGGCGTCACCTCCGTACGCCAACGCCGATCCCTCGTTGGCGGCCGCCAGCGCAGCCATGATCTGAGGAGCAACACCCGCTGCGTTGTCGCTGCGCAGCTCGATCGGTGCTCGCGAGGAGGTCGTCATGGGCGCAAGACTACGGCCCCGGTGACGCCGGCCCCTTGGCATCGGGGCCGTGCCCGGTTGACAGCGACCCTTGCTCAGCGGGCAGACTGCGGTCTCATGCCCAGTCGTCGCCGCTCAAAGTCCAGTGCCCCATCCGTGCCGGTCACCCCGTCCTCGCCGCCGCCTCGCGCCGCTTCGCCTCCGGGCCCACCGACGTCGAGCGCTTCGCCGCCGCGCTGAAGGACTCGGCGCGCGCCGATCGCGAGAAGGCCGACCTCGCCCAGCAGGCGAGAGCGCAGGCCGCGTTGGCGGCCGACGAAGCTGCCGCACGAAGTCGCCCTCAGCGCAGCGCGCCGCGATCTGGAGCGAGCCGTGCTGGGGGTGCGCGCTGCGAAGCAGGCGGGCAAGGGTCGCGCCGATGCCGACGCCGCATGGAAGGTGGCCAAGGCGCTCGTGATCGAGCTCGAAACCGGCGCACCACCCAGTTGGGCGCCTGCACCGGTTGCCGGGCCGGCCGCCGACGAGCTGGAGCCGGAAGCGTCGGTAGCAGCGCCCGACGTGGAGGCCGAGATCGCGGATCACACCTCGATGGGGTAGGGGGCGGTGAGGCTGCGTGACGCGCCAACCGTTGCCGCCACCTGTGTGCTCAACAAGGTGCGTGCTGACGGCTCCAACCTCGTCGCGGCCAGGACCGCTGCCACGAACGCCCTGATCGCCTCGATGGTCGCTGCGTCGGTGATGGCGCCCGACGCGTCGGACTTCGTTCTCGGTGCTGGAATGCCCAACTGGGCGACCACGTGCGCGCCCTGCCACAGCAACGTCTGCGCCAGCACCTGACGCGCGAACGGCCCACCGCTGGTGCCGGCGCTGAGGATGCCGACCGGCTTCTCGTAGAGCTCGCCAGAACCGACCACCCAATCGAGCGCGTTCTTCACCGACCCGGCCAGCGAGCCGGCGTACTCGGGTGCCGCGATGATGACTGCACTGGCGTCGGCGATGTGCCTGCGAAAGGTGGCGACCGCGTCGCCCGGCGTGTCGACGAGATCGGGCTGCAACGGTGGAATCACGCCCAGCGTGGCATCGTCGACCACCGGCACAGCCGACTCGGCCAGCGTGTGGTGCACCACGTGGAGCGCAGCCCTGTTGGCGGAGATTTCCCCCAGGCTGCCGCACACCGTGAACACCCCACGGTGGTGATCGTCTCGCGTGTGAACAGCCATCGGACACCTCCGATGTCGAAGCTACCGCCCGTACACTGCGCGCTCGCCCGACAACCGGAGGTCCACATGGCGCGTTACGTCACCACCGTTCGCACGCAGCAACCGGCTGCGGAGGCCTTCGCCTACATGGCCGACCTGCGTCACTTCGCCGAGTGGGATCCCGGCGTGAAGAAGGTCGTGCAGGTCAAGGGCGACGGTGCAGGTGCCGGCGCCGAGTTCGATGTCACCGTCACCGGCACCACGTTGCGTTACGTCACCGAGGTCTACCAACCGTCCGCCGAACTGGTGGTGGTCGCCAAGAGCCGCACGCTCACCTCGACCGATCGGGTCACCGTCACCGCCGACGGCGACTCCACCTTGGTCACCTACGACGCGCTGCTCGAGCTCAACGGGGTGCTGCGCATCGCCGATCCGGTGCTGCGCCTCGCCTTCGGCCGCATCGGTGATCGTGCCGCTGCCGGCCTCCGGCGCGTTCTCGACGGACACGACGTGCCCCGATGAGCGTGCAGGGCGTGGTCGATGCGGTGTTGGAGGCCCCCGTGTTCACCAGTTTCACGCGCATCGGGTACGACGCCCGCTCGCGTGCTGCGCATTGGACCGCGCTCGACCAGTACCGCCTGCAGGGTCGCGTGATGCTGGTCACCGGCGCCACCTCCGGTCTCGGGCTGGTCACCACCGAACTGCTGGCAAAGTGCGGTGCCACCGTCATCCTGCTGGGCCGCGACGAGGCCAAGACCGTTCGCGTGCGTGATGAGATCGCGTCGCGAACGGGCAACGACATGCTCACCACCGTCGTGGCCGACATGGGCGACCTCGCTGCTGTCCGCCTCGCGGCTACCGAGGTGCTGGCACGGCACGACCGCCTCGATGTGCTGGTGCACAACGCCGGGGCACTCAGCGCGACACGGCAGATGTCGCCGCAAGGCACCGAGCTCACCGTCGCCAGCCAGGTGGTGGGTCCGTTCCTGCTCACCTCGTTGTTGTTGCCGCTGCTGCGACCGCCCAGGGGTCGGCCCCCACACGGGTGCTCACCATGTCGTCCGGTGGCATGTACGCGAGCGTCCTGCGAGTGGCCGACCTGCAGATGGGCGACGAGTACAAGGGCAGCGAGCAGTACGCACGCGCCAAGCGTGCGCAGGTCACCCTCAACGCGATGTGGGCGCAGCGCACCTCCGGCAACGAGGTGGTGTTCCAGGCGATGCACCCCGGGTGGGCCGACACGCCCGGCGTTCGAGACTCGCTGCCCACGTTTCGCAAGGTGGTGGGCCCATTGCTGCGTTCGCCACAGCAGGGCGCCGACACCATGGTGTGGTTGGCGGCCGACGATGGCGAGCCGATCGCCAGCACCGGCAAGTTCTGGCTCGATCGCCATCAGCGCTCGATCCACAAGCTGCCCAACACTCGCTCCAGCGACACACCGGCGAAGCGGCAGGCCCTGTGGGACTGGGTGGCCGCGGCCGCCGGGCTCACCGCCGGCGCGTGATCCGAGACGCGACAACTCTGGTGCGTGTGTGAACCCGCAGACCGCGATATGCTGGCCGCTTCAAGGGTTCTCCGGCTTTGGCGGATCCACGTCGAAGGTGAGGGCCAAAATGGCCACAGGTACTGTGAAGTTTTTCAACGCTGAAAAGGGCTACGGCTTCATTTCCCGCGAGCAGGGCGAAGATGTGTTTGTGCACTTCTCGCAGATCCAGGGCGAGGGCTACAAGTCCCTCGTCGAGGGTCAGAGCGTCGAGTTCGACGTTGCCCCCGGTCGCAAGGGTGAAGAAGCACAGAACGTCCGCCCGCTCTGAGCAGCAACGGTCGTGCCAAGCGCGACCGCGAGCGCGCCAAGCAGGAAAAGGCCGCGATCAAGAAAGATCGCAAGCAGGCGGAAGCGTCTGCTGGGCCATCGGCTGAAGAGGTGGAGGCGGCTGCGGCCCCGAAGCGTCCGCAGGACGATGTGCTTTCCGATCTCGCTGCGTTGCACCAGCGTTTCGACGACGAATCGATCTCCTTCGAGGATTTCGAGGCGGCGAAGGGGCTGTTGCTCGCGCAACTCGCTGTCGAGTAACTGAACACGCAAGTCGTCGTGAGCCGGCGCATCGACACCTTCTGCCGTCAGGCATGGGTGCGATGCGCCGGCTCGTGTCGTTTCATGGCTCGTGTCGTTTCATGGCAGGTGTCGTTTTCGCGGCTCGTGTCGTTTCAGGGCTGATGGCGTGTGCCGGCGGTGTAGTGCAGCGTGCCCAACCCGAACTTCACCATCGGGCCCATGCACAGCGCGAACACCAGCGTGCCAGGGCCCAGGGCGCCACCGATGACCGCTCCGATCAGCAGTGGCAGGCCATCGCTGAACCAGCGTGCCGGCACGATGCGCATGCCGCGGGCGACCAGCCCCAGCATCAGCACCTCCGACGGCCCCGCACCCAGCTCGGTGGTGATCACCGCGCAGATGGCGACGGCGATGATCGCCATGCCGGCAACGAACAGCAACAGCCGGGCGGCCAGCGCGCGCTGCTCGGGGATGATGCTCAGGAACACGTTCACCATCGGCCCGATCACGATCGTGCCGGCGATGCAGGCCCAGCCCAGGCGAGCACCCAGCAACCAGCCGGCAAGGTAGAACACGATCGCGTTGACGACGAAGCACACGCCCAACGACCATCCGGTGGCATGTGCCACGCCGGTGTTGAGCACATCGAACGGGGCGACGCCCAACTCGGCGCGCAGCAAGAGCGGCACTCCGATGGCGACGCCCATCCACGACCCCACCAGGCGGAGGTAGCGGGCGGTCGGCGACATGGCCCGAGCAACCTACCCGCCCGGTTCTGGATGCACCCGGACCGACCTGCGAGGATTGACCGATGCTGCTGACACCGATCACCGGAACCTTCGGGGCCGAGCTCAGCGGCGAGCGCGTCGCCGACGGCATCGACGGCGCCTGGCTGAGCAGGCAACTGGTCGACCACCGGCTGCTGGTGCTGCGCGATCAGCACCTCACGCACGCGCAGCAGGTGCAACTGGCCCGCGAGCTGGGCGAGCCGACGCCGGCGCATCCGGTCGTGCCCGGCCACCCCGATCATCCCGAGATCCTGGTGCTCGACGGCGCGCAGGGCGGCCGCAACGCTCGCTGGCACACCGATGTCACGTTCATGCCCGCACCTCCGGCAGCGTCGGTGCTGGTGGGTGACGTGATGCCGGCCTTCGGTGGCGACACGATGTGGGCCGACACGCGCACTGCCTACGAGCGGTTGTCACCGGCCGTGCAGGCAGCCATCGACACGCTGGAGGCAGTGCATCGCATCTCGCCGTTGGCGTACTGGGGTGAGCCGTTCGACACCGCACTTGGCCGCGACGATGCGCAACGGTTGTTCGACGACGCCGCCAAGGTGCCGCCGGTCATCCACCCGGTGGTGCGCGTACACCCGGTCACGGGCCGCAAGAACCTGTTCGTCAACCCCGGCTTCACCACTCACATCGTGGGCATGTCGCGCATCGAGAGCGACGGCCTCCTGCGGCTGCTGTACGAGCACGCAACGCAGCCCGAGCTGGTGCTGCGCCACCGGTGGCGAGCGGGTGATGTGGTCATCTGGGACAACCGCGCCACGATGCACTACGCCGTCGACGACTACGGCGCGGCGCAGCGGTGCATGCGGCGCGTCACCATTCGGGGCACCACCCCGGTTGGGCCATCGGGCGCCGAGAGCCGGCTCGTGACCGACCCACTCGTGTCAGTGCGCTGACGGAGGTGCCGCGGCTGCGCCGTCGCGCCACACGATGGCGCCGCGTGCCGCCGCGACGGCGGTGCTGAACGATGCCTGCAGGAGATAGCCGCCCGTCGGCGCGTCCCAATCCAGCATCTCGCCGGCGACGAAGGTGCCCGGCAACCGGCGCACCATGAAGTGGTCGTCGAGCTCGGCCAGGGCCAACCCGCCCGCGCTGGAGATCGCCCTCTCGATCGGTGCCGTGGAGTGCACGGCGAGCGGCAGGCACTTGACCAGCCGAGCGAGCGCTGCCGGGTCGGTGGGAAGGCGGTTGCCGGTGGCTTCGCGCATCAGCGACACAGCGACGGGGGACAGGCCCAGGCAGCGGCGCAGCGCAGTCGCCTGCGACTCCTTCGGGCGGCGCTGGGTGAGGCGCTGTTGCACGGTGGCGAGCGCGAGGTCGGGGTGCAGGTCGACGGTGAGATCGCACGCTCCGTTGCGGTCGATCTCGTTGCGGATCGTTGCCGACAGCATGTACACGGGGCCCGACTCGAGCCCGGTGGCGGTGACCATCGCATCGCCGCGAACCATCTCGCCGCCGGCGCCGAGTGCCACGTTCTTCAGTGGTACCCCGGCGAACTGCTCGGCGAAGTGCTCGGTCCAGTGCACGAGTGCACCGCAGTTGGCGGGGCGCAGCGCGCGCACGTCGAGACCCGCTGCTCGGAAGTGCGGTACCCACCCTCCGTCGGAGCCGACTCGCGGCCAGCTGGCTCCGCCCAGGGCGAACACGGTGACATCGCTGCCGGCGATGACGCCCGGGCCCGCTGCCGGCTGGAACCGGTGGCGCTGCGGGTCGATGGCGCCATCGGGTGTGGTGGCCCAGCCGAGCCAGCGGTGGCGGACGTGCATGCGCACGCCCTGCAGCTGCAGACGCGCCAGCCAGGCGCGCAGCAGCGGCGTGGCTCGCAACGAGGTGGGGAACACGCGGCCGCTGGACCCCACGTAGGTGGCCTCGCCGAGCTCGGTGCACCACGCACGCAGCTGGGCGGGGGAGAATGCCTGCACGGCATCGCGCACGAGCGCGGCAGAGCCGTAGCGCTCGACGAGCCGGTCGAGCGGTTCGCTGTGGGTGAGGTTCAGCCCGCTGCGCCCGGCCAGCAGCAGCTTGCGGCCCACCGAGGGCATGTGCTCGTAGACATCGACCTGCAGGCCGGCGGCCGCAAGCACCTCCGCTGCCATCAGCCCGGAGGGGCCGCCGCCGACCACCGTGGCCGTGCCGGTGACGGGCGTGGACGAAGACACGCCAGCAGGTTACGGGCAACGCCACCCGGGCATCCGACGAACCGCAGCACGGCATCCGTCGGCGCTGTGCAGACGCAGGTTGCGGTGGGGGCCGCTGCGGCCTATGGTCCCTGGAGGTCATCCGTTCCGGATGTACCGGGTGCCACCCCAGACCTCGGTGTCGCAGTGAGTGCGAATGAGGAGGCGACGCGGAGTGCTCCAGTTCCCGTGCAGATGAGTGAGTGGCCTGCGCTCGCCGATGCCGTGTCGAACCAACCGATCGGTTTCGAGTGAGGACCGCAGTCGTCTCCGGCGTGGCAGTGATCACCGAGGCGTGCCTCGATGTGAACGATCGATCGTGCGTGGATGTGTGCCCGGTGCAGTGCATCTACGAGTTCGACGAGCCGAGCAACCTGCTCGTGTCGGAGATGCGGGCGGGCAGCGGCGTGGCCGAGCGGACGCATACGGCGAACGCAGGTGCGGCCACCGTGTTCGGGGCCAGCCTGCTGTACGTGCATCTCGACGAGTGCACGTCGTGCGCGGCGTGCCTCCAGACCAGCGTGTGCCCGGTCGGTGCCATCTACGCCGAGGGCCGCATGCCTGACGGCAGTTCAGCCGCGCCGTACAACCTCAATGACCCCACCATCGGGCACGACCACTCCTGGTTCGCTCAGCACAGCCGGAACGTCTTTGCAGGATGACTCGGAACCCGCTGCGCACCGACCCGCCCCAGCGGCTGGCGATCGCGTTCGCACGTCAGGCGGCGAAGGTGCGCTCGGCAGCTCTGTGCTCTGCCAGCAAGGAGGTCCTGGCGGTCACCGGAGTCGGGATCGCAGTGTTCACCGCCGACCATGCCGAGCGACTCTGCGCGTCCAGCCCGAAGGTCGAAGCCCTCGAGGACGTGCAGGTGACCACAGGTGAAGGCCCCGCTCGCGACGCGTTCCGCAGCGGTCGACTCGTCGAACTCCCTCGGCTCGACGACGAGGCTGGTGCCCGATGGCCGTCGTTCGTCGAGCTCGCCGCCACGAAGAAGATCGGCGCAGTCTTCGCGTTTCCACTGCTGGTGCACGGCGCCAACGTGGGGGTGTTGTCGGTGTACCAACGCGTGGAAGGCCCGCTCACCATCTCGCAACGCAGCGACAGCTTTGCGCTCGTCGGCGTGCTCGCGCACACGATTCTGAGCTTGCAGGAGTCGTCGGCCGGTGACGGGGAGACGCACGGAGTTGCCGATGTCATCGACTATCGGGCCGAGTTGTACCAAGCTTCAGGCATGGTTGCCGTGCAACTGCGCATCCCTGCGTCCGAAGCGCTGCTGCGAATTCGTGCGCACGCGTTCGCCGCCGGTCAGGCTGTCGGCGCCGTGGCTACAGAGATCGTCGCCCACCGGCTGCGTCTCGCCGACGATCGGCCCGATCTCGAAGGAAGGATCTGAGCCGATGCCCTCCGCACACGAGTCAGACAGCCACGTCGACACGGCCGAAGTCCCTACGATCGACCGGAGCGCCCTCACCGCCACCACGTTCCTCGAGATCGTCGACACGTTGGTGGGCGAGTTCGATGTCATCGACGTGCTCACCTCGCTCGCCTCGCGATGCGTCGAGCTGTTGGATGTTGCCGCGGCGGGCATCCTGCTGGCCGACGAGACCGGCCGGCTGCGTGTGATCGGCGCCTCCACAGAGCAGGTGCAGTTGCTCGAACTGTTCCAACTGCAGAGCGACGAAGGGCCCTGCCTCGACTGCTATCGAACCGGTTTGGTCGTCGCCAGTGAGCGGCTCGACGCCGAGTCGCCGTGGCCGGTGTTCGCCGCCGAGAGCCTTCGCGTCGGCTTCCCTTCGGTGTGCGCAGTGCCGCTGCGCCTGCACGATGTGGTGTTGGGTTGCCTCAACCTGTTCATGCGCGACCCGGTGCCGCTGGGCGCACTCGACGTGGCGCTGGCACGAGCCCTCGCCGATGTGGCCAGCATCGCCATCGTGCAGGACCAGGCCACGCGCGAGGCAGCAGTGCGCGAGGGCCAGTTGCAGCACGCGCTGAGCAGCCGAATCGTCATCGAGCAGGCAAAGGGAATGCTTGCCGAGTTCGCCGGTGTCGACATGGACCACGCCTTTGCCCGCTTGCGATCGTTCGCGCGCAACCGCAATCGACGCCTCACCGAGGTGGCTGCCGAGCTGGTGGCGGGCAGCATCGCGGTCGCCCAGGTGTCGCCCGGTCGTGTGCCGCCACCGCCTGCCGGCAAGGCGGGCCCGCCGCCCGTCTGACCGGCACGCTCGTGTGCTGAGTCAGCTCAGGAGCGCGGCCAGCGAGTGGTGGCCCAGCGCCCGGGCGTGCTGCAGCGCCGTCACGCCCTGGCGATCGGCGAGCAGCGGGTCGGCGCCGGCTGCGAGTAGGATGCCGACGATCTCCTGGTAGGGCGGCGAGCCGTCGCCGAGGATGACCGCCTCGAGCAGCGCGGTCCAACCGAGGTCGTTGATGTGATCGACATCGATGCCGGTGCGCACGACGCGGCGAACGTACTCGACGTGGCCGCGCTCGCTGGCGGGGATGACGGAGATGCCGCCGTACCGGTTGCGAAGGGTCATGTCGGGGCCGGCCGGCAGCAGCGCCTCCAGCATCGCGACGCTGCCACTGACGCCGGTTGCAAGCCATGGCGTGTCGTTGCGGTCGTCGAGGGCGTTCGGGTCGGCACCGCATGCCACGAGCAGTTGGGCCACTGCGAGATGGTCGTCTGCCACTGCCAGCAGCAGCGCCGATCGGCCGCGCATGTCACGACTCTCCAGCGCCGCCCCGGCTGCGAGGGCACGGGAGACCCCGTCGACATCACCCGACGCGGCTGCCATCAGCAGTTGCGCGTCGGGTGATGACGGTGGAGCGGCTGCGTCGGGCATCGCCACGATCCTGTCATGGGCCGAGGGGCGGCCCATCACGGTCACGTGAAGATGCTGACGCCACCTGGCCCGATGAGCAAGCCGACGACGATGAGCGCGACGCCCTGCAGCATCTGCTTGCGCGTGAGGGCGATGATGCCGGCGATCACCAGCACGACGGCGATGATCCACAAGATGAAGGCCATTGGTTCAGAGCTCCTTGACGAGTGAGGTCAGCACGGTGAGATCACTTGGCTGACCGGTGGTGGCTGCAGCGGCCGGCGCGCTGGTGCGAGCCGAGCCAGGAAGGGTGGTGCGCCGATGGAAGCGGCGACGAGGACTTGCCCACGTGGCAACGGTGGTGCGCACCGTCACCGTGTCGACGTGTGCCATCACTGCAGGCGACGATGCAGGGAAGTATCCAGTGGAGGGCGACGGCAAACACCGGAGCCGGCTGCTCCGGTCGACTCATGCCGCTCGCCGGTCGTCGTGCTGCTCATCGGCGAGCACGCGCAGCGCAGCCAGGCTGGCAGCGATGAGGCGACCGACGTGCACCTGACTGGTGCCGATGCGCTGAGCGATCTCCGCTTGGCTGAGCTCGTCGAAGAAGCGCAGTTCGAGGACACGACGCTCTCGCGGCGCGAGGTGGGCCAGCAGCGCGACCAGCACGGTGCGGTCGAGCATTGCATCGAACCCGTCGCCTGGCTCGTCGCGTTTCGCGTCTGCTCGATCGAGTGTGGTGGCGTAGCGAGCGTTGTTCGCCTGCTGCACCTCGTTCACCAGGCCGGTGGTGATCGCCAGTCTGTCGGCGATCTCGGCTGCGCGCGGGGTTCGGTGCAGGTCGGCTCGAAGATCGTCGGTGGCGCTGCCGACGGCGTTGCGCATGTCCTTGGCTCGACGGGGCACGTACACGGTCCAGGTGCGGTCACGGAAGTGACGGCGCAGCTCGCCCATGATGGTGGGCGTGGCATATGCCCCGAACGCCACTCCGTGCGAGGGATCGAACCGCTCGACCGCGTTGAGGAGGCCGATGCGAGCCACCTGCAACAGGTCGTCGAACGGTTCGCCTCGGTGTGAGAAGTGACGAGCGCCGCGCATGGCCATCCATGCCGCGTCGGCGACGATCTGGTCGCGCAACGCGATGGAGTGAGTACCTGAGTAGCGACACAGCGACTCGTCGAGCCGCAGAGAATCGGCGGCACGTTGCTGGACGAGGGTGGGTTGAGCAGGCGGTGGCCGCTCGAGGGTTGCAGAAACCGGACCGGGCTCGTGCACGTGGTTCTCCATCGAGTTCGATGGCGCCACCTGGGACCGGAGCAACGCGACTGTGAGCAGCACCTCTGCTCTCGAGGAGACAGTACCGCCTGGACGAGCAAAGCGGGGGGCCTGGCCGACACCGGAGATGAACACTTCGTGCCGGGTGGGGCCGTGTGGCCCTCAGTCGAGCTGGTAGCGGATGGGCAGCCGCTTGAGACCACTGACGAACGTGCTGCGGATGAGCTCGGGGTTGCCGGCCAGCTCGACGCTCTTCAAGCGGGGGAGCAGGGCGCCGAACAGCGCCTTCAGCTCCATCCGGGCGAGCATCGCGCCCAGGCAGTAGTGCACGCCGAAGCCGAATGCGAGGTGCTTGTTGGGCGTGCGGCCGATGTCGAACCGGAACGGATCGTCGAACACGTCCTCGTCGCGATTGGCCGACCAGTACGACAGCAGCACGTCCTGGCCGGCCTTGATGGTGGTGCCGCGCAGGTCGTAGTCGACCGTGGCGGTGCGCATGAAGTGCTTCACCGGGGTGGTCCAGCGGATCATCTCGTCGATGGCAGTGGCCATCAACGACGGGTCGGCCTGCAGCCGGGCGGGTTCTCCTTGCGGTCGGCGGTGATGCCGTCGAAGTAGGCGACGAAGTCGGCGACGGTCTGGATGATGCCGGCCATCACGTCGTCGTCACGCTTGAAGTCCTCGTCCTCGGCGCCGAACAGCTCCTGGGTGAGCTTGAGCATGCGGTAGTCGGTCTCAGGTAGGCCGAGGATGGCGAGGATCACGTACAGCGGGTACTGCATCGCGACGTCGCTGGCGAAATCGCACTCGCCGCCCATCTCGATCATCTTGTCGATCGACCGCTCGGCCAGCTCCGCGAGGCGGGCGTCGAGCTTGGCGAGGTTCTTCGGCAGGAACCACTCGGCGGTGAGGTTGCGGTGCAAGCGGTGCTCGGGGTCGTCCATCTGCACGAGCGACTTCACGAGGTGGCCCTGCATGGCGCATCGCATCGGACTCCTTGGTACCGAGGATGGCGCGAGGTGCGTTGAGGAACTCGTTCTGGTGCAGCTCCACCTCCAACACGTCGGCGTGCTTGGTGAGCACGTAGAACGGATTGAAGTCGGGGTGCTCGACCCAGTGGATGGGGTCCTCCGCGCGCAGCTTTGCAGCTGCGGCGTGGAAGAAGGCCTCGTCGGTGAACGTGGTGCCGGTGAGGTAGGCGAGGCCCGCCTGCTCGAGGGTGAGATCGTCGTAGGTGGTCATGCTGCCGGAACATACCACGGGGTATGGCGCCGCACGGAAGCCGGATCACACCGAGCCGCGACCCGCCGCGGCGGTGCAGAATGGGCGAGTGGAAGCCCTCGACCAGCACGACTACTTCGACACAGGGATGCAGCTGTTGGCGCTCGGAGGAGTGCGGGCGGTCACGGTCGCTCGCCTGTGCTCGGCGCTGGGGGTCACCAAGGGTTCGTTCTACCACCACTTCCGTGGCGTCGAGGACTACAAGACGCAGCTGCTGGCTCATTGGTCGAGCGAGGGCGAACGGCAGGTGCTGGTGGCTGCCGATGCCGTAGCCGACCCGATGGAACGGCTGACGGTGCTGCGCGAGCTCGGCATCGCCCTGCACCACGAGGCCGAGGTCGCCATCCGCGCCTGGTCGCGCACCGACGCAGCGGCGTGGAGCGTGCGCGAGAAGGTGGATGCCGCTCGCGAGCGCACGGTCGCCGAGGCCTACCGCGAGGTAGGAGTCGCCACCGACGTGGCGCAGATGCTCGGTCGGCTCGGTGTTGCCGTGCTCGTCGGCGCGCAGCACCGTGGAGAGGCCACGGACCGCGACTCGCTCCGCGAGATGTACCTGCGCCTGCACGAGATGACGATGGCGACGTGGGGTACCGACCGAGTGCACACGTCGAAGGAGCTCACGCGTTGACTGGAACGACCTGGCGACCGGCCGTGCTGGCCGACTTCGAGCACGCGACGCTGGCCGTGCCCTTCCGGGGCAGCACCATCGACGCCGTCGTGGTGCGGCGTGCTGCCTCGCCCGTCGCCGGTGGGGCGGCGGTGCTGTACGTGCACGGGTTCGGCGACTACTTCTTCCAGACGCATCTCGCCGCGTTCTACGAGGCCCTGGGCGTGCGGTTCTACGCGCTCGACCTGCGCCGCCACGGGCGCGCGCTGCGCAAGGGGCAGTTGCCGAACTTCACTGCCGACATCGACGAGTACCTCGACGACGTCTCTGCTGCCATCGGGCTGCTGCAGGCGCAGGAGGGTGTGGAGTGGTTGCTGCTCAACGGCCACTCCACGGGTGGCCTGGTCGCCGCGTTGTACGCGCACCGTGGTCCTCGGCGCAGCGATGTCGACGCGGTGTTCCTCAACAGCCCGTTCCTCGACATGAACCTTCCTGCGTGGCAGGAGGCCGTGCTCGAGCCGGTGCTGTCGGCAGTCGGCCGCATCGTGCCGTCGCTCAAGCTGCCCGGCCTGTCGTCGCTGTACGGCGAGAGCCTCCATGCCGACCACCGCGGCGAGTGGTCGTTCGATCTGGCCTGGAAGCCGCTCGCCGGGTTCCCCGCACGCGCCGGCTGGTTCCGCGCCATCCACCGGGCGCAGGCCGAGGTTGCGGGCGGCCTGTCCATCGCGCAGCCGGTGCTGTTGCTGCACGCCGGTCGCAGCGCGCACCCCAAGGAGTGGAATGCCGACGTGCTGTCGGCCGACATCGTGCTCGACGTGGCCGACATGGAGCGGCTCGCGCCCGGGCTGGGTTCACGAGTGGAGGTGGGCAGCGTCGACGGTGGCATTCACGACCTCGTGCTGTCGCGCGAACCCGCTCGTGCGCGCACCTTCGAACTGCTCGCCGAGTGGCTCCGCGGGGCACGCTCCTGAGGCCTGGCTCAGTAGATCGTCTGACGGATCCGTTCTGGGTAGGCATCGTCGTATGCGGTGCCGTCGAACTCGCCGCCCGTGATCAACTCGTTGATCTGGCCGACGCTGGGCAGGTCGGCAGCGTCGCGAAAGGCGGCGACATCCCAGAGGCGTGAGCGGATGAGCGCTTTCGGGCATTGCGTGTACACCGATTCGATGCTGACCACGATGACGGTGGCCGGCAGCTTGTCGTCGATCGCGAACTGTTGACGCAGCTGCTGGTCGGTGGTGAGCACGGCGGTGCCGTTGACCCGCAGCGTGACGCCGATGCCGGGCACCAGGAACAGCAGCCCGATGCGCGGATCGGTGACGAGGTTGCGCAACGTGTCGAGCCGGTTGTTGCCGCGCCGGTCGGGCAGCAGCAGCGTGCGTTCGTCGGGCACGCGCACGAAGCCGGCCGGGTCGCCACGTGGCGAGCAGTCGAGCCCGCCTGCGCCGGAAGTGGCGATGAGGACGAAGGGGGAGGCGCTCACGTACTCCTGATGCAGCGGCGTCAGGTGATCGATCTCCTTGGTGAGCGAGCTGGGAACGGGCTCGCCGTACAGGGCTTCCAGCTCGGCGAGCGTTCGAACGATGTGCACGTGCGCAGAGTACCGGTGGGAGCCGAGGCGCTCGTTGCGAAATTCATCGGAGAAGTCCCTACCTACCGGTCAGTAGGGAGAGTAAGCTGACACCGTGACGAGTTCCGACACCAGTGCCCACACCGCGGTTCTTCCCCCTCGTACCCACTCCCTCAACGATGTGCGCGACATCATCCCGGCGTCGTGCTATCAGCGCTCCACCGGCCGCGCCGTGCTGGCGCTGATCCAGGCGTGGGTGCTCTACGCCATCCCGATGGTGGGCCTGGCCCTCACCAACACCTGGTGGGCGCTGCTGGTGTGGTGGGCGCTCGCCGGCCTGGCCGTGTCGGGGCTGTTCGTCCTCGGTCACGACGCCTCGCATGGTGCGCTGCTCGATTCGCGAAAGGCCAACCGGGTCGTCGCGCAGGTGTGCATGGTGCCCAGCTTCCACGTGGAGGCGGCATGGGATCTGGGTCACAACCGCATCCATCACGGCTACACCACTCGCCAGGGCTTCGACTTCGTGTGGCATCCGGCCACGGTGCAGGAGTATGCGGCCATGGGCCGCTTCGCCCGGTTGCGTCATCGTGTCGAGTGGTCGCGCCTGGGCTCGGGGGCGTACTTCCTGCGCACCGTGTGGTGGCAGAAGATGTGGCGGTTCAATGCGCCCGGCAAGCGCCACGACGCCATCGTGCGCGACAAGCTGGTGCTCAGCGCGGTGCTGCTGCTCGCCTTCGGTGGCGCCGCCACCTTCGGCGCGCTCACCGATGGAGTGTTCGGTGCGTTCTGGGTGCCGTTCAAGATGCTCGTCGTGCCGTTCCTGCTGTTCGTGCAGGTGATCGGGTGGACGGTGTACGTGCACCACGTCGCCCCCGACATCCGCTGGTGGCCGCGCAAGGAGTGGTCGCAGTTCAAGGGGCAGATGGAGAGCACCACCATCCTGCGGGTGCCCGCAGTGGTCAACCGGCTGTTCTTCCACAACATCTTCGTCCACGTGCCGCACCACGTCGACGCGCGCATCCCGTTCCACCAACTGCCTGCTGCCGCCACCGCCATTGCCGAGGCGTACCCGCAGACCGTGCGCTCCGGCAAGCTCTCGCTGCGCGAGTACGTCCGCGACGCGAAGGCGTGCAAGCTCTACGACTTCGACGCCGGAACCTGGTTGCCCTACCCGCGGTGAGGGTCTCGCTGGCGATTGCTCCGGTGCACCGATAGGTTCACGCGATGGCTGGTTCGATTCTCGGCACCCGGGTGCTGCGCACAGAAGATCCGGAACTGCTGACGGGTGCCGGTCGCTTCGTCGACGACCTGCTACTGCACGACCCGTTGCACGTCGTGTTCGTCAGATCCGAGATGGCGCACGCGCGCCTGCTCGAAGTGCACTCGGAGCAGGCGCGGGCGATGCCTGGTGTGGTGGCCGTGCTCACCGCCGCCGACCTCGGTGTTCGCCCGCACCACGGGATGGTCAAGGTGCACGACGACTTCGCTCGTTCGCCGCTGGCCGAGGGCAAGGTGCGCTTCGTCGGTGAGGCCGTCGCCGCTGTCGTCGCCGAGTCGGCGGTGCAGGCACGTGATGCCGCCGATCTGGTGGTGGTCGACTACGAGCCGCTCGCGGCGGTGGTCGATGCCGAGGAGGCGCTGGCCGAGGGTGCGCCGGTGCTGTTCGAGCCGCACGGCGACAACATCGCGGTGGCCGCGACCGACCCGGTGCAACCAGGGTTGTTCGGCGACGCCGACATCGTGGTGCGCGGCAGGTACGTCAACCAGCGCGTCGCCGTCGCCCCATTGGAGCCACACGCGGCTGCCGCGGTCGTCGGCGCAGATGGTCGGCTGACGTTCTACGGCAGCACCCAGATGCCGCACCTGTTGCACCAGTTGCTCAGCAGAGCGCTGCGGCTCGACAAGTCGCGGATTCGCGTGATCACCCCGCACGTCGGCGGGGGCTTCGGCGGCAAGGCAGGGCTGTATCCCGAGCAGGTCGTCGTGGCGGTCGCCGCGCTGCAGTTGGGTCGGCCGGTCACGTGGATGTCGACCCGTAGCGAGGACATGGTGTCGCTCGCGCACAGCCGGGGCCAGGTGCAGTACGTCGAGCTGGGTTGCCGCCGCGACGGCACGTTCACCGGGTTGCGCGTGCGGCTGGTGGGCGATGGAGGCGCGTATCCGGGGCTCGGCGCGTTCCTGCCGGCAGGCACCCGCCGCATGTCGAACGGTACGTATGCGTTCACGGGCATCCAGTTCGATGTGTTGGTGGCAGCGACCAACACCACTCCCATGGGGGCCTACCGCGGCGCTGGTCGGCCGGAGGCGACGGCTCTGCTCGAGCGCGCCGTCGACCATGCGGCGCTCACCTTGGGCATCGACCCCATCGAGATCCGGCGGCGCAACCTGCTGGCCGACGACGTGTTCCCGTTCCACACGCTCACCGGCATCACGTACGACAGCGGGGCGTACTCCACTCCGCTCGAGGAAGTGGCCCGGTTGGCGGGGTACGACGAGCTTCGTCGGCAGCAAGCGGCGCGCCGCGCCAGTGGTGATCGAGTGTTGCTCGGCATCGGGGTGGCGATGTACGTGGAGATCACCGCCGGTGGTGGCGCCAGCGAGTACGGCTCGGTGGCGGTGCACCCCGATGGCAGTGCCACGGTGATGGCCGGCACCTCGGCGCATGGCCAGGGCCACCAGACGGCGTTCGCGATGATCGTCAGCGCACAGACGGGCATCCCGGTGCAGCGCATCCGCCTGGTGCAGAGCGACACCGACCTGGTGCGCAGCGGCGGCGGCACCGGGGGCTCGCGCTCGTTGCAGTTGGGTGGTTCGGCAGTGCATCGGGCCACGGAAGCCATGGTGCACAAGGCGCGTCGGCTCGCGGCCCGCCTGCTGGAGGCCGACGAGGCCGACATCGTCGTCGACATCGCGGCCGGCACCGTTGGCGTGGCGGGCGTGCCGTCGTCGGCGTTCGACTGGGCAGCGCTGGCGCTCGCTGCCGAGCAGCATGCCGACGCGGTCGACCACGCCGACGGCACGCTGGGGCTCGCCGCACAGCTCGACTTCGACCAGGGCGACGCGACGTTCCCGTTCGGCGCGCACATCGCCGTGGTGGAGGTCGACCGCGACACCGGCAAGGTCGCCGTGTTGCGGCACATCGCCGTCGACGATTGCGGCGTGGTGCTGAACCCGCTGCTGGTGGAGGGCCAGCAGCACGGAGGTGTCGCCGCGGGCGTCAGCCAGGCGTTGTACGAACACGTTCGGTACGACACCGATGGCAACCCGCTCACCGCCAACTTCATGGACTACGCCTTCCCGTCGGCCGCAGAGTTCCCCAGCTTCGAGGTGCACAGCACGCAGACCCCCACGCCGTTGAACCCGCTGGGGGCCAAGGGCATCGGCGAAGCCAGCACCATCGGCAGCACGCCAGCGGTGCAGAACGCGGTCATCGACGCGTTGGCACACCTGGGCGTGCGGCACCTCGACCTGCCGTGCACCAGCGAGCGTGTGTGGCGAGCCATCGAGCAGGCCGAGTCGGGCACGTTGCCCGACCCGTGGAGCGAGCCGCCATCGGTGTTCGCTCGCATCGCCGCCGGGCAGCAGGTCGACGAAGCCGGTCTCCATGCCGCGGAGGGCATCTGACGCCTCGACGCGCTCACTCGGCGCACGGTTCGCGGGGTACCGGCTGGCAGTACAGGTGTGTCGGTCTCGTGGCACGGGAACCACGGTTGGCACCCCCCGGAACTGCAGATGTCGTCTGCTTCGAACGTGTAGTCCACCAGTCGCCCGTCGGCGTGGCGGCTGCCCGGCCCGTCAGCGCAGCGACAGTCTCTGTGCCCACCACGCCTCGACCTGCGCCGCAACCGTCGACAGGATGTCGGTGTCGAGCTCGGCGCGAATCTGCTCGAGCTGAGCACCCAACATGGTTGCGTCGACGCTGGCAGGGAGTGCAATGGGGCCCGTCAACCCGGCGAGGCGAGCGAGGCCGGCCGCCTTGGCCTCGTAGTACGCCGAGCCGGTGACGAGCACGGCGGGCGTGCCCGCCTCCAGCGCCCACAGCGCGAGGTGGTACGAGTGTGAGACCACGCTGTCGGCTGCAGCCAGGAGCCCGGCAGCGAGCTCGGGAGAGCGGGTGGCGTCGACCCACCGCCACGGCGAACGCCGAACCACCTGCTGCGCCAGCTGTGCGAACACGGCGGCTTCGGCGGGTGGGTTGTCGTTGATGGCAATGCCGAGCACCGTCGCCCCTGATCGAGTGGCGAGCTCGTCGACCGCGGCGGCGAGCGACAGGAGCTGGACCTCGCCGATGTAGTCGGCCGCCCTCACGTGGAACACGATGAATCGATCGCTCGTCACGTGTGCACGGGTGAGTGCTCGACGCACGGCGGCCGGGGCGGCGCGAGCGATGCCCATTGCGTCGTCGCCGACCAGCACGGCCTTGGCTCGAACGTCGTCGGGCAGCACCTCGATCGAACCGGCATCGCGGCACCCGAAGCTGGTGGCCGAGCGCACGGCAGCCGCGACCAGGCGCAGCTCTTCGTCGGAGCACGGGCCGACACCCTGGCCGGACCACACCACGGGCACAGCTGCCGCTGCCAGCGCAAGTGCGATCGCGACGCGGGGTACGAGCAACCGCTCGGCGAACGATGAGGTGAGGTACCCGCCGCCGGCGATGTACGCGAGGTCGAACGACGAGAGGTCGACGAGCGGCCGCGCCCTCTCGCTGGGGGTGAGCGCGGCCGAGGTGAGACCGTGCCCCGCCTCCGTCGCCGCCGCCGCCAGCTCGGCATCGGAGAGGCCCTGCCACAGCTCCATCACGGTGCCCGACCACGGCACGACCTCGGCGGCCCCGGTGGCCCCGGTGGCGAGGGTTGGCACGTTGCGGTCCGACACCAGCTCGATCTGGGCCGTCGGCAGCGCTCGTCGCAGCCGTCGGTGGACGGCATCGCAGATCGCGTCGTCGCCGAGGTTGCCGACGCCACCCGACACGATGAGCAGCACTCGCGGGCCGGCGTCGGCCGGCAGTGGTGCCGCCGCTGGTGGGCTCGCCGGGCGGCCGACGCGTTCGGTCGCGGCGGGCGTGGCCCAGAGCAACCCGGTCTCGGGATGCGCGCCGAACAGCGCGAAGCGGTCGAAGTCGGGCTCGTCGTAGAGGTACTTGCGCTCGATGCGCGCCTCGACGCTGCGCATGTCGGCTGCCTGGGCGCTGTGCCGCAGCGGGGTGAGCCGGTACCAGCCCAGGGTGGCGGGCACGTAGCCGACCAGCTTGCCGCGTCGTAGACAGCGCAGGATCAGCTCGAAGTCGTCGGCGACCCCTGCCAGTGCAGGATCGGTGGAGTACCCACCTAGGTCGGCGATGGCGGCGACGTCGATGACAGCCATCGAGTCGAAGCTCTGACCCACGCGCAGGCTCTCCGCCGAGGGGGCGTAGCTGGCTGCTGCCCACCCGGTACCTTCCGCTGTCGACGCGATGACCTGACCGAAGGTGATGATCGGTCGGTACGTGCGTGCCGTCGTGTACGCCGCTCGCACTCCGTCGGTGAGCAGGCAGTTGTCGGCGTCGAGCACCACTGCGTGCGCGGTGGGGCATGCCGCGAGCAGGATGTTGCGCGCTCGTGCGAGGCCCATGTTGTTCGGGCTGGTGATGACACGCACCCGTTCGTCATCGGCGAACTGCGCCAGCGCCTCCTGGGTCTCGTCGGTGGAGCCGTCGTCGAGGATCAGGATCTGCCCTCGATCCGTCGCCGCCAGCTCGTCGAGGGCCTGCCTGGCGGAGCTCAGGGCGTCGGGCAGGAAGCCAGCATGGTTCCACGTGATGACGAGCACGCTGAGGGCCTCGCGCCGTGCCGTCACCGGCTGGATGTTGGCGAGCACTTCGCGGAAGGTTCGGTCGCGCTGAGGGCCGCTGGCCACTTCGGCGGTCACGCGCACCGCATGGTGCAGCTGTCGCAGCACGCCCGACTGTGTCTGCTGCGCGGTGCTCAGGCCGGACAGTTCGGAGCGCAACGCGGCGACCTCGGCCCCGACGGCGGAGAGTTGCGCACCCGTCTCCGACAGCTGGGAGCCCAGCGCCGCGAGCTCGCTGCGGGCGGCAGCGAGTTCGGCAGCGCTGGCATCAGCTGCACGCGTCGCTTCGGGCTGCCGAGCGGCGGCGGCCAGCGCCAGTTGTTCGACGCGCTCGGCGCGTGCGGGCACTGCGCGTGCACGCGACAGCCATCGACGAGCAGCGGTGAACGCGCTCATCGCGTAGCGCTCAACATGGCATCGCGCTGCATGCTGCCCGCAACGATCAGTTGGCGGGCGGCCGACCACAACTCAAGGAGGCGAGTGGGCTGAGGGCGACCGGCGCTGGCCTCGTGCAGCCCCATCACCAGGCAGGCCGCTGCCGGGGGAGTGCTGCGCGTAGCGTCTCGGCCAGGTCGTCGGGCATCACCTGCACGGGCACGCAGCCGTGTTCGATGGCTTCGAGGAGGCAGATGCCATCCAGGTGGTCGTGGTCGGACCACCAGCAACGCACGTCGGCCTGTTGCAGGAGTCGCCCGACCGCCGCTGGCGGCGGGCCTGGTGTGACGTCGTCGGTGAGCATCACGCCACCGTGCCCCCAGTGCTGCGTGAGCACGGTCGCCAACTGAGCGGAGCCGGGCGTGGCGCGAGCGGCGAGGCACCACCGAAGCGGCCGGTCGAGATGAGCGGGTGCATCGCAGACCACCTGACGGTTGGCGCTGCCCGCGTAGATCGCTCGGGCGCCGCCGCCCCATCCGACCGCTTCGTCGGGTTGCAGTGTCATCCCGACGGCGGCGAACCGCTCGGCAGGGTCGAGCCCGGCAAGCCCGCGGCGTTGGTGATTGCGCTCGCGGGAGAGGCAGTCGCGCCAGGCGTCGCGGAGGTCGGATTGATCGTCGCCGATGGCCTCGATCACCTCCTCCCGGACAAAGCTGGGGACCGGGCCCAGCCGGCGGATGGCCTCGCACGACAGCGGCCCGTCGAAGGCGGTCTCGACGACGGAGTGAGCGCCGGCGACGGTGAACGCGGTCATCGCGAGCAGGCACTTCGAACAGGTGCCACAGTTGCCGCGCCGGTTGCTCTCCCAGCACACCTTCAGCTGCGCGGCCAACTGCGGTCGGGTGGCGACCAGCGCCGCCTTGTCGCTGCGGCTCATCGACACACCCCAGTGAGTGATGGTGGTGCGGTCGGTGGACCAGCAGGCGTCGAGGTCGGGCGCGCTGCCGTTCGCACGCGGGTAGCGAACACTGTTGGAGGAGGAGATCACGATCTCGTCGAAGAGCGGACCGAGTGCCAGCGCCGACCCCAGCAGCACCGCGCCGTGCGAATACTTCCAGGGGATGTATCGCTCGATCTCGTCACGCACGTTCGTGGTGAGCCGATGGATGGGCAGGCCGACAGCGCCGGCAACAGCCTGCGTGTCGTGCCACACCGCTGCGGCCACGTCGGCGGAGTGATTCGGCTCGAGGCCATCGATGACGATCAGGCGCGTGACACGAGGGCCAACACCGTCGAGGCTGGCGACCAAGGTGGCCATCGAGTCGATGCCGCGTGTGAACAACAGCCCGACATCGGGCCCGGCGACGAACGGTTGGCGTTCGGTGGATGCGGACACCACTGGTTGCCGCCAGCCCCACTGCCGGTGCAGCACGTGCGCCGCAGCACGGCAGCCGTGCAACTGCTGCGCGCTGATCGGGGCCTCGATGGCCAGGTCTTCGCCCAGCGACGATGCGAGCGACAGGGCCACCGGCACGAACGCGCCTGGGCCGAGATCGATCACGCCGATGTCGTCGAGATCCGTGGCGATCCACCAGGTGTGCATCTCGCCGGAGTGGTGCACGTCGCAGCTCAACCGAGCCGAAGTGGTACCGACTTCCAAGCGTGGTGAACCCAGATGCATCTCGCTCATCCTCGCACGACGGGGCCCTCGGCCTGCAGTGCATGCAGCGGCCGTGCCACCTCAGGCTCGTGCCACCTCATGTTCGTGCCACCTCAGGGCTGAGCGGGCACCGAGTCGCGCGCCGGATCCTGCCGATAGAGCTCGGCGAGGGCGTCGTACAGGTGGGGCTTGGCGGCAGCCAGCCGCACCGGGATGCAGAAGAACGCCTCGGTGGCGACTGCGAAGAACTCGGCGGGGCTCTCCCACGCGTACGGCCGCAGCACGTGATCGGAGTCGCGTCCTTCGGTGCGGTGGAACTCGTCGCGCAGCACCCGCTGCCACCGGTCGAGTGCGGCGCCACGAAGGGGTGGCACGCCGTCGGCGTAGCCGTCGCTCATGTCGATCTTGTGTGCGAACTCGTGGATCACCACGTTGCTCCCCAGTGCGGGGCGCCTGCTGTCGGCCAGGGCTGCATCCCACGAGATCACGATCGGGCCGCTGTGCGGGCTGGCCAAGCCGATGGTGCCGATGACCTCGTCGGTGTACGTGCCGGCGACCGGGCCGGCGCGTGTGCCACTGGAGAGGCTGGCGGAGGGGCGAACGATGATGGATCGCACCTGGCGATAGGGCCAGGTGTCGAACGACAGGATGGGGATGGCGGCGTTGGCGGCGATGGTGACGAGCACCTCGTCGGTGAGCTCGATGCCGGCGACCGGTTCCCACCGCTTCGACTGCAGCAGCGCCGCGGTGTGCTCGAGCAGGCGCTCTCGCAGCGCACGGTCGAGACGTGCCGCAATGCCCACGTTGGCGCTGATGATCGCATCGATGCGCGCAGTGTCCGGCGGAGACCAGCTGGGTGTTCGGCGCCATTGCATGATGAACGGCACCGTATCGTCGAGTGGCCGCGAGCGGGGCTCGGGTGCCGCTGCCGAGACCGACGACACGTTGACAACCGAGAGCACGCCCCTCACGCTGTGCACAACCTGCAAGGAGACCCAAGATGACCACGTATGCCGAGGCAGACCTACCGCGACTGCTCCCCGGGTCGAGCGACGATGCCGCAGGCGCGCGTGCGATCTTCGCCGAAGCACGGGCAGCCGCCCCGCTGGCGAGCGGACTGTTCGGCCCCATCGTCATCCATCACCGAGATGTCGTCGACCTGCTGCGCGACCGCCGGCTGCGCGGGCCGGGGATGGACTTCGCGCGCCTCTCGGGCATTCCCGAGGGCAGCAGGGCCTGGAATCGGCAGGCGCAGATCCTGCTGTTCATGGAAGGTGACGACCACCACCGCCTGCGCCGGCTGGTGTCGAAAGCATTCACGCCTCGCGCGGTCGAGGCCCTGCGACCGTTCACGCGTGCCACCATCGCTCGGTTGGTCGACGCGGTCATCGCAGATGGCAGCTGCGATGCGGTGCCCGCGCTGTGCGACCCGTTCCCGATCCCGGTCATCTGCGCACTCGTCGGCATCGAAGCCGACCGCCTCGACGACATGAGCCGGTGGGCGTCGGCGATTCTCCTGTCGCTGCGTCTCGATGCCGGCTCGTTCATCGACGAGATCGAGCAGGCGCAGGCCGAGCTCGACGACTACCTCGACGAGCTCATCGCCGACCGGCGTGCCAACCCGCGCGACGACCTGCTCTCCAACCTCATCGCCGTCGAGGAAGAAGGCGACCGGTTGTCGCCGTCGGAGCTGCTGTCGGTGGTGGCGATGATGTTGGTCGCCGGCACCGACACCACGCGCAACCAGCTCAGCAACATGATCCACACGTTTGCCGAGCACCCCGACCAGTGGGCGTTGCTGCGCTCGCGGCCCGAGCTGGTGGCGGCCGCAGTGGAGGAGGCGATCAGGTGGGAGCCGGCGACAGAGGCACTGCCGCGCTTCGCCACCGATGACATCGAGATCGGGGGCCATCTGGTGCCCGGTGGCACCGTGGTGGTGCTGATGTCGATGTCGGCCAACCACGACTCGGCGGTGCTGCCCGACGCGGGCCGGTTCGACATCGCTCGCGAGGTGCCCGATGGCTGGCACCTGCTCACCTTCGGCGGTGGCATCCACTACTGCTTGGGCGCCAACCTTGCCCGGCTGGAGCTCACGGAGGCGCTGGCCGAACTGTCGTCGCGCTTCGAGACCCTGGCGTTGGCCGGCGCATCGGTACTGCACCCGCCGGGCTCGGTGATCGCCGGCTACTCGTCGTTGCCCATCAGCTGGCAGTAGTCGCGGGAGGTCGCCCGCGCCCGTGGCGCAGCACGATCTCCAAGCACTCAGCGGTGGCATCCTCCTGCGGGAAGTGGCCACTACCGACGATGCGATCGAGCGTGCTGCCCGGCAGCTGAGCGTGCCACTGCTGGGCCCACTCCCAGGTGAACACGCCATCGGCGTCGCCGAATGCCAGGTGGACGGGCAGGCCGAGTGCGGGCAGGGTGTCGAAGCACCACTGTTGGCTGGAGGCATTGCCGGCGTGGGGTTCGGCGAAGGGGATGCAGAACGGGAACCGGCGGGCACCTGCCTTCGACGCCGCGCCGTCGTACGGCGCGTCGTACGCCGCACACAGCGCGCTGCGGTCGTGGCCCTCGCGGCGCAGGCTGCCGGCAACGATGCGACCGGTGGGCATGTCGCCACCCAGCTGCTCGGGGTTGGTGGCCATCTGGCGCCACATCCTGATGCCATCGGAGTACTCGTAACCCTGGTGGTGCAACCAGGTGTTGAGGATCACCACGCGTTGGAAGCGGTCGGGCTGGTCGCACACCTGACGTAGGCCGATGGGGCCACCCCAGTCCTGTACGACGATGGTGATGTTGCGCAGATCGAGCCTGTCGATGAGGTGGCGCAGGCGCTCGCAGTGACGCTCGATCACGTACCAGTCGTCGTCGATGGGTTTGTCGCTGCGGCCGAAACCGACATGGTCGGGCACGATCACCCGGAAGCCGGCAGCCGCCAGCGGGGGTATCCAGTTGCGATAGAGGTAGCTCCAGGTGGGTTCGCCGTGCATCAGCAGCATCACCGGGGCGTCGGCGGCGCCCTCGTCGAGGTGGTGCACCCGCAACCCGTTCCATTCCAGGTAGTGCGGCTCGAACGGGAAGTCGGGCAGTGCCTCGAAGGCGGCATCGGGGGTGCGGTAGTGGTGCATCGCGGCTCACATCGTGAACGCGAGGTGACGGGCGGCGTGAGCCCCGAGTGTGCTGTCGCCGGTCCAGGTGATGCGGCCGTCGGCGATGGCGGTCTCGGGGTCGATGCGACCGCATGCGAGCAGCATGAAGGTGAGCGAGTCGGTGGTGAGCGTGATGTCGGGGGCGGGGAGCTCGTCGACTCGCGTGGCGCGACCGTCGACCTTGGCCAGCAGGCGACGGTGCACCGGCCCGGTGAGCTCGATGGCGATGCCCTTACCGTCGGCGAGCCCGATCTTCTTGCCGACGATGAAGCCCAGCGAGCCGTGCACCTCGTCGAGCGCCATCTCCGCGCTCGGCCCGTCGTCGGCGCCGTCGATGCCGAGCGGCACTCGGATGTCGCGCTCGTGCACCCACACGTCGAACACTCGGATGGCCATGAACCTGCCGTACGTTCCCGGCCCGACCGGTGTGACGGACGGGCTGTCGAACTCGTCGTCGGTCATCGTGGCCAACTCGGCGAGTCGTGCGCTGGTGACGGCGCGGTAACGCTCGGCCAACGCCGCCGGGGCGAGCGCAGCGAGCTCGCCGTTGATGGTGGGCAGCGCTGCGAACGGGTGCTCGTCGCCGGGTCGCCAGCCGGCGAGCGCGGCCTCGATGGCGGTGACGTGCACAACGACGCCGTGCACCGTCCATGCCGGGCACAGCGACGGCGCCTGCCACTGCAGCTCGGTGAGGCGCTCGATCACGGAGCCGAACGATCCGAAGACACGGCGCAGGTTGTCGATGATCTGGTTGCGGTTGCTCGTCACGCTCTGAATGTAACTATTGCCAGTCGGGGTGTCAATTGATCGCTGCGCCACCGGTGAGGTTCGACTATCGTTCGATAGGCATGTTGATCGCGGGGTGCGGAGATGACTGAAGCAGCGACGGGTGCACTGCCCGACCGGGCGCAGGTGGTGATCGTCGGAGGTGGCGTCATCGGCTGCAGCATCGCCTACCACCTCACTCAGCTGGGTTGGTCCGATGTCGTCCTCGTGGAGCGGCATTCGCTCACCGCCGGCACCACCTGGCACGCCGCCGGGCTGATCACGTCGGCAGGGATGACCGACGAGACAGCGCTGTTCATGAGCCGCTACTCGCGCGATCTGTACTCGCGATTGGAAGCCGAGACCGGGCACTCCACGGGCTTCCGCGAGGTGGGCCACATCTCGCTGGCCACCAACCCCGGCCGGCTCGAGTCGTTGCGACGTTCGTCGGCATGGATGCACGGCTTCGGCGTGCACGAGGTGGAGATCTCGCCGAGCGAAGTGGCGGCGCTGTGGCCGCTGCTGCGCACCGACGACGTGCTCGCCGGCTTCATGGTGGCCGACGAGGGTCGCGCCGACCCCGTCGGCGTTGCGACGTCGTTGGCCAAAGGTGCCCGTGCTCGTGGCGCGCGCATCTTCGAGGGTGTCAGCGCCACCGGCGTGGAACAGCGCGGCGGCCGGGTGACGGCGGTGCTCACCGATCGGGGCCGCATCGAGACCGAGTTGGTCGTCAACGCCGGAGGCATGTGGGCCCACCGTTTCGGGGCCGCAGCCGGTGTGCAGGTGCCGCTGCAGGCCGCCGAGCACTACTACCTGATCACCGATGCCGTGCCCGGCATGAGCCCAGACCTGCCGGTGGTGGAGGACGCCGATCGCTACGGCTACTACCGGCCGGAGGGCGACGGCATGCTCGTGGGGCTGTTCGAACCGGTGGCGGCGCCGTGGAAGCTGGATGGTGTACCGCACGACTTCGCCTTCGGCACCATCGACCCGGATTGGGATCGCATGGCGCCGTTCCTGTCGCGAGCGATGGAGCGCATCCCGTCGCTGGCCGACATCGGCGTGCGCCTCTTCTTCTGCGGACCCGAGTCGTTCACCGCCGATGTGCACCCGCTGCTGGGGCCGGCGCCAGAGCTCGACGGGTACTGGGTGGCCGCAGGCATGAACTCGCTGGGCATCCTGCTGGGCGGGGGAGTGGGCAAGGTGCTGGCGCACTGGATCATCGACGGCGTGCCACCGGTGGATGTCACCGGCTACGCCATCGATCGCACCGCCACCTACGAGACGTCGCGTCGATTCCGCGCCGAGCGCACGGTGGAGCAACTGGGAGTGCTCTTCGGTGACGGTTGGTACCCCACGTTCAAGCAGCGCACCGCCCGCAACATCCGCCGTTCGGTGGTGCACGATCGGCACGTGGCTGCCGGCGGCAGGTTCAACGCCTCGTTCGGGTGGGAGTTCGCCGAGTGGTTCGCGGGATCCGAGCAGCCGCAGCCGGCGACGCCGGGCTTTCATCGTCAGCCCTCGCACACGTTCGTGGCTCGCGAGCATGCAGCGGTGCGCAACGGCGTGGGCGTGCTCGACATGAGCCTGATGGCGAAGCTGTCGGTGCAGGGTCCGGCTGCGGCCGCAGTGCTCGGCCGACTCTCGGCGAACGACATCGATCGGGAGGTCGGTCGGCTGGTCTACACGCAGTGGCTCGATGCGGCGGGTGGCATCGCGGCCGATGTCACGGTGTGTCGTGTTGCCGACGACAGGTTCTTGGTGGTGGCCGGCGACATCATCCATCGCCGCATCGAGCCGATGATCCGGCGAGCGTTGCGGCCCGGCGAAGTCGCCGTCGTCACCGACGTCACCTCTGCCACGACGTTGCTGTCGGTGCAGGGCCCGGCGTCGCGCGAGCTGCTCGGTCGGCTCACCGACGCCGACCTCGGCAACGCCGCGTTCCCGTACCTCACTGCACAGCACCTGCACGTGGGCTACGCGCCGGTGCTGGTGAGCAGAGTGACGTACGTGGGCGAGCTGGGCTACGAACTGCACGTACCCACCGAATACGCGATGGGTGTCTACGACGACCTGATGGCCGTTGGGTCGGATCTCGGCATCCGCCCCGTCGGTCTGGGGGCGATGGCGAGCCTGCGGCTGGAGAAGGGCTACCGCGACATGGGAGTCGACATCGACAACACCGACACCCCGTTGGGGGCGGGCCTCGGCTTCGCGGTCGCCTGGGACAAGCCGGGCGGCTTCATCGGTCGTGAGGCACTGCTGCTCGCTCGCGCCGCCGGCCCCCCGCAGCGACGAGTGGTCGGCGTGTTCGTGGACGATGCGCAGGCCGACCTGTTCGGGGGCGAGCCGGTGCTGCTCGAGGGCGAATGGGTGGGCTACGTACGAGCGGCCGCCTTCGGGCACACGCTGGGCGGGCCGGTGGGCCTGGCGCAGGTGGAGTGCAGCACCGGTGTGACCGCCGAGTGGCTGCGCGATGGGGAGTTCCAGGTGGCCACCCCTGCCCGCAACCTGAAGGCACGGTTGCAGTTCGCCCCCTTCTACGACCCGCAGCGCCTGCGCATCCTGGCGCAGTAGCTCTGGTCGCGGGAGATCCACAGTCGCGGTGGATGCCGGCCGACCGGAGGGCCGGCTCGGCGCCCATCAAGGGCTGAGCCGTTCAGCTGCCGGCGCGGTGCGCGGCGGCCTGCACTCGTGGGAGTCGTGACGGAACGCGCAGCAGGGCGCGCACGACGAACGCAGCTGCCATGTCGGGTTCGTCGAGGATGCGATGCTGGCGGCGGTCGCCGGAGCAGCGGATGGCCTCCAGGATGATGGCATCCACCGCCCGCTGGGCGAACGCGACGTCGGTGGCGACGAACTCCTGCGTCTCGATCCCGCTGCGGATGATGCCTGCCAACAGCGCCTCGTACTCGTTGTTCAGCCGCCGTCCGTGCTCGAACTCGGGCAGGTCGAGCAGCTCGCCCAGGTACAACGCACGCAGGTCGAACGGGGTTTCGCGCACAGAGGTGACCTCCCACAGCAGGTAGCGATAGAGCTGCACCGCCGGCCCGGCAGGGTCTTGTGCGCAGCGCTGCAACGCCTCGATGCCCGCATGCAGGTCGCGTCGCAGCAGCTCTTCGGCGATTGCGTGCTTCGAAGGGAAGTGGCTGTACATCGACGGTTGCCGGATTCCCACAGCACTGGCGATGTCGCGCGTGGAGGTGCCCAGGAACCCGCGGCCGGCGAAGAGGCGCGAGGCGTGCAGCAGGATCAGCTCTCGCGTGGGCCATCCGGCGGTGTCGAACGCCTGGCTGACCATAGGGGGAGTGTAGGCGTCGCGGGTCGCGGCGGCCGTCGCCGGTGCGTGTGATGGAGACGGCAAATCGTTCAACTACAATCACGCACTGTTGTCGTCCGGTCACTGGGAACACCGATGGTGGACGGGCGTCGACGAACGCACGTGACGTGGGGAGAGCAATGGGTTCGGGCGAAGAGCAGCTGGTCGAGGCAGTCAAAGAGCTCCGCCATGGCCGTACCGAGCTGCTGGATTCGCTGCTGACGCTGCACGCTCGAACCGCGACGGGTGACGGGGCGCTGCTCAGCCCCCCGCGCTCGTCGGGGCCCCACGGTGCGGCGGGCGACAGCGCCGAGGCGTGGGCCGATCGCACCATCCGCTGCATCTTCGACATGGTCGGCGCCGGGCGGGGGGTGGAGGCACACATGGTCGCGACTGCAGCGGTGACCGCGTTCTGCGAGCTCGACGACGACGATCAACAGAGCCGCATCCTGGCTGCGGCGGCCGTCACCGGGCTCGGGGTGGGTGAGCTCAACCATGCCTTCGACCTTGCCGTCCGTTCGATGGTGCTGCTGTGGGGCGGGTTGCTGTCGCCCGACGCGGCAGCGTCGACCGCGAACAGCCTGGGCACGTTCTTCGATCGTCTCGGCGCGTGGGATCTCGCCATCGATCAGTTCGAGACCGCGTTGTCGACGCTCGACCCCACCACCCACACCGGTGCCCTGCGCGCAGAGCTCACGATCGTCAACCTGGTGATGTGCCTGCACGAAGTGATCAGCGACGGTCGCGCCCTTCCGGAGGCGGACCGCGTGGCCCACGTCGACCGGCTGCACCAGCTGGCGACGCAGTTGCGCGGCCACGGCCCCAGCAGCACGGTGTGGTACGGCTCCCTGCTGGCCGACGCCTCGCTGGCGCTGGTCGAGGAGCGCTTCACCGATGCCGCGCTGGCGGCCGAACTGCTGGGAGCGGTGCGCGACAGCATGGTGGTTCGCGAGGAGTTGGCCTGGCGCCTGGCGGGAGCCGCCGCGATGCTGGGCGCGCAACGGCTCTCCGACGCCGATCACTGGGCCACCGCAGCGTTGCGGCTGGCCGAGCTCGGTGACGAGTTCCGCGTGCCCGATGTGCTGCGTCGGCGCGCCGCCATCAGGTGGGCACTGGGTGATCAGAGCGCAGCGTTCAGCGACTCGATGGCGGCGGTGGAAGCGATGGCTGCCACGCGCTCGGATCGCATCATCGGCCTTGCCGCAGGGCTGGCTCATCGAGCACGGCTCGAGCTGGTTCGTCGTGAGCTCAGCGACGTCTCGGCCTCGCTGGCCATCACCGCCGCGCGCGATCCGCTGACCGGGCTGGCCAATCGTCGAGGACTCGATGAAGTGATCAGCCTGCTGGCCCAGTCGCAGCAGCGAGCGTCGATGCTGGTGGTCGACATCGATCACTTCAAGCTGGTCAACGACACCTACGGGCACGATGCCGGCGACGAGGTGATCAAGGCGTGTGCCGAGCTGCTGCGCCAGGCGATCGGCCCAGCCGGCCTCATCGTGCGCCTCGGTGGCGACGAGTTCGTCGTGGTGCTGCCCGATGGCAAGGCGCAGCCGCACCGCATCGGGGAGACGGTCTGCGAAGGTGTGCGCGGGTACGGCTGGCACACGATTGCGGAGGGTCTGCGGGTCACCGTGTCGGTGGGTGCCGCAGTCGGTGCCGCTCGCGACCTGCGCGAGCTGATGGCGCGAGCCGACGGTGCTCTCTACGACGCCAAGCGCGCCGGGCGCAACGCGGTGGTGTCGGTGGATCGCCGGCAGGAGCCACGCGGCGACGATGTCTACGAGCACCTCGCCATCACTCGCCTCGATCGCTGAGAGGCCCCTCGCCGGCACCGGTACTCTCGCCGCATGCACACCGAGCCCGTCGCCGGCCCCTGGTCTCCGCTGCGGGTGCGTCTCTATCGCTGGCTGTGGATCGCCGGTCTGGTCTCGAACGTCGGCACTTTCATGCACCTCGTGGCCGCCAACTGGACGATGGCCACGCTGTCCAGTTCGCCGACTCTCGTCAGCCTGGTGCAGGCCTCGTGGGCGGTGCCCGGCTTCCTGCTCGCACTGCATGCAGGTGCGTTCGCCGACATGCTCGATCGGCGCACGTTCATCATCACCACCCAGGTGGCGGCGTTGCTGGTAGCTGCTGCGTTGGCAGTCGCGCAGGGTGCAGGGTGGATGTCGCCGTGGGTGCTGCTGGTGGGCACGTTTCTGGAGTCGGTGGCGCTCACGTTCGCCGCGCCGGCGTTCATGGCGCTCACTCCCGAGCTGGTGGACGCACGCATGCTGCCGCAGGCGATCGGGCTCGACGGGATCTCGCGCAATGCCGCCCAGACGCTGGGACCGGCGTTCGCAGGCGGGGTGATCGCGCTCACTGGCCCGGGCGGTGTGTTCGCGCTGAACGCGATGTCGTTCGTCGGCGTCGTCATCGTGGTCAACGGGTACCGGGATGGGCCCGCGCGGGGTGCACGCCCTGCGGCCGTCGGCGGTGCCATCGGCGAGGGTGTGCGCCATGTGGTGGGCCATGCCTCGTTGCGTCGCCCGGTGATCCGACTTGCCACGATGACAACGGTGGGCGCCGGGTTGGCCGCGGTGATGCCGCTGGTCGCTCGCGAGCGGCTGCATGTCTCACCCACCGGATTCGGTGTGCTGGCAGCGTCGCTCGGCCTCGGGTCGGTGAGCGCGGTGTGGCTGATGCCACGTATGGGGGCGGCGCAGCACCCCGAGCGCGCGCTGTTCTGCTCTGCTGTGGTGTGGTCGGGAGGCACCGCGCTGTTCGCCGGCGCCGGCGTGTTGTGGGTGGGGTCGATCGGGTTGCTGCTGGCGGGCGGCGGCACGATGGGCGTGCTGAACGTGCTGTTCTCCAACTACACCCTGCAACTGTCTTCGTGGATGCGCGGTCGCGGCTCCGCCATCGCGATGCTCATGGTCTGGCTGGGCACCTCCATCGGCGCGGTGGGGTGGGGAGTCCTCGCGTCGGGCATCGGGGTGCGCGACTCGCTGCTCGCGGCGGCGGCGGTGAACCTGGTCGTAGCGGCGCTGGCACCGGCGTTGCTGCCGGTGCGTGGCTACTCGGGTCCGTCGCCGTCGGTTGCCTCGTCGGTGCTCGACTCCGGCTCGTCGGGGTCGTAGGCGCCCAACTGCTCGAGCACCAGTGCGGGGGCGCCTTCGTCGAGCGCTGCCGCGAGGTCGACCGTGGCCACGAACCGCCAGCCGCCGTCGCCGTCGGGGTCGACCAGCTGCTGTGTGATCACCCATCGCTGCGGCTGCTCGAGCAACGAGAAGTTCACGGCTGCGCGCGCGTCGGCATCGATGCACAGCGAGTCGTGAGCGTGCCAGTACGGCGCCATCGCAGTGCTCAAGCGCTCGCTGCTCCACCCGCTGCGTTCGGCGAGCACCGTGTACGACCGACGTGCCAGCAGCTCCACCCACCCGAAGGCAGCGGTGCGCACGGCCGTGCGCCATGCCGGAGGAGGCCCGGCCCGGCCGACGCTGAGTGCCTCGGGAGCAACGTGCTCGTGCACCGGCTTGCCTGCCAGGAGCGCCCATTCGTCGAGCAACGTGGCATCGGTAGCGCGGATCAGCGCTCCCAACCACTCGACCACGTCCTCCAGCCCGTCGGAGTACACGTCGTCGGGGAGCGACCGGTCGAGGGTGCGCCACGCGTCGGTGAGGTAGCGCAGCACCAGGCCTTCGCTGCGCTCGAGCCGGTAGCGGCGCACGAACGTGGCGAAGCTGTCGCCGCCCTCCAGCATCTCGCGCAGGATCGACTTGGGTGCCGGGAGCTCGTGGATCCAGGGGTGGTGCTGGTGGTAGGCGTGGAAGCAGTCGTCGAGCAGTTCCGCCAGCGGCTTTGGCCAGGTGATCGTGTCGAGCTGCTCCATCCGTTCCTCGTAGGGCATGCCCTCCGACTTCAGTCGCGCGACCGCCACACCTTTGGCAGCGTTCTGCTGGGCGTAGAGGATCTGGCGCGGGTCGTCGAGCACCGCCTCGATCACGCTGACGACGTCGAGCAGGTACGCGGGATCGTCGCGATCGAAGGTGGCGATCACTTCGATGGCGAAGGGAGTGAGCGGCGCCGAGAACCGCAGCGCAGCGCGCTCGTCACTGCCCTCCACCAACGAGCCGACGCGCACGCCCTGACAGCGGCCACTCGCGTCGCGAACGCGCTCCGCGACGCCGGCGGCCTCCAGGCTGCGATAGACGGCGATCGCGCGCTTCTTGTGCTGTCGCCGCTTCGCTGGCGCGTCGTGGTTGGTGCGCAGCAGGTGCTTCAGTGCGCTGGGGCCGTCGGGCCGCCCGAGCACGCCGGCCACCAGATCGGCGGTCACGCGGAACCGGGAGACGAGCGGCTCGGGGCGAGCAGCGATGATGCGGTGCATGGCCGCCTCGTCGTAGTTGACGAAGCCCTCCGGCACCTTGGCCTTGCCGGCCTTGCGTCGCGCCTTGGGGTCGTCGCCTGCCTTCGCCAGGGCGCGTGTGTTCTCGATCACGTGGTCGGGTGCCTGCACCCACACGTGGCCGTCGGGGTCGAACCCGGGTCGCCCTGCGCGGCCGGCCAGCTGGTGGAACTCGCGCACGCTGAACTGGCGCACGCGATTGCCGTCGAACTTGGTGAGTGCTGTCATCAGCACGGTGCGGATGGGGATGTTGACGCCCACCCCGAGGGTGTCGGTGCCGCAGATCACCGGCAGCAGACCTTCACCTGCCAGGCGTTCGACGAGGCGCCGGTAGCGAGGCAGCATGCCCGCGTGGTGCACGCCGACGCCGTTGCGGATGAGCCGGTCGAGCGTCTCGCCGAAACCGCGCCCCATCTTCACGCCCGCCATGGCAGTGGCGATGGCCTCGCGCTGCGCACGAGTGGTGACGTTGGTGCTCACCAGGCCCTGGGCGCGCTCGATGGCGGCGGCCTGGTTGGCGTGCACCACGTAGACGGGGCTGAGGCCGTCGCGCACCGCGTCGAGCACGCTGTCGGGAACCGACGTCATCCGCCATTGGTGGTACAGCGGAGTGGGTCGATCGACGGAGGTGACCTCGCTGACGCTGCGGCCCGACCGCTGGTGCAGGTCGGTGGTGATCGCGCTCATGTCGCCCAGCGTCGCCGAGGCGAGCAGCATCTGGCAGTCGGTGAGCTCGAGCAACGGCACCTGCCACGCCCAGCCGCGGTCGGCGTCGGCGTAGTAGTGGAACTCGTCGAGGCAGGCGAAGCCGAAGTCGCTGGCTGCGCCCCGTGCGAGCGCGTTGTTGGCGAGCACTTCGGCGGTGCACACCAGAACCGGCGCGTCGGAGTTGATCGAGGCGTCGCCGGTGGCGAGGCCCACCTGCTGTGCACCCAGCAGGTCGACGAGGTCGAAGAACTTCTCCGCGACGAGCGCCTTGATCGGAGCCGTCCACACCGCGCGCCGTCGGTCGTTGAGTGCCAGCAGCACGCCGGCAATGGCGACCAGGCTCTTCCCCGATCCGGTCGGTGTGGCCAGCACGACGTGCTCGCCGGCAGCGAGGGCCAGCGCGGCCTCCTCCTGGTGCGAGTACAGCGGCCGGCCGCCGGCGGTGGCCCACTCGGCGAACGCATCCAGCACCAGCGAGGGGTCGCTGCCGACGGGTGGGAGAAGATCGGTCAGCGCAGACATGTCGCCTGCCAGTGTGGCGCGCCGCGGGTCGGGTCGTGTGCGCCGGGTGTATCTGCGCGGCGTGGGCCGGCTCACTGTGAGCATGACGTTGTCGGAGGACGGGTGGAGCGACTGGGCTGGTGTCGACGGGTATTCGGGTTTCCGGGTCGCAGCACCCGACGGGCAGGTGGAGATGGCGCAGGTCGGGCGCAAGGACTTCTGCGTCGGCACCAGGTTCGTGTTCGCGCACCGAGGCACCCTCGACAAGCTGCAGCGGTCGCTGGAGGCCAGGCATCACCCGCCCGACGCGGCGGCCGAGATGGTGAACAGAGCCCGCACGTTCGAGGTCGATCGCTCGCTGACCGATCTCGCCTCTGTCCCCAAGTTCATGTCCTGGTTCGAGATGCCGTACGGGCGGCACACCCTGGCGGCGATGATCCACGACCGGTTGATCACCGACGGTGACCCGAACACCGGAGCGCTCGGGAGCGACACCCTCTCCGACACGTTCTTTCGTGAGATGCTGGCCGTTGCCGGCGTGCCGGTGTTCAAGCGCTGGCTGATGTGGGCCGCCGTGGCAATGCGTACTCGGTGGGCGGCCGGTGGTTGGCGACGGACGAAGATGGTCGTCTGGGCGGTGCTCGCGGTGTTGGGCAACGTGTTCGTCATCGCGGCCGCCGGCCAGGGACTGTTCGGGTGGGGCAACCTGCTCGGCTTCTCGCCGCTCGGGTTGCTGGCGATCGTGGCCGTTCTGCCGTTCGCTGCAGGCTGGCTGTGGGGCAAGCAGTTCGGCGCCAGCGTGGTCACCGCGGCAGGGGGTGCCTGGCTCATCCCGGCGGCGGCCATCGTGCTCGTCGGCCTGCTGTGCTACATCGTCCTGGAGGGCCTCATCACACTGTGCTGCGCTCGCCGGGCAGATCGAGGTGAAGAGTCCTGGGATCCTCCGCCGCCGTGACGTCGCCCAACGTCCGGCTCGGGCCGGCGGTCAGTTGCAGTCGGCGCAGGTTCCCACCACGTCGAGCCGGTGCCCGGAAGCGCGAAAGCCGGTATCGCTGATGGCGTTCCCCAGCACGGTCTCGATGCTGCGCTCGGCGCGCGACGAGACGACGAAGTCGTCGACGCGGCCGCAACTGACGCAGATGAGGTGGTGGTGGTGGCCCATCAGGTCTTCCGCCAGCTCGAAGCGCGCCCGATCGTCGCTGCTCACCACCTTCTGCACCACGCCGACTTCCTCCAGCATGGCGAGGTTTCGATACACAGAGCTCTGCGTGAGCTTGGGTCGCGCTTCCAGCAGGTCGGGGATGGTGGCGGGGCGACCGGTTGACGCGAGCAGCTCGACGAGCTCGCGCCGCCCGGAGGTGTACCGCTGGTCGGCGACGCGGAGCCGCGCTGCCGCCGCGTCGTGCACCTGTCCGAGGTCGATGGAGGCTCCAGTCACGCGCGGCAGCGTAACGCGGAACAGGAACTGATAGGAATGGGTGCTCGGAATGGGAACAGTTCTCGTTGGGCGTGGTAGTATTCAAGAATGTTTCCTATTCAACTGAAGTGCGAGTCAGCTCGCCGAGCGACTGTGGGTCTCGCGGCCTTGGTCGCCGTGGCGTCCGTCATCGCCGGTTGCGGCACCGATTCGTCGGGCGACAGTGCCAACGGCGGTGATCGCACGACCATCGTCGTCACCTACTCGGTGCTCGGGTCGTTGGTCAGCGACGCCGTGGGCGACAACGCCGACGTGGTCGTGCTGATCCCCAACGGCTCCGATCCTCATGAGTGGGAGCCGTCGGCCAAGGACATCGAACGGCTGAACAACGCCGACCTCATCGTGCGCAACGGCCTCGACCTCGAAGGTGGGGTGCTCGACGTGCTGAACCTGGCGCAGGAGGATGGCGTGCCGACGTTCGTGGCGTCGGACCACATCACCGTGCGCCTGGTCGGGGAAGGGGAGGGCCTGCCCACGGGCGACCCGGATCAGGAGGTGGGAGCACAGGACCCGCACCTGTGGATGGACCCGCTGACGTTGAAGGATGCGATGGTTGCGCTCGGCCCGGTGCTGGTCGCGCAGGGCATCGACGCCACGGAAGGCATCGCCGCGGTGGTGGCCGGGCTCGAGGAACTGGACGGCGAGGTGACCGACATCCTCGCGGCCGTGCCGGTGGCGAACCGCAAGCTGGTCACCGGCCACGAGTCGCTGGGCTACTTCGCCGCCCGCTACGGGTTCCAGTTGGTGGGCGCGATCATCCCCGGTCTCACCACGCAGGCCGGGGTGTCGGCGGAGGCGCTCGCGCGGCTCACCGAGGCAATCGACGCGCAACAAGTGAAGGCCGTCTTCACCGAGATCGGCACCCCCACGCAGGTTGCGGAGGCGATCGCCGAGGAGACCGGCGTGAAGGTGGTCGACCTGGCGTCGCACAACCTGCCCGACGACGGCACGTACTCGTCGTTCCTGCTCGGCAACGCGAGGAAGGTTGCAGCCGCACTTGCCTAGGCTGAGCGCTCCCGTATGTCCACCTGGTTGATCGCACCCTTCTCCAACAACGAGTTCATGCGCAACGCGCTGGTGGCCGGCATCCTCGTGTCGGTGCTGTGCGCAGTTGCCGGCACGTTCGTGGTGCTCCGCGGCCTCGCCTTCATCGGCGATGCGTTGGCGCACGGCGTGCTGCCGGGCGTGGCGGGTGCGCTGTTGCTGGGCGTACCAGGCATGCTGGGCGCCGCAGTGGGCTCGGCGGTGATGATCGTCGGGGTCAGCTTCGTCACCAACCGCTCTGGGCTCTCATCCGATACGGCCATCGGCCTGCTGTTCGTGGGCATGTTGGCGCTGGGCGTCATCATGGTCTCGCGCACCGACTCGTTCAACGGCGACATCGTGCGCATCCTGTTCGGTGAGATCCTGGGCATCCGTCCTCGCAACATCGCGGTGCTGGCAGTGGCCGCAGTCGTCGTCGCGGCCGGCGTGGCGATGCTGTACCGCCCGTTCCTGCTGCTGTGCTTCGACCCCGAGCAGGCCGACGTCTCGGGCTTCCCCGCCCGTCGCTACCACGCGATCATGCTGGTGATGGTGGCCACCACGGTGGTCGTCAGCTTCCAGGCGGTCGGCACGCTGCTGGTGTTCGGCATGCTCATCGCCCCGGCCAGTGCCGGCGCACTGCTGGCGCGGCGGATCTGGGCGATGATCGCATGGGCGGCCGGTATCGGGGCCTCGTCGGTGTACGCCGGCCTCCTGCTCAGCTACCACTACGACCTGTCGGCCGGCGCCACCGTCGTCTTCGTCACCGTGTGTGCGTTCTTCGTCGTGCTCGTCGTGCAACTCACCCGGCAGTCCGTGAGCAGGCAGCGACTCAGCCGCGCGCGTGGGATCGGCGTCTCGTGAGCACGGTGCCCGCACTCGATGCCGTCGAGCTCACCGTCGGCTACGGCAGCGACCCTGTCGTGGAAGGCATTACGCTCTCGTTGCGGCCCGGCGAGTCGTTGGCGCTCGTGGGCACCAACGGCTCCGGCAAGTCCACCTTGCTGAAGACGATGCTGGGCCTCATCCCGTCGCTCGCCGGCTCGCTGCAGGTGCTCGGCGGCACCCCCGGCTCGCGGCCCAAGCGCATCGCGTATCTCGGGCAGGCGCACACGGCACGGTTCGTGGTGCCCATCCGCTCGGTCGAAGTGGTGCGCATGGGTCGCTTCGCAGCACTCGGTTTGTTCGGGCGCACGTCGGCGAGAGACCGCCAGTTGGTCGCCGAGGCGATGACGCACATGGAGGTGACGCACCTCGCCGACCAGCCCTTGCGCTCGCTCTCGGGCGGGCAGCAGCAGCGCATCTACCTCGCCCAGGTCATCGCTCACGATGCCGACCTGTTGGTGCTCGACGAGCCGACCGGGGGCCTCGACATCTCCGGCCGCGAGCGGTATCGCGAAATGGTCGAGGCAGCCCTCGCGCGCGGCGCCGCCGTGGTCACCGCCACGCACGACATCGGCGAGGCCGCCACCTGCGACCAGGTGCTGTTGCTCAACCGGCGCATCGTGGCGCAGGGGCCACCGCAGCAGGTGTTGAACACGGCCCGCCTGCTCGAGACGTTCGGCATCACGTTGCAGGGCATCCAACACGACGACCACCACGACTTCGTGATCGGTGAGATGCCACACGGCCACGAGCACGGGCACGAACACGACCACGACCACCGGCACTGATGCACCGCATCGGCGCTTGCGTCGGTGCCGCAGCACTCGTACGGTGATCGGATGCCACTTCCGGCCGGTCAGCTCGCTGCCATGGGGTTCTACTTCTACCCGCGTGGTGGCAGCGCGCAGGTCGCTCGCTACCTGTCGCGGTCGCTGGCGGGCGGTCGCTGGGCACCGACGCTGTTCGCGGGTTCGCTCGGTGGGGCGGCGCAGGCGTGCAACGCCCGGCACTTCTTCGGTGGTGTGCGCTGCGAACCGTTGGACTACACCCCGGCGGCCGATGCGTGGTCGGCCGGCTGCGACCCGATGGCGATGGCGGTGCCGATGCACGCGTCGTACGAGAGCAAGGCCGGCGTGCCGGATCGCGTCTTCGGAGACCTCGACGATCGGGCGTACGGCCTGCAGGTGGCCAGCTGGGTCGGGTTCCTCTCCGAGCGGGCCGTCGGCGTTCCGAGTGTGGTGCACCTGCACCACCTCACCCCGATGCACGCGGCGGTTCGCAGGGTGTGGCCGCGTGTGCCCCTCATCACCCATCTGCACGGCACCGAACTGAAGATGCTGGCGGCGATTCGCGATGACCCGCTCGACCTTGGGTGCGAGCGATACGGGGTCGCGTGGGCCACCCGCATGCAGAGCTGGGCCGGTCGTTCGAATCGAGTGGTCGTGGTGTCGGCCACGGATCATGCGCTGGCGCTCGATCTTCTGCCGCTCGACCCGGGGCGCGTCGTCACCATCGCCAGCGGCGTCGACACCGACGTCTTCGAGCCCAAGGTGCGTGCTTGGTCCGAGCGGCTCGCGCTGTGGCGGCGATGGCTGGTCGACGACCCCCGCGGATGGCGACCGGGTGGCGCGGAGGGCTCCATCCGGTACACCGCACACGACCTGTCGGCGTTCACCGACGACGCCGGGCGACCGGTGCCCGTGGTGCTGTTCGCCGGTCGCTTCCTGCGCTTCAAGCGACTTCAGTTGCTCATCGAGGCGCACCACACGATGCGGTCGCTCGCGGGCAACAGATCCGTGCTCGTGATCGTCGGCGGCTTCCCCGGCGAGTGGGAGGGTGAGCACCCCTACGACACCGTCCACCGCCTGGGCGCGCAGGGCGTGTTCTTCGTCGGCTGGCGCGACCACGTCGATCTCGCCGAGATCCTCGGTTGCAGTGACGTGTTCGCCGCACCCTCTGTCGACGAACCGTTCGGTCTGGTCTACCTGGAGGCGATGTCGGCCGGCCTGCCACCGATCGCCACCAACACCGGGGGTCCGCAGTCGTTCATCAACGTCGACCCTCTACGCCCTACAGGCTGGCTGGTGCCGCCCGACGACGTGGCGGCGACGGCGCGGGCGCTCGCCGAGGCGGTGTCGGATCCGCTGGCGCGAGCAGCGCGAGGGCGTCGTGCTGCTCGTTTCGTGCGCCGGCGGTACTCGTGGGCATCGTCGGCAACGGCGTTCGAGGAGCTGTACCGAGAGGTGGTCGACGAACCCGAGCGCGGGTGGCGCTCTCAGCGTGCGCGGCCCTCCAGCGGCGTCGCATAGGACACGATGGTGCCGTGCCCGTCGTCGGGCAGCAGGTGCACCACCAGCCGGCCGTCGCGGATCTCGCACCACAGCGGGTTGTGGGTGCCCACACGACCAGATGCCCCCTGGTAGTGCGGGAACGGCACCTCTCGTTCCATCACCAGGTCGGCGGCGTTGAGCAGGCCGAGGCCTCCCAACCAGCCAGGCCCCGCAGCCAGTGCAACCTCGGCGACGCCACCGCACAGCAGGTGGCCGCTGTCGAGCCACTGGCAGTCCTGGTGGTCGACGAAGAAGCCTGGGTTCACCTTGGCAGCCAGCAGCCGCCCGTCCACGGACCAGCGATAGAAGCGGCGCGAGCCCCACGACCAGCCGACGAGGTCGCCGTCGCTGCCGCAGCGGGCGATCGCCCCCACGTGATCATCCACGTCGAACGCTCGCTCGGGTTGCCCGCCGGGCTCCATGCGGTAGACGGTGGCCGAGGAGTTGGGTACGTACTCGGCGCTCGCGATCCACAGGGCCGTACCGTCGAAGTCCATGCCGCCGGGGTGGTAGCGCGCGGCATCGCCCACCGCGACACGCTCGATCTCATCGCCCGCGGCGTCGACGGCCAGGACGAAACCGAGGCGGCGATCGACATCGACCGTCGAGATCCACCACGTCGAATCCACCCGCGCCATGCCCTGCGGGTGGTGGGCATCGAACCGCAGCGGCAGTTCGCCGATCAGCTCCCAACTCGTCGAGCGGGTGGTTGCAGCAACGGTGTTCGCAACAGCCGCCCCGGCGCGTGTGTCGTTGTACAACATGCGGCGTGAAGTATCGCGAACCGGCGCTCACTTGTGACTGATGGTCTCGTCGTCGAGCTCAGACCTCGAACGTGTCGGGCACCTCGGCCTCGTATGGATCATCCGTCTGCTGGTCGGCCCTGTCCGTGTAGGCGATCGTGGCCTCGTCGGCCAGGAACGCCGCGTCGGGCATCTCGATCATCGCCACGTCGTCGATCACCGAGAAGTCGTCGATCACTGCCGAGTCCTCGATCACTGCCGAGTCCTCGATCACGGCCGAGTCGTCGATCACTGCCGAGTCCTCGATCAACGCCAGGTCCTGGGTCGTCTCCTCGGCCACGAACGTGACCTCGTCGCTCAACGCTGCAGGCACGGCATCGCTGAACTCGTCGGCGCCGAAGAAGCCACCGGGCGTGCCGGGCGCCCAACCGGGGGGCGCCAGCGTGGGCTGTGCCGGCTCCACCATCGGAGACGGCACGGAACCGATGGGGTCGATGGGGTCGACGGCGTCGAACTCCTCGGCGGTGGTGCGCAGCTCCTCCGCTCTCGCGCGGTGCGCTGCGGCAGCTTCCTTCACGCGGTCGGCATCGGCGACGCCGCGAGCCTCGAGGTCGGTGTACGCCTCGTCCAGCCGCTCGGCTTCGCGCATCTCGTCCGCGGCCTGGCGGTACACGCGTGCTTGGTCCTCCTGCTCGTCGAAGGCACGCTCCTGCCGTTCAGACCGCGCGTGCACCGTGGCGATGTCGGCGTCTCGCTGTTCGAGGCGGGCCTTGGCGTTGGCGGCTTGCACGCGGGCATCGGCCGCCGCCGACTGGGCACCGACTGCCTGCTGGTCGGCGACTCGCGCTTCGATGTTCAAGCGAGCCCAGTCCTCCGCGCGCTCCTCAGCCATTGCGGTGTCACCCGTGTTGCGAGCCACGGTCGCGTCGCGCTCTGCCTGCTGCCGCTGGTTCTTCAGTTCGCGGGCGACGCCCTGCTTCTCCGCCACCTGTCGATCAGCATCGAGTGCGCGCGCGTCGGCCGCGGCGTGTTCGCGTGCGACTGCGTCGCGTTGCATCGCGGCCATGCCCAGGTCGGTCTCGTACTCATCTCTGGCGAGGCCGCGTGCGGCGCTGGCGCCGATCTCGAGCGCGTGCGCCTCCGCAGCCAGCTGGTCGGCGGTGAGCAGCGCTTCATGGCCCCACTGCACGTCCTCCGGGAACTCGATCGGCGTCGGCGTGGGGCCGGAGGTTTCGTAGCCGATGGTGCCGTCTGGCTCCACGGAGAGCGTGTGCCCGTTGCGCATCTCCTCCTGCAGGCGACCACTGTCGATCTCCTGCTTCACCGCGACGCGCATCTGTGCGGCTTGCTCGCCGGACTGCCGGCTGTCGAGGGGGAGGAAGTACTCCAACCGCCCGTCGCTGTGAACACGGATGAGCGCACCCTCGCCGATGCCTTGATCGATGAGCAGCATCTGCTGCTCGCTGAGCGCCGGGTCTGGGTCGATGAGCACCTTCGCGCGGTGGTCGGCCCGATCGGCCGAGATGCTGCCATCAGGGTGCACGGAGACGCCGTAGCCCATCCTCGCCATCTCCACCACCCTGCCGAGCTTCGATTCTATGAAGGTCTCGGCGTCGTCGGTCATCGGGTTGGTCGCGTCGGGGAGATGTACACCGCCCCGTCGGGTGCCAGTGTCACGTTCTTGCCGGCGCGCAACGCATCTCGCATCCGGCGCAGGTCGCCGTCGTCACCGATCACGTCGGTGGGTGCTGTGGGGATGTGATCGTTACCTGCCATCTGCGAACAGTAAGCCCGAAATCTCCACCCCGTGAACGGGAGGGTTCCCGGTCGGCTCGTCGTTGTCCTCCGTGCGGGCCGCAACGGCGGTGACCTTCGCCCCTTCCCGCTGGCTGCTGACGGTGATGCGATGGCGGGGTCGACCGCGGTCGTGGCGAAAGGGGTCGCAGCGACGAGGGTCGGGGAGGGAGCGGGGAGGGAGCGTCCATGCAGCAATCGGTCGCATCGTTCGAGGTGAGCCCGGCCACCGTCATGACTGCTCCTGCGAATCGGTCGCCGTTCCATGCTGTTCGCTGATCGCGCTGAAGCGGGTCGACGTCTCGCACTGGAGCTGCGCCATCTGCAGGGTGACCCGTCGGTGGTGGTGCTCGGCCTGCCGAGAGGAGGCGTGCCGGTCGCGTTGGAAGTGGCAAGATCGCTCGGCGTGCGTCTCGATGTGATGATGGTGCGCAAGCTGGGCGTGCCGAGGCAGCCGGAGCTGGCAATGGGTGCCATCGGCGAAGGAGGTGTTCGCATCGTCAACGAAGATGTCGTGCGACGTGCAGGTGTCACCGAGCGCGAGCTCGAGGAGGTGGCGGCGAAGGAGCTGGTCGAGCTCCAACGGCGAGCACTGCGGTTCCGTGGGCCGCGCCGGCAAGTGTCGCTGCAGGGTCACACGGTGGTGGTGGTTGACGACGGGCTGGCCACGGGAGCGACGGCACGGGCCGCATGCGAGGCGGCGCGCGGGCAAGGTGCCGCACGAGTGGTGCTGGCAGTGCCGGTGGCCCCGCACGACTGGGTCGAACGCATGGCGGGCAGCGCTGACGAGTACGTCTGCGTGAGTGCTCCGCTGCGGTTCTCCGCAGTGGGTGAGTTCTATGGCGACTTCTCCCAGACAACGGATGAACAGGTCATCGAGTGCCTCCGCCGCGAAGGCCCCGTTCGCCGATGACCTCCTCTTCACGGGTTCGCAGGGTGCTTCGCGTTCGCGGGGTGGTGCAAGGCGTCGGTTTTCGACCGTTCGTGCACACTCTGGCGACGACCCTCGGGCTCGCTGGTTGGGTCTGCAACGACGACGAGGGTGTGCTCATCGAGGTCGAAGGAGCCAGTGAGGTGGTCGATGAGTTCGGCCTGCGGCTGCGGCGGCTCTCACCGCCGATGGCGCACATCACCTCCGTGGAAGCAGCATCCGGCACGTGCACGGGCGACATCGAGTTCAGCATCGTGAGATCGGTCGCCGGTGGCAGCACGGCACATGGAGCGATTGCTTCGCTGCCACCCGATCTGGCGGTGTGCTCCGATTGCCTGCGGGAGATGTTCGATCCTTGCGATCGGCGCTACCGCCACCCGTTCATCACCTGTACGAACTGTGGTCCCCGGTTCACGATCGCGCTCGGTCTGCCATACGACCGGGCACGCACCACGATGGCCGCCTTCGAGATGTGCGCGGCATGCGCGCGCGAGTACCACGATCCCACCGATCGGCGCTTTCACGCGCAGCCAGTGGCATGTCACGAATGCGGGCCGCGACTGGAGCTGATCGACCGTGGCGGCGAAAGGCTGCACACTGGCGAGGGCGCGTTGCGCGCCACGCAGCGACTGCTCGTCGACGGTGCGATCGTTGCTGTGAAGGGCATTGGCGGGTATCACCTGATGTGCGACGCCACCAACCCGCTGGCCGTCGCGACGCTGCGCGCACGCAAGCGGCGCGGTGGCAAGCCGCTGGCGGTGATGGTGGCTGATCTGGAGGTGCTCGCCGGCGTGACCGTACCGAGTGCCGCTGAAGTTGCTGCCCTGCTCGGGCCACAGCGCCCGATTCTGCTGCTGCGTCGCGACGGCCGTGGCTCGCTGCAGCCCGCGTGGCCGATCTCCGTGGCCGGTGACGCCGCGGATGTGGGGGTGATGCTGCCCTATGCCCCCGTGCATCACCTCCTGTTCGACGGGCTCGCCACGCGAGTGCTGGTGTGCACCTCCGGCAACCTGGCCGATGAGCCGATCGTCACCGACGACGACGAGGCGTTCGAACGGTTGGGAGCGATCGCCGACGCCTGGCTGCGTCACGACCGCGTGATCCATCGACCATGCGACGACAGTGTGGTGCGCGTCGTCGGCCACACGGCAGGACCCGTCGTCAGTCGCGCCGTGAGCGACCCGGACGCCGCCGACCGGACACTGGTGCGGCGATCGCGAGGGTGGGCGCCGTTGCCCGTCGAACTGGGCAACTGGCACGGCGAGGAGCTGCCGGGAGTGCTGGCCATGGGCGGCGACCTGAAGAACGTCGTCGCGGTCGCTGCCGGGCGGTCCTCATGGCTGTCTCAGCACCTGGGTGACCTTGGCGAGCTCGCCACCTATCGGGCTGTGCGGCGGGCGGCCGAGCAGTTGCTGTCGCTCACCCGAGTGAGCCCGACCCTGGTGGCGATCGACGCGCACCCCGCGTACCTCTCGGCGCGTCTCGGCCGCGAGATCGCCGGCGACCTGGGTGTTCCGGTCGTCGCGGTGCAGCACCACCACGCACACATCGTCTCCGTGCTCGCCGAAGCCGGCCGGGCTGCGACCTCCGCGAACCACGATCCGGTGATCGGTTTCGTCTTCGACGGCACGGGGTTCGGCCCCGACGGCACCATCTGGGGCGGTGAGGTGCTCGTCGCCGACGCCGCGCATGCCGAGAGAGTCGCTCACCTTGCCGCCGTTCCACTGCCGGGCGGCGATGCCGCCATCGAGCAACCGGCCCGAGCTGCGCTCGCTCACCTGTGGGCGGCAGGCTGTGCGTGGGACCAGCGCCTCCCGTGTGTCTCCTGGTTCGCCGAACCCGAGCGGGCGGTGGTGCGGGTACAACTCGAACGTCGGCTGGCGACGGTGCCGACGTCGAGCATGGGCCGTCTGTTCGACGCGGTTGCCGCGCTGGCGGGGGTGCGCCAGGTCGTCGAGTTCGAGGCGCAGGCGGCGATCGAACTGGAGGCCGTGGCCGACCCCGACGCCGATGGTTCGTACGGCTTCGCGTTCGCGGACCGGGATGGTTCGATCGATGCAGGGCCTGTGATCCGCGACGTTGTTCGCGACGTGCTCGCCGGAGAACCTGCCGGGGTGGTCTCCACCCGCTTTCACCGCGCCGTCACGGCCATGGTGCTCGACACAGCCCGGCGCGCCCGGCGCGCTCGTCGCCTGCACACGGTGGTGTTGACCGGAGGGGTGTTCCAGAACGTCCTGCTCATGCAAGGGTGTGCGGCATCGCTCGAGGCGGATGGGTTCGAGGTGCTCCGCAACCGTCTGGTTCCCACCAACGATGGCGGTCTCGCACTGGGCCAGGCCGTGGTTGCCGGCACGGTGTTCGCCCACCTGCCGGCGATGCGCAAGGATTGACGCATGTGCCTTGCCATCCCCGGTCGAGTGGTGGAGCTGCACGGACAGCATGGCGAGCTGGTCGCGCTGGTCGACTTCGACGGCACCACGCGCGAAGTGGTGGTGACGTTCGTTCCCGAGGTGCAACTGGGTGACTACGTCATCGTTCATGCCGGCGTGGCACTGCAACGCCTCGACGAGGCGGCGGCCGCCGAAACCCTGGCGCTCTTCGCCGAGATGGGTGACGGCGAGCCGGTGTGAAACACCTCGACGAGTTCAACGATCCGGAGCTGGCGCGGCGTCTGCTCGACGAGATCGCGCGAGTCAGCACCCGCCCAGCGGTGTTGATGGAAGTGTGCGGAGGCCAGACGCACTCCATCATCCGCCACGGCATCGACCAGCTGTTGCCCCCGGGGTTGGAGCTGCTGCACGGTCCGGGGTGCCCGGTCTGCGTGACCCCGCTGGAGACCATCGATCGGGCACTGGCCATCGCGGCGCTCACCGATGTCATGTTCTGTTCCTTCGGCGACATGTTGCGGGTGCCTGGAAGCACTCACGACCTCCTGACGGTGAAGAGCAGAGGTGGCGACGTGCGCGTGGTGTACTCACCGCTCGATGCAGTTCGCCTGGCCGAGCGCCATCCCGAGCGGCAGGTGGTGTTCTTCGCCGTCGGCTTCGAGACCACCGCGCCGGCCAACGCGCTGGCGGTCGAGCAGGCGCGGCGGCTCGGCCTCGACAACTTCTCGCTGTTGGTGTCGCACGTGCTCGTGCCGCCGGCCTTGGAGGCGATCCTGCAGGCCCCGACGTGCCGGGTGCAGGGCTTCCTGGCTGCCGGGCATGTCTGCGCGGTGATGGGAGTCGATCAGTATCGAGCGGTGTGCGATCGAAACCGGGTGCCGATCGTCATCACCGGCTTCGAGCCGCTCGACCTGCTCGACGGCATCCGCCGCGCGGTGGTGCAGCTGGAGACTGGCCGCGCCCAGGTGGAGAACGCGTACACGCGGGTCGTGCGTGACGAGGGCAATCCGGTGGCACGGGCGCTGCTGGCCCGGGTGTTCGAGGTGTGTGACCGCACCTGGCGCGGCATCGGGCTGATTCCCGACAGCGGGTGGCGACTGCGGCCCGACTTTCGGGCATTCGACGCCGAAGCGCGTTTCGATGTCGGCCGAATCCACGCGGTCGAGTCGCCGTTGTGTCATTCGGGCGAGGTGCTGCAAGGCCTGATCGCTCCCACCGGATGCCCCGCCTTCGGCCGCGAGTGCACACCGCGCACGCCGCTGGGGGCGACGATGGTGTCGGACGAGGGCACATGTGCGGCCTACTTCACTCATCGTCGGGTGGCGGTGGGTGGTGACTGACGTCGGTTCCGCCCACGCTCCGCTCGATCCTGCGAGCTGGTCGTGCCCGACGCCAGTCGCCGGTCGGGGCGAAGTGGTGATGGGGCATGGAGGTGGCGGTCGCTTGACCGCCGAGCTGGTGGCACAGGTGTTCATGCCGGCGTTGCACAACGACGTGCTCGACCGACTGGGCGACTCGGCCGTCGTCTCGGTCGACGGCACGCGCCTGGCGTTGACCACCGATGCCTATGTGGTGACCCCGCTGTTCTTCCCCGGGGGCGACATCGGTGCGCTGGCTGTACACGGCACCGTCAACGATCTCGCCTGCGCCGGTGCCGTGCCGCTGTACCTGACCGCTGCATTCGTCATCGAGGAAGGGATGCCCTTCGATGACCTTGCTCGCATCGCGGCCTCGATGGCTGATGCCGCACGGTCGGCCGGGGTGGCGGTGGTGGCCGGCGACACCAAGGTCGTCGACCGGGGTCGCGGTGACGGCGTGTACATCACCACGGCCGGTGTCGGTGTGCTGCGCCACGGGTTCGATGTCGGGCCGGATCGAGCACGGCCCGGTGATGTGGTGGTGGTGTCCGGCCCAATCGGTCAGCACGGGGTAGCGGTGATGAGCGTGCGCGAGGGCCTCGAGTTCGGCACCCCGATCATCAGCGATACGGCTCCCGTGCATGGCCTCGTCGCTGCACTGTTCGAGGCCGGCGTCGAGGTGCACGCGTTGCGCGACCCCACACGCGGGGGAGTGGCGGCAGTCTTGAACGAGATCGCATCCGCCTCGCATGTCGGTGTGGTGATCGACGAAGTGACCGTACCGGTGGCCGCCGAGGTGCGCAGCGCCTGCGCACTGCTCGGCCTCGACCCGATGCAAGTGGCCAACGAGGGGCGGTTGGTGGCATGGGTGGCCGGTCGTGACGGCGAACGAGCCGTGCAGGTGCTGCGTGCGTGCACCGGCGGAGAGCAGGCGGTGGCAATCGGCCACGTTGTCGACGAACATCCGGGCATGGTCGTCGGCCGCACGGCCATCGGCGGCACCCGCATCATCGACGTGCCGCTGGGCGAGCTGCTGCCCCGGATCTGCTGACCAGCGAGAGCAACAACTGCTCGAGCTGGTCGACGAGCTGCGCCGTGGCGAGGTCGCACGCAGATGCGACGGGAGCGCTGAGGCCCTGCCCGAGCTCGAAGTCGGCGCCCTCAATGCCCACGACGTCGAGGTCGCGCGGCAGCAGGCAGAGGGCGCGTGCCAGATCGATCGCTTCACCGAGCCCGAGCAGGTGACCGCCACCCAGCGCGATGCCGTCGGCCGCGGCGCCGGAGATGCCGTCGGCACGGAAGTGGTGGATCGTGCCAGGTGGGTGCAGTGACCGTACGGCATCGATGATCAGCACCGTGTCGGAGCCCTCCCACGACTGGATGAGGCGCACCGGCTCGCCATCCAGCTCGACGAGACGAATGCGCTGCTCCGCTGCGAACCGTTGACTCAACGATGCGAGCACCACCAACCCGGCAGCGTCGTCGTGGCGGTACGGGTTACCGATTCCGATCACGGTGATCGGCGGCGCTTGGCAGCCGGTGGCGAGGCTCATGTACGTACGACGCGCATGTCGAGGAAGTGGGTGGCGCAGGAGATGCAGGGGTCGTAGTTGCGCACTGCTTGCTCGCAGAGCGCCTCCAGCGCCGAGTCGTCGAGGTGCAGTGAGTGCTCGATGAGGTGGATCAGATCGTGTTCGATCACGGGTTGGTTCTGGGACGTGGGTGGCACGATGTGCGCATCGGTGATAGTGCCGTCGGCCGAGAGCTCGTAGCGATGCCACAGCAGCCCCCGCGGGGCCTCGCTCCATCCGCACCCCGCACCGGCTCGCGGGGGCACATCCACCGCTGGCCGCGGGGGCACCGCGTAGGCATCGGCGATGGCGAGCGCCACTTCGCAGGCGTGCAACGTCTCGATGGCGCGCACCACGATGCTGCGGAAGGGGTTGCGTTCCGCGGCGGTGAGGCCGAGTTCGGCGGCGAGCGCGGCGGCCCGCGGCGAGAGGTGGTCGGCGTTGAGCACGAAGCGGGCGAGCGGGCCGACGAGATAGTCGCCGCCGGCGAGCTTGCGCCCGTGCAGCGCGGTGGAGTGCTGCACGTGCTCTTCGGTGAAGTGGGCGAGGTACTCATCCGCGGCGATGTCGAGCCCCGATGTCGAGACCAGCCGTTCGCCGAGCATCGGGTACTCGGTGGGGTGGCGCAGCGCCACCAGATCGGTGCCGTCGGGCAACTCGTGGTCGGGGATGGGGAACGTCGCCACCCAGCGGGCGACTTCCTCCGCCGCATCGGTGGCCCAAACCAGTTCGGCGGCGAGGGCACGCATTCGGCTCGCGTCCGGTGCTTTGTAGAAACCACCCAGCTTCACGTTGACCGGGTGCACGGCGCGGCCGCCGATCACTTCGACGATCTCGTTGCCGATCTTCTTCAGCCGCAGTCCTCGCTCGAGCTCGGCACGGTGATCGGCCGCCATCGCGATCCCGCTGGGATAGCCGAGGAAGTCGGGGGCGTGCAGCAGGTGGATGTGCAGCACGTGGCTCTCGATCCACTCACCGCAGTAGAGCAGGTGACGCAAGTCGCGCAATGGTGCGTCGAGGGTGACGCCGCAGGCCTGCTCGATGGCCTGGCACGCACTCATCTGGTAGGCAACCGGGCAGATGCCACAGATGCGCGCCGTGATGTCGGGCGGCTCGGTGTAGGCGCGACCGCGCAGGAACGCCTCGAAGAAGCGCGGCGGCTCGAAGATGCGCAAGCGCACGTCGCGGACCGCTCCGTCGTGGATCTCGACGATCAGTCCACCCTCGCCTTCGACGCGTGTGAGGGCCTCCACCTGGAAGCTGCGCGTGCGGTGATCGTGGCTCATGGCCGGAGTGCTCCTCGTGCGTCGCCGTCGGCGGCGGGTGGTGCGTGGCCGGCGCTGTAACGAGCGGCGGCGTCGCCGAACGCAGGAGCACCGGCGTTGAACGTGCGCAGCAGCCTGATCAGCACGTCGTCGCCCGTTCCGGCCGCGAGCAGCGCGGTGCGCAACCCATCGACGTTGGCCGACTCGGAGGGGCCGAAGCATCCGAAGCATCCACGGTCGAACGAAGGGCACAGGGCATCGCATCCGCCATGCGTGACAGGCCCGAGGCATGGCGTGCCGTGAGCGACGAGCACACAGGTGTTGGCCGCCTGCTTGCACTCGACGCAGACGCTGTGAGCCGTGAGCGGCAGCCGCCGGCGGGCAAGGAGGGCGGTGATCGTTGCGAGCAGCTCACGCTTGCTGATGGGGCAGCCGCGAAGCTCGTGGTCCACCGTCACGTGAGCAGCGATCGGCGTGCTGGTGGCCAGTGTCTCGATCCAGTCGGGCCGGGCGTAGACGACGGAGCAGAACTCGTCGATGTTGGCGCCGTTGCGCAACGCCTGCACGCCACCCGCCGTCGCGCAAGCGCCGATCGTGACGAGCAGACCCGAACGTGCCCGGATCTCCTGGATGCGCTGCGCGTCGTGAGCGGTGGTGACGGACCCTTCGACGAGGGAGACGTCGTAGTGCTCGAGCAGCTCCGAGGGGCCGGCCTCGAGGAACATCCGAATGTCGAGTGCGGCAGCGATCGCCAGCAGTTCGTCCTCGCAGTCGAGGACGGTCAACTGGCACCCGTCGCACGAGGCGAACTTCCACACGGCAAGGGTGGGTGCGCTCATCGCCCGCGCACCGCCATCAGCTCGGCCGCCCGATCCCATCGCACCACTGCGCCGTCGCGGCACAGCAACAGCGGGCCGAGCTGGCAGCGGCCGCAATGCGCGATGCCGCAGTGCATGTTTCGTTCGAGCGAGACGTACAGGTGATCGGCGGGCATGCCGTTGTTCATCAGCGCCCGCACCGAGGCCGTCATCATGGCCTCAGGGCCGCACACGAAGGCGATGTCGGCAGTCACCGGTTCGCGCTCGAGCAGGGTGGTCACCACACCGACGGCGCCGTGCCAGGTGCGGTCGGCCATGTCGACGGTCGTGTGCACGATGGCGCCAGGGTTGCCCAACGAGCAAGATCAGCGCGGAAGAGCAGGCTCGTCGGGCTGCGCGCGCCGACCAGCAGGGTGATGCTCGTCGGCGGCGACTTGCTCTTGAGGATTGCGTCGATGGCCAGGCGGAGCGGCGCGAGACCCAGGCCTCCTGCCATGATCACGATGTTGCGCCCCGCTGCTTGCGACACCGGCCACGACGTGCCGAAGGGGCCCCGAAGGCCGAGCACGTCGCCGATCTGCGCCTCGGTGATGGCTGTGCTGGTTGCTCCGACTGCTTGCACGGTGAACTCCAGCGAGCCGTCGACGGCAACGTTGCTGACCGAGATGGGAACCTCGCCGACGCCGAACACCCACAGCATCATGAACTGGCCAGGCTCGGACACGGGCAGCGCGCCGGCGACCGGGACGATTCTCAAGCTGACGACCTTCGGGCCTTCGACGACCCGCGAGATGACCCGGTGGGGTTGAGGTTCCATCGGGTCGGTGTGGGTCGCTGCCCGGCCGGAGGAGAGGAGATCAACGCGGCTGGCCATACACGTCCATCAGTTGCAGCCGGGTGCCCTCGAGCCGTGATGCGATGACACGGGCCAGCCGATGAGAGACCTCGTAACCGAGGTCGTGATCGCCACGACAGGCCGCTCGCAGAGCAGCGCCGTCGATCGCGATCGTCCGGGTGTGATCGAGCGTCAGCACATCGAAGTGCCACACATGCGGAGCGAGCATCCACGACCAGCCGAGCACCTCGCCAGGATGCACGGTGGCGACCACCAGCGGGTCGCGCCCGGCGGCGGCGACTTCGATGGCGAACCTGCCTTCCAGCACGAGGTGAAAGGTGTCGGCCGCGTCGCCGCGCAACGCGACCCATGTGCCCGCCGGGTACTCGCCGAAGCGCGCCATCCCCACGAGCACGTCGATGTGCGCCGGCGTCAGGCCGTCGACGAAGCGGTGGGCGGCAACGCTGTCGTGGAGCGTGGCGGTGGTCATCGTGTTCCCCCTGTGAGAGCGATCGCTTCGTCGACGATGTCGATGCCCGCAGGGCACCAAGTGGTGCACCGGCCACAGCCGACGCAGCCGAGCGTGCCGAACTGCTCGGGCCACGTCTGCAGCTTGTGCGTCAGCCACTGACGGTAACGAGCTGCGGTGGTGCCGCGAACTGCCCGACCACCGAGGTGAGAGTGCTCCAGCTGGAAGCACGAAGCCCATGACTGTTCACGCACTGCCTCGTCGGTGCCGAGGGGTGTGTGGTCGCTGAACGTGCTGCAGAAGCAGGTGGGGCACACCGAGGTGCAGTTGCCGCACGACAGGCAGCGCTGCGCAACGGCGTCCCAGTGCGGGTGTTGCGCGGTGCCGGCCAGCAGTTCGGGCAGCTCGCTCGCCGGTAGCCGCGCCGGCATCATGGCCGCGGAGCGCGCCATGATCGCCCCAGCCTCCGCCGTGTCCGCGTCGGTGGCTGCGACCGAAGGAACTCGCTGCAGCAACTCGCGACCACGGGTGGTCGCGGCCTCGACGAGCAACCGGTGGGCTGTTCCCGAGCCGGCCGGGATCTCGGTGATCTTGAGATCGAAGCCCTCGATCGGGTCGGGACCGCCGCCGATCGATGTGCACCAACACGTCGCGCTGGGCTCGCCGCACGCGACCGCTACCACGAAGGTGCCTGCACGTCGATCGGCGTAGTGGTTGTCGGGGTGGTCGGGCCCAGCAGCACGCGGTCGAGCATGCTGAGTGCTCGCACTTCGCAGTCGCGCGCCCCGATCAGCGCCAGGGGTCGGTCGGGCGGCGTGGGGCCGGTCGTCGTCCATGAGCCATCAGTTCGGCGAATGCGCAGCACTTCCTGGCGGGCGGGGAACACGAATCGCTTCCATGAGTCTGCGCCAGGAGTCCATGAGAAGCGGGACGAGTCGGTGCCGTGGTGCAGGCGCCACCTTCCCGGTGATTGCTCGACGCTGCAGCCGACCGGCATCTCGGCCTCCGTGGTGAGGTCGTCGTACGCGATGACGCCGTTGCGGACAACCGGCCCGATCACTCTGTAACCGTCGGCGGCAAGCACGTCGAGCATCGCCTGCAACCCGGCGCGCGGGTCGATGCATCGCCGGTCGTTGGTAGCCGGCGCGTGCAGGCTTGAGGCGTCACCGTCGACCATCACAGGACCACCGTACGTGCCGTCGCTGGTGGCAGGGGAGAGGCAAAGGTCACCGACCATGGCCCCTGGTGACGTGGAGCGGCCGGGGTCGACGATGCAGCCAGGAGGCCCTCTCGATGAGAGCTGTCGTGCTGCTGAAACAGGTCCCCGACCTTCGCCTCGGTGGCGTCGGCGTGCGTGCCGACGGCACGATCGACAGGGCGGCGGCGCAGCCGATCACCAATCCTGCCGACCTGCACGCGTTGGAGGCGGCGCTGCAACTTACCGACGATGTGTGCGCGTTGTCGATGGGGCCTCCGCAGGCCGAGACGACGTTGCGTGACGCACTCGCCGTCGGCGCGCAACGTGCAGTGCTCGTGTGTGACCACCTGTTGGCGGGTTCCGACACGTGGGCCACCGCCAACGCACTTGCAGCCGCGGTGCGGTGGATCGGCGATGTCGATCTCGTGCTGTGTGGCATCTCCGCCTTGGACGGCGAGACGGGTCAGGTCGGCCCGTCGGTGGCTCAACGGCTCGACTGGCCACAGGCCACGGGGTGCGAATCGCTCACCGTCGATGGCCCGTCGCTGATCGCCCGGCGCGTGGTGGAAGGCGGCTACGAGCGGTTGCGGCTGCCGCTGCCGGCGCTGGCGTCGGTCGGCGAGACCGGGTTCGAACCTCGCTACCCCACGTTGCCGGGTCGCCGGCGGGCGGCTGCTGCCGTGATCGAACGGGTCGGTGCTGCCGACCTTGGCGTCGGCGCGGCCGACGTGGGGCTGGCGGCTTCGCCGACCAAGGTCGCCAAGATGACACCTTCGCCCTTCCCCGATCGCGGCTGCCGGTTCGTCGACCGCGACGGGTTCGGGTTCGACGACCTCATCCGCGAACTGATCGCTCGCGGAGCCTTCAATCAGCGCGAGGCGGTGGCGGAGGATGTGGTGGGGGCACCGGTGACGACGATCGGGGCGCCGGTGCACGACGGCGATGCCAGCCTGTGGGTGGTGGCTCAGATGGTGGATGGCACCTTGGACCGCGCCACGCTCGAGCTGCTGTCGAAGGCGACGACGCTTGCACCCCAACTCGGCGGCGGCGTCGGAGCAGTCGTGCTCTGCGCCGATGCCGATGTCGATGTCGATGCGTCGGTGATGGCCGCGGCGCGACACGGGGCCGATGTCGTCTACCTGGCTCGGGCCCCGGCGTTGGCAACGTACCGGGCAGAGCCGTTTGCGCGGGTCATCGCTGATGCGGCCGTGGCTCGCAGGCCCAACGTCGTTCTCTTCGCGGCGACGACCACCGGTCGCGATCTGGCCCCACGGGTGGCCTCGCTGCTGGGAACCGGCCTGGCGGCCGACTGCACCGATCTGTACGTCGACTCCTGGAGTCGAATGGGCGTCACCTACGAGCAACTGCTGCACATGGTGCGCCCTGCGATGGCCGGAGGCGTGCTCGCCACCTGTCTGTGCCCACGAGCGAGGCCGCAGATGGCGACGGTACGGCCAGGCGTGTTCGAGCTTCGGGCCGCTCCCCGGCGTCCACGAGTCGTACCCCTCGACGTCACGCTGTCTCCTGCCGATCTGCGCGTCGAGGTGCTCGAGCGCCGAACCAGCCCGGCCGACGTCGACCTGCGCGACGCCGATGTGGTGATCGCCGGTGGTGCCGGCTGCGACGAGGCCGGCTGGCACTTGGTGGAGGCCCTGGCGAGCGCGATCGGCGGTCGGGTTGCGGCCTCGCGAGGTGCCGTCGAGGCCGGGCTGGCGGTTCGGGCCCAGCAGGTCGGTCAAACAGGTGCGACGGTGCGCCCGCGGTTGTACGTGGCCTGCGGCATCTCCGGCGCACTGCAACACGCAGTCGGGATGCAGGAGTCGGCGACGATCATCGCGATCAACCGCGACCCGAATGCCGCGATCTATCGACTCGCCCACTTCGGCATCGTCGCCGATGTCCGTGAGGCCGTTCCGGAGCTCGTTGCGGCTCTCGGTCGGGGTCGGCCGCACGCGCGCTGAGCCGTGCCCTGCTCGAGCATGCGTGCCATGTCGTTGTGCCCTTGTGCCCTTGTGAGTGCGGTCGGGTGAGGCGTACCTCGGTGAGTGAGGGGTGACAGCATGAGCGAACACTTCGACAGCCGCATGAACCAATCCGACGCCACGATGTGGCGCATCGAGCGCGACCCGAGCCTGCGCACCACCATCGTCGGGCTCGCGATCCTCAGCGAGTCGCCGCAGTGGGAGCGCCTGCGCGCGCGCATCGAGGAGATCACGTGGGAGATCCCCCGTCTGCGGCAGAAGGTGATGACGCCTGCGTTCGGCATCGGCACACCGCGCTGGGTGCAGGACGAGGACTTCGATCTCGACTACCACCTGCGTCGCGTGGTTGCACCCGAACCCGGCGATCTGCAGGCCGTGCTCGACCTGGCCGGCCCGATCGCGATGACCGCATTCGATCGAGCGCGCCCGCTGTGGGAGTTCACCCTGGTCGAGGGTCTGGCGGACGGCCGTGCAGCGCTCATCCAGAAGATCCATCACTGCCTCACCGATGGGGTGGGCGCGATTCGCATGGCTCGCATCGCCTTCGACGAGCAGCAGCACCACTCGCACTCGCCGCATCGCCCGCTCGCCGGCGGTGAGCATCGCCCCAGCGGCCTGCGCCTGGCGATGGACACGATGGCAGAACAGGCGGCCGACGCCGCGCACCTGGTCGGCCGCACCGCGAACGCCATGCCCGACGCGATGAGCGACATCATGTTCCATCCCATGCGGGTTGCGAACACCGTCGTCGGTACCGCGCAGTCCATCGTCAAGATGGTGCGCCCGGCCAAGGAGCCACTGTCGCCGGTGATGCGCGACCGCGGCATGTCGCGGCGCTTGGCCACCATCGACCTCTCGCTCGCCGAACTGAAGGATGCCGGCCATGCCGCGGGCGGCACCATGAACGACGCCTTCCTCGCGGCCATCGCCGGTGGCATGCGTCGCTACCACCAACGTCACGGTGTCGAGGTGGCCCGCCTGCGCGTCACGATGCCGATCAACCTGCGTGTGCAGGGCGACGCGATCGGGAACAACCGCTTCACGCCGGCCCGCTTCGCACTGCCCATCGATGTGGTCGACCCGACCGAACGCATGCAGCAGCTGGGCGAGATGGCCCGCTCCTGGCGCAAGGAGCCCGGGCTCAAGTTCACCGATGTGGTGGCCGGTGCCCTCAACCTGATGCCGGAGGCGATGACCACGGCCGTGTTGGGCTCGATGCTGAAGGCGATCGACTTCGTGGCCACCAATGTCCCCGGCATGGACCGGCCCGCGCACCTGGCCGGCGCCACCGTCGAGCAGCAGTTCGCGTTCGCGCCGCCCTCGGGCGCCGCGTTCAGTGCCGCGCTGCTCTCGCACCTCGACCACTGCACGCTCGGATTGGTGATCGACCACGCGGCCGTGCGCGACCCGGAGGTGCTCGCGGCATGCATCGCCGAGGGCTTCGAAGAGGTGCTCGAGGTTGGCCGGGCGTCTGCACGTCGGCCGCGCGCGGCGAAGAAGACCCGGGCGCCGGCGCGGCCTCGCAACGCAGCGCACTGAGGTCGCGTCGCTCCGGGCCCTCGGCCCGGAGCGTACGGTGAGGACCCATGGATGCGCACGAGGTTCCCTTCGGTCGGTGGCCATCGTCGGTGACGCCGCAGATGCTGACGGAGGGCGCGGTCGGCCTCGTCGACGTCTGGCTCGGTGAGTGGCGGGGCGCGCCCGCCACCGTGTGGTTGGAGAGCCGCCCCAGCGAGGCAGGCAGGCTGCAGTTGGTTGCGCTCGGCAGCGACGGCGAACCTCACGACCTGTTGCCCGACGGGTTCAGTGCTCGCTCAGCGGTGCACGAGTACGGCGGCGGCGCGGCGTGGGTGGCAGGCGGCTCCATCTGGTTCGTCAACTGGGCCGACCAGCGACTCCACCTGCTGGCTGCCGGTGGCGTGCCGGTGCCGCTGACACCCGAGCCCGACTCGCCGCGTGCGCTGCGCTACGCCGACATGCGGGTGTCGCCTGAAGGCCAGTGGATCGTCTGCGTTCGCGAGTCGCACGGCGACGACGTGGTCAACGAGATCGTCGCCCTGCGCGCCGGCCGGCCGTCGGAGCCGATGGTGCTGTTCGCGGGCACCGACTTCGTGGCCCAGCCCCGGTTCGTCGGCGACGGCAGGCTGCGGTGGATCGCGTGGGATCACCCCAACATGCCCTGGAACGACACCAGCTTGTACGAGGCGGCGTTCGACGAGGCGACAGGCCGCATCGGCGACCCCGTGCTGCTGGGCAGCGAGCAGTCGTTCATGCAGCCTGTCGGGGATCTCGTGATCAGCGATCGATCGAACTGGTGGAACGTGTGGCGGTTCGACGGCGACGAGCCGCGACCCGTCGCTGCGGCAGCTGCCGAGATGAGCGCCCCCGCGTGGGGGTTCGGTGAGCGCGACTTCGTGGTTGCGGCCGACGGACGCGTGGCGTGGGCGGTAGGGGGCACGGTGGTGATCGACGGCGTTCCGCATGGCACTCCGGCTGCAGGCTTCGATCATTGGCTGATCGCCGGCTGCACCGTCACGGTCATCGCCCGTTTCGCCGATCGTGACGCGTCGATCGTCAGCTTCTCCCTCGATGACCCTGGCGACATGCGCACCGTGGTGCCCGGTCGCCGGCTTCCGCTGCAGCGCTCCGACATCGCCGCCGCCGAACCGATCGAGTTCCCTACGACTGCCGGCACGCCGGCGTACGCGTGGTACTACCCGCCCACGAACGCCGCGGTGCACGGCCCTCCCGAGCAGCTACCACCGCTCGTCGCCATGATCCACGGCGGGCCCACATCCGACGCGGTGCCATTCTTCTCGCTGGCCAAGCAGTTCTGGACCAGCCGCGGGTTTGCGGTGGTGGATGTCAACCACCGCGGCTCCACCGGCTTCGGCAGGGAGTTCCGCGACCTGCTCGACGGCCAGTGGGGCGTCGTCGACGTCGAGGACTGCTGCGCGGCGGCACAGTGGCTGGCCGCCAGCGGGCGCGTCGACCCGGCACGCATGGTGATCCGCGGCGGGTCGGCGGGTGGTTTCACGGTGCTCGCCTCGCTGGCCAACGCCGACGTGTTCGCTGCCGGGGCCAGCTACTACGGCGTCGCCGACCTGTCCGCGCTGGCAGCCGACACGCACAAGTTCGAGGCGCGCTACTGCGATCGGTTGATCGGCCCGTGGCCCGACGCTCGCGAGCTGTACGAGGCGCGGTCGCCGATCAATCACCTCGACGGCTTCGACCGCCCACTCATCGTGTTCCAGGGCCTCGACGACATGGTGGTGCCGCCCAGTCAGAGCGAGATGATCGTTGCTGCTCTGAGCGAGAAGGGCATCGAGTGCGAGTACCACGCGTACGAAGGCGAAGGCCACGGCTTCCGCAATGCCGAGAACATCGTCGCCTCGATCACGGCCGAGCTCGAGTTCTACCGACGAGTGCTGCAGCTCTGAGCACGGTCACCGTCAACCGGCGTCGAGCAACGGGCGCACCGGGCAACTGTGAATTCACGGAACCCGCCACCTGCAGTGAATTCACGGTTGCGACTGGGGCAGGTGACGGTGGAGCGGGTGACGGGAATCGAACCCGCATAGCCAGCTTGGAAGGCTGGAACTCTAGCCATTGAGCTACACCCGCGAACAGGGCCGGGCCCTGCGGCACGCCTCGGCATGTTGCCCCGAGACTGGCTCGTGCCGTCCCGCAGCGTAGCGCCACCGCCCGCCTCGACCGCGATGGCGGATCGCCACGCCGTTCTGGCCTGGACTGGATCCCGCCGTCTGAGCCGTCCGAAGGTGGTCAAGTAGTGGTCATATGCCTACACTGCGTGGTGGTGTCTGCAATCACGACCATCTCCGACGGCGCGTACAACGCCAATCGGCCGAGTTCGCCGCGTGACGCGCCGCAGGATGAGGCGTTCTTCCGGCGCGCCTCGTTGGAGCGGCGCCTGGACGCGTTGGACGAGCAGGCGCGGCATGACGCATTCGGCACGGCAGCGGCGGTGCGCGTCTTGCTCGACGAGCTCACCGACGCCGATCTGGCCGTCGCCGGGCGGGCACATCATGTGCTCGGCCTCGCTCTCGCTCACTCCGACCTGGCGATCGATGCGCTGGCCGCGATGGAGCTGGGCTGCGACGAGCTGCTGCAGGCCGGAGAACGCCAGTCCCTGGGCCGGCTCGTGCGCGATCTCGCCAACTTGCGTGGCAACCAGTTCGGCCAGACGGCAGAAGCCCTGGAGGGCTACGAAGTGGCGCTCTCGATCGCCAACGAGGTCGGCTCCACCGCCGACCAGGGCAGCGTGCTGAACGGGATGGGTGTGCTCTTCGGCCGGCTGGAACGGTGGGACGAGAGCGAGCGAGCGCTGCGCCGCGCGGTCGAACTGCTCGGCGCCGGCGATGTGGGTACCGAGCTCGGCAGCGCTGTCAACAACCTCGGCTACCTGCTGGGGCTCAGCGGCAGGCACGAGGAAGCGAGCATTATTCTCAGCGATGCGTTGCAGCTCGTCGACCCGGCGCGCGATCCGCGCACGGCGATGACGATGCGCATCTCGCTCGCCTTCGTGAAGGCCGAGCTGGGCGACTTCGCAGGGGCCTCGCAGCTCCTGGAAGTCGGCGACGACCTGCTCAACTCTGCGGGTACGTACCTGCTGGTCGGGCGTCTCGACACGCTCGGCCGGATCCACCTGCGGGCGGGCGACAGCGCCCGCGCGATCGACCTCCTGAGCCAGGCGCTGGCGCTCGCCGATGCTCATGAGCTGGTGGCGCTGGCGGTCGACAGCGTTCGCCATCTGGTCGACGCCTCGGAACTGGCCGGCGACCTCGCTGCGGCGCTGGCCTACGAGCGCGACCTGCGCCGACGCGAGCGGGAGATCTTGGATGCCGACGCCGCCGGTGCGTTGCGCCGGGCGGAGCTGACGCTGCAGGTGGAGGCATCCAACCGAGAGAACCTCGCGCTCGAAGCAGCTCGCCGTGACCTGGCCGCACGGGTGGAGGAACGCACTGCCGACCTGCGTGCCGAGGTCGAAGAACGTCGTCGGGCGCAGGAGAGCGCGGCGCGTCTCTCGCGGGTCGACTGGTTGACCGGGCTGTCGAATCGCCGACACTTCGAGACGCTCTTGCGCGAGCGTCTGCAGGCCGATCTGCCCGGCGTGCTCGGGCTGCTGTTCGTCGACCTCGACCACTTCAAGGGCGTCAACGACCGGTACGGCCATCTTGCGGGTGACGAACTGCTGCGCGAAGCGGCGGTGCGGTTGTCGCTGCTGGTTCCACCTGATGCACTCGTGGCGCGCTTCGGCGGTGACGAGTTCGTGGTGATGCTGACGATGGCGACGGTCTGCGAGGTCGACGCGCTCGCTGCTCAGGTCGTGGATGCGTTCGCGACGCCGTTGGTGGTGAGGCAGCAGGCGATGCAGCTCACCTGCAGCGTCGGCGCGGCCGTGCATCCCGACGCCGCCGGCGGTGCCGACAACCTCATGCAGCGAGCCGACACCGCACTGCTCGACGCCAAGCACGCCGGCCGTAGCTGCTGGCGGCGGCTCGACCCTGCCGGCTGGGAGCGCGCCACCTACTCGGCGCACGTCATGGGCGAGCTCGCAGGCGCGTGTGACCGTGGCGAGCTCTCGCTCGCGTTCCAGCCGCAGTGGCGGCTGAGCGACGGTCGTTGCGATGCGATCGAGGCGCTGCTGCGCTGGCGGCACCCGACGCTCGGCGAGATCTCGCCGTCGGTGTTCATCCCGCTGGCGGAGGACGGCGGCACGATCCAACGCATCGGGCGCTGGGTGCTGGAGCGTGCCTGTGCGGCCGCCGTACTGATCGAGTCCGAAGGCCACCCTGCGCTCAGCGACGACTGGGCCATCTGCGTCAACGTCTCGGCGCGGCAGCTGCAACACGAAAGCTTCAGCCTCGACCTGCGCGATGTGGTCGCGGGATCGGGTTGGCAGCTCGATCGGTTGGAGCTGGAGGTGACCGAGTCGATGCAGCTCTCCGAGAACGACGCGGTTGCCGCCAGCATCGCGGCGGTCGAGGCCATCGGCGCCCGATTCGCCATCGACGACTTCGGCACCGGCTACGCCAGCTTCGGCCAGCTCGAGCGCTTGGGAGCGTCGAAGTTGAAGCTCGACCGCTCACTGGTGCAGCTGCTCGACGAGCCGGCTCCGCGCCCGTCGCTTCCCAAGGCGATGATCGCGCTGGGGCATTCACTGGGCATGGTGGTCACCGCCGAGGGCGTGGAGACGCAGGACCAGTTGCAGATGCTCGTGACGCAGGGTTGCGACTCGGTGCAGGGCTTCGCGGTGGGCAGGCCGGTGAGCCTTGCGCTGCTGGCTGCCGAACTCGGCCGCACCGAGATCAACGGGCGGAGCGTCAGTACCCGTTGACGGTGGACTGGAACTTCTGCATCAGATGCGGCCCGGCCTCGATGGGGTCGTAGCGCGGCTGCTGGTCGAGGCCGAGGCAGGTGGGTAGGCACTCGATCCGCGCGTCCCAGTTGGCGTTGTGAAAGAACGCGATCGACTGCCGCCGGCCATCGGGCACCTGCACCCTGTGCATCGTGGAACGCCAGCGATCGTTGGTCCAGCGGGCCATCGCATCACCGAGGTTGACCACGAACGAGCCGGCGTCTGCGTGCACATCGTGCCATCGGCCGTCGGCACCCTCCACCTGCAGTCCGCCCTGCACCGGGTCGGCGAGCAGGATGGTGAGCGTGCCGTAGTCGGTGTGTGCGCTCGCGCCGAGCTGGCCCGGCGCCACGTGATCGCGAGGCGGGTAGTTCAACGCACGCATCGCGCTGGTGTGCCGGCCGATCATCGGATCGAAGTGACGCTCGGGCATGCCCAGAGCTGTGGCCATCAGGCGCAGCAGGCGAGCGGCGAGATCGCTGAGTGAGCGGAAGTAGTGCTCCCATGCAGGTTGCAGCTGCGGCACGGCGGGCGGCCACAGGTTGGCGGACCATGCGAACGCCTCATCGGGGTCGGTGATGGAGTGCGTCGGTCGATCGACCGGGCCGATCGCGAAGCTCTCCTTCAGATCGGGTGCGCCTCCCTTGCCCAATGACTTGGCCAGCGTCTCGCCGGCAATCGGCGAGTAGCCGTAGGGATAGCCGGGACGTGGCATCGCAACCTGCATCTTGCTGGCGAGCGGCAGGTCGAAGAACGTGCGCGCAGTGCTCCACGCAGCGTCGATCACCTGGCCGGGCACTCCATGGCCGACGATGGTGAGGAAGCCGGCCCGCTCGCACGCTTCGTCGATCGCCCCAGCCGCATGCGGGTCGTTCATGTCGACCACCGGCACCCAGTCGATCATGGTGTCGCTCCGGCGCGCAGCCAACGCCGCCAACGCGGATTCGCGACCTTCGGCCACACCTTCACGAACTGACCGCGCACACGCTGCACCTCGGCGCGTTGCGCATCGTGCAGTTGGCCCAGCGCGTAGCCGGCACGGCCTCCGACACCCTTGGCGGCGGCCAGCGTGCGCGCCGTGTCGGCGGCAATGGCGGCGTCCTGGTGCGTGCCCAGCAGTTCGGTCACCCGCGCGAGCTGCCCAGCGAGCTTCCTGGCCGGCTTGCCGAACACGGGTGCCAACGCGTCCGCTGCGTAACGGGCGTGCTTGGCCCGAATGCGTGCCGAGTGCCACGCGTCGTCGTGGCCGTGCTTGTGCAACGCACGAACCTCACGAGCCAACCGCTTCCAGGTGGCGCGCATCAGCGGCGGAAGCGCCTCGGCGGCGGGAGCGGCAGCTGCGGGCGAGAACTGAGGTGTTCGCGCAGCCTCGACGAGTGCGTCGAGCAGTGCCAGGTAGCGAGCCGAGCACATTGCGGTGTCGACCTGCGACGTCGCCTGCTGCTCGTGCGCGCCGAGCTCGCGGCGCACCACGGCTTCGGCGCTGCGAGCGCTCTTGTCGTCCATCGTGGCCAGGCCGGCCAGTAGGCGGGTCTCGAGCACTTCACGGTCGCGCGATGCTCCCAGCTCACCGGCGACCCAGGCGAGCTCTTCCCGAAGCGCGTCAGCCCACTCGGCGCTCATCAGCGGAGCGAACACCTTGAGGGCGCTGCGCAGCCGGCGCGCCGACACACGCATCTGGTGCACCGCGTCGGGTAGGCCTCGCCGCACGCCGAGGTCGCTGGCGATGAACGAGCTGACGTGACGGGTGATCAACGCCTGCAGAGCGTCGGCTGCAGGTTCGCGAGGATGCACGCTCCGCGCAGCGGCGACGTCGGGGGGCTCGACAGCCCGCGGGCCGAGCGCGCGCACGGCTTTCGATGCGAAGCCGCTCTCGACGGCGCCGGCGGCAACGAGCGCCGCGATCACCGGCTGCAGATCGTCGGCCGTGCGGCCATCGGCGGCCTCCACCTCCAGCTCGCGAAAGTGAGACTTGGCCGTGCCGTCGATGCTCACCGAGACACGATCGTCGGTCAGTTCGGCCAGCGCGCGGCCGTGCTCGTCGAAGACCAGCGAAGGCCGCCGTTCGGTGCGCAAGGTGGCCACGGCCAGCAGCGGCGCGCCGCGCGTGATGCCCAGCACCAGCGTCGTCAGCTCCACCGGCGGCGCATCGCGCGTGCGCAGCGGCAGCTGCACTTCGTCGCGGGTGGCCTCGTCGACATGGGGCAGTTTCAGGTGCCAGCCGTCGTCGCCGCCACCGGTGCGCCGGCGCAGCGTGATGCGGTGGCGGGCGAGCCGCAGGTCGGCGGTGTCGTAGTAGGCGGCCGTGAGGCGCAAGGTGGGTTGCCGATGAACCTCGCCGATGCCGTTGCCCGCGCCGCTCAGCGATGGGAGGCGGAATCGGGCGGGCACGTCCAGCTTGCGCTCGATCTCCCGGTGCACGCGGGGTTCGGTCACGCCTGGACGGTACCCCAACCTGCCGGTTCGTCACACCTCGTGCAGCGATGTCGCGCCGGGGTGTCGCCAGCGCCGGATCGGTGTGGAACGATGCTCGCGTGCCGTCGGCCGGTCCGCCCGGTGAACCGTCGGCGGTCCTACCACTCAGGCAACGACGAGGGCTCGCGATGAACTCAGCAGACAGCCACTTCCCTGGTGTGATCGTTCCCCTCGTCACTCCATTCCACGACGACGGCTCGCTCGCGCTGGAAGTGCTGCCGGCACTGGTCGAGTTCGTGCTCGGCGCAGGGGTCGCCGGCCTGGTGGTTGCCGGTACCACCGGCGAGGGCTATGCGCTCGACATGGCCGAGCGTGCCGACGTGCTGCGAACGGTGCTCGCCGTCACTCGTGGGCGCGTGCCCGTGCTTGCCGGTGTCGGCGGCACGGCGACGCGAGAAGCGGTGCTGCAGGCTCGCCTCGCCGTCGAGGCAGGCGTGCAAGGCCTGATGCTCGCCGCTCCCGCGTACTGCGTCCCCACCGGCGACGAGCTGGGTCGCCACGTGCTGGCCGTGCTGAGGGCCACCGAACTGCCGACGGTGCTGTACGACTACCCGGCGCGCACGGGTGTGCCGTTCGACGTGACGGCGCTCGATCTCGTCGCCACCGATCCGATGATCGTCGGCATCAAGGAGGCAAGTGGCGACCTGTCGCGCATCTCTCTGCTGCGCGATCGCTACGGCGATCACCTGTCTGTGGTCTGCGGCAGCGACACCCTGGCGATGCACTACTTCGAGGCCGGCAGCGACTCGTGGATCGCCGGCTTCGCAGGCGCGCTGCCGGCGGAGCACGTCGCGATGCTGGCTGCCGCGGCGCGGCGACATGTCTGCAGGCTGGCAGATGCAGCGTCGTCTGCTGCCGGTTCTCACCGACGTGGAGAGCAGCCACTACGTCGCTCGCACGCGTTGGTCGTTGATCGCCCGCGGCATTCCCGTCGGCCCGCCGCGCGCTCCGATGCAACCGCTCGGCGCAAGTGACGGCGCGGCGATGCGCGCGCACCTCGATGCCCTCGGATGCCTTCCGTCGTGACTCACACCGCAGTGCGCAGCGCCGATGTCGCAGTGATCGGTGGTGGCATCATCGGCAGATCCGTCGCGTCGTCGGCGGCGCGACGAGGCATGTCGGTCATCGTCGTGGAACCAGGTGCCGGTACCTTCGGTACCTCGTCCGCCAACGCCGGCCATCTCGTGCCCAGCCACGTCGTGCCCTTCGCGTCGCCCGGCATGGTGCGTGCCGGGTTGCACAGCCTGCTCGTGCGCGACGGAGCCTTTGCCGTTGCGCCGCGAGCCGCCGTCGGTCTGGTGCCGTGGTTGTGGCGGTTTGCGCGCTGCAGCACCGCCGCCAACGTGCAGCGCGGCGTCCCCGTGCTGCGCCACCTGCTGCACACCACCGTGCAGGAGGTGCGACGGTTGGCGACAGCCGGAGCGACGCTCGATCATCGCGACGGAGGCATCTTGCAGGTGTGCAGCACCGCTGCCGGGCTGCAGGCTCTGCGCCGCGAAGCCGACGAGTGGGGCCACTGGGGTGTACGCACCGAGGTGCTCGATTCGGCGGCGCTGCACGCGGCAGAGCCCTTGCTCACCATGGCTGCGATCGGGGCGGTGCGCCTGGTCGACGATGCCTGCTTCGACCCGGGCCTGCTGCTCGCGGCGGTCACCGAGGAAGGCCATCGACACGGCGTGGTCTCGTACGACGCGCGGGCGGCCCGAATCGAACCGCGAGGCGATCGATCGGCCCGCGTGCACACCTCGATGGGAGTGCTCGACGTGACCCGTGTGGTGGTGGCGGCAGGGGTGTGGACGCCAACGCTGTGCCGGCCGCTGGGGGCCCGGCTGCCGATCGCGTCAGCGCGTGGCAACAGCGTCACCCTGCCCGACGCGCCGAAGCCCAACAGCCCGATGCTGCTGCACGAGCAGCGATTGGCGCTCAGCCCGCTCACGCAGGGCCTGCGGGTCACCGGTGGCTACCGGCTCACACGCCACGAGGATCGAGCGGTGAGCTCGCTCCGCTCGCACGAGATCGTGCGGCGTGCCGGCCAAGTGCTCGACCTGCCCGTCGGCACGCAGCCCTCGAACGAGTGGACCGGCCTGCGACCGGCAACGCCCGATGGCCTGCCGATCGTCGGTGCGTTGCCCAACGCCCCGTGCGTGCTCGTCGCTTCCGGCCATGGCATGCTCGGGTCCAGCAGCGGGCCGGGTACCGGTGAAGTCGTCGCAGCGCTGCTCGCCGGTGACGAACTGCCCTTCGACCCGACAGTCGTCGCGCCAGGTCGGTTTGCACGGAAGGGGAGTGGTCGATGAGGACCGGCAAGGTGTTGCACTGCGTGGAGTCGCACACGGAGGGCATGCCCACTCGCGTGGTGGTGGGCGGTGTGGCCCCCATCCCGGGCGACACCATGGAAGCTCGTCGACAGTGGTTCATGGCCAACGCAGATGCGGTGCGCACGTTGCTGATGCACGAGCCGCGCGGCCACTCGGCGATGAGTGGCGCCATCCTGCAACCGGCCACACGACCCGACGCCGACTGGGGTGTGCTCTACATCGAGGTCACCGGCTGCTTGCCGATGTGCGGTCACGGCACCATCGGGGTCGCAACGGTATTGGTGGAGACCGGCATGGTGGAGGTCACCGAGCCCGTCACCACCATCCGGCTCGACACTCCGGCCGGTCTCGTCATCGCCGAGGTCGCGGTCGACGACGGGCGGGCGATGGCGGTGACGATTCGCAACGTCGCGTCGTTCGTCACGGCGCTCGATCGAACGGTCGAAGTGCCCGGCGTGGGCCCCGTTCGCTACGACATGGCCTTCGGCGTCAACTTCTACGCCATCGTCGAGCTCTCCGAGCTCGGCCTGCCCTACGGCCGGCAGCATTCGCGGCTGCTGCTCGACACTGGCATGGCAGTGCTCCGCGCGATCAACGCCGCCGACCCCCCTGTGCACCCCGCCGAACCCGGCATCAACGGTTGTCACCACGTACAGCTGGTCGCCGAAGGGAGCGACGCGGTGCGCTCGCGTCACGCGATGGTGATCGCCCCCGGCTACTTCGACCGTTCGCCGTGCGGTACCGGCACCAGCGCGCGAGTCGCGCAGTTGCACGCTCGCGGCCTGCTGGCGCTGCACACCGACTTCGTCAACGAATCGCTGCTCGGTACTCATTTCGTGGGTCGTGCGGTGCAGACGACGCAGGTTGCCGGCATTCCCGCTGTCGTGCCCACCATCACCGGCCGCGCGTGGGTCACCGGTACATCGCAGCAGTTCCTCGACCAACGCGACCCGTTCCCGAACGGGTTCCTCCTGGAGTGAGCGACGGTTCGGCAAGACTGGCCGCATGTTCGTGCCCGACATCCTCACTGCACCGTTGCGTCGCACCGACGACCGCACCTCCGACTACCCGCTGCTCGACGATGGCCAGGTGCAGGTCGGCATCTGGGAGTGTGCTGCGGGCACGGCCGGCGACCCGGGTGGCGACTACGACGAAACGATGTACATGGTGGCCGGTCGCCTCTCGGTGGCGCACCCGGAAGGCGTCTACGACGTTGCGCCGGGCACGCTGTGGGCCACGCCGCGCCACTGGGGCAGCGAGTGGCAGGTGCACCAGACCGTGCGCAAGCTGTACGTGATCGACCAGCGGCCGGGTGTGCCGGGCGTTGCCGCCCACCTGCCCAACGCACACACCGCGCCGCTCGGCGCGCCGGCGCCGCGGCCGGTGGTGCTGGCCGGTGACCCGCACGAGGCAACCGCCACCCTGTGGGCCCACAATCGACTGGAGACCGGCACGTGGGAGTGCACTCCGGGAGAGTTCCCATTCCGCCGCGACGGCTACGACGAGGTGTTCTGCGTGCTCAGCGGCCATGCCACGATCCAGATCGACGGCACCGACGGGCCGGGACAATCGTTCGACCTGCGGCCCGGCAGCGTGCTGCTCACACCGGCCGGCCTCACCGGGCGGTGGCTGGTGCACGAGACGATTCGTAAGGCGTACACGATCGTGCACCGCTGAGCAGGCGTAGACTTCCGCCAATCTGATCGGGAGGTCCACACCTATGGGTTCCGGAGCAATCGCCGGCATTGTCGTTGCGGTCATCGTGCTGCTCACCATCCTCACCGGTTTGCGCACGGTGAACCAGGGCACCGTCGCCGTCACCACCATCTTCGGCAAGTACCGCCGCACCTTGCGCCCGGGCCTCAACGTGGTCGTGCCGTTCATCGAGAAGATCTTCCGTCGCATCAGCGTGCAGAACCGCGCCGTCGAGCTGCAGTTCCAGGCGATCACGTTCGACCAGGCCAACGTGTACTTCACCGCCATGATGGTGTACGGCGCCATCAGCGAGAGCGAAGACACCGTCAAGAACATCGCCTTCAAGTTCGTCAGTGAGAAGGACTTCCTCACCGCGCTGGTACGCAGCGTCGAGGGCAGCACACGCGGCTTCGTCGCCACCAAGCGTCAGGCCGAGATCCTGGTGCTGCGCGCCGAGATCGTGTCGGAGGTGAAGGAGAACCTCGACCACGTCATCGAGACGTGGGGTTTCCACCTCATCGACCTCCAGCTCAACGACATCACGTTCGATCAGGCCATCACCACCTCGATGGCGCAGGTGGTGGCCAGCAACAACTTGAAGGCCGCTGCCACCAACGAAGGCGACGCGCTGCTCATCCGCAAGACCAAGGAAGCCGAGGCGCTCGGCACCGCCGTGCGCATCGAGGCCGAGGCCGAACGCACCGCCGCTCAGCTGCGCGGCCAGGGTGTGGCGCTGTTCCGCGAAGAGGTGGCACGCGGCCTTGCCCAGGCAACGGATCGCGTGGATTCCTCGCTCATCCTGTTCTCGATGTGGACCGAGACCATCCGACAGATGGCCGAGGGTGGGAAGGGCAACGTGCTGTTCCTCGACGGCTCGCCCGAGGGGATGCAGAAGCAGATGCAAGACCTGATGGCGCTCGAGCAGCTCAACGTCGTGCAAGGCGCCCCGAAGCAATGACCAGCCTGCATTCGCGCCCCGTCACCGTGCGTCCCCGGCCCGAACTGCAGGCCCTCATCACGTCCGACCGCACGCTCGACCCCGGCGACACGCTGCCGGCAAATTGGTACAACGACCCCGGCATCTGGCAGCGCGAGCGCTGGCCCATCTTCGGCAGCAACTGGGTGCACGTCGCCTACGACCACCAGTTGCGCAACACCGGCGACTACGTCACCGAGAACCTGGCCGGATGGCCCATCTTCATCCGCCGCCGCGACGACGGCACGCTCTCCGCGTTCTACAACCTGTGCCCTCATCGTGCCGGCCCGCTGGTGTTCGAAGGCGAAGGGTGCTCGAAGAACCTGGTGTGCAAGTACCACGGCTGGGCGTTCAACGCCGAGGGAAAGCTGCTCAGCGCCCGCGACTTCGGCGCCGAGGCCCCCGACGACATGGATCTCACCGCCATCCAGGTCGCATCGTGGCGGGGGATGGTGTTCGTGTGCCTCAACCCGGCCATCGCGCCGCTGCACGAGTGGCTCGGCCAGTTCCCCAACGAGGTCGAGGGTGTGCCGCTCGAGTCGTATCGCTTCCACAGCAAGAGCGTGCGCCACGTGGCGTGCAACTGGAAGACCTACGGCGACAACTTCCTCGAGGGCTACCACCTGCCCACCACCCACCCGGCGATGAGCCGCGACGCCGACGCGCTCAACTACCAGGTGGTCTACAAGGGCGACCCGCGCTGGAACATCCACACGATGCCACCGCGCGACGAGAGCACGTTCGGAGTGTTCGGTTACTTCTGGCCCACGTTCGCGTTCGACGTGTTTCCCGGCGGGTTCGCGGTCGAGCGCTGGCTGCCGCGTGGCCACACGCACAGCGATCTGATCTTCGAGTACTTCTTCGCCGACGATGCGCACGGCGTGGAAGACATCGTGAAGTTCAGTGAAGAAGTGGCCGACGAGGACGCACGCATGTGCGAGCACGTGCAGCGCAACCTCGACGCCGGCAACTACGACACTGGCGTGCTGAGCCCGAAGTGGGAGTACCCGCTCGCCGTGTTCCACCACATGGTTCGCGACGCCGTCGGTCCGATCGACTGAGCGTGGCGAACACGGCACGGTTCCTCTGGCAGCGGCTGGAGAGCTACCACGGGTTGATCTACTTCGTCCCCGAAGCCGATCAGCACTACACCGCACTCGGGCTCGACCCCGGGATGATGGGCTACTTCGCCTCGCGGTCTGCGGCGATGGGGCCGGTACCGGCGGAGGTCGTCATCGCGACCTTCTACAACTTCGAGCCGTCACGTATCCGTGCGCTCGTTCCCCTGGCATGGCAACGCACCACGGCGCAGGCGTTGTGGCAGGCACGTGTCGCTGCTGCTGATGCAGCGCTCACCCGCCTGCTCGGCTCGCGCCTGCAGTCACCCGACATCGCCGAGGCCGCAGCCCTGCTGCGCGAACTGGTGGGTGAGTGTGCGCCCGAGGGCCGGCCGCTGTTCGCCGGGCACCTCGCACAGGCATGGCCCGACGAACCGCACCTCGCCCTGTGGCAGGCGATCACCCTGTTGCGCGAGTACCGCGGCGACGGCCACATCGCAGCCCTGACGGTCGAGGCCGTATCGGGCATCGAGGCGCTGGTCATCCACGGTGCCACCGGGTCGGTGCCTCCCGCGGTGCTGCAGGCCACGCGTGGCTGGAGCAACGAGGCATGGGCAGCGGCGGTCGAGCGGCTGCAGGCGCGCAACTGGCTGGACGACGACGGCGCGCTCACGCCCGCCGGCCAACAGCATCGCAACCGGGTCGAGCAGTACACCGACGAGCTCGCGGCAGCGCCGTGGCGTCGCCTCACCGAGGCCCAGGTCACCTGGTTGGGCGAGCTGGGCAAGGAACTGACCGGCGCCATCGTGGCGGCCGGCACCTTCCCGCACCGCTGACCGGCACAGACCGCTCAGACCGCTCAGGCCTCGAAGTCGGCCTCGAACCCCTCGCCGCCATCGGTGTCGAACCGCTCGCCGCCGGTGGCGTCACTGTCGGCGAAGTCGCCAGCGCCCTCACCGGCCTCGACGTCGAAGCTGTCCGTGGTGAAGTCCTGGGTGGTGACCGTTGACTGCTCGAACCCGTCGTCGCCGAAGCTCTCGATTGCTCCCTGCTCCTCGTCGCCACCGACGCTGTCGCCAGGGCTGGGGCCGGCCGCCTCGTCGCCGGAGGAGTTCGGTTCGATCTCGATCAACTCCGGGTCGATGCCCAGGTCGTCGGTTGCCGCGGGTGCGTCGGGTGTGTTCGGTTCGATCTCGATCAGGTTCGGGTCGATGCCCAGGTCGTCGGTTGCTGCGGGTGCGTCGGGTGTGTTCGGTTCGATCTCGATCAGGTTCGGGTCGATGCCCAGGTCGTCGGTTGCTGCGGGTGCGTCGGGTGTGTTCGGTTCGATCTCGATCAGGTTCGGGTCGATGCCGAGGTCGTCGGTTGCTGCGGGTGCGTCGGGTGCGTCGGGCGTGTTCGGTTCGATCTCGATCAGGTCCTGGTCGATGCCGAAGTCGTCGACGGTGCCGAAGCTGTGCGACGGGTCCTGCTGCTTCGCCCGCAGCGTCAACACCTCGGCCTCGTCGCGGGCGGTCTTCGCCGCTGCGTCCACCCGCTCGACGCCCTCGACGCCGCGGGAGCGCAGGTCGATCGCGGCAGCCTCCAGCCGCTCGGCCTCCGTCATCTGCGTGCCGGCGTTGCGCATCACCCCGCCGACCGCTCCATCTCGTCGGCCGCCTTCTCCTCCGCACCACTCCGTTCGAGGTGCTCGGTCACGGTGCCCGTGAGCGTCTCGACTCTCGCCACGTGCACCTTGGCCTGCTCGTCCGCCGCAGCGGCGGCGGCTTCCGCTGCCTCTGCCAGCGCGACCTGTCGTTGCGCGACCTCCATCATGCCGAGCGCCTCCTCGCGCAGTTCACTCGCCCCGGCGGTGTCGCCGGCGGCCTCCAACGCGTCGGCCTTCGTCAGCATCTCGCTCTGTTGGTCGGCAAGGGTGACCGCCCTGGTGCGGAACTCCTTCGCCTCGGCGCGAGCGAGCGTTGCCTCGTGCTCCGCGAGTTTGACGGCGCGGGATTCGGTGGTGTGCTCGATCCCCTCCGGCGTCACCTGCCGATGCGCTTCGTCGATCGAGTCCTGCCGTCGTCGGCCGGCGCGCTCCTCCATCGCTGCGGCCTCGGCCATCAGCTCGTCGGAGGTGTCGAACGGGTCGTCGAGGTGCGCTGGATCAGGTGCCATGTGGCGAAACCTACTCACTCCGGCGCTGCCCGTCACCGGGAGGATCCCCTGTACGCAACACCGAGCCTGTGTCGGCAACACAGCGGCACCAATTGGTCGGGGAGAGGAGACTCGAACTCCCGGCCTCCTGCTCCCAAAGCAGGCTGGAGCCGTTTCCGTTCGTGTTGCCCTGTGTTGCCTGATGCCGTAAAAGCCCAGCTGAGTAGGGGTGTTCGAGAACTACGCAGACGGGGCAGCACTCGGAAACAAAGGCCGGTGTGCGGCGGATTGACACATTCCTGATACATCGCTGGCGAACGGGCGAAGAGTTCTTGGCGATCATCGAGAGGTCGATCTACGTGCGCCTCGGTGAATCCGACACAGCGATTCGGGTTGAAGTTGTCTACGACCAACTCGCACCAGAGTGACAGTTCGTTGTCGATCGGCGAGGAGGTCTTCGGCCAAACAGGCCCAGACTTCAAGAAGGCAACGACTTCTGAGCTGGCGTGGCCCGCACTGTCCAGCGAGCAGAGCGGCGGTTAGGCGTCGGCGCCAGCATCGGGCGCGATCGTTGGTGAGGCAATCCGAGCGTTGATCGTCTGAGCCAGGTACGCATAGCAATCACCGCGAGCGTGGATCCAGAGGAAGTGTCCAGGCACATGGACCTCGTCGCCATCAGTCAGTGTCAACTTCAGGGCACCCTTGGAAGCAACTGCCTTTCGTACTTCGGCGACAGGGATGCGTCGAGTACGGAGTACACCAGCCAGCACCAGAACGGTGTCGCCGACGACAAGGTGCGGCCGGAAGAACACGAAACGGGCGGCCACGATCATCGCAGCGAGGATGGTGAGAAACCCTGCGGCCGCCAGCCACTCACCGCCGGCGACGAACCTCAGCGCGCTCAGGAATGCAATGAGAATGCCAGCGCCGTCCAAGATGAGTTCGAACTGCTCAACCCATTCGTCTCGGTAGACATCACCTTCGGTCGATCGTGGTCTCAATCGTTCCGTCCACGTGGCCACGGGGCCGACCCTAATGCCCGCAGCAGACGACGTTAGTCCCGCGACCTATCGGCAGTTAGGTGTGAAGGAGGCGCGCAACGACAGCTTCGGCCTGGGCGCCACCCCCGAAGGCGTGGATCGCCTCGTACATCGCCTCTGACGCAGACATCCGGTCGATGGACCCCATTGATCGCACCCATGCGTCCGCTGCTCGCGCTTGACGGAAGGCGGCCTCGTAACGGGCGCCATCGCCGTCCTCTTGGGCCGCCCATGCAGCCTCATCCAAGCTGTCCACCAGAGCACCCGGATCAACTGCATTTCGGCACTTCTCGTCGACACCGCACGACCTTGCAGCGGCGAAGGCCACCACCCGCACCACATCACCAAGACGATCGGTCGGTAGAACCTCGATCGCCCCAGCGACCGAGGGGTATTGCGCGCTGAGCCGATCAGTTGTCACAGGAGCCGCACTCTGCCTGAAGACGAGCCGGCTGTCCAGCGAGCAGAGCGGCAGTTAGGCACGCTGCCAGGGCAGCTCGGTCTCGATGACGACATGCACTCGCGGTTTCAGTTGTAGACGTACTGGTCGCAGCAAGGAGTCAGTGCGGCACACAACGACCAGCGCTTCGGCCTCGTGAGTCCGATCGAGCTTGACCTCATCGACGTTCTCCAAAAGATTGACTTCGATCGCGTCTTCGCCCTCGATCTGGCATCGGATGGTCACCGTGTAGTCGTACGGAGCGATCACGCATCGAACGCGCCACCGTCCCCGTTCGGTCTCGAAGGTGGCCGGGTTGATCGGCCAGCCGGGATTCTCCTCCGGGATTGTCGGCTCCGACTCGAACAGCCAAATTAACTCGTGCAGCTCGGGGAAGCTCGTCATTGGCACCCGAGCAGATTGCCCGCTATGTGCGCTTCGCGCAAGGGGTTCTGTTCGCGTGTTATGTGCGGCCCGGCGTCAGCGGGCGGCGCCGGCGATGAAGGTGGACACGATGTAGGTGGCGTGACGGTCGAGTGATACGCGTGCTCGGTCGTACCGCATTGTGGTTCTCGGGTCTGCGTGGGATGCGGCTTCTTGGACGTCGCGCAGCGGGACACCAGCGTCGAGGGCGGCGGTGATGAACCCGTGGCGCAGGGTGTGCGGGCCGATGTGCTTGTTGATCCCGGCGGCCTTGGCGATGCGCCTGACGATGCGGGCGGCGGCGTGCCGGTCGAGAAGTCCTCCGTCGTTGCCGTAGAGGATGGTCCCCTCGAACCGTTCACCGATGACCAGGTCGATCGCACGGGCGGTGCGTGGTGCGAGGGGCATGGTGACGGTCTTACCGCCCTTGCGGAGCACGGTCAGGGTGCGGTGTCCTCGTTCGAGGGCGAGGTCTTCGATGCGGGCGCCGATCGCTTCGGACACGCGCAGCCCGTTCAGCGCGAGGAGCGAGATCAGGGCGTGGTCGCGTGCGCCGGCGAGCCCGGCGGCGACGAGCATCGCGCCGATCTCGTTGCGGTCCAGGCCGATGGCGTGGGACTCGTAGTCCATCTTCGGTCGCCGCACGTGCACTGCTGGGGAGTGTTCGATGAGACCCTCTTGTTCGGCGTACCGGTGAAGCAGACGATTGTCCCCAGGCGGCGGGCGATCGTCGCCCTCGCCCGGCCGTGGGCTTCCATGTCACGGGCGAACGCCTCGATGTGCGCGCGACGGACTTCAAAGAGGCGCATCCCTGCCGTGGTGACCCAAGCCGCGTACAAGCGAAGATCCAGCGTAGGCCTCACGGGTGAGCCCGGAGTAGCCGGCCAGGAACCCTGTCAGTGCGAGGGCCTCGGGGTTGGTGAACAGATCATCGTCACGGGTGCGAACGAGCACCCCGGTCGAGTCGGACATGACAAAGCCTCCAAAGGTGAAACGGGTGGGAAGCCCATCAACGCGACACCCTTCCAACGCCGACCGCAAGAGGTGGCACGTGCGTCAGGTCTGATCTCGGAGCGCTATGCAGATCGTCGCGATCGGCAACTGCCGACGCTCCGACGCAGCACGAACGAACACGACGACCGCGTCGAACGCGTACAACCACAAGTCGTCGGCCTTCCACCACGACGTGTCCTCAGGCTCGACACCCGAAGCGATCAAGACCGCAGCAGTCAGCGCATACCGGCGCTTCTGATGCGCGACGTTGCCCCTCACCGGTGACTCAGGCAGATACCGGCTCTCGAGCTCATCGAACTCCAACGGGTCGGCCGACGTCGCACCACACGCCAAGAACGCCAACGCGGCCAGGTCCAACAGCCCCCGTGCATCACGATTCGAGCCGAAGCCAACGGACTCGCCGACAAGAGCATGCAACTCATCAAGATGAACGTCGGCGAGGAGACCGTCGAGCATCACGGCCACCGGGTCAACTGGGACCGACGCCGACGAAGCACTCATCCCGCCAGCCTGCCCACACGAGCCAACACGGTCAAG